>NZ_JBHJMR010000001.1:0-695452 GCF_042310355.1 Wenzhouxiangella indolica | reverse complement strand
GCCCGTAGGGCCGTAACGCATCGGCCGATGCGTTGCGCTTCGCTCCACGCATCCTACGCTTCTCCGCAACCGCGCAGATGGCGCGCGCAAAGCGCGCGGGGGTCAATCCAGAGCGCAAGCCCGGGATCCCTCCCATGGCCACTTTCGGAAACGATCCGGGGCACCACGCGACCAGCCGGGCTGTCGCGAAGCCCGCTCACCGAAGGGGCCAGCCCCCACAGTGAGCACGCTCCTGAGACAACAGAGCGTGGGACTTTGACTTTGAAGAGCAATTTTTGGTGACTTTTTCTTGCTCTGGAGAAAAAGTTACTCGCCATCAGCCTGCGAAGCAGGCGGGCGAAACGCCTTTGACTTGTCGAAGCCACCGAAGCGACCGGTGGCACCAACTCACCAAACGCCCCAAGGATTCAGAGATCAACCGTCCGTCAGAAACGCGCCTCCAACCTACGCCCCCATCCCCGTGCACCGCCACACCAAAACACCAAAAACCCAAAGCACCAAAAAACCATTCATCACAAAGCCGCCGCCCGCGGCCGATTGCGGTAGCGCTCGTAGAGCTGCCGCTGACGATCGCGCGAGAAATCGTAGGCTTCGCCGTCGATCCAGGCGCCCAGCACCTGGGTCGTCGCTTCCAGTGGCGAACCGTCGGTCGTGAAGAAGGTCGCGCGCTTGCCGGGCTCGAGCGTGCCCAGTTCCTCGCCCACGCCGAGGATTTCGGCCGGCCACTGGGTCACGCTCTTGATCGCGTCTTGCTCGGTCAGGCCGAAGGCCACCGCCATGCCGGCGTGGAAGGGAATGTGGCGGGCATTGCCGGCCGTGAAACCCGAGCCGCCGTCGGTAATGGCGAAGCGCACGCCGGCCTCGGCCAGGCGGGAGGCGGCGATGTAGGCGGCATCGTAGGATTCCCAGGCGCGTTCGGGCATTACGTGCACGCCCGTGAGCACCGCATCGATGCCGTTGGCGGCCAGGCGACCGGCCACGTGTTGCAGGTCGGGGCCGCCGACCAGCGCCAGGTTCTCGAAGCCCTGGCGGGCAGCCCAGTCGAGGGCGGCGTTCATGTCGTCCTCGTCGTCGGCATGCAGGAACAGGCGCTGCTCGCCGGCCAGCAGGGGCGCGAGCGCGGCGAACTGATCGTTGGGCGCCGGCCTCGGCGCCTCGCCGCTGCGGTGGGCTTCCATCGCCCCGGCCCAGGCGCGCGCCTGGTCCAGCACGCGGTCGAGCAGCACCAGGTCGTCGTTCTCCTCTTCGTCGGCGGCACCGCGGGGGAAGGCGATATGCATACCGGCCGGTGCGCGCAGGGTCATTTCTTCCCAGTTCCAGCCGGCCAGAGCGATCACCGCCGAGCTGCCGCGAATCAGGCCGCCGCGCGGCACCACGTGGGCGGTGAGCAAGCCATTGCTGGCATTGGGCGCGAACAACATGGAGTCGTGGTTGACGGCGATCTCGGCCCGGATGGCGGCATTGATCTGGCCGGTCTCGGTGGTGTCGTCGGTGCCGGCCACGCTGCCGATCTCGGTCAGGCCAAGCACGGTGCCGGCGTGGATGAGGCCGGGATAGACGTGCTGCCCGGAAAGATCCACGCGGGTCGCCTCCTCGGGCACGGCCACGTCGGCGCCCAGCGCCTCGATGCGGCCGTCGCGAACCAGCACGACGCCCTGCTCGATCGGCTCGCCGCTGACCGGGTGCAGCGTCGCACCCACGTAGGCCACCGGCTCGGCGGCGGCGGTCAGGCTCAAGGCCAGCAGGGAGAGCCCGGCGATTCGAAGTCCGCTTGTTTTCACGATTGTGGTCACGATTGTTGTCAGCGTCGGGGTCATGAGCGGGCTCCTCCCAGCAGGCGTCTCAGGGCTTCGAGCCCCGGTTCGGGATCGGCGTCCTCGGACTCCGGCTCGCCGTCGGCCTCCGGCACCGCTTCGGTTTCGGGCGCTTCTTGCGGCTCGCTCTCGCTGCGGACCAGCTCGATCAGGCGCTGGCGCTCGTCTTCCCAGGCTTCGCGCGCCTCGAGATCGCGCTGGCGGTCGAAGTAGCGCCGGCCGTCGATCCAGGTCTGGTCGACGCGGCTGGTCACCGACAGGGGATGGCCGCTCCAGATGACGAGATCGGCATCGAGATCCTCGACCACCCGGCCGATGCGATCGGCCAGGCCCAGCTGCGCCGCCGGGTTGGCGGTGACCAGCTTCAGGGCCTCGTGCTCGTCCATGCCGCCGTAGCGCACGGACTTGGCCGCCTCGATGTTCATCCGCCGCGCCAGCTCGGGATTGTCGGAGTTGACGCTGGTGAGCACGCCGCGCTCGTGCATCAGGGCGGCGTTGTAGGGAATGGCGTCGCGCGCCTCGTACTTGAAACCGTACCAGTCCGAAAAGGTCGAGGCGGCGGCGCCGTGCTCGACTAGCTCGTCGGCCACCTTGTAGCCCTCGAGCACGTGGTGCAGCGCCTTGATGCGGAAGTCGTGGCGCTCGGCCGTGCGCAGCAGCGCGATGAACTCGTCGGCGCGGTAGCCGTGCGAGTGCACGTGGATGTTGCCGTCGATGATCTCCAGCAGGGTTTCCATTTCCAGGTCGCGGCGCGGCGGTACTGCATTGCGGCCGCGATCTTGAGCGTGCCGCCGCCGATACGCCTCGGCCTGCTGGAACTTCTCGTCGATGATCTGGTTCACGCCCTGGCGGCTGTCGGGGTAGCGCGGCGTGTCCGGCTGCCAGTTGCTCTGCTTGGGGTTCTCGCCCAGGGCGAACTTGATCACGCCCGGCTGGCCCTCGACGATCATTTCTTCCGGATCCGCGCCCCAGCGCAGCTTGACGATGATGTTCTGGCCGCCGATCGCGTTGGCCGAACCGTGCATCAGGTGCATGGCGGTCAGTCCGCCGGCCATCTGCCGGTAGATATTGATCGAGTCGGCGTCGATGACATCGCCCACGCGCACCATGGCCGTGCTGATCAGCGAGGACTCGTTGACGCCGCCGACCATCGCCGCGTGCGAGTGGGCGTCGATCAGGCCCGGCGTGACGTGGCGACCGGCCGCGTCGATCTCGACGGCATCACCGGGTGCGCGCAGGTCCTGTCCCACACCCGCGATGCGACCGCGCCGGATCAGTACGTCGGTGTCTTCGAGGATCCCGGCTTCGCCGGCGGTCCAGACCGTGGCGTTGCGGATCACCACGGCGTCGGGCTGATCGGGCAGCGAGCTGTTCCAGGCCTCGATGTCGTATGCCTGCGCCGTTAGTGCGCAAAGCAGCAGGGCCGCAGCGGTCAGTAATTCGGTCGGTCTCTTCATGCCGTGCCCTCCTTGTCGTCCGGGTCGCTGCCGCGTCGTCCGCGCACTTCGAACTCTCCCTGCGGGCTCGAGCCGCTGCCTCTTCCGCGCTCGTCCTCGATGTCCATGTAGAACGTAATCGCGCCGGGCATGCCCAGCCGCGCGCCGTCGATGCGCACGTCCAGGCGGCTGCCCGAGACACGCGCCTCGGCCAGGGGAACTGAACTGCCCATGACCTTGAGCGTGCCCGACAGGGTCGGCGCCTCGCCTTCGAGCTCGAGCACGGCATCCATGTTGCCCATGCCGGTCACCACCAGGGTCAGATCCCAACTGCCGGCCGGTTCGATCTCGGGCGGCTCGAGCTCGCGCAGGATGTGCTGGCGCCCGTCGATCCAGACTTCTCGCAGCGCCGGCGATTCGACGAAGAGTTCTTCCTCGACCACCAGGAAATTCGCCATGTAGCCGGGTGCGAGCCGCCCTGCCCGGTCGCCGATGCCCAGCATTTCGGCCGGACCCGTGGTCAGCGCCGCCAGCGCCCGCTCGGGGTCGAGACCTCGCTCGATGGCGCGCGCGAGATTGGCGAAAATGGCATCCGCGCTGCCGTGCGGATGGCTGGTGAAAACGACCGGAAGGCCGGCCTCCATCACCCGCTGCGGGTTCTCCGGCGCGAGCTGCCAGTGCCGAAGCTCGTGCAGGGAGATATCGCGCTCGCTGCCGTCCACGTCGGGTGGCTCGGGAAAATCCAGCGGCAGGATCTGGCCCAGGCCGGTCTCGGCCAGGCTGTCGAGGCGCTGGTACTCGCGGCCGTGACCCACCAGCCAGGGTTCGAGCTCGAACTCGCCGGCCACGCGCGCGGCGCGCAGGCTGTCGAGCATGTCGCTCGACTCGATCACGAGCGAACGCCGGCCGTCGAAAACCGGCTCGAGCGCCTCGATGTCCTCGAGGAACGTCGGCCTCGGCTGCGCCGGGTTGCGGGCCCAGGCCGCTCTAGCCCGTACCTGCCACTGCGCATCGATCATGACCTGACGCAGGAGGGCGACTGAGCCCATGCGTGAATTGGGGAACTGCCGACCCGAAGTCGTCGCGCCCAGGGACAGGTGCTGGAACATCGCCGGCTCGATCAGGTTGTCGGCCAGGCCACCCTCGCCCAGGTTGACCAGCGCGCTGTAGCCGCGGAACAAGCCCTTGTCGGGGGCCACTGCCGCGGTGGTGAACCCGGCGCGACGCAAGCCCTGGATCCGCTCCGCCGGCCACCGTTTCGAATCCAGGCGGCGCGCGGGCGTGACGAGCGGATGCGGGTACTGGCCGGGTCGAAGCGTGTCCGTCTCCTCGTCTTCATCGGCATCCCCGTCGCTTTCGCCGGAAAAGGCGATCGGGACGTAGGCATCGATCAGCCCGGGATACACGCGAACCTCGCCCTCTTCGGGGTCGAATTCATGCACCCGGGCGTCGGCGGGAACCGCCACGTCGGCGCCGACGGCTTCGATGATGCCGTCGCGCACAACGATCGTACCGTTGCTGACACGCTCGCCCGGCGCCGTTACCAGGGTCACGCCGGTCAAGGCGTGCACGCCGGGCACGGCTTGGCGCAGCACCGGCTCCTCGGCCCGGGGCGCGGCCTGCACGAACAGCGCGGCAACAAGTATCATGATTCGGAACAAGGCGACTTCCCCTCGGCAAAAGAAGCGTAAAGGTATACCGCTTGCTGCCGGGGAAGCAAGGACGCCCCTCGCTCTGCTACATTGGTCTGCAGCGAATTCCGTCGATTCTCGAGGAGGTACTGCATGTCGGCCAGATCCGCTCACCGCCTGGTATGGCTGGCGGCGCTGCTGCCTTCACTGCTGTTCATCATCAACCTGAAAGCAAGTGACCTCGCCTCGACTACTGCCCTGCTCAACACTGCCGGTCGGCTGACGGGTGTGGCCGGTTTGTCGATGCTGCTGCTGGCCGCGATACTCAGCGCCCGCGTGCCGGGCTTCGACCGCCCCTTCGGCGGGCTGACCCGGCTGTGGCAGACGCACCACCTGCTCGGCGCCTGGTCGTTGATCCTTCTGCTTCTCCATCCGCTCCTGCTGGCTTTTTCAGCCGCCGGCGCGAGCGTCTCGGCGGCGACCAACACCCTTTTCCCGCCATTGTCGGATCTCGGCAGCTGGAGCGGCTGGGCGGCGCTGGTCCTGATGATGATCTTCCTGGCGCCGAGTTTCTCGTTTTTCGGCCACCCCCGCTACGAGCGCTGGAAGAAAGTCCACCGCCTCGCCGGACCGGCCGTGGCGCTGGCCTTGCTGCACAATTTCTGGCTCTCGCGCGGCCTGCCCCAGTGGCTCGACATCGCGCTGTGGTCCACCCTGGCGCTGCTCGCGGTCGGCGCCGTGGGCTGGCGCTTCGTGTTCTCCCGGCGCATCGGGCGAATCGAATACACCGTCAGCGACGTGGCCGCGGCAACCAACAACGTGGTGGAAATCAGCCTGGCGCCGCAGGGCCGGGCGCTACGCCATGACGCCGGCAATTTCATCTATCTCACGCTCGAGGATGAATCGCTGGAGGCCGGCCGCGGCGAGGAGCACCCCTACACGCTCTCTTCCTCGCCCGACGAGGACCAGCTGCGCGTGGCGATCAAGGCGCTGGGCGATGCCAGCCGGGCCGCGCAGACCGTGCGGCCCGGCACGCGCGCACGCGTGGAAGGCCCCTACGGACGCTTCTTTCTCTCACCCGACACGGTGCGAGAACCCGAGCTTTGGGTTGCCGGCGGCATCGGCGTCACGCCCTTTCTCGCGCGCATGCGCCACCTTTTGCGGCGCGGGGAAAGCGCCGACGCCCGCCTGATCTTCTGCGTGCAGGACCCGCCGCGAGAAATTTTTTCCGAAGAGCTGCGGGAACTGGCCGGCAAGCTCGAAGGCTTCGAGTTTCACATCCATTACTTTTACCGCGAGGGCCCGGTGTCAATGGACTACCTGCATGAGACCTGCCCCGATTTCGCTCAACGCATGGTCTATATCTGCGGCCCCGAGCCGCTCAACGCCCTGATCCGGCAACACGCCGCCCGCGCGGGGATACCCGCATCCAGAATCCACACCGAGGAGTTTCAGCTGCTATGAAACAGCTTGTCTACACGATCTTTGTCGCCTTCTGGGCCTCGATCCTGACCATTGCCGCGCTCGATGCGCTCACGCCCACCGCCCGGGCCGGTTCCGGTTCGCACGAGTCGGACGGAGATTCGACCTACACCCTGGCCGAAGTGGCCGAGCACGCCACCATCGACGACTGCTGGATGGCCATCGAGGGCAAAGTCTACGACTTCACCGACTATATCGAACAACACCCCACGCCGCCGGAAGTGCTCGAGCCCTGGTGCGGCAAGGAAGCAACCGAGGGCATGCGCACCAAGGGCTACGGGCGCGACCACTCCGAGCGGGCCTGGCAGATGGCCGAACAGTATCTGCTCGGGGAACTCATGGAAAACGGAGACTGAGAAAACGCAGGCTGACGAGTCAGAACCGATAGCGCAGGGTCGCCAGCACGGCGGTCAACGAGTAGTCCGGCGCCGGCTGGCCCAGCAACAGGATGTTGGCCACGCTGTCGATATCGATCTCGTCGTGGGCAAAATCACGGGCGCGATAGCGCTCGTGCTCGACGCGCAACTGAAGGCGCCAGCCGTCGGGCAGCTGTACGCGCGCCCAGGCGGCCCAGGCCCGGCGTCGGCTCGAGACTTCCGGCAGGGGCTCGACCGATAGTCCTTCGGCCGCGCGGACATCGATATCGCTGCGCGCACGCACGTGGACCAGGTCCGCACCCAGGTCCACGCTGGCGTCGAACCCGAACATCGCGAGGGCCCGCCGGGCGGGCGCGGACTCCCGCCACTCCAGCGACAGGCTGGAGGTCTCGACGCGGTCATCGTGGCTGGCCCACCAGTTTCTGGTCGGATCGAAGGCCAGTTGCGGCGCGAAACCCGGCCAGTCGCGGCCGGACTGTTCCGCCTCGTAGCGGTCGCTTGAGACCAGGCCCGAGAGGCTGACCCGGTCTGCGAGTTGCCAACCCAGGTCGGCGCTGATCGTGCGGGCTTCGGCGCCCTCGAGCCCGAAGCGCGAATCGTCGTAGTCGTCGCGGTTGTAGCCTGCACTCAGGCCCAGGCTCAGGCGCTGCGTGGGCTGAGTATCCATGCGCAGCCGGATGCCGGAGCGATCGCGATCGGCGACGTTGTACTTGCGCAATTCCGGATGATTCTCGAAGTCGTCCGGTTCCACGCTGCCCGGCAAACGCCCGGCGCGGTAAGGCGCCCGGCCCTGGTATTCGTCGAAACGGCGGACGGCGTGTTCGGCGTCGACGCGCAGACGAACGGCGCGCCCGAGCCGTCCTCGCCAACCCAGCTCGCCACCCCACTCGTCGAACTGCGCAACCTCGGCGAAATCGTCACGGTCTTCACGCTTGAAGCCGAGCCCCGCGACCAGTCGCTGGCTGCCGGCCAGGCGCCAGCGACTGTCGAAATCCAGGGTCTGACTGCGCAGGCTGTAGGGCAGATTGATCCGGGTCTCCTCCGGCGCACGCTGGTCCTGAGAATCGGCGCCGACGATGCGCCAGGCGAGCGACGGCGTGCGATTGTCGCGTTCATCGAACCGGTAGTTGATCACCAGGTTGCCGCGATCGGTCCAGGGCGTGACCAGTCGGACATTGCCCAGGGTCGTGCGCATCTCGGCATCGAGCCGCGAGACCGGCAGGGGCTCGTCGACCGCCAGTCGGGGATTGGCCGTGTAGGGAAGCAGCAGGTCGTTCTGCCGCATGGAGCCGAACGCCAGGTCAGCGCCGAGTCGGGCACGCCGTCCCAGCTTCCAGGCACCGAAGGCCCGCAATTGATGCGCCGTGTTGTCCGGATAATCGGCCAGGCGACCCGATCCGTCGGGGTGGCCCGTCCCCGGCGCCCACTGGGGATGAGCGGCGAAGGGGTTGTCGAACGTCAGCGAATCGCGTGCGTTGCGGTAGAAGGAGCTGGACCAGGCCAGGCCCATCTGGTGGCCGCCGGGATCGCTGTAGGTGAGACGGCTCTCGATACGCTGCGTGCGATCGTCGACCACCGCGGGAAGAAGCATGCCCCTTGGATTGCCCCCGGTGTAGCCGAAAATCGCGCCAATGATCCGGTTGCCATCGCGATGCTCTTCGCTGGCGTCGACTTCGACGCGCCAGCGATCGCGAAATCGCTGTCGGAACCCGAGGTCGAGGCGTTGGCGCCGCGAGCGGATTTCGACGGCGTTCAGCGCAGCCGCCGGATCGGAGATCCCGGCCGTGGTCTGCTGGCCCTGCCAGTCGCCCGGCAAGACGTGCCGACCGGTCGAGTCGAGCGAGAACGGCGTGCGACCGCCGGACAGCGTCCAGCCCGGCAGCTCGCGCCAGGACAGCAAGACGGACTGGCGCCCGGCGCGGTCGGCGCGCACGCTCAGCCGTCTCGAGTCGAGGCCGAGCCGGGCGCCATCCAGGCGCCATCGCCAGTCCTCGGGTCGTTCACCCTGGTACTTGAGCGAAAACGAAAGCAGCGGCGCGAAGCCTTGCTCGTCGAGCCCGGAATAGCGCCCGAAGAGCCCCGATTCGTCCTCCAGCCAGGCCAGGCCGAGATCGATGTGGCCGAACAGGCGAGGCGCCTGGCCGAACACCGGTTCCGCTGCGGCCGAGGCGAGCAGGCAGGCGGCGAGCAGGGCTGATCTCGAGACTCGATTCATGACCGCTAACGCGTCAACCCGGGCGACGACGGGTGATTGGAGCCGTGCACCGCGCTGTGGCAATTCATGCAGGACTGGCCGAGCAGGTTGGGATCGGCGCCGCGCGGCGGCAATCCACTACCGCTTCGCACCGTGCTGGGATGGAACTGTGCCAGGTGACACTGCTGGCAAAGCTGCGGCGGACGCTGGCGCAACAGGGCATCGTGGATGCCACCGTGCGGCAGATGGCAGCTGCTGCAGTCCTCCCTGACCGGCGCGTGCTCCCACAGGAAGGGGCCTCGCAACTCCGCATGGCAGTCATAGCAGGTTTCGTTGAGCGTGGCTTGATTGAGACTTGCTGCCGACACGTTGCCGTGCGGGGCGTGGCAGTCGCTGCAGGTCAACAAACCAGTATCCGAAGCCAAGGCGCTGCCGCTGACGGGGTGGCGGTGCGGGCGCTGAAACTCGGCGCGCTCGCGCTGGTGACAGTCGAAACAGGCGGAAACCTGGCGATCGGGGTCGAGCGCCGGATCCCCTTCCCGCTCGTGGACCGCGTGGCAATCCGTGCAGGCCAGCTCCTCGAACTCGTGCACGCTGCCGCTCCAGTGCGGCCCGACCTGGGCGGCGTGACAGTTCATGCAGGTCGCGTTGGCCGCTTCCGGCGCATCGGCATCGCCGAAGGATCGATCCGGCAGCGGCCGGGAGCCGTCTTCATTGACCGAAAAGTGGTCCCGGCTGGGCCCGTGACAGGCCGCGCAGGCCTGCCCGCCGTCACCGAAAAGCACCGCGTGGCTCGAGTGCAGGATGTCATCGGCCGGCCGCGAGGCGTTGGGCCCGTGGCAGACGAGGCAGGCTCGGGCGTCGTCGGAAACGGCCGCAGCGCCATCCTCGCCCGGTGCAGCCAGGCTTGCAGCCACCATCAACAGCAAGCCGCCGCCGACCGCTGCGCCGAGACTCAGCGCGTACCGGTGAATGCTCGAGCTACGTTTCGATGTCCCTGCCATGCCGCGCTCCCTCTACGATCAAGCGGCGAATCCCACACTTCCATGATGGCAGATTGTCACGCCCGTTCAAGTGCGACCTTGATCGGCGTCAATATCGGGCCCGGTATCAGACGGGACCGCGCGCGACCGGCATGGTCATGCACCGGCAGCCGCCGCCGCCGCGCGAGAGCTCCGCGCCGCCGATCGTCACCACGACACGCTCGTCCGGGCCGATCGTGCGCTTGCCCTCAATCAACTCGGGCGCATCGACGACGTTGAATCCGGCGCCCGAGAGCGCCTCGACGGTATAGCGATTGTGCCGGTAGCCCAGGATCTGGCCCGGGCCGAAGGCGAAGAAATTGGCCCCGCTGGCCCACTGCTCGCGCTCCTGGTGGAACTCCTGTTCACCGCCGCAATTGATCGGCGCCAGGTCGACGCCCAGCGCCGACAGCGCGCCGAGCACGTCCCGGTATTCGGTGATCTTCGCATCCGGTCCGCCGTTGAAAGCGCAGTGGAAGGCGCGCGAGCGGTTGGCGCCGGTGATCAGGGGCGGAAACACCACGCACTTGTCGTGGTCGACCATGGTGAAAATCATGTCCAGGTGGATCGTCGCCCGCGTCTTGGGAATCTCGACCACGATGAAATTGCTGATCGGCCCCTGTGAAGCGATCGAGCGCATCAATTGGTCGATGCCGGCCAGCGAGGTTCGCTCGCTGTAACCGATGACTGCCAGGTCCTCGCGGATCACCAGCAGGTCGCCGCCCTCGATGGTGACCTCGGAATTGCGGTTCTCGGTGCCGTCGAAGTAGAAACCGCCGGTGTGAATGTCCGGGTGATACTGAACCACGGCCTTGAGCAGCAGCGCCTCGGCCATGCGCGCGCGGTAGGCCATCGAGCCGATGATGATGCGGTCGTTGACGCACATCGTTGCATCGCGCGTGAAGAAGGTATTCGGTAGCGGCGGAATGGCGTAACGCGAGGGGCTCAGGAATTTCTCCAGGCTGATCGGTTTCTTGGGCGTGCCCACCACCAGCTGCCGCGCCAGGTCCTCGGCCGAGAGATCGAGCAGTTCGTCGCGCACCTCGGGGGAATCGAACAATTCGCACAGCGCCTGCACCAGCGCTTCGCAAACGCGGCCGTCCTCCAGCACCTCCACCAGCAGGTCGTGCAGCTCGATCGTGCGGCACACACGCTCGAGCACACCCTTGAGCTGACGGTGCTCGCCGACGGCCAGTTCCAGGTTGAGAATATCGTCGTACAGCACCTCGGCCGCCGTCTGCGGCGTCATGTTCTCGATTTCCTGGCCCGGTGAGTGGACGACCACGGTCCTGAGCGGTCCGATTTCGGAGTTGACGTTGATATCGATTGTCATGGAGAAGAATCTGCCTTTGCCGTATGAGCTTCTAGGGCCCGCGGGGACGAACCCGGCGTCGCCGCGGGATTATACCCTTCGTGGCCGTTTCGGGGTCACGCCCGGCAGTTGCAAGCACCGTGAAGCCCTGCCAGTATTCGCGCATCGCGTCCGCAACGGAAAGATCGATGAACGAGTCCCGACACACACCGTTTCCGCAGCTCAGCCGTTACCAGATCCTGTGGATCCTGGCCAGCCTGTTGATCGCCGGGTGGCTCCTCTGGCTGCTCGGACCGGTTCTGACGCCCTTTTTCATCAGCGTCCTCATCGCCTACATGGTCAACCCGATCGTCGGCTGGCTCGAAGACAGGCGCATACGCCGCGACCTGGCCGTGGCCGTCGTCTTCGCCCTGGCCTTCCTGCTCATGGTGGTGGTCCTGCTGATCGTCGTGCCCGTGCTGATTCGCGAGATTGCTGACTTCTTCGGCCGGCTGCCGGGCTACGTGGACGCCTTCCAGCAGAACGCGCTCCCCTGGATCGAAGCGCAGCTCGGCATCACGCTCGATCTCCAGTCCTTCGATGTCGAGCGCGCGCGCGGGCTGATCCAGGAGTACTTTTCGAATATCGCCGGAGCGGCCGGCAACGTCCTGAGCATCATGACCCAGTCGGGCGGACGCTTCCTGGTCTGGATTACCTCGATGGTCCTCGTGCCACTCGTCACGTTCTACTTGCTGCGCGACTGGCGGCTGCTGATGGACACCCTGCGCGACATCCTGCCCCGCAACGTCGAACCCACGGTCGTGAAGCTGACCGAGGACTGCGACGAGGCACTCGGCGGCTTCCTGCGCGGCCAGCTAATGGTGATGCTCAGCCTCGGCCTGGTCTATGCCACCGGGCTGTGGATCGTCGGCCTCAACAATGCCATCGCCATCGGCATGATTGCCGGCCTGGTCAGCTTCGTGCCGTACCTGGGCGCCATCATCGGCATACTGCTGGCCGGGATCACGGCGGTGATCCAGGATTTCAGCCTGGTCTTCCTGGTTTCAGTCGGCGTGGTGTTCGTCGTCGGCCAACTGATCGAAAGCTTCGTGCTCACGCCCAAGCTGGTCGGCGACCGGATCGGCCTGCATCCGGTGCTGGTGATCTTCGCCGTCATGGCCGGCGGCCAGCTGTTCGGCTTCGCCGGCGTGCTGCTGGCACTGCCGGCAGCCGCGGCGGGTACCGTGCTCGTGCGCTTCGCCTACAACAATTACAAGCTCAGCGAGATCTACAAGGCCGATCACGACACGGAAGACGAGGAAGACGGGCAAGCCGAGCAGACGCCATGAAAAAGCCCCGACCGACGGAATCGGCCGGGGCTTGCGTCAAGGCATAGCCAGTCGCGCTGTTTACTGCGACTGATCAACCAGGTTGCAATCCACGGTCTGAACCACGCGGTTCAGCGTCCAGGTCGCCTCGGCGCCGCCGTCGAGCATCGCGGTCAGGACAGCCTCGGAGCAGGAGATGAACTCGATGCCGAAGGTTCCGGCCTCTTCGATGTTGGCGCTCTCGTCACCGGCCAGCGTCGCACCACTTGCCGTGTAGAGCGTACCCATCGCCTCGCGTCCGTCGAACCCGGCCTCGCCGGAGTCGAGCGTGAACCAGCGCTGCTCGCCCGAACCGTCCGGTGCATAGGTGTAGACCGAGCCCACGAGCTGATTGCGCGCCGGGATCGGCAGGAGCGCCAGGCCTTCCTCGGCCTCGTTGGCGGACTCCCACCAGCCGTTGACGCTGTTGTCGACCGGCGTGCGCGTCTCGAGCGCCCCGACCGGCAGGGCCAGGATGCCCAGCGGCTGGTTGATGCCGTCACCGATCGCGATCACGGTCACATCCAGACCCGCAGGCAGGTCGGCGGGCAGCGGGTCGATGAAATTGACCGTGCCGTCGTTCGAGGCAACCTTCAGGTCATAGGTACCCGCCGGCACGGCGAAGTAGCCGCTTTCGGCGAAGTAAGGCACACCGACCAGACCGTTGACGACATCGCCCGCGGCCGTGCGGATCGATACCTCGGTATCCTCGGAAGCCGCAGCGAACGGTGCGGCGTGCACGACCCGGATATTCAGGTTGCCGTCGCCCGGAGCGTCAGCATCGTCGACCAGCGGCCACAAGGCCAGGTCCTGCGTGCTGCCGTTGCCGGTCGCAAGCACCGTGTAGTCGACATCATCGGACAACTCGACCGACGCAGACATGGCCGGATCCTCGGCACCGGCCGGGAAAACGGCCAGATCATAGCTGCCGGCGGGGAGTTCGACGTAATCGGTGAAGTCACCGAACCGGAAGTCTTCGAGCAAGGTGTCGCCGTTGGCCGTGACCGTAACCGCGGAACCTTCGAGGCTGTCACTGAAGGGGGCGGCGTGAACCACGCGAACGCGCGCGTCGGCCAATACGGACGAGGCTGCCACGGTTGCGGCAAGACCGACTAGCATTCCGAGCTTGTTCATGGGGAGAACCCTCTGACTGTGAGTGAGTCTGGAAATTACTCCCCACTTGTCGACGAGCGGTCAATAAACTGTCACGAAACCGTGAAGCCCTCGATAAAATTCGAAGAGGGGTGAGACGGAACAGGAAGGATGGTGCCCGGAGCCGGACTCGAACCGGCACGGTGTTTCCACCGAGGGATTTTAAGTCCCTTGCGTCTACCAATTTCGCCATCCGGGCCTGGCCGGAAATCTTAGCAGAGCCCGGCGGCCGGAAACGTGCATTCAACCGGGGTTTTCCAAAACCGGCCCGGTACCGGTAAGATTCCAGTCAGTCGTCGAGGGAATTCGCCGCCATCAGCAACAGCTTCGCCATCTTTACGGTCGCCAGCATCCTGGTGGTGCTCATCGTGCTGGGTCTGATCGAGATGCTGATTCATCGCCGCGTGCTTCGGCAGCTGCCGGTTCGTGTGCACGTCAACGGCACGCGCGGCAAGACCAGCGTCGTGCGCCTGATCACCGCCGGCCTTCGCGCCGGCGGCAAGCGGGTGTGCTCGAAAACCACCGGCTCCTTCGCGTCGGTTACCGGCCCCGACGGCGAGGACTACCCGCTGCACCGCCCCAACCAGCCCAACATCATCGAGCAAATGCGCGTGATGCGCCGCCTGGTGGCGTTCGGGCCCGACATTGTCGTGATGGAATGCATGGCCCTGCAGCCACACTTCCAGGCGCTGACCGAACGCCAGATGGTGCGCTCGACGCACGGCGTGATCACCAACGCCCGCGCCGATCACCTCGACGTGATGGGGCCGCAGGCCTCGGATGTCGCCCTGGCCCTGGCCGGCACCGTGCCTTTCGGGGCCCGGTTGTTCACCGCCGAGCGCGAGCATCTCGACACCTTCCGGATGGCGGCGCAGGATCGCGGCAGCGAGCTGGAGGCAACGACCGCCGATGACGTGCAAGCGGTCACGCGCGAAGAGATGGCCGCGTTCCGATACGCCGAGCACGCCGAGAACGTGGCGCTTGCGCTCGACGTTTGCCGCGCGCTGGGCGTTAAGCGGGCGGACGCCCTGCGCGGCATGCAGGCGCTGGCGCCAGAGGTCGGCGCCACAAGGGTCCAGACGGTCGACTTTTTCGGCCGCGACATCGTGTTCGTCAATGCCTTCGCCGCCAACGACCCCGATTCCACCGAGATGATCTGGGAGCGGGTCGTCGATCACTACGGCCAGGGCCGCTTCAAGCTGGCTGTGGTCAACTGCCGCTTCGACCGGCCGCAACGCTCGCAGCAGCTGGCCGAGGTCGCCGGTCGATGGACACCGGCCGACCACTACGTCCTGATGGGTTCGGGCACGCTGCTGTTCGCCCGGCCCGCGGTACGCGCCGGCATCCCGCCCAGCCGCATGACCGTGGCCGAGGGACTCGACCAGCACGAATTGTTCGAAGTCGTGTTGGAACACACCGAGGGTGACGCCCTGATCGTGGGCATGTGCAACGTCCACGGCGGCGGCGCCGAACTGGCCAGGCAGTTCAACAACCGGGCAACGAGGAGCCAACCCCTATGATCCTGCTCAACCTGCTGGCCGTGTCGATCGGCATCGGCCTGCTCGTTACGCTCTTGCTGGTCGAAGTCTTCGGCCTGGCCGCGGGCGGGCTGGTGGTGCCCGGCTACGTCGCCCTGAAGCTGTTGCAACCCTGGAGCGTGGCCATGACCCTGCTGGCCGCCTACCTGACCTTCATTGCCGTGCGCACCCTGTCGAGCTTCATGGTGGTCTACGGTCGCCGCAAGACGGCGCTGATGATCCTGTTCGGCTACCTGTCGGGCTCGCTGATCGATTTGAGCATGGGCGGTGTACTCAGTTTCCCCAACGCCGAGTCCGGCAGCAGCGCCACGCAGTTCACCTACTTCGAGTTGAGCGTCATCGGCTACATCATCCCCGGCCTGATCGCGATCTGGTTCGAACGCCAAGGGGTAGTCAAGACGCTCGTCGGGCTGATCGTCTCGGCGGTGCTCGTGCGGCTGATCCTGGTCTTGATCATGCCCGACGTGCTGATGACCTACGAGGCCGAGCAGGCGCTCAACCGCGCCGACCTGACCACCGTTTTCCAGGAGTGGTTCGAATGATCCCGCGCGGACAGAAGCTTTACTGGCGCCCCTCGTCCATTCCGACCAGCGCCCTCCTCCTGCTGGCGGTGGCCGCGATCGGGGCCCTGCTCGTCGTCGAGACCTTCACGCGAAAGGAGGCCTCCGACTACTACGACGAAATGCTCGACGCCTCGCGCCTCGTGCAGCAGAGCATCGAGACCCTGCGACCGATTCGCGGGCGAATCGAGCCGATCAATCCCGACGTCGATCCCCTGCGTTCGGGCCTGATCGGCATCGCCTCCTCGCCGACGACCAGCAACAGCGGCGACCTGGAGTCCAAGCAGGCGACGATCAATCCCAACTGGGCCGCCGTCGTCATTCGTCTTCTGGCCCAGGCGGACGTGGAACCCGGCGACCGGGTGGCCGTGGCCGTTTCCGGCTCCTTTCCGGCCCTGAACCTCGCGGTCTATGCCGCGCTCGAATCGATGGACATCGAACCGATCGCGATCGTCTCCGGCTCGGCCTCCCAGTGGGGCGCCAACGTCCCCGAGTTCTCCTGGCTGGACATCGCCCGCGAACTGCGCGAGGCGGAGCTGATCGACATGCAGGCGCAGGCGGCAACGCTCGGCGGCATCGAAGACCGCGGTATCGGTCTCGACGAGGCAGGCCAGAACATGATTCGTCGCGCCGCCGAGCGCGCCGGAGTCGAGTTGATGGTGCCCGATAGCTACGAGGCCGCCGTCAACGATCGCATCCGGGTCTACAACGAGGGCAGCGGCGGCGGAGAGATCAAGGCCCTGATCAACGTCGGCGGCGGCTCCGCCACGACCGGACCCAACAATATCGACCACTACTTCGGCAGCGGCCTGATCCGGACGGCGCCTTCGGGCGCCTTCCGCGTCCCCTCGGTCATGGGCCACTACCTGCAGCAGGATGTGCCGGTCATCAACTTCTCCGGCATCCGCAACCTGGCCACCCAGCACGACCTGCCCTACCCGCCGCAGCGCATGGAGAGCGTGGGCTCGGGCGGCGTCTACCGCGCCGAATCCTACCGACGCTGGCTGGCCGCCCTGATGATCGTACTTCTGCTCGCCCTGACGGCCCTGATCATGCGTTCGGCCAACATCGCGCTCGCCGCCGGACAGTCCGGAAGCGGCAGGAACGCGATGAAGCCCAAGGTGTGATCCGCCAGTTGACCTTTACGCTTCCAATCGCTAGATTCCCGGCTTCCGGCGAGTGAAAGCCAGATGGCACAGGGAGAGGGAGAGGGATCATGTTTCGATTCGTGTTGGCACTTGCCTGCCTTTGCGGGCTGGCGACGGCTGAGGCTCGACTTCCGGTCACTTACAAGGACGCAGTGGCCGCCAACGCAGCGGGACACGCTGATGTCGCCCGAGCGTCGTTCAGGCGCCTTGCCGAAAGCGGGTTTCCAAGCGCGCAATTCAAGCTCGGAAGCATGTTGCTCGAAGGCGAAGGCGGTCCGAAAGACACCGTGGAGGGCGCGCTCTGGATTCGCCTGGCCGCGGAAGAAGGTCACCGGCCGGCCATCGACACGCCGCCCGCTGAACTGGAGACCCTGGAGCCCGCGCAGCGAGAGATGGTCGACAACCGCATTGCCGACTGGCGCGCCCGGTATTCCAGGGGCGCCCTGTTCGCGACACACGCCCCCGTTCTTTGCGAAGCCGACTGCCTCAGCGGTGACTCGGACGGCCTCAGGCGCCCGAAGGGGTCGGCAGAAGTCATTCTGAACGGTAAGCGGGCCCTGCTTGACCAGCATGAACCGATATTCCCGCGAGAGCTTCGTCGACGCGGCATACCAGGCTACGTTCAGATGGGCGCCTGGATCGGCGCGGACGGCGAGTTCGAACACCCGCACGTCATGTTCAGCGACCCGGAATGGATCTTCGACGGACCGGCGCTCGCCGCACTCCAGAAGTGGCGCGTCGAGTGGGTCGATGGCGCACCTGACGCCGACAACCGTTACGTGAGCCAGACCATCGTCTTCTATCTCGAAGGCAGAAGCTGGGGACGCAAGGCCCGGCGACAGTACGAGCGCCTGATCAACGACTGGGATGAAGATCTCGCTGGGGCTTACCGGGCCGCGCGAATGGCATTTACCCTGGAATTCGGCGACCTGGTCGGCGGCCGCGAGGGCCTCGTGGCGAAAACGCACGACGCCGCAAGCGCGGGCCTGGCCCGGGCCCAGATCGATCTGCACGACGACCTGGAGACGGCCAACGGCGTTCGCCACGATGATCGGGCGGCCGCATTCTGGCTGCGACGGGCCGCGTTTTCCGGTCATGCCCGCGCCCAGTTCTTGCTGAGCCTGCGGGACGACCCGAGCCCCGACTTCAAACAGAGCTTGCTGTACAGCGCGGCCGAAAAGGGCTCGGTTCCGGCCATCATGTCGGTACTTCGTCAACAGCTCGCCTCCCCCGAGACCGCCGACAAGGCCCAGCTGTCCAGCCTGGTCGAACTGCTGCCGGAATTCTGGTACATGGTCAATCCCGATCAGACGCTCGTGGATCAAGCCAAACAGCTCATCTCAGGCTAGCCTTGACCCGTCTGTCCGGGTTCGCTAGCTTGAAGGCGGGAAGGGGCTTGATTCAACGAGGAGACTAGCGATGAATCGAATCGTGTTGGCGATGCTGGCCTGCCTGTGCGCGAGCCTGGTGGAGGCCCGGCAACCGGTGGCTTTCGACGAAACGGTCGAAGCGCATGCGGCCGGACAGCTCGAGGAAGCGCGCGCGTCTTTCGAGCGCATGGCGGGCGCCGGCAGGGTCGAAGCCCAGTTCAACCTCGGCGCCATGCTCGCCAATGGCGAGGGAGGCCGCCGGAACGTGGTCGAGGCGGCCCTGTGGATCGCCCTGGCCGAGGAAGCCGGATTCGAAGCCGCCCGGCAGGCGTTACCCACGATCAAGGCCAATCTCGACCAGGAACAGCTGGCCGACTTCGAGCAACGCCTCCCGGCATGGCGGGACGAGTTCTCGCGCGATGCCCTGCTCGCTCGCCATGCGCCGGAGTTTTGCGCCGACTGTAGCGATGACGAGATGAGCGCGCGCGACGCCGAAAGCCGACGACTGGACACGCTGATCAGGGACAAGCAGCTCACGGTCGAGCGCGAGGCGCCCCGCTACCCCCGCGATGCCGCCGGTTCGGGCAGCATGGGCATGGTACTGCTCGGCGGCTGGCTCAACGCCGCCGGCGAACTCGAACAGCCGCATATCCTGTTCAGCGACCCGAAAGACGTGTTTGATCGCTCGGCCCTGCGGGCCTTTTCGCGCTGGCGGTTCGAATGGGCCGACGGTGAACCGGAAGGCACCCCCATCTACATCACCCAGCAGATCAAGTTCACGCTCGAAAACATGGGGGCCGGAGCACCCTACGACAGCATCAGCCTGAAGAAACTGGAACGGCAGCTCGACAAGGCCGACGAAGACCTCCTGGCCGCCTACAAATCGGCCTGGACCCTCGATTTTCTCGGCCTGGCGACCGACCCGGACAATCCCGGCGCCGTCATCGATATCACCCACCAGGCTGCCCGGGCGGGCATCATCCGGGCCCAGCTCGACCTGGCCCGGCGCCTCCACCGGGGAGACAAGGTGGAAGCGGACATCGAAGCCCATCGATTCTGGTTGAAGCAGGCGGCCTTCGAAGGGGTACCGCGGGCCCAGTTCATGCTGTCGCTCAAGGACTCGCTCGACCCGGAGTTTACCGACGCCCTGAGAACGAGCGCGGCCGAGGCCGGATTCATGCCGGCCACGCTGGCGGAGATCAGGCAGCAGGTCGAGCGCAGAGAAATGGCCGACCGCGGCCGACTGGCGCAGCTTCTGGACAGCCTTCCGCACGACTGGCGCAAGTACCACGGCGGCGACGACATGATGCGCCGGGCCGAGGCGCTGGCCGCACGCTGAGACCCACACGAAAAGAGCCGGCAAAATGCCGGCTCGATCGACGATCAATTTGGAGGCCAGGCCCGGAATCGAACCGAGGTACGCGGCTTTGCAGGCCGCTGCATCACCACTCTGCCACCTGGCCGGATGCGCGTCAGATTGTACCCCAACTGCCGGTTGCTTACAGCAGTCGAAGCCCAACGAAAAAGGCCCGGGCAGCAACCCGGGCCTTCGGGGATTTGGAGCGGGAAACCGGACTCGAACCGGCGACCCCAACCTTGGCAAGGTTGTGCTCTACCAACTGAGCTATTCCCGCGAAAGAAGGGAATTTTAGCCGGACAGAAATTCCTGTCAACCCCTTCGGCGTACTTTTTTGAGCCACCCGCCCCAGCAATCGAATTTCGGCATTTCTGCTTGCGTCTGGCTCAGAAGCTGTCAGAATAACGCGGTTTTAATGAATTGAACAGGAATTATGGCAAAGGACGAGCACATCGAAATGGAAGGCAAGGTCCTCGAGACCCTGCCGAACACCATGTTCCGCGTCGAACTCGACAATGGACACGTCATCACCGCCCACATCTCCGGTCGGATGCGCAAGCACTACATTCGCATTCTCACCGGCGACCGCGTCAAGGTGGAGATGACGCCCTACGACCTGTCCAAGGGCCGTATCACCTACCGCATGAAGTAAGCCGGCCCCTCAGTCGGCGATCGGCGCCGTGGCAGCGGAGCTGCGGCAGGCCAGCGTCAGGCCCTCGCCATCTTCGCGCACGCTGACCTCGACTTCTCCGCCCTCGGACAGATCGCCGAACAGCAGTTCGTCGGCCAGCGGCCGCTTGATGTGCTCCTGGATGATGCGCTTCATCGGCCGTGCACCCATCTTCTCGTCGAAGCCGTTCTCGGCCAGCCACTCGCGCGCGGCCGCGCTGATCTCGATACTTACACCCTTGTCGGCAAGCTGGTTTTCCATTTCCATCAGGAACTTGTCGACCACCTGCATGACCACGTCGACCGGCAGCGAACGGAACTGGATGATCGCATCGAGCCGGTTGCGGAACTCGGGCGTGAACTGCTTGCGGATCGCCTCCATGCCGTCAGTGGTGTTGTCCGAGGGCACGAACCCGATGCCGCGACGGCTCATCAGCTCGGCGCCGGCGTTGGTGGTCATCACCACGATCACGTTGCGGAAATCGGCCGTGCGCCCGTTGGCGTCGGTCAGCTTGCCGTGATCCATGATCTGCAGCAGCAGGTTGTAGACGTCCGGGTGCGCCTTCTCGATCTCGTCGAGCAGGAGCACGGCGTGCGGCGTCTGCGTGACTGACTCGGTCAGCAGCCCGCCGCGGTCGAATCCGACGTAGCCCGGCGGCGCCCCGACCAGCCGGGATACGGAGTGCGCCTCCATGTACTCGGACATGTCGAAGCGAATCAGCTCGATGCCCATCGTCATGGCCAGCTGACGCGTGACCTCGGTCTTGCCCACGCCGGTCGGGCCGGCGAACAGGAAGCTGCCGATCGGCCGGTCGACGTCGGCCAGGCCCGAACGCGACATCTTGATCGCCGAGGCCAGGGTCGAAATCGCCTCGTCCTGGCCGAAAACCACCATCCTGAGGTCGCGCTCGAGGGTCTTGAGCGCATCACGATCGGATCGCGACACCTGGCGCGGCGGAATCCGCGCCATCTTCGCGATGACTTCCTCGATCTCGCTGACCCCGATCTGCTCGACGCGCTCGTCCTCGGGCTTGAGCCGCTCGCGCGCGCCGGCCTCGTCGATGACGTCGATGGCCTTGTCCGGCAGATGCCGATCGTTGATGTGACGATTCGACAGCGTGGCCGCCGCCTCCAGGGCTTCGGGCGTGTAGGTCACGCCGTGATGTTCCTCGAAGCGGTACTTGAGGCCGTTGAGTATCTCGATCGTCTCGCCCACCGAGGGCTCGACGATGTCGATCTTCTGGAAGCGACGGGCCAGGGCGCGATCCTTCTCGAACACGCCGCGGTATTCCTCGAAGGTGGTCGAGCCGATGCAACGCAGCTCGCCGTTGGCGAGCACCGGCTTGATCAGGTTCGACGCGTCCATCACCCCACCCGAGGCCGCACCGGCGCCGATGATGGTGTGAATCTCGTCGATGAACAGTACCGCCTTCTCGCGCGACTTCAGCTCGGCGAGCACGGCCTTCAGCCGTTTCTCGAAGTCACCGCGGTACTTGGTGCCGGCCAGCAGCGCGCCCAGGTCCAGCGCCCAGATCTCGGCATCGTGCAGCACGTCGGGCACTTCCTCGCGCACGATGCGCAGCGCCAGGCCCTCGGCCAGCGCGGTCTTGCCCACGCCGGATTCGCCGACGTAGAGCGGATTGTTCTTGCGCCGGCGGCACAGGATCTGGATGGTTCGCTCGACTTCCAGGGCCCGGCCGATCAGCGGGTCGATCCTGTCGGCCCTGGCGCGCTCGTTGAGGTTGGTGGCGTAGCTTGCCAGCGCCGACTTTTCCTCTTCAGCCGCGCCTTCCGCGCCCTGGGCCGCGTCCGTGCCCGCCTGGGGACCCGTCTCGTCGGTCTTGGCGATGCCGTGGGAGAGGTAGTTGACCACGTCCAGCCGGGCCAGATCCTGCTTGCCCAGCAGGTAGACGGCGTGCGAGTCCTTCTCGCTGAAGATCGCCACCAGGACGTTGGCACCGAGGACTTCCTTCTTGTCGGCCGACTGCACGTGGTAGAGCGCGCGCTGCAGCACGCGCTGAAAGCCGATGGTCGGCTGGGTATCGCGCTGGTCACCCTCGGACAGGACCGGCACCGACTCGTCGAGCGCGATGTCGAGCTCGTGGCCGAGCAGCTGGATATCGACGCCGCAGGCCAGCAGCACCTCCCGCGCCGAATCGTTGTCGAGCAGCGCGAGCAGCAGGTGCTCCACGGTCAGGAACTCGTGGCGCTTGCTGCGGGCCGTGTGGTAGGCCTGCGAGATGGATAATTCAAGTTCCTTGCTGAACATCTGGGCAACCTTGCGCTTGCGAAAATTCGTTTGACTTCGAAAAGTTCAGACCCTGCCGGGCGCCGATGATTCCCTGCGCGCGCTCAGTCATCGGTCTCTTCCAGGGTGCACTGTAGCGGATGCTGGTGCTCGCGGGCGTAGTCGTTGACCATCACCACCTTGGTCTCGGCGATCTCGTAGGTGAACACGCCGGCCACACCGCGGCCACGGGTATGGACGTGCAGCATGATGCTCGTGGCCTTGTCGTGCGACAGGCTGAAGAAGCGCTGCAGGACTTCGACCACGAACTCCATCGGGGTGTAGTCGTCGTTGAGGATGACGACCTTGTACAGCGGCGGCTTTCGAACTTTCGGGCGCGCTTCCTCGAGCGCCAGGCCCTCGCCGCTGTTGGGGTCGGAATGCTGTTCCTTTTCGCTCATCGGCGTGGGCTGTACCAAGT
Source organism: Wenzhouxiangella indolica (assembly GCF_042310355.1). Lineage (NCBI taxonomy): Bacteria > Pseudomonadati > Pseudomonadota > Gammaproteobacteria > Chromatiales > Wenzhouxiangellaceae > Wenzhouxiangella > Wenzhouxiangella indolica. Next base: position 672,336 of record NZ_JBHJMR010000001.1, on the reverse strand, counting down.
ATTCATGATAAACATCATACTGCGGCAGCCGCGAGGGCTTTTCAAGCGCCCGAAGCCCGATACGCCGCCCCCTGGTAGAGGGCGCATCGGCCTTCCATCAGGAAGTCGTGATAACGTTGCACATGCGAACGGAAAGTGGCACGCTCGACGCATCAAACGATGCAAATGCCGGGCAAAATGAGGGGGTTGAATTGCGAGCGTGGATCAAGACCATCGCCATGGCCGTTATGGCCCTGTCCGCGGCATCCGCCCTCCACGCCCGGCAGTCGCAGGCCCCCGTTCGCATCGCGAGCGCAATCTACCTGGGGGACGTGCCGACGATCGTCACCGAGGAGCTGCAACTCTTCGCCAAGCAGAATCTCGACCTGATTGAACCCGGCCCGTTGCGCGATCTGAAGCCCGACGCGGTGCGCATCCCGAAGGCCGATTCGCCGGACACTGGCCCGTGAACCTGGACCGGTTGTCGCGGTTCAGCGTCGCGGTCTGCGTGGCGGGCATGCTGCTGCTTCTGGTCCTGAGCATCGACAGCGGCCAGGAAATCTACCAGCGGCAAGAGGCGATCGGCGAACTGCTGGAGCTAAGCGCCCGCATCGACGAGTTTTCCGCCGCCAGCGACAGCCTGGTCCTTTTCGGCGCCGACCCTGGGCGCTGGAAAACCTACGTCGCCGAGGCCAAGGCCATTCGACGGGAGCTGGAAGAAATCGGTGAGCTTCATCCCGATGCACGCAAGGCTGCAAGGCGCGTGGCGCAATTGGTCGATTCCGTCGAGGCAGCCCTGCAGGCCGGCGAATACGGCAATGAACTGGCACGACCCGACCGCTACCTCGAGCCGCTCGAAGTACCCGCACGCAGCCGGATCGTCATGCACCAGGTTGCCGGACAGGGCATCGCGCTCGACAGCGCTCTCGACCGTGCGCTGCGCGAGCGTCAACGGGCGATTACGCGCGAGGCGACCTGGATCGGCGCTACCCTTGCCGGCGCGGCCCTGCTCTTCGGTGCCCTGTGCGTCGTCGCCTTCGCACTGATTCACCGCCGCATTGCACACCCTGTCCGCCTAATGGCCAACACCCTCGAGCGCCGACGGGCGGGCGAAAACGACGCCCGAGCCCCGGTCACCGGCAACGACGAGCTCTCTCGCCTGGCCGAAACGCTCAACCGCACGCTGGACGAGCGCGATGCGGCACAGAAGGAGCTGAAGCGTCAGGGCGCTCTGCTCGACGTGGCCGGACGGGCGGCTCGTTTCGGGGCATGGGCGGTGAATCTGGATTCCATGACCTGCGAATGGTCAGACGTGGTGGCGGAGATTCACGGTATGCCGCGTGGATACACACCCTCAGTCGAGGAAGGCATTCACTTCTACGCTCCCGAATTTCGCGAGCGTATCAGCCAGGTTTTCGAGGCCTGTGCCGAACAGGGCGAGTCCTACGACGAGGAGCTCCAGGTCGTGGACGCAGAAGGCCAGCGACGGTGGGTGCGAACTGTTGGCGAGCCCGTTTACGACAAACAGAGAAACATCATAAGAGTACAGGGCGCCTTCCAGGATATCTCTGAGCGCAAGGCGCTCGAGCAAGAAAGCCGCCATCTGTCCGACCGGCTGGCAGCTATGCTCGAAGCCATTACGGACGGCTTTGTCGCTTTCGACGAGCAATGGCGATATACCTATGTCAACGCCGAGGGCGGTCGAATTCTCGGCAAATCACGCGACGAGTTGATCGGTTCGACCCTGTGGGATCAGTTTCCTGAACTGGCCGGCAGCGCCACAGAACGCGCACTGGTTGATGCCATGGAAGCACGGATCTCCACGACGGCGGACGAGTTCTTCGAGCCGCTGCAAGCCTGGTTCGATGTCCACGCCTATCCCTGGACGGAAGGGATCGCCGTGTTCTTCCGGGACGTCACGGAGAACCACCGCATGCTGGAGCGGCTGCAGGCGCACGAAGCCGCCCTGCGTGCCTCACGCGACGAACTGGATGCCGCCTTGGGTGTCCGCCAGGCTCTGATCAACTCCCTGCCCGCCCACATTGCAATGCTCGACAAATGCGGCAAGATCATGGACGTCAACGACCAATGGCGTCACTTCGGTGAGCAGAATCAGTTTCGCAACGGCGGTTCCGATTTCGGTGTCGGCACCAATTACGTCAGGCTTTGTGAAGCCGCCGAAGGCGAGTGTTCGAAAGAAGCGCAGACCGTGGCCGATGGCCTCAAGGACGTACTCGGAGGCAAGCGCGAGACCTTCGCCCTCGAATACCCATGCCACTCCCCCGACAAGAAACGCTGGTTCCGCGCGATGTTCAGCCGCCTGACGTCGGCGGGAAGCGCAGCCGGCGGCGCCGTCGCCATGCACATCGACATCACCCAACGCAAGCTGGCCGAACAAGAACTCAACCGGCTCGCCTACGAGGACTCCCTGACGGGGCTGCACTCGCGCAACGGCTTCGCCGAGCGGCTCGGCCAGCGATTCGAGCGGGATGAGTGGCCCGCCGGCGGTATCGTCGCAATGCTCGATGTGGTCGGCCAGCACGATATCAACGACGCCCACGGCTACGAAGCCGGCGACCGGGTGCTGGTGGAGCTCGGCCGCCGCCTGCAGCACCGTTCAGGAGAGCAAGGGCTGGCCGGGCGAACAGGCGGCGACGAGTTCGTGGTTTACCTGCCCGATGCATCGGGAATCTCCGCGGACGATCGGCTCCGGCACATCGCTGCCGCCGTGGACGAACCGTTCCACCCGGACGAAACCGGGCTGGATATCGAGGTTGCGGTCCGCATCGGCTACACCCTGCTCGGCGGTCAGCGCCGCAGCCCCCAGGACCTGGTTCGAGAGGCCGAGCTGGCCTTGTTCGAGAATCGTGACGACGATATCGGGGAGACCCCCTGGCTCGCTTTCAGCGAAGGGTTGAACAAGCAAACGCGCGAACGAATCCAGCTGACCTCGGAGCTCCGGCGCGCCCTCGAGGCCGACGAGTTCGAGCTGCATTTCCAGCCCAAGGTCAGTCTCGGCAACGGCCGGATGATCGCGGCCGAGGCGCTGATTCGCTGGCAGCACCCTGAGCGCGGATTGCTGCCGCCGGGAGTGTTCATCCCGGTCGCCGAGCAAAGCCAGCTGATCGGGCCGATCGGCGACTGGGTGCTGCGAGCCGCCTGCAGGCAGCTTCGCGGCTGGCAGGACGCCGGGCTCACGACGGTGCGGGTGGCCGTGAATGTCTCGCAGATCCAGTTCATGATCGGCGACTTTCCCGCCAAGGTTCGGGCCGCGCTCGCGGAATTCGATGTCGATGCCTCGCAGCTCTCCCTGGAGATCACCGAGAGCGTTTTCGAGCGTCAGTCCGACCGCTTGCTGGCGGAACTCAGAGATCTGAGCAACCTGGGCGTGAGACTGGCCCTGGACGACTTCGGCACCGGCTACTCCTCGCTGCTGTACCTGCAGCGCTATCCCTTCGACGAGATCAAGATCGACCAGGGCTTCGTCAATCGGCTCCTCGACGACCGCTACAGCCGGGACATCGTGCGCGCGATCATGAACCTCGCCTGGGCACTGGACGCCGAGGCGGTGGCCGAAGGCATTGAAACGAAAGAGGTTGCCGAGGCGTTGCTGGAAATGGGCTGTTACGAAGGCCAAGGCTACTACTATAGTATGCCCCTGGCCGGCGAGGACTTTCGCTGGCTGCTCGAAAAGCGCAGTAATCTACCCCTGGGCGCGAGCGATCGCGACGGCTGATGACCGCCCGCCCCAAACAACAGGACTGCATAAGATGAGCACCACGGACTGGCGTCTGCAAAAGCGGCCGACCGGCATCCCCGGCCTGGACCGGCTTACCCACGGTGGATTGCCTGAAGGTCAGGCAACCCTTGTACTCGGACAACCCGGCACAGGCAAGACCGTGCTCGGCCTGCAGCTCCTGGCCAACGCGGTCGGCCGTGGTGACGGCGGTGTTTTCGTTACCTTCGAAGAGTCGCTCGGGCAACTCCGACGCAGCGCCGACTCGTTTCGCTGGGGGGGTGAACTGATCGACTCGGATGCCTGGTCGATTATCGACGCACGCACGCCCGCCGGCACCGAAGTCTCCGGTGGGTTCGATATCGACGCCCTCCTCGGGGCGATCTCGGCACAGGCCGATCGCTTCGACAATGCCTGGATCGTGATCGACGGCATCGATCAATTGCTGCAGCACCAGCCCGATCCGAGCATTGCCGCCGACCAGGTACGGCAGATCAACGAGTACTGTGAAAAATGCGGCTGGACCCTCTTGATCAGCGGCAAACTGGATGAGCGGGGCTTGTCGCCCCGCCATCTCGACGGCATCGAGTTTCTGCTGCCGACGATACTGCTGCTGACGGCAAGGGTCATCGACCGTCGCCTGAACCGTCATATCCAGGTGGCCAAGTATCGCGGATCAGCTCACGTGACCGACGTTGTGCCGCTTGTCATGGACGACGACGGCATTCAGTTGCCCTACCAGTCGGCCCCGAGCAAAGAGCCGGCAACCGCCGGCACGCAACGCGTGAGCACCGGCATCGATCGCCTCGACCAGCTGCTCGGCGGCGGACCCTACCACGGCTCCAGCACGCTGATATCGGGCCGCCCCGGCACCGCCAAGAGCACGCTGGCAGCCAGTTTCGCCGAGGCGGCGGCCGGGCGCGGCGGGCGAACCCTGTACGTCAGCTTCGACGAAGTCGAAGCACCCTATGTACGCAATCTGGCGTCCGTTGGTATCGACCTTCAGTCACACATCGACGCAGGACGGCTCCGATTCTGCGCGCTTTCAGCCTGGTCTGCGCTGATCAGCGAGCACTTCCTTCATATCCAGCGCCTGATCGAGGAATTCGAACCGCACTGCCTGGTCATCGACCCGGTTTCGGCGCTGATGAAAGCCACCGGTTCCGAGGGCACCGGGTCCGCCATCGAACGCTTGCTGGCACTCGCGCGCGGTCGGGGCATCACGACGGTCCTGACATCACTCAACGGTGAGGGCGACCCCGAGGGCGAGACCACCCTGGTGCACGTCTCGACCATTGCCGATACCTGGATCGTGCTCGACTACAACGTGCGCGCCGGCGAGCGCAACCGCTCGCTGTCGATCGTGAAATCGCGCGGAACGGCCCATTCCAACCAGCAGCGCGAGCTGGTCCTGTCCGCACAGGGCATCGACCTGGCCGATGTCTACGAGTACGGCACGGAGGTGCTGATGGGTACCGCCCGGGCGCAGAAGGAAAGCGAGGAGCGCGCGGCAACGCGGCGCGCCGCCATGGAGCGAACGCAGCGCCGCCAGGAGCTCGAGCGCCGCATCGAACAGACGCGCAGCGAGATGGACCGCCTGCAGACCGAGCTCGAACTGCAGGAGCAAACCTCCGGTGAAGTTGATCGGATGGATCGCCAACACACCGAGCAGATGAAACGGCGGCGCCAATCCGATCGCGGCCGCGACGAAGAAGGAGGCAGCAAGTGAACGCCGAAACCACGCAAGGCGAATCGGCTGTACCCGCCCTGACCCTCCTGGTGACCGGCGACGCGCCGAGATCGCGGCGGGCCCGGGCCAATCTGGCCGAGGCCCTGAAGACACTGGACAGGAAAGCAATCCAACCGCTGGAAATCGACCTGCTCGCCCATCCGGAGCAGTCGGTGAGCCTGTCGGTCTTCGCCACGCCCGCGCTGCTGCGAACGGGCCAGGATGGAGGGATCTCCGTGCTCTACGGTGACCTGTCCGACGAACGCAAGCTGCTCGCCTTCCTGGGCGATATCGGCTAGCCGCCTGATATCACCCGCACGGCTACAACGGCCGTGCGGGTGAGTCCCGGAGCCTCCTCAGGCGCTTTTGGCGTCGTCGAACTGGTCTTCCTCGGTCGATCCGGAAAGCGCGCCGAGCGAGGACTCACCGCCGCTGATCGCCTGGGCCAGTTGGTCGAAGTAGCCCGTGCCGACCTCGCGCTGGTGGCGCGTGGCGGTATAGCCCTGCGACTCGGCGTCGAACTCCGCCTGCTGCAGCTCGACGTAGGCCGACATCTGGCGCGCCTTGTAGCCGCGGGCAAGCTGGAACATGCTGTGGTTGAGCGCGTGGAAGCCGGCCAGGGTGATGAACTGGAACTTGTAGCCCATCGCGCCGAGCTCGGTCTGGAACTTTGCGATCTCGGCATCCGAGAGGTTCTTCTTCCAGTTGAAGCTGGGCGAACAGTTGTAGGCCAGCAGCTTGTCCGGGTACTCGGCGTGAATCGCCTCGGCGAACTGCTTCGCCTCCCCCAGGTCGGGCTTCGAGGTCTCGCACCAGACCAGGTCAGCATAGGGCGCGTATGCCAGGCCGCGGGCGATGGCCTGGTCCATGCCGGCATTCGTGCGGTAGAAGCCTTCGGAGGTGCGCTCGCCGGTGATGAAGGCGTGATCGGCCTCGTCGATATCGGAGGTCAGCAGGCCGGCGCCCATGGCGTCGGTCCGGGCGATGATGATCGACGGCACGTTCTCGATATCGGCCGCCAGTCGCGCGGAGACGAGCTTCTGCACGGCCTCACTCGTGGGCACGAGCACCTTGCCGCCCATATGGCCGCACTTCTTGGCCGAGGCGAGCTGGTCTTCGAAGTGCACGCCGGCGGCACCGGCATCGATCATGTCCTTCATCAGCTCGTGCGCGTTGAGCGCGCCGCCGAATCCGGCCTCGGCGTCGGCCACGATGGGCGCGAACCAGTCGATTTCACCTTTTCCCTCGGTCGACTGGATCTGGTCGGCGCGGCGGAACGTGTTGTTGATCCGGCGCACCACCGCCGGCACGGAATTGGCCGGGTACAGCGACTGGTCGGGGTACATCTGACCGGCGATGTTGGCATCGGCGGCGACCTGCCAGCCGGACAGGTAGATGGCCTTGAGGCCGGCACGTACCTGCTGCATGGCCTGGTTGCCGGTCAGGGCGCCGAGGGCGTTGACGAAGTCGTCCTCGTGCATCGCCTTCCACAGCTTTTCCGACCCCCTGCGGGCCAGGGTGTGCTCGATGGTCACGCTGCCTCTGAGGCGAACGACTTCGTTGGCGTCATAGGGGCGCTCCACGCCTTTCCAGCGCGGGTTCTCCAGCCAGTCGCGTTCCATCTCGATGATCGGGGTGACGTCCTTGTTCATGCGCTTGCTCCGGTAAGTTCAGTCGTAGTATCAGTCGAGCCGTTCGTAGCCCGGCAACGTGAGAAATTCGACGAAGCCATCGTCGGCGGTGACTTCGTAAAGCAGTTCGGCCGCGCGCAGGAAGTGGCCGCTGGAAAAGGCCTCGTCGCCGAGATCGGCGCGGATCTTCTCCAGTTCTTCGCCCTGCCAGCGACGGATCAGGTCGAGGTCGATGTTGGTCCCGTCCTCGAGCATGCCGCGGGCGTGGCGGGCCCACTGCCAGAGCTGCGCACGGGCAATCTCGGCGGTGGCGGCGTCCTCCATCAGGTGGTTGATCGGCACACAGCCCTGCCCGGCCAGCCAGGCCCCCATGTAGCGGATGGCGACATTGATGTTGCCCCGCACCCCGGCCTCGGTGATGCTGCCCTCGCAGGGCGCCACCAGCGCTTCGGCGCTCACCGAGACGTCCTCGCGCAGCTTGTCGAGCTGGTTGGGCTTGTCGCCCAGGTGCTCGTCGAAGATCTCCATGGCCAGCGGAATCAGCCCCGGGTGGGCGACCCAGGTGCCGTCGTGGCCGTCACCGGCCTCGCGCTCCTTGTCTTCGCGCACCTTCTGGATCGCCGCCGCGTTGGCTTTCTCGTCGCCCTTGATGGGAATCTGCGCGGCCATGCCGCCCATGGCAAATGCCCCGCGGCGATGGCAGGTCTTGATCAACAGCTGGGAATAGGCCTTGAGGAAGGGCACCGTCATGGTGACCTGTGCGCGATCCGGAAGCACTTTGTCAGCATGGTGCCGGAAACGCTTGATATAGCTGAAAATGTAATCCCATCGGCCGCAGTTGAGGCCGACGATGCGGCTTTTGAGTGCGTGCAGGATCTCGTCCATCTCGAAGACCGCCGTGATCGTCTCGATCAACACGGTGACCTTGACGGTTCCGGGCTTGAGCTCGAGCGCACCCTCGATATCGGTCAGCACCCGCTCCCACAGTTCCGCTTCGTGCCGATTCTCGAGCTTGGGCAGGTACAGGTAGGGGCCGCTGCCCTGGTCGATCAGGGACTGGGCGTTGTTGTACAGGTAGACGGCCGCGTCGAAAATGCCGCCCGGAACCGCCCGGTCACCCTCGCGCACGTGCTTTTCGTCAAGATGCCAGCCGCGCGGACGCACGATCAGCACGGCCGGATCGGGCTCGAGCCGGTAGTGCTTGCCGTTGTCGGCCGTGAACTCGATACTGCGGCGCACGGCGTCGAACAGGTTGACCTGCCCGTCGATCATGTTCTCCCAGCTCGGCGTCGAGGAGTCCTCGAAGTCGGCCATGAAAACCTTCGCGTCGGAATTGAGGGCATTGATGATCATCTTGCGATCGACCGGGCCGGTAATCTCGACGCGGCGGTCGCGCAGGTCGGCGGGAATCGGCGCCACTTTCCAGTCGGCCGAGCGAATCTCGGCCGTCTCGGCGGGGAAATCGGGAACCGCTCCGGCGTCAAGGCGCGCCTGAAACTCCTGTCGCGCTTCGAGCAGGGCGTCGACCCGGCCGCGGTAGCGGCGATTCAGGCGGGCCAGCAAGCGGCGCAGTCCGTTCGAGAACAACGGCCTCGCGGCCGAAGGCAGATCGCGGGACAGCTCAAGCCCGCCGTCCCCGGCCTGATCGAGATCATGGTGCTGGGATTGCTTGTTCATCAACCTTCCATTCCGTAACGTATGGATGCTTGAAGACTAGGCGCCGCGAAACTATTTGTCGAATTAAATCTTTTGATGTTTAGTATGTGATTATGTGATACTTCGTCCGGAACACTTTGGCGTCAAGCGTTTTGACCACTTACAAGGGCAACCTCCTCAAGCACCTGCGCGCGTTCATCCAGACGGCGCGGACCGGCAGCGTCTCCGCCGCGGCCGAGCGGCTGTTCCTCAGCCAGCCCTCGATCAGCCAGCAGATCCGCGCGCTGGAGGAAGAGCTGGGCCGACCGCTGTTCGAACGACACGGCCCGCGCCTGCAGCTCACCCCCGCCGGCAAGGCCCTGCTCGAAATCGCCCGCCCCCTGGTCGACCGCCTGGACGCCCTGCCCGATGAGTTCCAGCGCCGCTACGGCTCGCTCGACAGCGGCGAGATCCGCATCGCGGCCGGCGAGTCGACCATCCTGCACCTGCTGCCCTCGCTGATGATGCGCTTCCGGCGCCAGCATCCCGGCATCTTCGTGCATTTGCACAACGTGACCGGCGCCGACGGGCTGGGCATGATCCGCAACGACGACGTCGACTTCGCCGTCGGCTCGATGCTCGACGTCCCCGACGATATCGACTACCGGCCGATCTGGCACTTCAACCCGGCCCTGATCATGAGCCGCGACCACCCGCTGGCGCGCCGCCGTGAGATCGACCTGACCGATATCAGCCCGCACGGCCTGATCCTGCCGCCGAGGCGCCTGAGCACCTACCAGATGGTCGACCTGGTCTTCCAGAAGCACGGCCTGCCCTTCCGGGTGAACCTCGAGGTCGGCGGCTGGGAGGTCATCAAGCGCTACGTGGCGCTGGGCATGGGCATCTCGATCGTCACCAGCATCTGCCTGACCGAAACCGACCGCAAGCAGCTGGTGGTACGCGACATGAGCCGCTATTTCCCGCGCCGCTCCTACGGCGTGGTACTGCGCCGCGGCGCCTACCTTTCGCCCCAGGCCGAGCGGTTTATCGACTTGATGAGCCCGGATCTATTTGGGGAGTGATCTGTTGGGGTCGGGATGGGTTTGGAGTTGCCGCGGGCGGTACTCGGAAAAATGCGCCCCTGGATGGCCAACGCCGCCGACGCCTCCGCAAGCAATGGAGGCGTCAATGTACCAGCATCACTGCGTTTGACGCCCTTTCGGCGCTCGGCGTTCGAAATACACACTCGAGCCTCGCAAAGATGGCCTGGCCTGGGTGGAGCTTCCGTGCCATCCAGGAACGCATTTTTCCGAGCACCACCCGCTCTGACAGGAGGGGTGGCCTTTATTGGTGGTTGCGGCCTCCTCCAACCTGACAGGGCGGGGAGTGGTGGCTGCGATTCGAAAAATCGGGGCGCGGAAGGGCCGCTGAGATCGCCGCCCATCAGCTTGACGAGCGGATCCCGAAGACACCATTCCTCCGATAGCGCCATGGCAATCTCGCCGGCACCCGGACGGCTCCACCGCACGCAGAAGCGACCACGCCGCTCGCCCCGCATTTTTCGAATCGCAGCCGCCACTTCACGCCCCCGCCACCTTAAACTCCAAACACAAAGCCCCTCGCAAAGAACCAACCCCAACCCCATATGCCAAAACATGAGTGATCTGATCATGGTGGCCATGTCCGGCGGGGTGGATTCGTCCACCGTGGCCTGGCTGTTGAAGCAGCAGGGCCAGAACATCGCCGGGATGTTCATGAAGAACTGGGAAGAGGACGACACCGTCAGCGGCTGCACGGCCGAGGACGATGCCGCCGACGCGCGGAGCGTGGCCGAGATCCTGGGGATCGACTTCCACGGCCGCAACTTTGCCGCCGAGTACTGGGACGACGTGTTCGAGCACTTCCTGGCCGAACTCAAGGCCGGGCGCACGCCCAACCCGGACATCCTGTGCAACCGCGAGATCAAGTTCCGTACCTTCGTCGAGCACGCCCGCGACCTGGGTGCGAAGGCCATCGCCACCGGCCACTACGCACGAAGGCGCGACAACGCCGACGGCAGCGTCTCGCTGCTCAAGGGCGTGGACCACAACAAGGACCAGAGCTACTTTCTCCACGCACTGGACCAGGAACAGCTCTCGCACGCGCTGTTTCCGCTCGGCGAGCTGACCAAGCCGCAAGTGCGCGAACTGGCCGCGCGCGCCGACCTGCCGGTAGCCGCGAAAAAGGACTCGACCGGCATCTGCTTTATCGGCGAACGCAATTTCGACCAGTTCATCGCCAGCTACCTGGAATCCGAGCCGGGCGAGATCCGCACCAGTGACGGCACGGTGATCGGGACCCATCGGGGCCTGATCCACTACACCCTGGGCCAGCGCAAGGGGCTCAACATCGGCGGGCTGAAGGACTTCCCGGAAGCCCCGTGGTACGTGACCTACAAGGACATCGACCGCAACGTGCTCTACGCCGAGCAGCAGACCGGCCACCCGACCCTGATGTCGACCCGGCTCGAAGCCGGGATGCTCAACTGGATCCGCCGCCGGCCCGAAGCGGGCGAGCGCCTGCACGCCAAGGTGCGCTACCGCCAGCCCGACCAGGCCTGTCGGATCGAAGCGCTCGACGGAGACCGACTGCTGCTGTCCTTCGAGCGGCCGCAGCGCGCGGTGACCCCCGGCCAGGCCGTTGTTCTTTATGATGGAGACGAATGCCTGGGTGGCGGCACCATCACGGCCAATGATGCGCCGCTGCCCGATCAGATTCGCAACGCACACCAAAAGGAACCGGTCCAAGCATGAGAGACGCCACCATTGCCTTCGCGGGCATGCTTCAAGCCAGCGAACTGGTTCGCCAGACCGCGACTTCGGGCACCTGCTCCGGGCAGGCCGCCCAGGCCAGCGTGGCCAGCATCTTCAACCGCAACCCCGAAGCCACCGAGGACGCCTACGGCGGCATCGGCGGCGTTCGGATGGGGCTGCGCGTGCTGACCGAGCTGTTCAGCGCGCGCAACGACCACGAAAGCCTGCAGTCGCTCAACTACGCGCTGGGACTGGCCAAGCTGACCAAGCAGGTTCGGCGCGACAGGAAACGCCTGGACGCGATCGGCGAGGAACTCGAACTGGTCGAGAAAGCATGGCACGACGCCTCCGAAACACTCGACGAAAGCGTCACCTCTCAACTGGCCGATATCTACCAGCGCCACGTGTCGACCCTGGGGTTCAGGCTGTCGGTCAGCGGCCGCCCCGATTACCTCAAGCAGGCCGACAAGGTCGCTTTCGTTCGCGCCCTGCTGCTGGCCGGCCTGCGCTCGGCGATTCTGTGGCACCAGGTCGGCGGCCGGCAGTGGCGCCTGGTTTTCGAGCGCAAGAAAATGCTCGAGCAGGCGCGCTCGCTGCTGACCGCCTGAATCCCCGAGGCGGCCCGGCCCGCCAACTGGTCGCGCATCGCCATGCTAAAATCAAAGGCTGGCTCCGGGAGCGCGTCGCCACGACGATCACGCCACCCGGTTCACCCCATTCTGACTGGAGGAGAGTCCCATGCGTGACGAGCTCGGCTGTCTCGATCACTTCAAGGCCAACGGCAAGGAATACGGCTTCTACAGCCTGTCCAAGCTGGCTGAACAACACGAACAGGTCAGGAAGCTGCCCTACTCGCTTCGAATCCTGCTGGAAAACTTGTTGCGTCACGAGGACGGCAGCAACATCACCGCCGACGACGTCGCCGCCCTGGCCAATTGGGATCCGAAAGCCGAGCCGAGCAAGGAAATCTCCTTCACACCCGCCCGCGTGGTCCTGCAGGACTTCACCGGCGTGCCGGCCATCGTTGATCTCGCGGCGATGCGCGAGGCCATGAAGGCACTCGGCGGCAAGGCCGACCAGATCAACCCGCTGTCGCCAGCCGAACTTGTCATCGACCATTCCGTGCAGGTCGACAGCTACGGCCAGGCCGACTCGCTCGATCTCAACAACAAGATCGAGTTTCAGCGCAACAAGGAACGCTACGGCTTCCTGCGCTGGGGCCAGGGCGCGTTCGACAACTTCAAGGTCGTGCCGCCCAATACCGGCATCGTGCACCAGGTCAACCTGGAGCACCTCTCACGCGTGGTCTTCGACGGCGAGGCCGACGGCCAGCCCATGGCCTGGCCCGACACCCTGGTCGGCACCGACTCGCATACCACCATGATCAACGGCCTCGGCATCCTGGGCTGGGGCGTGGGCGGTATCGAGGCCGAGGCGGCCATGCTGGGTCAGCCGATCTCGATGCTGATTCCGCAGGTCATCGGCTTCAAGCTGACGGGCAGACTGCCGGAAGGCACCACCGCCACCGACCTGGTGCTGACCATTACCGACATGCTGCGCGAGAAGGGCGTGGTCGGCAAGTTCGTCGAGTTCTTCGGCCACGGCCTGTCGCACCTGCCGCTGGCCGATCGCGCCACCATCGGCAACATGTCGCCGGAGTTCGGCTCGACCTGCGCGATCTTCCCAATCGACGAGGAGACCATCCGCTACCTCGAGCTGTCCGGCCGCAGCAAGGAGCGCGTCGAACTGGTCCGCGCCTACGCCGAAGCGCAGGACCTGTGGCGCAACGACGAAGACACCGATCCGGTCTACACCGACGTACTGGAACTCGACCTGGGCGACGTCGTGCCCAGCCTGGCCGGCCCGAAGCGGCCGCAGGACCGGGTGCTGGTGAGCAAGGCCAAGAACTCCTTCCTGGCCCTGCTTTCGGACATGACAAAGAATCGCGACTCCAACAACGGTTCCGATGTGGGCCGCTTCAACGACGAAGGCGGACGCACCGCGGTGGGCGCGACCCAGATCCCGGGCGCGGCTGAAGTCAACTACAAGGACCAGACCTTCATCCTCAAGGACGGCGCGGTGGTGATCGCCGCCATCACCTCCTGCACCAACACGTCGAACCCGGCGGTGATGCTGGGCGCCGGCATCCTGGCCCGCAACGCCCGCAGGAAGGGCCTGAACGTCAAGCCCTGGGTCAAGACCTCGCTGGCGCCGGGCTCCAAGGTGGTCACGGACTACCTCGAAAAGTCCGGATTGGACGACGACCTCGAGGCCCTGGGCTTCTACACCGTCGGCTACGGCTGCACGACCTGTATCGGCAACTCGGGCCCGCTGCCCGAACCGATCGACGAGGCCATCCGCGAACACGAAATGGTGGTTTGCTCGGTGCTTTCGGGCAACCGTAATTTCGAGGGCCGCATTCACCCCGAGGTCAAGACCAATTACCTGGCGTCCCCGCCGCTGGTGGTGGCCTATGCCATCGCCGGCCGTATGGACCTCGACCTGCTCGAGGAACCGCTGGGCGAAGACCCGGACGGCAACCCCGTCTATCTGAAGGACGTCTGGCCCGACGCCCACGAGATCCAGGACTTCATTCGCGAAAACGTCACCTCGGAGATGTTCTCGCGCAACTACAAGAGCGTGTTCGAAGGCGACGAGCTGTGGAACAGCATGGACACGCCCACCGGCGAGATGTTCGAGTGGGACGAGGATTCGACCTACGTGCGCAACCCGCCGTTCTTCGAAGGCATGAGTATGGATCCGGATCCCATCGGTGACATCACCGGCGCGCGCGTTCTGGCCAAGCTGGGTGATTCGGTCACCACCGACCACATCTCCCCGGCCGGCGCCATCAAGCCCGACTCACCGGCAGGCCACTACCTGCAGGAGAAGGGCATCCAGCCGGCCGACTTCAACTCCTACGGCTCGCGCCGCGGCAACCACGAAGTCATGATGCGCGGCACTTTCGCCAACGTGCGCATCAAGAACGAGATCGCCGAAGGCACCGAGGGCGGCTTTACCACCTACTTCCCGGACGACGAAGTGATGCCGATCTATGACGCGGCCATGAAGTACCAGGAAGACGGCACGCCGCTGGTCGTCATCGCGGGCAAGGAGTACGGCTCGGGCTCGTCGCGCGACTGGGCGGCCAAGGGCACGCGCCTGCTGGGCGTGAAGGCCGTGATCGCCGCCAGCTTCGAGCGCATTCACCGCTCGAACCTGATCGGCATGGGTGTGCTGCCGCTGACCTTTGCCGAGGGCGACGATGCCGAAAGCCTGGGCCTGGACGGCACCGAGACCTTCGACATCACCGGCCTGAAGGACGGCACGGAGAAGGAGGTCGAGGTCAAGGCCACCCACCCGGAAGGCAAGGAAACCACCTTCAAGGCAAAAGTACGCCTGGATACGCCGAAGGAAATCGAGTACTACAAGAACGGCGGCATCCTGCATTACGTCCTGCGGGAGATGGCCCGGGCGGCCTGAAGGTTTCAGGTTTCAGGGAAGGCCCGCTACTGGCGGGCCTTTTTTCGTTGGGGTGTCGCCTTTTGCAGGGCGCTGCGGGCGGGTGAACGGGGCTTCGATCGCGTTCATACGAAATCGGAGATTTCCAAATCACGCGATCGAAGCCCCGTTCCCCCGCCCTCCGCTCGGTGCTCTATTCAGCGCATAGGAGGGTGTCGGGGTGTATGGCGGGCGATTTGGAAATCTTCGATTTCGTATGAGCCCGCCATGCGCCCCGACACCCTCCGCCCCTCGATCTCACGACTCCTCCAGATCCAGGTAGACGGGGAGTTCGTGGTTTCTTCGGTGGGCGAAGATGAGCTGGGTTTCGATGTGGTCGACTTCGGGGCGTTCGGTGAAGGCCGACAGGGCCAGCTCGCGCAGGTGGGCCGAGTCGCGCACGGCCACGTGCACCAGGTAATCGTTGGCGCCGGCGACGTGGAAGATGGTGACCACCTCGATGACGCTCTCCAGGTGCTTTTCGAAAGCCTCCACGTCGGCGCGCGCATGCCGGGCCAGGCGCACGGCGACCATGGCCTGCAGGCCGATGCCGAGCGCGTCGGCGTCGACGTCGGCGTGGTAGCCGGTCAGCACGCGGGCCATGCGCAAGCGGCGCACGCGCTCGAGGCAGCTCGACTGCGCCAGGCCGGTTTTGGCCGCCAGCTCCTTGTTCGACATCCGTGCATTCTTCCGCAGAAGCCGCACGATCCGCACGTCTTTTGAATCTAGTTCAATTGAAGAGCTCATGACCGATCTTTTTTCGGTTTGGAACATTTACGCCGAACATTTTCCTAGAATAGCGTCCGAATTTCAAACAGGATGCACGGTAATGAACTCCTACGACCACACCCGGGGCGTCCACGCGGGGCGCGAAGACCTGCGCGAGCTCGGCGTCCACGCCCTGCCCGTCGACCTTTCGACGACCTATCCCCTCAAGGACCTGGCGACCGGCACCGCCAGCCTGGACGCGCTGGTCGCCGGTGGCGGCGAGGCGGACAATCCCGTCTACGCACGCCTGCTCAATCCCACCGTGGCGCGCTTCGAAAAGGCGCTGGCGCGTCTCGAGAACGCCGACGCGGCCGTCGGCTTCGCCTCGGGCATGGCGGCCCTGACCGCCATCATCCTGGCCATGCAGGAACGCGGGCGGGAAATCGTCGCCGTGCGGCCGATCTACGGCACCAGCGACCACCTGCTCGAAAGCGGGCTGCTGGGCAACCACGTCACCTGGACGACGGCCGACAAGGTGTCCGAAGCCGTGTCGGCGGACACCGCCTTCGTGCTGATCGAAACGCCGGCCAACCCGACCCTCGAGCTGGTCGACATCGCCGACGTCGTCCGGCAAGCCGGCGAGGTCCCCGTCGTTGTCGACTCGACCTTTGCCACGCCCGCCCTGCAGCAGCCGCTGGAGCTGGGCGCGGCGATGGTGCTGCACAGCGCGACCAAGTTTCTCGGCGGGCACGGCGACGTGATCGCCGGCGTGGTGGCCTGCAATGAATCCCTGGCGGCCAAACTACGGCCGGTGCGCGTCGCCACGGGCGCGCTGATGCACCCCTGGGCGGCCTACCTGCTGCATCGCAGCCTGCCGACCCTGAAACTGCGCATCGAGCGCGCCCAGCAGACGGCCATCGACCTGGCCGAAAGACTGGCGGGGCATCCGGCCGTCGAACGCGTGTACTACCCGGGGCGCCGAAGCGCCGATCAGCGTCGCTTGCTGGAGACGCAAATGAGCGGGGGCGGCTGCATTCTCGCCATCGACGTCGCCGGCGGGTACGAGGTTGCCGCCGAAGTGATGGAGCGGGTGTCGCTGATGACCCCGGCGGTGAGCCTGGGGTCGGTCGACACCCTGATTCAGCACCCCGCCGGGCTGACCCATCGAGTGGTCACCGACAGCGGCCGCGAATCCGGCGGTATCGGCCAGGGACTGCTGCGCCTTTCCGTCGGACTGGAAGAGGCCGACGATCTGTGGAATGATCTGTCCGGCGCGCTTACGGCAGCCCGGCAGGCGACCACTGGTCCATCATCTTGCGCTGGGCCGATTCGAGACGCGTACCCATCAGCGCGGAAAATCGCCTGAGCAGGGCATAACCGAACTTCGGTTCGGCCTCGGCCCGCTCCAGGATGGCCAGGCCGTCGAATTCCAGCACCCGGGTCGCCCCCGCGGCCCGGGCGTTGAAGTGCCAGCGGTAAGGCTCGATCAGCCAGGACCAGCCGAAGATCTTGCCCGCACCCAGGCGCGTCACTTCCAGCGAGGGCCCGGTCAGGGCCGGCACCTCCACGACCAGCTCACCTTCGAGCACCAGGAAGAAGCGATCGGCCTTGCTCCCCTGCCGGGCCAGCAGCTGACCTTCGTCGTAAGACCGCTCGGTGGCATGTTCGGCCAGCCACTCCCGGTGCTCGGTCTCCAGGACACCGAAGAATTCCAGGTGCTGCAACTTGTCGGCGATATCGATTGAACTCATCTCGGGACTCCTTTCGACCGGTTGTTAAGTATGCCCTTTTGATATTGGGACTGCCTTGCGCCACGACAATTCCCGGTTCATCACACACACACCGTGTCTGGTACCATACGTCAGCGTATGGTCACTGGCGACCACCTCACCAAGGAGCCCAGAATGCCGAGTTACACCGGACCCGTCGAAGACTTCCGTTTCCTGATCCACGAATTCCTGGACCTGAAAGCCTGTAGCGATCTACCGTCCCTCGCCGAAGTGGACGAGGACATCGTCGACGCCGTCCTCAGCGAGGGCGCGCGCTTTTGCGAGACCGTCCTGCAGCCGCTCAATGCGCCCGGTGATCAGGCCGGCTGCCGTCTCGAGGCGGACGCGGTCGTCACGCCCGAAGGATTCGCCGAGGCCTACCACAGCTACTGCGACAACGGCTGGCCCGGACTGACCGCCCCGACCGAGTTCGGCGGCCAGGGCATGCCGCATATCCTGGGCATCGCCCTGTCGGAAATGATTACCGCCGCCAACACGTCCTGGGGCATGTATGCGGCACTTTCCCACGGCGCCTGGGAACTGATCCACGCCCACGGCAGCGAGGCGCAGAAGCAAACCTGGCTACCCAAGATGGTGTCCGGGGAGTGGACCGGAACGATGAATCTCACCGAGCCGCATTGCGGCACCGACCTGGGGCTGGTTCGCACCCGAGCCGAACGCAACGACGACGGCAGCTACCGCATCTCCGGCACCAAGATCTGGATTTCCGCCGGCGAGCACGACCTGGCCGACAACATCGTTCACCTGGTGCTCGCGCGCACGCCGGACGCGCCCGAGGGCACCCGGGGCCTGAGCCTGTTCATCGTGCCCAAGCACCTGGTTGACGACAACGGCGAAGTCGGCCAACGCAACGGCGTCACCTGCGCGGGCCTCGATCACAAGATGGGCATCCGCGGTTCGGCCACCTGCGAAATGGTCTACGACAACGCCGTCGGCGAGCTCATCGGCGAGGAAGGCAAGGGCCTGAACCTGATGTTCACCATGATGAACGGCGCGCGGCTGGGCACCGGCATCCAGGGCCTGGGTCTCGGCTCGGTGGCCTACCAGAACGCCGTGAGCTTCGCCCGTGAAAGGCTGCAGGGTCGCAGTCTCGACGGCGCCCGCTACCCCGACAAGCCGGCCGATCCGATCATCGTTCACCCGGACGTGCGACGCATGCTGATGATCTCCCGGGCTTTCGTCGAGGGGGCGCGGGCGCTTGCCGTGTTCACCGCGCTCAAGCTCGAGATCGAGCACCGCCATCCGGACGCCGGCGCCCGCGAGCAAGCCGGTCACTGGGTCTCGCTGATGACGCCGATCATCAAGGCCTACTTCACCGACATGGGCTTCGAGGTCACCAGCCTGGCCATGCAGGTGCACGGCGGGGCGGGCTACATCGTCGACACCGGCGTCGAGCAGTTCATGCGCGATGCCCGCATCGCCCGGATCTACGAGGGCACCAACGGCATCCAGGCGCTCGACCTGGTCGGCCGCAAGCTCACCGCGGACAACGGCGAAACCGTCAAGTCCTTCTTCACCGAGGTGGAGACCCTGCTGGCCGAGTGCGCCGACGACGACGCGATGGGCGAGTTCACCGGGCCGCTCACCGAAGCGACGGAGCGGCTCAAGCAGACCACGGGCCTGATCTACCAGAAGATGGCCGCCGACCCGCTCGAAGCCGGCGCCGCCTCGGTCGACTACCTCGAGATGTTCGCCCTGACCGCCATGGCCTGGGCCTGGACGAAGCAGGCCCATATCGCCCGCCAGGCCCTCGATGCCGAAGCCGGCCGCGAGGCCTTCTACCGGGCCAAGCTCGACACGGCCCGATTCTTCATGGCGAAGATGCTGCCCGGCACCCACAGCCTGGCCGAAAGCATCGCCGCCGGCGGCGATACGATAATGGCGCTCGACGAGTCGGCCTTCTGAATCCGTCCGGGTGATCGACGCCGGCGGCCTGACACGCCGCCGGCTTTCTGCCAGAATGACCCGGTTTGAAATCATCCACCGGGAGTGCCCCAATGCCATATCGGCTTCGCATCGCCGCGCTGACCGTCCTGGTCGCCCTGCTCTACCTGCCCCTTGTCGCGGCCGAAACGATTCCAACCCGACAGTTCGTCGACCACTCCGACATCCGGGACATGCGGATCTCACCCGACGGCAAGCACGTGGCGCTGACCTACGAGGAAGGCACGCAGGTCAAGCTGGCCACCATGGCCCTGGAAGACATGGATATCATCGCCAGCTTCGAGTTCGGCGAGAACCAGCACGTCCTGCAATTCTGGTGGGGCAGCAACGAGCGCCTCGTCATGTCGGTGGGCGAGGTGACCGGCAACCTCGACAATACCGGTCGGGCCCAGCAACTCTACGCCGCGGACCTCGACGGCCAGAAGCGTCGCGAGATCTTCGATACCTCCGTACGCGGCGCCTACCAGATGCTCCACCCGCTGCCCGACGATGATCGTCGCATCCTGCTGGCCCGCTACCACGGGGCCGACCGCGGCGAACCCCGGCCGATCCACATCGACATGTACGATGGCGAACTGCGCCCGGCCGGCGGCCTTCCGGTGGACAACGACATCGTCGCCCTGGTGGCGGACAACGACGGCAACCTTCGCGGCGCGGCCGCTCTCGAGTGGGGCGACAGCCTGGACGATCGCGAATTCCGCCTGCACGTCCGGCACGAGGACGAGTGGCGCCAGGTTCAGCTGCAGCCGGAGCGGCCCTCGGCGACGGTCGATTTCCTCGGCTTCTCCAGCGACAACGACCAGGTCTACTTCTCGTCCAATCACGACATGCCCGAGGACGACCGCCTGGGCGTGTTCCGCTACGACTTCAACAGCGGCGAAACCGAACTGCTCTACCGTCACGAGGACATGGATGTCTCCGGGCTGATCCGTGGGCCGGGAGGCGAGATACTCGGCGCCTCGACCCGCTTCGGGCCGATGAACTACCACCTGTTCGACGACAAGGTCGAAGATCAAAAGCGCTCGGTGCAGATCATCAGCGGTCTCGTGCAGGCGTTTCCCGGCAATGACGTGACGCTGACATCCGCCTCCGAGGACGGCGAGCGCGCCATCGTCTGGGTGCGCGGGGACCGCAATCCCGGCGAGTTCTACCTGCTCGAAACCGAGACGATGGAAATGCGCTTTCTCATGGCCGCACTGCCCGACCTGCCGAAGGACGCCCTGGTATCGATGAAGCCGGTCACGATCGAAGCACGCGACGGTCTCGAGCTGCACGCCATGCTCACCCTGCCCAAGGAGCAGGAAGAGGATCTGCCGCTGATCGTCAACGTGCACGGCGGCCCCTTCGGCATCGTCGACCGCTGGAGCTACAACATGGAAGCCCAGCTGATGGCCCATCACGGCTACGCCACCCTGCAGGTCAACTACCGCGGGTCCGGCGGCCGCGGGGACGATTTCCAGCAGGCCGGCTGGAAGGAATGGGGCGGCAAGATGCAGGACGACGTCACCGACGCCACCCACTGGGCCATCGAGCAGGGCATCGCCGACGCGGACCGGATCTGCATCTACGGCGGCAGCTACGGCGGCTACGCCTCGCTGATGGGCGTGATCAAGGAACCCGACCTTTACCAGTGCGCGGTCGGCTACGTCGGCGTCTACGACCTGCCCTGGTTCCGCAGCGGCGACGGCAACGATTTCTCGCGCAACAAGGGTGGCGGCCGCGAAGCCCGCGCCGCCTTCGAGCGCTTCATGTCCACCGCCGTCGGCAACGACGAGGAGCGGCTTCGGCAGAACTCCCCCGTTCACAACGTCGACCGGATCGAGGCCGACCTCTACCTGGTTCACGGCGGCAGCGACGTGCGCGTCGTCATCGGCCACATGGAGCGCCTGCAGGAAGCGCTCGACGAAGCCGGCAAGGACTACGAATCGATGGTCAAGGAAGACGAGGGCCACGGCTTCTACGACGTCGACAACCGGGTCGACTTCTACGACAGCATGCTCGAGTTCCTGGACAGGAACATCGGCCCGGAGGCTTCGGACGGCAAGGCTTCCGCTGACCCGTAATCTTTGCGTCTTCGCGTCTTTGCGTTAAAAATGGTGTTTTAGAGGGAGAACAAACGGATGACCAAGACGCTGCGGATGCCGCACACGCTGGTGCTGATGTTCATCATGATGATCGTCGCACTGGTGCTGACCTGGGTGCTGCCGGCGGGCAGTTTCGAGACGGTTACCAACGACAGCGGTCGTGAAGTCGTCCAGCCGGGAACATTCGGGCTGATCGAGGACGCCGAGATCTTGCCGCCCTGGCACCTTTTCACGGCGGTGCCCAGGGCCATGGCCGATGTGCAGGGCATCATCTTCTTCGTGCTGCTCATCGGCGGCGCGCTGGCGGTGATTCGCCGAACCGGGGCCATCGAGGCATTCCTCGGGTCGGTCATCCAGCGCTTCGGCAACAACGCCTTCTGGCTCATCTCACTGGGCGTGTTCCTGTTCGCGGCCGCATCCGCCACGCTCGGCATGGCCGAAGAGTACATCCCCCTGGCAGCCATCCTGATCTCATTGTGCGTGGCCATGCGCATGGATACGGTCGCGGCCATCGGCATCATGGTGGTCGGCTACTGCGTTGGCTACGGGGCCGCCATCCTCAACCCGTTTACGCTTTTCATTGCCCAGGACATCGCCGAACTCCAGCCCGGATCCGGCATCCTGTACCGGTCGATCATTTTCTGGCCCTTCCTCGCCATCGGCATCCACCACGTGTGGTCCTACGCGCGCAAGGTCCAGGCCAACCCGGAAGCGAGCCTGGTCCACGGCATCGAGTCGGCTCAACCGCCGGCGGAAAGCGAGATGCCGGCGATGACCCGCCGCCGCCAGGCGATCCTGGGGACCACCGCCGTCGCGCTGGCCATCCTGGTCTACGGCATCGTGGCGCAGGGCTGGTACCTGGTGGAACTGGGCGCGATGTTCATCGCCCTGGCGATCGCCGTGGCCCTGATCGACCGCATGTCATTCGACGACCTGGCCAAGACATTCTCCTTCGGTGCCTCCGAACTGGCCGGCACGGCCATCCTGATCGGCTTCGCCAAGTCCATCGCGCTGATCCTCGAGGATGGCCAGGTGCTGCACACGATCGTCAACGCCATGGCCTCGCCCCTGATCGGCCTGCCGGCGGAACTGTCGGCCGTCGGCATGCTCGGGATCCAGAGCGTGATGAATATCTTCGTGTCGTCGGGCAGCGGCCAGGCCTACCTGACCATGCCGCTGATGGCACCGATCGGCGACCTGGTGGGAATCTCGCGCCAGGTATCGGTGCTCGCCTACCAGTTCGGCGACGGGTTCATGAACATGATCGTCCCGACCAACCCGGTCCTGATGGGCATCCTGGGCCTGGCGGGCATCCCCTACGACCGCTGGTTCCGCTTCATCTTTCCGTTGATCCTGAAACTGCTGGCGGCCGCGGCGGTGGCAATGGTCATTGCCGTACAGATTGGCTATAGCTAGTGGGCCATGCGGCCAATTAATCGACGTAAAGGGAACTGACCGACTCGCCTTCAGCCATGCGGCGGATGGTTTCGGCCAGCATCTGGGCGACCGAGAGCTGGCGGATGCGACCGGTGTCGCGGGCGGCCTGGCTCAGTGGGATGGTGTCGGTGACGACGATCTCGTCGAGGCGCGAGGCGTTGATGTTGTCGATCGCCTTGCCCGACAGAACCGGGTGGACGCAGTAGGCCACGACCTTCACCGCGCCCTTGTCCTTGAGGGCGCCGGCGGCCGAGCAAAGCGTGCCGGCGGTATCGATCATGTCGTCGACGAGCACGCAGATCTTGCCTTCGACATCGCCGATGAGGTTCATCACGGTCGCCTCGTTGGCGCGCGGGCGACGCTTGTCGATGATGGCCAGCTCGCAGTCGAGGCGCTTGGCGATGGCCCGGGCGCGCACGACCCCGCCGACGTCGGGTGAGACGACGATGATTTCATCGGAGGTGTAGTGCTTCCAGATGTCGGCCAGGGTCAGCGGCGATGCGTAGACATTGTCGACGGGGACGTCGAAGAAACCCTGGATCTGGTCGGCGTGCAGGTCGACGGTCACGACCCGGTCGGTACCGGCGACCGAGATCATGCGGGCGGCCACCTTGGCCGTGATGGGCACACGCGACGAGCGCGGGCGACGATCCTGGCGGGCATATCCGAAGTAGGGAATGATCGAAGTCACCCGGTAGGCCGACGCGCGCTTGAGCGCATCGATCATCACCAGCAACTCCATGAAATTCTCCGCCGTGGGCTGGCAGGTCGGCTGGATCAGGTAAATGTCGCGTCCGCGGACATTCTCCATGATCTCGACCATGACCTCGCCGTCGCTGAACTGACCGACGTTGGCGCGCCCCATGGGTACACCCAGATTTTCAGCGATGGCCTGGGCGAGTTCCGGGTTCGCGTTCCCGGCAAATACCATCAAAGACGGATGACTCAAGAAAACACCCCATTTGACTGGAGAAAATGGCAGGGACGGCAGGACTCGAACCTGCGAATGCGGGGATCAAAACCCCGTGCCTTAACCAACTTGGCGACGTCCCTGCAGAGCGAAACTGTATATGCCGGTGAACCGGTCAGCAGCACCGGTCGCGATGGCGGGCATTATAACGATTTTTCAGCGCGCTTCGACCCCGAAGCGCCAATCCGCAATGAGAAACCGGACGCGGTAATCGCCGGAGCGTCCCTCCATCCGCGTGGGCAGCAGTCGTCCCTCGTAGGATTTGAAGTGCTGGTAATCGAGCGTCCAGACCGGGCCGTTCACGCCGGCGAGCGTGCCGTCATCGGCAAATCGCAGATCGCCGCCGCCGGGTGGCAGGAGGCCGCGAATCCACCACGACAGGGCATGGACCGGAATCGGCCAGCCGATCGCCTCCTCGACCAGTGGATCGGGGTCGTCCCCGGTCAGGCGGCCGACTTCGCTGCCCTCGAGCACGGCTCGCCCGGGTGAGAACCGGAGTCGCCACTGCTGCCCCCCGGCGGAGGTGCGCAGGTGGATTCGGTGTTCTTCGCCCTCGGCACGCCAGGTAAAGCCCAGCGACCCGCCGCGCTCGCCATCGTGCAGGCCGAGGCGGCCCGAAATGTTCCAGTTCGGATGGTCGTCGAACCAGGCCTCGCGCTCGTCCAGCCAGGCGCCGGCCGGGCGCTGCTCGCGCCCGGCGCAGGCGACCAGCAGCAGGCCGGCGGCAAGCAGGATCGCGACTCGCGCCAGCGCCGCCGGGGCGGGTCTCATGGCAGGCGTTCCAGGCGCTCGAGCGTGGCGCGAAGGTAGTCGTCGTCGGGGTAGTCGGCGAACGCCTGCTCGGCCAGTTCGTCCGCTTCATCGCCTCGCCCGACATGATCGAGCACTTCGATCAGGTGGGCCATGATCTCGGGATTTTCGTCGCCCTCCAGCGCGCGGCGCAGGTAGTCCACGGCTTCGTCGCCCCGGCCCAGGCGGTAGAGCACCCAGCCCATGGAATCCAGTGTCGCGGGGTCGTCGGAATCGAGTTCCAGCGCGCGCTTGATCAGTCGATAGGCTTCCTCGTGACGATCGGTCAGGTCGGTCAGCGTGTAGCCCAGCGCGTTGAGCGCCATGGCGTTACTGCCGTCGATCTGAATGATCCGACGCAGGTCCTGCTCGGCCAGGTCGACGTTGCCGGCCGAGGCAGCGCTCAGCGCCCGGGCGTACAGCAGGTCGGTGTTGCCCGGGTTGTCGGCCAGCGGCTGGCCGAGCAATTCGATCGATTCACTGGCGCGACCGTTGCTGCGAAGCAGTTCGGCCTCGATCAGCCAGGTGTCGAGCGCCAGGGCATCGTCATCGCCCTCGCGCAGCTCGGCAAGGAGCGCGCGCGAGTCGTCGATTCGGCCCAGCCGCCCGAGAATCGCCGCCCGACGCAGTTTC
This sequence comes from Wenzhouxiangella indolica, assembly GCF_042310355.1. Classification (NCBI taxonomy): domain Bacteria; kingdom Pseudomonadati; phylum Pseudomonadota; class Gammaproteobacteria; order Chromatiales; family Wenzhouxiangellaceae; genus Wenzhouxiangella; species Wenzhouxiangella indolica. The sequence continues at coordinate 646,978 of NZ_JBHJMR010000001.1, read as the reverse complement.
GACTGGTCGAGCCGCGCGGGATCGGAGACTTTCCGGTACCAGTCCAGCGCCGCCTCGTCGCGTCCGACCAGTTCGGCCAACTGCGCGACGAGAAAGGGATGGGCGTCACGACGACGGTCCTGTGGCAGGTCGCGCAGGTCCTTCCAGACCTGTTCGGCCTGCGTTTGCCGATCGAGGCGAACCAGGTAGGTTCCCAGGGTGTAGAGCGTCTCGCTGTCTGCGGGCAGCGAACGCAGCAGCTCGAGCGCGGCATCGTCCCGTTCGAGTTGCCGCAGCACCTCCGCTTCCGCCAGCGCCGTCGTGACATCTTCCGGCTCGCTCTCGCGCGCGCGTCGATACAGCGACAGCGCCTGCTCCAGGTCCTCGCCGTCGACGGCCAGCTGTGCCGCCCAGACCAGGTGGTCGGGATCGTCGCTGAGCCTGGCGCCCTCGAGCGCAAGCTGCAGGGCTTCCTCGGCCCGCTCCTGGCGCCACACAAGGATGCTCTCGGCGTGAGCGATCTCGCCGGCCGGTGCATCGTCACCACGCGCTTCGACGAGCCGATCGAAGACATCGCGCGCCACCTCGTCATTACGGGTGGCGGCCAGCAACATCGCGCCCCGGCGCCACCATCGCGCCGCGTCCGGGCTGCTTTGCCGATCCAGCCACCCGGACAATGTCTCTGCCGCTTCCTCGGTCCGGCCCTGGTTCACCCGGGCTATAATGGCCACGTGATACGCCGAGTCGGCTTCCTGATCCAGTTCGATCCAGCGCTCTGCGGCCGAAACGGCCGTCGACCAGTTCTCCAGTCGCGCAGCCAGCTGGGTGACCATCTGCGCAATTTGCGGGTCGCTGGAAACACGCGCCGCGGCCAGGTATTCCTCGAGGGCCGATTCGTATTCCCCGACGTCGACCAGGCGCTCGGCTGTGGCGATGTGAAAGCTCGCTTCGGACTCGGAGGACTGCGATTCCCCTTCGGACGCCTCGCCCTGGTCTTGACCGCCCGTCGCGCAGGCCCCAAGCAACAGGCAGAGACCGCCGGCCAGAATGGCTCGCTTGATCTGCCGGGCCGCGGGTAGGAAAATTGTCTGTTTGTCCATGAACCAGTCCTGCATGTCGTTATTGACCCTGGGAATCAGCCACCAGACCGCGCCGATCAGCATTCGCGAGCGGCTGGCATTCGCGGCTGAATCGTTGCCGGAAGCGCTTGCTTCGCTTTCGGCAGTTCCAGGCGTGGAAGGTTGCAGCATTCTGAGCACCTGCAACCGGACCGAGCTGTACGTGTCGTCCGAACAGGCTATCACGCGCGGCGTCATGGATTGGTTGCACCAATGGCACGGCCTGGCGCCCGGCCAGTTCCGGGAACACATCTACCAGCTCGAACATTCCGCCTGCACGTATCACCTGATCAAGGTCATCTCGGGTATGGATTCGATGATCATCGGCGAGCCCCAGGTTGCCGGTCAGGCCAAGCAGGCCTGGCAGCTCGCCCAGTCCACCAACACTCTGGACAGTCGGCTCGACCGCATGTTCCAGCACGCCTTCGCCGCGGCCAAGCGGGTTCGCAACGAAACCGGTATCGGCCGGGATCCGGTCACCCTGCCCTTCGCCGCCCTGCGGCTGGCGCGACAGATCTTCGGAAGCGTGGATTCGCTGCGCGTGCTGCTGATCGGCGCCGGCGAGATGATCGAGGACTGCGCGACACACTTTCACGCCAGCGGCATGAACACCCTGACCATCGCCAACCGCAGCGCCGAGCGCGCGAATCGGCTGGCCGAACGATTCGGCGCGCGCTCGGCAACGCTCGACGTGCTGCCGCAATTACTCGAGGAGAGCGACCTGGTGGTTGCGTGCACGGCCAGCCCCAGGGCCATCATCGATCGGCCGATGTTCCGGGATGCACTGCGCAAGCGCCGGCAACAACCGATGTTCGCGCTCGATCTGTCGGTGCCGCGCAATATTTCGGCCGACAGCAGTCGTCTCAACGATCTCTACCTGTATACCATCGACGACCTGAGGGCCATCGTGGAGTCGGCGCAGGAGCAGCGCCACGCCGCCCTGCAACAGGCCAACGCCATCGTCGAATCCGAGGTGGCGAGTTTCGAACGCTGGCTGCGCCTGCAGGCAACCTCGACCACGCTCAAGACCCTGCGCCAGCGCGCCCACGACGAGCGCGACGAACTGCTCGAGCGCGCTCGCCAGGAGCTCGAGCGGGGCGGCAAGCCCGAGGACGTCATGCGGCGGCTGTCGCATCGACTGACCAACCGCCTGCTGCACGGCCCCAGCATCCGCCTGCGGCAGGCGGCCGAGGCCGGCGACGAGGAGCTGCTGGCGGCGGCCCGCTTCTACTTCACCGAAGAGAACTCATGAACGAAGGCATGCGCCAGCGGCTGGCCGAAGCCGGCGAACGATTCGAGGAGATCGAGCACCTGCTCGCCAGTCCCGAGGTGATCGGCGACCGCCACCGGTTCGAACATCTGTCCCGCGAATACGCCGAACTCGAACCGGTCATCCAGGTCTGGCAGCGCTATCGCGACAACGAAGCCGCGATCAGCGAGGCGCGCGAAATGCTCGAGGGCAGCGACGGCGAAATGCGCCAACTCGCACGCGACGAGCTCGAGTCGCTCGAGTCCGAGACCGAATCGCTCGAGGCCCAGCTGCAAACACTTCTGCTGCCGCGCGATCCCAACGACGAGCGCAATATCTTCCTGGAAATCCGCGCCGGCACCGGCGGGCAGGAAGCGGGCATCTTTGCCGGCGACCTGCTGCGCATGTACACCCGCTATGCCGAGCGACGCGGCTGGAAGGTGGAAATCATGTCGGCCCAGGAAAACGAAGCCGGCGGCTATCGCGAGGCGATCGCACGCGTCATCGGCAAGGGCGCCTGGTCGAGGCTCAAGTTCGAGTCCGGCGTGCATCGCGTCCAGCGCGTGCCCGAAACCGAGTCGCAGGGCCGCATTCACACCTCGGCCTGCACCGTGGCCATCCTGCCCGAGGTCGACGACGTCGAAGCGATCGACGTCGATCCCAACGACCTGCGCGTGGACACCTATCGCTCTTCCGGCGCCGGCGGGCAGCACGTCAACACCACCGACTCGGCCATTCGCATCACGCACTTGCCCACCGGCATCGTCGTGGAGTGCCAGGACGAGCGCTCGCAGCACAAGAACCGGGCCCGCGCCATGAGCCTGCTCGCTGCCCGCCTGTACGAGGCACAGGTCCAGCAGCAGAAGGACGAGCGCGCGGCCGAGCGCAAGCTCCAGGTCGGCTCCGGCGACCGCTCGGAAAGGATCCGGACCTACAACTTTCCGCAAGGCCGGGTGACCGACCACCGCATCGGGTTGACCCTCTACGACCTGGACAAGATCGTCGACGGCGAGCTCGACGCCGTCATCGATCCGCTGGTCGAAACCCACCAGGCCGAGTTGCTGGCCGAACTGACTTCCCAGGCACACTGACCGTCATGCACCAGACCGAGCTCATCATCGAAACACAGGGCCGGAACACCCTCGACATCTCCGACCGCATCGCCCGCGAAGTGGCCGCCAGCGGGATCGAGGCCGGCCTGTGCCATGTATTCCTCAAGCACACCTCGGCCTCGCTGCTGATCAACGAGAACGCCGATCCCGACGTTCAGCGCGACCTCGAGACCTTCTTCGCCGACCTGGTGCCCGACGGCGACGAACGCTTCCGGCACAGGGCCGAGGGCGACGACGACATGGCTGCCCACGTGCGCCTGGCACTGACCCATACCGACCTCACCATCCCCGTAGCTGCCGGCCGGCTGGCCCTGGGCACCTGGCAGGGCATCTTTCTGTGGGAGCACCGCTACAGATCCCATCGCCGCCACATCGTGGTCACGATCCGTTAGCTATATTGCGCACACTTCGGCCGAGTTTCGGACGACGTCACGCAGCGATTAAATTCATTACCCATGAATTATATTAGTGTTTTATAATACACAGGTCACAAGCCGGCAAAGGAGATCAGGATCATGGAACTGGACCCCCTTCTGCTATCCAGAATCCAGTTTGCCTTCGTGGTGTCATTCCACGCCATCTTTCCGGTCTTCACGATCGGCCTGGCGTCTTACATCGCGGTTCTCGAGGGCCTCTTCTACCGAACGGAGCGTCCGGTCTACCTGCGCCTGTCGCAGTTCTGGACCAAGGTTTTCGCCCTGGTGTTCGGCATGGGCGTGGTCTCCGGGATCGTCATGTCCTTCCAGTTCGGCACCAACTGGAGCACCTTCTCCTACCAGGCGGCCAACTTCCTCGGTCCGATCCTGAGTTATGAAGTGGTCACCGCTTTCTTTCTGGAAGCCACTTTCCTGGGCGTGCTGCTGTTCGGCCGCAACAAGGTTCCGCCCGGCGCCCACCTTTTCGCCGCCTGCATGGTCGCTTTCGGCACCTTCATTTCCAGCTTCTGGATCCTGGCGGCCAACAGCTGGATGCAGACACCCGCGGGTGTCGAGTTCATCGACGGCGCCATGAAGGTCACTTCCTGGAGCGAGGCCATCTTCAATTCCTCGCTGCCGTATCGCTTCGCCCACATGGGCCTGGCTTCGTTCATCACGGGCGGGTTCGTGGTTGCCGGCGTCAGCGCCTGGTACCTGCTCAAGGGCCGCCACCGCAACAGCAGCCTGACCGCCCTGAAAATGAGCCTGCTGATGCTGGCCGTGGCGACACCGCTGCAACTGGTGGTCGGCGACCTGCACGGACTCAACAGCTTCGAGCACCAGCCGGTCAAGGTGGCGGCCATGGAAGGCCACTGGGAAACCAAGCAGGGCGCACCACTGATCCTGTTCGCGATTCCCGACTCCAGCGCCGAGAAGAACCATTTCGAGATCGGCATCCCTTACCTGGGCAGCCTGATTCTCACCCACAGCTTCGACGGTGAAGTCACCGGACTCAAATCGGTACCGCCCGAGGACCGGCCACCCGTGGGCATCGTGTTCTGGAGCTTCCGCATCATGGTCGCCCTGGGCATCATCTTCATCGGCGTGGCCGTGATCGGCGCGGTGCAGGTGCTTCGCGGCCGGCTCGAACACGCCCCGCGCCTGCTGCGCGTGATCTCGTGGATGATCCCGCTCCCCTTCGTCGCGGTGCTGGCCGGCTGGTTCGTGACCGAAGTCGGCCGGCAGCCCTGGATCATCTACGGGGTGATGCGCGCCAGCGACGCCGTCACCCCGTCGCTGAGCGGCTGGATGGTGCTGGCAACCCTGCTGGGCTACGTTGCCGTCTATGCCATCGTCTTCACCGCCGGCGTGACCTACCTGCGGCGGGTGATCCTGACCGGCCCCGCGCCCGAACCCGAAGTAGGCGAGATCGACTCGGCCCACGCCAAGCGACCGTGGTCGGCCGTTAGCGAAGATTCGGACAAGCCCTTGGCGGAAGGAAGGAGCTGACATCATGGAACTGTTTGACCTGACCCTGATCTGGATCTTCATCATCGGCATCGGCGTGTTCATGTACGTCCTGTTGGACGGCTTCGACCTCGGCGTCGGCATTCTCTTTCCCTTTGCGCCGAGCGACCAGGCGCGCGACGACCTGATGAACTCGGTCGCCCCGATCTGGGACGGCAACGAAACCTGGCTGGTCCTCGGCGGCGCCGGTCTGCTGGCGGCCTTCCCGATGGTCTACGCGGTGTTCCTGCCGGCGCTCTACATTGGCGTGTTCCTGCTGCTGGCCGGTCTGATCTTTCGCGGTGTGGCGTTCGAGTTTCGCTTCAAGGCCAGCAACAACCGTCACTGGTGGGATCGCTCCTTCTCGATCGGCTCGACCATCGCGGCCTTCGCCCAGGGGGCCGTCGTGGGCGCCTACATCCAGGGCTTCGAGGTCGAAGGTTTCTCCTACGTCGGTGGCGCCTTCGACTGGCTGACGCCGTTCACGATCATGACCGGGCTGGGCGTAGTCGCAGGCTATGCCCTGCTGGGCGTGACCTGGGCCATCCTCAAGACCGAAGGACCGACCCGCGAATGGGCCTACCGCGTCGCGCCCTGGCTGCTCGCGGTGGTGATGGGCTTTTTCATCCTGGTCAGCATCTGGACGCCGCTGGCCAGTGAGCACGTGCGCGGGCGCTGGTTCGACCAGGTCTCGCCGCTGTGGACGTTTCCGGTGTTGACGGTCATCGCTGCCGCGTGGATTCTGCGCAAGCTCCGTCAGCGTTCCGACGCCACGCCCTTCATCGGTTCCATGATCCTGTTCGCGCTGTTCTACTTCGGCCTGCTGGCCTCGATGTGGCCCTACGCGGTGCCGCCGGAGCACACCTTCTGGGATGCCGCTTCCGACCCGGGCAGCCAGCTGTTCCTGCTGCTGGGCGTATTGTTCCTGCTGCCGGTCATCATCGGCTACACCGCCTGGTCCTACTGGGTATTCCGCGGCAAGATCCGCCCCGGTGAAGGCTACGCCGGACACTGATCGGCCGCGTCGGCTTCGACATGCGCCAACAGGTCCGCTGGCTGGCCGCGCGCGAGCCCCGGGGCTTGCGCGCCGTCCTGCTCACCCTGTCGCTGGTCCAGGCCGGCTTGATCGTCGCCCAGGCCTGGCTGCTGGCCGGCGTCGTCCACGCGGTAATCGCCGGCAACGACGCGCCCGGCGACCTGGGCTTGCCGCTGTTCCTGCTGCTGGCGGTATTCGTCGCACGCGCCGGCATGGAAACACTCAGGGGCGCGCTGTCTGCCTCGGCTGCAGCAAGCGTCCAGCGCGAGATACGACCACAACTGTTCGAGCATATCGCCGACCGCGGCCCCGCTTATGCCGCGCGTCGCGGCGCCGGGACGCTGTCGACCCTGCTGGTCGAACAGGTCGACCTGCTCGAACGCTGGTACGGTCGCTTTCTGCCGCAGGCGATCACCGCGGCCGTGCTCGTTCCGGCGCTACTGCTGGCGGTGCTGTGGCAGGACTGGCTGGCGGGCCTGTTCCTGGCCCTGGCCGCCCCCCTGATCCCGTTTTTCATGGTGCTCGTCGGCTGGGGCGCCGAGCAGGCCAGCCGCGATCAGCAGCGCGAACTCGGCCGACTCGGCGGCGTGTTCCTCGACCGCCTGCGCGGGCTCGACACCATCCGCCGATTCGGCAGCGAAAGGCAGGAGCTGGCGCGCCTGGGCGAACTGATCGACGACTTTCGACGCCGCACGCTGGCGGTCCTGCGCGTGGCTTTTCTTTCAACCGCGGTGCTCGAATTCTTCAGTGCCGTGGCGATTGCCGCGGTGGCCATCTACGTCGGCCTCGGCCTGCTCGGCTACATCCAGTTCGGGCCCGCCCCCGCGCTGACCCTGCACAGCGGCCTGTTCGTGCTGCTTCTGGCGCCGGAGTTCTTCCAGCCGCTGCGACAGCTCTCGCAGGCCTGGCACGACCGCGCCGACGGACTGGCCGCGGCGGCCTCGATCGGCGAAGTCCTCGCGGCACCGCCGGCCCGGCCCGAACCGCTCGAGCCGGCCGAGATCACGCCTGGCCGGGCCTGCCGGGTCGAAGCCGACGGGCTCTGCATCGAGCGCCCGGGACGCGGCGCGGTACTCGCCGGTGCCGGCTTCGAGATCATGCCCGGGCAGCGCGTGCTCATTCGCGGGGCCAGCGGCAGCGGCAAGTCCACCCTGCTCGATCTGCTCGCCGGATTCCTGGTTCCCGATGCCGGCCGCATCCGCATCGACGGCTTGGATCTGCAACGCATCGGCTCGCAGGATCTCGTGCGGCTGCGCGCCTGGATGGGCCAGGGCGGCGGGCTGTTCGACGCCAGCCTGGCCGACAACATCCGACTGTCCCGGCCCGATGCCGACGACCAGGCCCTGGCCGCGGCCACCACGGCCGCCGGCCTGAACGAATGGATCGCGACCCTGCCCCGGGGCACGGCGACGCCGATTCGCGCCTCGGGCGAAGGTCTTTCCGGCGGCCAGGCACGGCGCGTCCTCCTGGCCCGCGCCCTGCTGCGCCCGCGGCCGCTGCTGCTGCTCGACGAACCGACGGCCAGCCTGGATGCCGACACGGCGCAATCGCTGTGGCGGACCCTGGCTGAGATTTCCGGGCAGGACGGGCCGACGGTGATCTGCGCCAGCCACGATCCACTGGCCGAAGCCTGGGCCGATCGCATCCTCGAGCTCGAAGGCGGAACCATCACGGAGCCGGGACGATGAAGATCAATCGCCTGATTGCCGCGGCATGGCGACAGCAATGGCGCTGGCTGGCACTGGGCATCGTGCTGATGCTGGTCTCGAGCGCCGCCGCGCTCGTGCTGCTCGGACTTTCGGGCTGGCTGATCACCGCCAGCGCCATGACCGGCCTGGGGATGCTCGCCGCCCTCGACATCTTCACGCCGGGCGGCGGCATTCGCATGGCCGCCATCACCCGCACCCTCGCCCGCTACGGCGAGCGCATGGCCACCCACCGCGCCACCCTCGGTTTGCTCGCCGCAATTCGCCTGCGCCTGCTCGAGCGACTTCTCGGGCTCGACGAACTGCAGCTCAGGCGTCTCCAGCGCGGCGACACCCTGGACCGCTTCACGCGCGACGTCGAGTCGCTCGACCATCTCTACTCGGGCGTCGCCGGGCCCATCCTGACCGCGGCGCTCGCGACCCTGGGCAGCGCACTCGCCGTGTTCCTGCTCGCTTCGACCCCGGCGGCGCTGGTGATTGCCGGGCTGGGGCTTGCCGGCACGGCCGTTGCCGCGTCGCTCGGTCGAGCCGGACGGGCGCCCGGGCGAGCCCGGTCACGCTCCGAACCGGCACTGCGGCGCCACTGCGTCGAGAGCCTGGAAGGCCTCAAGTCCCTGGTCGCCGAACGACGCGTGTCGGATCGGCGCGCCACGCTCGAGCGCCTGTCGACCCGGCAGATCGGCTTCCAGCTGACCCTCGACCGCATCGACGCCCTCGGCCGCGGCCTGATCACCTTGGCCGGCCTGGGCGCGGTGTGGCTCATGCTTTATCTGGGCCTGCTCGGTGTCTCCCGCGGCCAGTTCTCCGGCCCGGTGGCCGTGATGGCCGTCATCGTTACCCTGGGACTGATCGAGGTCTGGCAGGCCCTGCCCTCGGCCTGGCGCCAGCTCACGCGCACCCGTCTGGCCGCCGAGCGCGTCGGCGAACTGGCCGCTCGCCGGCCCCTTCTGGCGGCCACCGGCGAGGCCGTTCCGCGCCGCGACGGCGGCGCCTGGTCGATCGAGAACCTCCGCTTCGGCTGGCCGGAAAACCCGCGGCCGGTCGTTCAGGGTCTCGACCTCGAAATCGCCCGCGGCGAGCGACTGCTGATCACGGGCGCAAGCGGGTGCGGCAAGACCACCCTGGCCTTGCTGCTGATGCGACAGGTCGAGCCCGACGCGGGCCACATTCGACTCGACGGCCTGGACCTGCGCGACATCCAGCCCGATGCCCTGCGCCGCCACATCGGCTACCTGCCCCAGCAACCCGTCCTGTTCGCCGACACGCTGGCGGCCAACCTGCGCGTGGCCGCGCCCGGCGCCGGCCCGGCCGAACTGGAACGGGCCCTGCGCGCTGCCGGACTTGGCGATTGGTTCGAGACACTGGAAGAGGGCCTGGACACCTGGCTCGACGAAGCCGGCGCCAGCCTTTCGAGTGGCGAACTGCGACGGGTCGGACTGGCGCGCCTGATGCTCGTCGACCCACCGCTGGTGATCCTCGACGAGCCCACCACCGGCCTGGACCGGCAAACGGCCGCGGAACTGTCATCGAGCCTCGAACGCTGGCTGCAGGGCCGAACCGTGGTGATGATCAGCCACGAGCCGGAGCAATTGCCCCGCTACGACCGTACCCTTCGCCTGTAAGCCGGGCGCACGCGGGCGATCCAGAGCATGGCGGCGAGCAGTGGCAGCAGGCCGAACACGAGCTGCGGCCGGTACTGCGGACTGCCGGGCCAGGCGAGCAGCAAGGCCCCGACCAAGGCCGCGGCCGCGAGCAACCACCACAAACCCGTTCGCGCCGGCCGCGGCAAGGGCAGCAGCATGAGTAGCCAGAGCGGATTGAGCATGAGCACCACCCGGTTGCCGTCGATGACCTCGTGCCCGCTGGCGAACCACATCAGCAGAACGATCACGCCGCCCAGGCCGGTTGCCAGAACCGCCACGCGCCAGGGCAGCATGGGCCAGAAGCCCGGATCGAACCGGAGCGCCACGGCCACCAGCAAGGCCGCCAGCAGCGATACCAGGCCGTAGGACCACCACTGCAGGGACGGCTCGGCCGGCGCATCGTGTCGGCTCGAGGCGTAGAGCGTTTCCGACTCGCCGACCAGCGGCTCGCCGTCGACGCTCACGGTTCCCATCCAGTCGGCCAGCGCCTCGGGAACAAAGCCTTCCTCCCAGGCCGTGCGCGGTCGATCGATCATCGGTCCCAGCAACAGCATCAGGCCGGCGTGCAGTTCCAGCCGGCTTTCGTTGTAGCGGCGGATATGGTCGCGAAAACCGAGCCGCGCGGGCTGCTCCTCGAGTTGTGCGCGGACCTGTCCGTCGACCACGCGATCGATCAGGTCGCGCAGCCAGGTCGAGCAGTTGGCGAAGAAGTAGTCGTAGTCGTAGTACTGGGGAATCGGAAAGATGTTCTCGTGCAGCAGTTCATGCAGTTGGCCGATCCGGGCGTCGTCGAGCGCGAGCTTCTGGATCCGGATGGATCGGTCGCGCATCCGGTAGAAAGCGAACTCCTCCTCGGGCGACGCGGCCGAACCGAAGTACTTCATGATTCCCCGCGCGAAATCGAGGTGAAAGCCGGGCCGATCCATCTCGAAGTAGCCGAAACTGTAGACGTGGTCGAGGCCCAGCTCGGCGTCACGCAGCCAGATGGCGTTGTGACCGAAACGCTCCCAGACCTCCTGGCCAGGGCCGTAGGTCACCAGCCAGGCTTCACGAGCCTGGGCCGGAAGCGCCAGAAAGCCGAGCGCGGCCAGCACCAGCAACAGCCGAAGCGCGGCTGCGAATCGTCCTTTCATGACTCGGAAATCCCGTATCGCGAAAACGCTCATTGTGCCCCATACTGCGGCGGAAACTCAGACAGGAGCCACCACGGACATGTCCCGAATCCGATTCACCAACCGCGACGGCATGAGCCTGACGGGGACGCTCGAGATGCCGCCGGGTGACCGCTACCGCGCGACCGCCTTGTTCGCCCACTGTTTTACCTGCGGCCGGGACGTTCGCGCCGCGCGCGAGATCACCCGCGCCCTCGCCGAAGCGGGCTTCGCCGTCCTGCGATTCGACTTTACCGGCCTGGGCGAAAGCGAAGGCGAGTTCGCGGACACGACCTTCTCGAGCAACCTCGACGATCTCGAGGATGCGGCGCGATACCTGTCAGAGAAGCTCGAGCCTCCGCAGCTTCTGGTGGGCCACTCGCTGGGCGGCGCCGCCGTGCTCGCCGTGGCCGAACGACTCGACAGCGTGCGGGCCGTGGCCACGGTGGCCGCACCCTCGAGCCCGACCAACGTACTCAAGCACTTCGACGATCAGCTCGAGGAAATCGAAGACAACGGCAGCGCCGAAGTGGAGCTGGCCGGCCGCACGTTCCGCATCCGCCGCGACTTTGTCGACGACGCCCGCAGTCATGACCTGGAGCAGCGGCTCGGCGACCTCGGGCGCGCCCTCCTGGTGCTGCACTCGCCGCTCGACAAGACCGTCTCGATCGACCACGCGCAGCGGATATTCGCCGCCGCGAAACACCCCAAGAGCTTCGTCAGCCTCGATCCGGCCGACCACCTGCTCAGCCGGGCCGAGGACGCCGCCTATGCCGCGCGCGTCATCGCCGTCTGGGCGGGAAGGTTTCTGGAGACCGACCGCGTCGAAGCGAGGTAGTTCAGCCGGTCATGACTTCCATGGCGTGCAGGCGGCGATCGTCGGCGCTGGTGACCACGAAAGTACAGCCGTCGATCTCGACCGACTCCCCGGCCTCGGGCAGGCGCCCGAACTCGGCCACCACCAGGCCGCCGATGGTGTCGTACTCGGAATCACTGAATTCCGTCTCGAAGGCCTCGTTGAAGTCATCGATGGCGGTGAGCGCCTGAACCAGGAACTTGCCCTCTTCCAGGCGCTGGATATCCTGGACCGCATCGGCATCGTGCTCGTCGTCGATGTCGCCGACGATCTCCTCGAGAACATCCTCGATGGTGATCAGGCCCGACACGCCGCCGTACTCGTCGACGACGATCGCCATGTGATTCTTGCTGATGCGGAACTCGCGCAGCAAGACGTTGAGCCGCTTGGATTCGGGAATGATGACGGGCGATCGCAACAGGTCCGACAAGCCGATCTCGCCACCGTTGGCAACCAGCTTGAGCAGGTCCTTGGCCAGCAGGATGCCCTTGATCTGGTCGCGATCCTCGCCCACCACCGGGAAACGCGAATGGCCGGATTCGATGATGATCGGCAACACCTCGTCGAGCGGCGTGCCGTCGGGAATGACGACCATGTGCGAGCGCGGAATCATGACGTCGCGAACCTGGAGTTCGTCGACCTCCAGCGCACCCTCGAGCATGGCCAGGGTGTCGGGCTCGATCAGTCCGCCCTCGCTGACGTCGCGCAGCAATCCGACCAGGTCCTCGCGATTGCGGGGCTCGCTGCCGAATGCGCGACCGATTCTTTCCAGCCAGCCTCGCGAGCTGGCGCTGCTACTACCGTTCGAACTGTCAGTGGATTCGTCGTTCATATCGGGAAGGATACCGGCCGGGCGCTCGAAACGACAGCAGGCATCACGTCAGTACTCGTAGGTCAGATAGGGGTTGCCGATGCCCAGGTCGGCCAGCAGCCGGATTTCGCGCGACTCCATGAGCTCGGCCTGTTCGTCCAAGATGTGGTCATGTCCGCGCAGATGCAAGATACCGTGAATCAGCAGGTGCGCAAAGTGATTTCGAACCGGCTTGCCCTGCTCGGCCGCCTCGCGTAAGACCACCGGCGCGCAGATGACGATGTCGCCGAGCAACTCGAAGCCGGTGCCCGCGGGCAGGTCGGCGGGAAAGCTCAGGACATTCGTGGCGTAGTCGCGCTCGCGCCAGCGCCGGTTCAGGGCACGGCCCTCGGGCTCGTCGACGATACGCAGGTTCAGCACCGGGTTGTCCAGGTCGGCAAGCGCCGGTGCGGCCAGGCGGCGTATGTCCTCGTCGTCCGGCAGGGACTCGGACTCGCTTTCGCGCTGAATGGACAGGCCGGGTTCGGCCGGTTCAATCGCTGCGTTCATCGGCGCTCTCGTAAGCCTCGACGATGCGACGCACGATGGGATGACGCACCACGTCGCGGGCATCGAAGAAGGTCGTGCTCACGCCCTCCACTTCCTTCAACAGGCCGACGGCCTGGCGCAGGCCGGAATTGACCTTCGGCGGCAGGTCGATCTGCGTGAGGTCGCCGGTGATGACCGCCTTGGAGCCGAAGCCGATGCGCGTAAGAAACATCTTCATCTGCTCGGACGTGGTGTTCTGCGCCTCGTCGAGGATGACGAACGCGTCGTTGAGCGTGCGCCCGCGCATGTAGGCCAGGGGTGCGACCTCGATGACGTTGCGCTCGGTCAGCCGCGCGGCCTTCTCGAAGCCCAGCATCTCGTAAAGCGCGTCGTGCAGCGGCCGCAGGTAGGGGTCGACCTTCTGAGCCAGGTCGCCGGGCAGGAAACCCAGGCGCTCGCCGGCCTCGACCGCCGGGCGCACCAGCACGATGCGCTGCACCCGGTCGGATTCCAGCGCGTCGACGGCGCAGGCCACGGCCAGGAAGGTCTTGCCGGTACCCGCCGGGCCGACGCCGAAATTGACGTCGGACTCGCCGATGCGCTTGAGATAGCGCTTCTGGTTGGGCCCGCGCCCCCGGATCAGGCCCCGCCGGGTGCGGATGCCCACCTCGATCTCGTCGTTCTCGGGCTCGTCCAGGCCGGACTGCTGCAGCTGCAGGTTGACCGCCGCGGGACTGAGAATCTCGCCCTCCGACTGCCGGTAGAGCTGGCGCAGCACCCGTCGCGCTGCACGCACCGCGTCGGCCTCGCCCTCGATGCTGAACAGGTTGCCGCGCGCGGCGACCGCAACGCCCAGGCGTTTTTCGATCAAGCTGATGTGCTCGTCGAGATGACCGCAGAGATTGGCCAGGCGTTCGTTGTCGACCGGCTCGAGCTCGAGCGTGACGGCCGTTTCCGGAGCCGCTGACATCTAGGCTACCGCTTCCTGGGTACTGTCGAGGCGGCCGCGCAAGGAGTTGGCCAGGGCCTCGGTGACGACGACGTCGACCATTCGGCCGACCAGTTCCGGCGGGCCGGGGAAATTGACCACCCGGTTGTTCTCGGTCCGTCCGGCCAGTTCATTGGCCTGCTTGCGGCTGGTTCCTTCGACGACGACGCGCTGGCGCGAGCCGACCATGGCCTCGGAATACGCGCGGGCCTGGTGGTTGAGCTGGTCCTGCAGGCGCTTGAGCCGTTCCTTCTTCTCTTCCAGCGACACATTGTCGGGAAACGAAGCCGCCGGCGTGCCCGGCCGGGCCGAGTAGATGAAACTGAAGCTCTGGTCGAACTCGAGATCCCGGACCAGGTCGAGCGTTTGCTGGAAGTCGCGCTCGGTTTCGCCGGGGAATCCGACGATGAAATCCGAACTCAGCGCGATATCCGGCCGGACCTCGCGCAGACGGCGCATCTTCTGCTTGTACTCGAGAATGGTATGGCCGCGCTTCATCAACGACAGCACGCGGTCGGAGCCGGACTGGACCGGCAGGTGCAGGTAGTTGGCCAGCCTGGGAACGTCGGCAAAGGCTTCGACCAGGCTGTCGGAGAACTCCACCGGATGCGAGGTGGTGAACCGGATGCGCTCGATGCCGGGGATGTGATCGATGTAGCGAATCAGAAGCGCCAGGTCGGCGGTGCCGCCGTCGTGCATCGGCCCGCGGTAGGCGTTGACGTTCTGGCCGAGCAGGTTGACCTCGATCACGCCCTGCGCGGCCAGTTCGGCGACCTCGGCGATAACGTCGTCGAGCGGGCGGCTGACCTCCTCGCCGCGCGTGTAGGGCACGACGCAGAACGAACAGTACTTGGAGCAGCCTTCCATGATCGACACGAAAGCGCTGCCGCCCTTCTTTCCGGGGCTGGGCAGGTGGTCGAACTTCTCGATCTCGGGAAAGGAGATGTCGATCGCCGGCCGGCCGTTGCCGCGAACGCTGTCGAGCATGCCCGGCAGGCGATGGATGGTCTGCGGGCCGAACACCATGTCGACGAAGGGCGAGCGCTTGACGATGTTTTCGCCTTCCTGGCTGGCCACGCAGCCGGCGACCCCGATGACAACGTCGGGCCGCGTCGCTTTCAGCGGCCGCCAGCGCCCCAGCTGCGAAAAGACCTTTTCCTGCGCCTTCTCGCGAATCGAGCAGGTGTTGATCAGGATGACATCGGCCTCGTCCGCGCTGTCGGTCAATTCCAGGCCGTGCGAAGCCGCAAGCACGTCGGCCATCTTCTCCGAGTCGTACTCGTTCATCTGGCAGCCGTGGGTCTGGATGTAGAGCTTGCCCGCCATCAGTCGCTCATGAAGTTGAAAGGACCGGTCATTTTACCGCACGAAGCCCGCCGCTGCCGACAACCGGGCGACTGCGAAAGCGCACGCGGCGGGTAATCCGGCAAACCAGCTCGTAGGGAATCGTCCCGGCCGACTCGGCGACCGTCTCGATGGGCAGCCCCCGACCCCACAGCACGACCTCGTCACCCACGCTGGCATCGGGGCAGGCAGCCAGATCGATGGTGATCATGTCCATCGAGACACGACCGCAGATCCGGCAGGCCCGGCCGTTGACGAGGACCGGGGCGCCGTCGGCCATGCTGCGCGGATAGCCGTCGCCGTAGCCGATGCTGGCCACGCCCACGCGCATGTCAGCGTCCGCGGTGAAGCGCGCACCGTAGCCGATGCTCTCGCCGCGCGGTACGCGGTTGACCGCCATCAACTCGGCGCTCAGCGTCATGGCCGGCTCGAGCCCCAGCTCCGGGCCGGGTCGGCCCGGCAGCGGCGAGATCCCGTAGAGCACCAGGCCGGCACGCACCCACTCCAGGCGCGACTCGGGCAGGTTGATCAGGCCGGCGGAATTGGCCAGGCAGCGTTCGCCTTCGAGGCCTTTGGTCGCACGTCGGAAGCGCTCGAGCTGCAGCGCGTTGAGCGGATGCGAAGGCTCCTCGGCGCAGGCGAAGTGGCTGACCAGGTTGACCTGCTCGACACCCGGCAATGCCCGCAAGCGGCGATGCATGTCGGGGGCCGCTTCCACGGGCACGCCGAGTCGGTGCATACCGGTGTCGATCTTGAGCCACAGCCGGGCGGCCGGCGAGCGCCCGAAACGCTCGAGTGCCTGCAGCTGATGCGGGTGGTGAACGGTCAGCTCCAGGCCGAGGTCGGCGGCAACCGCCAGGTCGCCGTGATCGCTCACGCCCTCGAGCAGCAGCACCGGCAGACCATTGCCCAGGCGACGGATCGCGCGCGCTTCCTCGATCGTGGCCACCGCCAGCATGTCGGCCGTCTCGAGGGCAGGCAGGCAAAGATCGATCCGGTGGCCGTAGGCGTCGGCCTTGACCACGGCCATTACCCGGCTGTCGGGGGCATGGGCCCGCACCCGCTCGAGGTTGTGGGCGATCGCGGCCGGGTCGATCTGGGCGATGGTATTGCGGGCCATCGGGCGCGGGAATGCGCTCAGCCGTCCTGACCGTAGTGGTCGGGGGTGAAGTCGCGGAAACGCACGAACTCGCCCTGGAAGGACAGCTTGAAGCTCCCGGTCGCGCCGTTGCGGTGCTTGCCGATGATGATCTCGGCCGTGCCCTTGTCGGGCGAGTCCTCGTTGTAGACCTCGTCACGATAGATGAACAGGATCAGGTCGGCATCCTGTTCGATGGCGCCGGATTCACGCAGGTCAGCCATCTTGGGACGCTTGTCGGGGCGCTGCTCCAGGGCACGGTTGAGCTGGGAGAGCGCGATGACCGGAACGCTCAGCTCCTTGGCCAGGGCCTTGAGGCTGCGCGAGATCTCGCTGATCTCGTTGGTGCGGTTCTCGGCGCTGCCGTGCACTTTCATCAGCTGCAGGTAGTCGACCATGATCAGGCCGATGTCGTGTTCCCGCTTCATGCGCCGGGCGCGCGCACGCATGTCCGTGGGCGTGAGCGACGGCGTCTGGTCGATGAAGATATTGGCGCCCTTGAGCAGGGTCATGGCCGAGCGCAGGTTGACCCAGTCCTGCCCCTCGAGCCGGCCGGTGCGCAGGCGCTCCTGGTTGATCTGCCCGAGCGAGGAGAACAGGCGCATGACCAGCTGGGTGTCGGACATTTCCATTGAAAAGACCGCGACCGGCACCTTGTGCCGGATGGCCGCGCGCTCGGCGATGTTCATGGCGAACGAGGTTTTCCCCATCGACGGGCGGCCGGCGACGATGATCAGGTCGGTGTCCTGCAGCCCCGAGGTGCGCTGGTCGAGTTCGCTGAACCCGGTCGGCACGCCCGTCAGGTCGCCTTCGTTCTGCTGCAGCTCGTGCAACAGGTCCATGGCGTTGCCCATGACTTCCCGCACGCTGACATAGCCGGAGCTGCTGTGCGCCCCCTGGTCGGCGATCGCGTAGATCCGCTGCTCGGCCTCCTCGAGCACTTCCTTGGAATTGCGGCCGGCCGTCTGCAGCGCGTTGTCGGCGATTTCGGTACCGATCTGGATGAGCTGGCGCAATATCGACTTCTCGCGCACGATCTGCGCGTAGCCGGAGGCATTCGCCGGGCCGGGCGTTTCGTTGGCCAGCATGGTGAGGTAGGCGCCGGAATCGACCTTCTCGAGCTTGCCGTGGCGCGAGAACCACTCGGTGACGGTGATCGCGTCGCAGGGCTGCCCGTCGTTGGCCAGCTCCGAGATGGCGCGAAAGATCAGGCGGTGGTTTTCGCGGTAGAAATCGACCTCGTCGACCTGGTCGGCCACCCGGTCCCAGACGTCCGGGCCCAGCATCAGGGCGCCCAGCAGCGACTGCTCCGCCTCGTTGGAGTGCGGCGGCGCCTTGACGTTGCTCAGGGTGGATATGCGGGGTTCTGCCACTGCTCTTTGCTGCCGGAACGATTGCTTTGGGACAGGCCGCTCAGTATAGACCCGTTACGACGCGCTTGACCAATCGCCGGGAGCCAGCGGACCGTCCAAAGCGACCGGCGGGCCCGCTGCGCCGGCGTCCGGTCGCTTCGATGCCCTTCGGAAGGATTGCGCCCGGCCTAGTGGGCCGCATGGCCCACTAGCCGGCCGGGCGCGGACGATCAGCTTTCGGCAGCGACGATCGTGACCTTGAGCTCGGTCTGGACGTCGGCGTGCAGGATCAGGCCAACGGTGAACTCGCCGGGCTCGCGAATCGGCCCTTCCGGCATGTCGACCTCGGACTTCTCGACCGGGTAGCCCATTTCGGTGAGCTTGCCCGCGATCTCGTGGGGGTTGATCGAGCCGTACAGGCGGCCTTCCGGGCTGACCGGCACTTCGAAGCGCACTTCGTCGAGCGCATCGATGGCTTCCTTGCGCGCTTCCGAGGCTGCGAGGCGTTCGTTGGCCTGGCGCTGCAGTTCCTCGCGACGGGCTTCGAACTTCTCGACGTTGTCGCGCGTCGCCGGCACGGCCAGGCCACGCGGCAGGAGGAAGTTTCGGCCATAGCCGGCTTTCACGTTCACCGTGTCGCCGAGCTCGCCCAGGTTATAGATATTTTCAAGCAGAATCAGCTTCATGACGTCACCTCGAGCGATCAGTGGTTGTCGGAGTAAGGCAGCAGGGCCAGGTAGCGGGCCCGCTTGATCGCCGTACTCAGCTGACGCTGGAAACGCGCCTTGGTGCCGGTGATGCGGCTCGGGACGATCTTGCCGGTCTCACCGACGAAATCCTTGAGCAGTTCCACGTCCTTGTAATCGACTTCCTCGATTCCTTCGGCCGTGAAACGGCAGTACTTGCGTCTTCTCATGAATCGTGCCATCGGTCAGCCCTCCACCTTTTGCTGATCGTCTTGCTGATCATCGTTGTCGTCCGAAGCATTGTCCGAGTCGTCATCGTCGGAATCATCTTTGGAATCAGCTTCGGAATCGCCTTCGGAACCATCTTCGGAATCGTCGTCGTCATCCTTGTCGTCAACGCTGCTGTCGGCGCGTTCGCGACGGGCGCTGCTCTCACGCTCGTCCTTGCTTTCCTTGCGCTTGAGCATGACCGAAGGCTCGGTCTCGGCCTTGTCCTTGCGCACGATGAGGTGACGCAGGATGGCGTCATTGAACTTGAAGATGCTCTCGAGTTCGGCCAGGGTCTCGGCATCGCACTCGATGTTGAGCATCAGGTAGTGCGCCTTGTGCAGCTTGGCGATGGTAAAGGCCAGCTGAAGGCGACCCCAGTCTTCGCTGCGGTGGACGCTGCCGCCTTTTTCCTCGACCAGGCTGCGGTAGCGCTCGAGCATACCGTTCACTTGTTCGCTCTGGTCCGGGTGGACCAGGAGAACGATTTCGTAATGTCGCATTTTCGACTCCTCGTGGATTTCCAAGTCCGGGGCGCTCGCCCCGGCCTGCAAAGCCCCCGGACGGACTGACGGGCAGTCGCCGTGGAGCAAGGGATGCCCGCCTCGCGGACAAGCCGGCTATTGTATACCCGCCACCGGCTCACGAGCAAGCACTGGCGCCAACCGACTGCTTGACAGCGAAACGGCCGCCGATATACTCGCGAAAGCGCCGATTGCCCGGGCAGCGAGTGGTTTCACCTGGCTCGCACGCCCACCACAGGAAGCCACCGCACACAGAGGGACTCGAGCCATGTCGGACAAGGGCGCAAGCGTCGAACTGCTCACCCTGTACAGGCTCGGCCGCGAGCGCGAGATGTCGGACAAGCTCGAGGAAATGGCCGTGCAGGACATCGCCGGGGCGATGTCGAAGATGCCCGCGGACACTCAGCTTCGAGTGCTGCTCGCACTGCCCCGGGAACGACGCGCGGGCGCGTTCTCCTACCTCAGCCACGGCATCCAGCAACAGGTCATCAGCGACCTCGAGCCCGATCAGGCCCGAACCATCCTGCGCGAACTCGTGCCCGACGACCGCACGGCCTTCCTCGAGAGCCTGGCCCCGTCCGAACTCGAGGGATTTCTCAAGCTGCTCGGCCCGGACGACCTCAATCAGTCGCTGAAGCTTCTCGGCTACCCGGAGGAGTCGGTCGGGCGATTGATGACCACGCGTTATGTATCGGTCCGCCCCGAGTGGAGCGTGAACCGGGCGCTCGACCATATCCGGCACGAGGCGCACCGGGGCGAAACCGTCAACTATGTGTTCGTCACCGACAAGGGCGGCAAACTGCTCGACGCCATCCGCCTGAAAGACTTCATCCTGGCCCGGCAGGATGCCCGCGTCGAGGTCCTGATGGACGACGATGTCATCCACATCGAGGCCGACGCCGACCGCGAGCAAGCCGTCCAGACCATCCAGCACTACGACATCAGCACCCTGCCCGTGACCGACCGCGGGGGCGTTCTGCTCGGCATCGTGACGGTCGACGACATCATGGACGTGGCCGAGGCCGAAATTACCGAGGACTTCCACAAGTTCGGCGGCAGCGGACGGCTGAACATTTCGATGCGCGAGGCCAGTCCGACCTTTCTCTACCGCAAGCGAATCGGCTGGCTGATGGTGCTGGTCATCGTCAACCTGTTCAGCGGCCTGGCCATCTCCTTCTACGAGCAGTCGATCGAAGCGGTGATCGGCCTGGTGTTCTTCCTGCCGATGATCATCGCCGGAAGCGGTAACGCCGGAAGCCAGTCCGCCACGCTGATGGTGCGCGCCCTGGCAACCGGAGACGTCGCCGCCACGGACTGGCTGAAAATGTGGGGCAAGGAGTTGTCTGTAGCCGTGATGCTTGGCCTGACCATGGCAAGCGCGGTCGCGCTCATCGGCGCCTGGCGGGGCGGGACAGAAATCGGCCAGGAACTGGCCCTGGTGGTCGGCCTGTCGATGTTCGCGGTGGTCATCATGGGCGGCATGATCGGCGTGCTGCTGCCCTTCCTGCTGCAGCGCCTGAACCTGGATCCGGCCACCGCCAGCACCCCGCTGATCACCTCGGTGGCCGACGTCGGCGGGATCCTGATCTACTTCTCGATCGCCAGCGCCGTGCTCAGCCTGCCGTCACCGGTCGCCTGAAGCCTCGGTTTGCCAGGTATAAAAGCGCATCGGCGGGATATTGAGCACCTCCATCTCCACGTCCGGCTCGCCCATGATTTCCTTGCCCAGGCGTCCGACCGCACCGCGGAACTGGTACGCGACGAAGCGTCCGCCCGGAGCCAGGTTGTCGCGAATCGCCGCGATGATGGCCAGCCCGATCTCGCGCGGCATGGTGGAGAACGGAATCCCGGAGATGACCACGTCCGGCGCGTCCAGCCCGTGCTCGGCGAGAATGTCGGCCATGTCCGCGGCACTGCCCGTATGCGGAATCAGGCGGGAATCGCCGATCCCCTCGAGGATCGAGGAGAACTGAGGATCGAGCTCGATGGTCAGCAAACGCGCATCGTCGGGCAGTGCGGCGAGAATGGCGCGGGTCGTGCCGCCGGTGCCCGGCCCCAGCTCAACCACGGTGCGCGCGGACGCGACACCGGACGTATTGATAATCCGGCGTTCGAGAAACCGCGAACTGGGAATGATCGATCCGACCTGCTCGGGAGAGCGCAGGAAGCCCCTGAAAAAATCGATGCTGCGCGTCGAACGCTTCGGCGCCGCCTTGCCATTGCCTTCCACAAATTCTCCTTGCGAATACGGCTCAAAGAAAAAGTATTCTAGCGCGAAAATCCGAACGCGCCGGGGTTTACCCGAAAGCCATTTGCCGCTATCCTTTCGCGCTCCGGTCGACAGCAGCGCGAGAAAGCTTGCGTTACAATGCTGACCCGGGTCAATAATCCTAGGAATTGCCGCATGCATGCGGCGGCTACAATCAGGTTTAAGGAGAGGTGGCCGAGTGGCTGAAGGCGCTCCCCTGCTAAGGGAGTAAGGGGTTTTTATAGCCTCTTCGAGGGTTCGAACCGAGCGCCAGCGAGCTCACGAGCCGACAGGCGAGCCCGAAGGGCAAGCGGCCGAAGGTCGCGCAGTAATCCCGACCTCTCGCGGTCCGACAGGACCGCCCGGGTCGACACTGCAAGAATTGCCGCATGCATGCGGCGGTTACAATCAGGTTTACGGAGAGGTGGCCGAGTGGCTGAAGGCGCTCCCCTGCTAAGGGAGTAAGGGGTTTATAGCCTCTTCGAGGGTTCGAATCCCTCCCTCTCCGCCATCATTGAGAAACCCCGCCTCGAGCGGGGTTTTTTAATGATCAGGCTACAGTTCGCGATTCAGCCAATCCCTACCCCCTAAACCGCGATCGAATCCTCCGGCGCCTGGATCATGTTGCCCTGCATGAAATCGGCACCCGACCGCCACATGCTCGCGGCGGTCTGCGAATCCTTGATCATCGGCATGATGATCCGCGTGCCTTGCTCGCGCACGGGTTCGGACAGGTCCATGAAGCGCTCCTGCAGCGACGGCTCACTGGCGAGCCGCGACACGAAACCGGCCGCCATCCGAACGAACCGGGGCGCGAGATCGCTGCTGAGCAACTCCCAGCGGCTGTGCTCGTCGACGTGGGAAAGACAGATGCCGACGCCGTAGTCCCTGGAAAGCTCGAACAGCTGGCGCGCGCCGCGCAGGTGCGACATGGCGTCTTCCAGCGGCACTTCCAGGACAATGCGACTGGCCAGCGCGCGGTCGGCGTCGAGATGATCGCGCAGCCAGTCGCGGCGTTCGGCGTCGGCCAGCAAGGCCTCGGACTGGTTGATGAACAACCGGACCTCGCGCGCACTGAGTGGTCCCCGGAGCAACTGCATGGCGTGCACGGTCATCCACCGATCAATGACCGGCAACAGTTTGGCCTCGCGCGCCCGCGGCAGGAACTCGGCGGCGGTAATCAGCTTGCCGTCGCCGGCCGGAAGCCGCGGCAGCATCTGGTAACTCTCCGTCGCATCCGCGCCGCTGGTGGCCAGCAGGGGCTGGAAAACGACCCGCATGCCGTCGGTGCGCAAGGCTTCCATCAGAAGCCCGAGCATATGATCGCCGGAACCCAGCGCCTGGCTGAGCGAAATTCCGGGCCGGACCTCGGCCATGGCGTTGCCGCCATCCGCCTCGACCGAATCGGCCCGACGAAACAGCGACAGCAGGAGCTCATCGACCCCGGTAAAACGATGATCGAAGCGGGCGTAGGACAGAGTGACGGTCAGGGCGATGTCGTCGTCGCCCACTTCGTAGGTCGCATCGGTCAGCTCGGAGAAAAGCGCCGCCACGGTTTCATGGAAGGCCTCACCCGCGGTGGCGGGGATGGCGATCAGTAGGCTGGTCCAGTCGAAACGGACCGAAAAGTGCCGTTCGTCGAGATGCTCGGCAATGCGCGCTTCCAGCCGCGCGCACAGGGTCGACAGCCCGGTAAAACCCAGTTGATTCCGCAGCGACTCCGCCCGATCGAATCGCAGCAGCACGAGCCCGCCACGGCCGCCGGCGGCACCGGACTTCATCATCTTGGGTAATCGCTGAAGCAGTTGTTCTGGCGACATGACACCCCCTTTTTCTGCAGTCGGAACAGGAGCCTGTTTCGATTCCTGCCGGACAATGCCCGCCGCGGAAAGTGTGCCACAAATCGGGCACGCTGAAAAATGGCCGCTCGCCCCCGGCGTCGCAGCGTCAACCAGACCCCTGTCCTGAACCGTCAGCGCAGAACAGGCGCTCGAGCAGGGCCGCGTGAAAGGCCACGGGGTCACCGCCGGCATAGAGACCGAGCCGCCGCGCGCGTTCAAAAAAGCCTTCTGCCGGCAGCCCCGGACGGGCGCGGCTGGTCACCAGGGCAGCGCGAATCGGCCGACCGGCTTCGAAATCCTGCTTGAGCAGCAGCTCGACAAGGCGGGCGGTCTTGTGGATTCGCTTGGGCGCCGGAACCGCCAGCGCATCGGCGACTTCGAGATAAGTGAGCGTGCGCCGCTGCACGCGCATGCGATCGAGCAGCGCGGCCAGGCGCTCCAGGTAGCGATCGCGCGTCTGTCCGGTGAAACTGCCGGCCACGGCCCGGACTCAGGCGACGTCGGTATCGATGCCGCAGTTGTTCTTCTCGAACACGCGGTCGGCGCGGTAGCTCGAACGCACCAGCGGCCCCGAAACGACTTCCATGAAGCCTTTCTCCAGGCCGATCTCGCGCAGTTCGCGAAACTCCTCGGGCGGCACGAAACGATCGACCGGCAAGTGGTTGACCGTCGGGCGGAGGTACTGGCCGAAGGTGACGATGTCCACGCCGATGCGGCGCAGGTCGTCCATCGTCTCGATGACTTCCTCGTTGGTCTCGCCCAGGCCCAGCATCAGGCTGGTCTTGGTCAGCACCTTCGGGTTGTGCTTCTTGGCGTGCTCGAGCACCTTCAGGGTCTGCTCGTACCCGGCGCGGGGGTCGCGCACCGGATGGGTGAGACGACGCACCGTCTCGACGTTCTGCGCGAAGACCTCGAGCCCGGAGTCGACCACGGTTTCGACATCGTGCAGGCGGCCCTGGAAATCGGGCGTGAGCGCCTCGACGGCCGTTTGCGGATTGACCTTCTTGATTTCACGCACGCAGTCGGCATAGTGCCGCGCGCCGCCGTCGTCGAGATCATCGCGGTCGACCGAGGTCAGCACCACGTACTTGAGATCCATGATGCGGACCGACTCGGCCGAATTGGCCGGTTCCTCCGGGTCGAGCCAGCCGCGCGGATTGCCGGTGTCGACCGAGCAGAATCGGCACGCGCGCGTGCACACGTCGCCCATCAGCATGATGGTGGCCACGCCGGCCGTCCAGCATTCCCCGATATTGGGGCACTTCGATTCCTGGCAGACGGTGGCCAGGCGGTGCTCGTTGACGTTGCGCCGCACTTGTTCGTACTTGCCGCCCTGCGGCAGTTTGGCGCGCAGCCACGACGGCTTGCGGCCGATCGGCGCCGGTTCGGCCCCGGCCCTGGCCTTGATACCGTCACGAATCGCGGTAAAGCCCTGCGGCTTGCGGATTTTCTCACCGCTCTTGACGGCGATCGGAATGCGTCCGGCCTCGGTCACGAGATCAGGCTCCTGTCGCTGAAAGTTTCATTGCGTCATTATCCCATCCCGGGATCGGGTTTGCATGGTATCAACCCAGCGGCAATGTAGATTGCATTCAGTGATCCGGGTCGGCGAGTTCGAAGACCACCGGCAGGACCACGGTGAAGGTCGCACCCTGCCCCGGTGTGGACCGCACGCCGATCCAGCCTCCGGCCTGATCGACGATGCCGTGCACGACCGCCAGCCCGAGGCCGGTGCCGAGTGCGCCCGCCTTGGTGGTGAAGAACGGTTCGAAGACGCGGCGTTCATCGCCCGCCTGCACTCCGGGGCCCGTGTCGGAAACCTCGATGCAGACATGATGCCGGCTTGCCGGCAGCCCCGCCCGACGCAGCGTTTGCGCGTCCGCAGTCCGGGCCCGCACCCGGATACGACCACTGCCCCCCATGGCGTCGCGTGCATTGATGATCAGGTTCATCAGCACCTGCTGGAACTGAACGCTATCGATCAGGCAATAGCCCAGTCGCGACTCGGTTTCCAGGCAAAGCTGGATCCGGCTGGGAATGACCGGCGCGAGAAACTCCCGTGCGCTTTCCAGCTCCCGGCCGAGATCGAGCCAGTCCGGCTCGGCCTGCTGGCGTCGGGCAAAGGTCAACAGCTGGCGCGTCAGGCCGGCCGCGCGCTCGGAAGCCGTCATCATTCGATCGGCATCCTCGTGCGCCGTCGAGTCGATCGGCAGCTTCATGCGCATGAGCTCGATGCCGTTCATGATCACGGTGAGCACATTGTTGAAATCATGCGCAACGCCGCCGGCCAGCAGGCCGATGGCCTCCAGCTTCTGCGCCTGCGCCTCGCGCGCCTGCCGGCGCTGGCGCCGGACGATCATCCAGTATGCGAGGGCCAGCAGCAAGGCGGCGGCGATTACGCCGACAAGAATCCGCACCCACGCGTACTCGTACCAGAACCGTCCGACCTCGACTTCCTGCCGCGCAGCCGTCGACCAGCCCTGGGTCGGAAGACGCGCCTGCACCTCGAAGCGATATTCGCCCGGCGGAAGCTGCCGATAGAGCGCGCTGCGCTCGGGCGTCACGAACCAGCCCTCGTCGTAACCGCCCAGGCGGTAGCGGAACTCGATGTCGTCGGGGTAGAGGAAGGCGGGCGCGGTGTAATGCAACCGCAACCAGTCGCTACCCGGCGGCAATTGCAGCAGATCGCCCAGATCGACGCGACCGAGCTCATTTCTGGCCCTTGCCAGGTAGGCCGTCGGCGAGGCTCCTTGCCCGGCCAGCGCTTCGGGATCGAAGATGGCTGCGCCCTCGGACGTCGGATACCAGAGGCGACCGGAACGATCCCGCCAGACGGCGTACTGGAAACCGCCGTTGGTCTCGCTGCGCGGCATGCCGTCGGATTGATCGAAGTGCATCACCTCGAGCCTGGCCCGCCGCCCGTCAGCGACGGCCTCGAGCTGCGCCTGCGGCATGCGGAAGACGCCGCGGTTGCCGCTGGTCCAGACGTTCCCGTGCCCATCGCGACGAATGGAAAAAGCGATATTCTCGACCAGGCCGTGACGCGAGTCGACAACCGAGATCTCGTCGCCGACAACCCGCACGAGACCCCGGCTGGTGGCAAACCACAGCACGCCTTCCGGAAACTCTTCCAGGTCGTAGACCGCCCGACTCGGCAGGCGCTCGACGAAAGGCGCGGGCTCGAGCCGGCCGCTGCCCGGGTCGAGATAATGCAGGCCGTGGCTGTCCGAGCCGACCCACAGGCGGCCGCTGCTGTCGCGACGCAGCATCAGGATATGCCCCGGCGCCTCCCCCTGCGGCATCGGCACCGGCTCGAGCCGCCCCTGATGCGCCATGAAGAGCCCGTCCACGGAGCCGATCCACAGCCGATCGTTCTCGGCCAGCAAGGCAGACAACGTGGCCAGGGAGGTCTCGAAGGGCTGCGTGACGCGATCGCCCTCGATCCGGTTCAGCCCGGTACGCGTCCCGACCCAGACGCCCTCGCCATCCGGCGCCAGGGAAAGCACGTGATCCCCCTCGAGCGACGCACTACCTTCGCTGAACACGCGCATGCCCTGCTCGTCGAGTCGGACAACACCGCCGCCGAAGGTGCCCAGCCACATGGCGTCGTTGCCACCCTGGACGATGGGCAACACCGGATACGGCGGCATTCCCTGTTCTCGTCCCAGCGGCATGGCCGCGCCCCGCAGCAGCTGGTAGAGCCCGCCCCCGCCGGATGCAATCCACAGGCTGCCGTCGCGGTCCTCCAGAAAGTCATTGATATGGCTCCGACCCAGCTCACCTTCCAGGCCGAAGCGCTCGAAGCGCTCCCGCCCGCGACACAGGCGGGCAATACCCTCCCCGCCGGTTCCGACCCACACATGCCCGTTGGCATCGACGTGGAGGGAAACGACATGCATCCGATCAACCAGCCCGGCCGACTCGCCGTGATGCTCGAGCGCTGATCCGTCCCAGCTGAAAAGACCCTCGCGCGTTCCGACCCACAGCCGTCCGTCGAGATCTTCGGCGAGCGCGGAAATGAACGGATTGGGCGCCTCCTTGAACGGCGCGGAACGCAGGCTGTCTCCTTCGAGCAGCTCCACGCCACCGCCGTCATAGCCGACCCAGAAACCACCACCGGACCGCCGGGCAATCGCCCGAATGGATCGCTCCGACGCGCCCGGAACGGCGATCTCGCCGTCATCGGGATCGAGCCGCAGCAGGGTTTCCCCGCGGGCCCCGATCAACAGCCGGCCGTTGTCTTCGTGCAGCGCCTCGATGCTGCTGCGCAACGGCAGGACCATGGATCGCGCCCGCCCGGTCCGGGTGTCGACCGTGACGACCCCGGAAGAAGAGACCCCGGCAAACAAGGTGTTCGACTCGCCCACGAGCAATGTTCGGATGAACGGCGGTGCACCGCCGACAATGGGTTGCAGATCGACACGCTCGAACTCGTGGCCGTCAAAGCGACTCAGCCCGTCCTCTGTCCCGACCCATACAAACCCGTCGCGATCGGCGGCCAGGGCGTAGACCGTATCCAGCGGCAGTCCGTCGGCGGTGGTGAAGTGCCGCAGCGTCCACTGGTCGAGGGAGCGGTCACAGCCGGCAATATCAGCCAGCGCGCCCGTCGACAGCGCGGCAGTCAGCATCAGTACAGCCGCCCGATGCCGAACTCCGGCGAACGGGAAACACGACAGGAACGGCGATCGTGATGAGGCTGCAGACATCGCGGCATTGGGGCGGAACTGGCCCTGCAGTATATACGTGGCCGGCGCCGATCCGAACCGACCACAACTGCGGCCGAGCCGGTCGCGGCACGTGGTCGGCGCCCGCAGGCCAGCCCCAGCGTTCCTTGAGCCGCCGCGGAAGTTCGTCGATGCATAGCGTCGTCATGGGCTTGCTTCCTCCTCGGAGAGTGGGTCCAGGCTGACGACCAGGCGCTCCGGCCCGCCCGCCACCGGCGCATCGAATGGATAGCAGGTGATCAGGGTCATGGCGTTTCCTGGCCTGTCGAGGTCGATTTCGGTTTCGCGGGCATCGACGACCCGGATCGCCTCGACCCGCCACCACTGGCCCTGCCCCCGGGCATCGGTCAGCTCGAAACGGTCGCCGATTTCCACGGCGCGCAGAAAGGAGAAGTGCGTGTCGCGATGGGCGGCGAGCACGTGGTGCCCGCCCTCGCCCACGGCCATGCCCGGCCCCCAGGCCATCACGGGCGTGTCCAGACCGTCGAGCACCAGGTGATCGATCGACAATCGCGGCATGCGCAAGCGTGCGACCGGGTGGCTGACCGCCCCCGGCCAGGGCTCGACCGCTTCTTCGGCCTCGACCGTCTGCAGCCACGCCCGCTCGAGCAGCCACTGGCCGAGCCCGGCCTTGGCCTGGATCCAGCCGGCCGAACCCAGCTGCCACACGGCCGCCAGCGACAGGGACAGGATCAAGAAGCGACGCATCAGGACGCGTCCGTGTCACGATTGATGCGGCGCTGGAAAAGCAGCAGCAGGACCAGCAGCAGGGCCACCCCACCCCGCAGCGCCGACGAGAAGCTGCCGGCATCGGTCGCGGGCATGGCCTGCAGGCTGCCGGCGCGGCCGTGGGCCGGGCTGGTTTCCAGGCCGAAGCGGCGCAGCGCTTCGGCGCGGCTGCGCTGCGGCGTGCGGTCGACCGCCACCAGGCTGGTCTGGGAGCTGACCAGGGAGTACTCCAGCGCCGTATCCAGCACTTCGGAGTCGATCAGCTGCGCTTCACCGGGCGGCACGATACGGTGCTCCAGCGCCTCGATTCGCGAGCGCGCCCACTGGCTGGCCACACCCGGCGCCGGCTGGAAATCCTCCAACGGCAGGACGCGCTCGAAGTATTGGCCGTTGCTGGTGCCGCGCACGATCACGTCCCCGCTGAGTCGGTCGGTGCGGGCGATGACGCTCAGCGGCTGGCCGACGTACAGGTCGGGAAGGGTCTCGGGATAGAACTCGACCGGATGGGGCCAGACCACCTCGATGTCGTGGATAACCGGGCTTTCGAGCTGCAGCACCAGCTCGCTCATGCGCTCGGCGATCAGGGATGTCTCGGCGATGGCCGTGTAGCTGCCGCGCCCGGCGGTCGCCAGCCGGCGCAGGAATCCGCCGTTGACGCCGTGTCCGATGCCGACGGTGAACAGGCGGCTTTCGTTGAGGTCGGCCCGGGCGCGCTCGAGCAGTTCCTGCTCATTGCTCACCATGCCGTCGGTGATGAAGACGACCTGGCGCAGGTACCCCTCGGCCGGCGGCGCGTCCAGGGCCAGGGCCAGCGGGGGGCCCATGTCCGTGCCGCCGCCGGCCGCCAGTGCGTCGACCCATTGCGCCGCCTCGACGTGGCGCTCTTCGGTAAAGGCCACCGGCTGGCGGTAGAGCGAGCGGGCCTGGTGGTCGAATTCGATGACGTTGAATCGATCACCGGGCTCGAGGCTGGCCAGGGCGTAGTGCAGCGACTCGCGGGCCTGGACGATGGGCTCGTTCGACATCGACCCGGAACTGTCGATGACGAGGACGACTTCGCGCGGCGTTCGATCCGCCTCGAAGGCCTGGGGCGGCACCAGGGTCAGCATGACGTGCTCGCGCCCGCCGAAGGACTCGGCAAAGGCCGCGGTGGCCGCCTGGCCGCTGTCTTCGGGCTCCCAGACCAGTTCGAAGTCGCGGCCCGACCAGTCGGCGCCGTCGGCCAGGGTGACCAGCCAGTCGCTGCCCAGATCCTCGGTCTCGATGGCGTGATGGGTCGAGCGGATCGCGCTCAGCTCGAGCCCCGGGCGCAGGTCGACGGTCAGCTCCACGGGGCGCTGCGGCAAACCACCCTCGAGCGCGGATTCAAGCTGCTCGCGAACGGAGCGCTCGAGACCGCCGGCGCCCCGAAACCTCGGCGCCGTAGTGGTCGGAAACTCGAGCCTGAACTGGCCGTGCTCGTAGGCCACCGCCTGGGTGAAACCGACGCGGATCTCGACCATCTCCCCCGGCGGGATGTTGGCCACGCTGGTGGCGAACAGGTTGCCCTGGTCACGCTCGACGAGTCCGGCGATCTGACCCTGGTCCCGTGCGGCGGCGTAAGTGGCCCGGGCCTGTTGCTTCTCCTGGATCTCGCCCTCGATCAGCCGCTGGCCGAGGCGAATCTGCAGCTGCTCGACGGCAGCCCGCTCCGGCAGCGGAAACCGGTAGCGGCCCTCCGCCCAGTCGCCGGTCTGGTTGAAGAACTTCTGGCGAACTTCCACCATCGCAACGGTGCCGGTGACCTGGATATCGACCTCGGTCGCCAGCGCCAGCGCGGCCTGGCCGCTGCCGGCCTCCCGCTGCTCGAGCCACAGTCCGGATTCGGGTCCGGCGGCAAGCGCCGGAGCGCACAAGACCATCAGGCCGAATAGAAACAGACGCGTCATGGGAACGAACTCCTCGTGTGATCGATGCGCGCCATTACAGCGCGCCGACATGGCGAGGAAGCCGCCCGCCAATGTCGAAGTTCTGATCGAATGTGGCAAACTTGTGGCAGCCACCCCGGCCGGGGCGGACCGTTTCCGGAAAACACGCGTATGAGCCAGCGAGTCATTGCCATCGTCGAAGACGAAGACAGCCTGCGCGACAACTACCGCGAGGCCCTGGAGCGCTACGGTTTCGCCACGCGCGGATACGCCAGCCGGGGCGAGGCCGAATCGGCCCTGGCCGGCCCCCTGCCCGACCTGGTGATCATCGATGTCGGCCTGGGAGACGAGCCCGAAGGCGGCTTCGAGCTTTGCCGCGCCCTGCGCCAGCGTTCGGCCGGTCTTCCGATCATCTTCCTGACTGCCCGCGACAGCGACCTCGACGCCGTCTCCGGCCTGCGCCTGGGCGCCGACGATTACCTGACCAAGGACATCTCCAACCAGCACCTGCTGGCGCGAATTCTCGCGCTGTTCAGGCGCATCGAGGCGGTGCGCGAACCGCGGCGACGCGACGCTCCGCTGCGCGTCGGCTCGGTCGAGCTCGAGCCGGACACGATGCAGGTGCGCTGGAAGCGACAGGCCGTCGCCCTGACGGTGACCGAGTTCTGGATGGTGCACTGCCTGCTTGAGCGCCCCGGCCACGTCAAGGCCCGCCGGCGCTTGATGGAGGCCGCCAGCCTGCTGGTCGATGAATCGACGGTGACTTCGCATATCAAGCGCATCCGCCGCAAGTTCGAAGCGCTCGACCCCGCCTTCGACCGGCTCGAGACCGTCCACGGCGCCGGCTACCGCTGGCAGGCGGACACGGGACCGGCGTGAAACTCGGCCCGCGACTGGCGCTTGTCTCGGCCCTGGTGCTGAGCCTGCCCCTGGCCGGCTGGCAAATGGTCCGATCGCTGGAATCATCCCTTCGCGACAGCTACCAGCAGGCCCTGATCGATACCGCCCGGTCGGTCGCCGACGAGCTGGCGGGTCTGCCCGCGGCGCTGCCGACGGACTCGGGTTTCTATGTCCACACCGCCGAAAGCGCGTTCGTGGTCGACGGCCATTCGAATGACTGGACCCCCTGGCTGGAGCAAGCCCGGGTGCTGCCGACCTCCGACCCGGGCGCATCCCGGGCCCGCGTTGCGCTGGCCGAGCACCGCGACCGGCTTCATGTCCTCGTCGAGGTCGACGGGTCCGACCTCGTCCTGACCCGCCCCGGCGAAGGGTCCGGCGATCGGGTCGAACTCGAACTCGTGACGTCCGAAGGAAGCAGTCGGGTCACGCTGGCACCGATGGCGCCGGGCTGGTTCTCCACCCGCGGCGAGGCGGGCTGGCCCCGGGTCCAGGCCGCGCTGCAACCGCGGGAAGCGGGATGGGCCCTGGAAATCGCGCTTGAGTCGCCGGCCCGCGTTTCCGAACTGGGGATCCGCGTCATCGATTTTGGCCGAAGCGGCGAGCCCGCATCAGGCACGCGACATGCCACCGAACGACCGCAAGCGCTGATTCGCCCGTCGCCCGAACTGGCCCAGCGGCTGGCCGCCCTGCTGCCGGACCGTACGCGCGGCTGGGTCATCGGTCCGGACGCCTGGATACTGGCGCGCGCCGGCGACACGCGCTTGCCCGACCGGGGCCAGGGCGACGAGGCCGCCTGGCTGCTCGCCACCACCGCGGCGCGCCTGCTCGGCGTGCTGCCGGCCGCCTCGCCCCGTCGCGACCCCGATCTCGACCGCCTCGATGACGGCGAGCTGGGCCGGGAACCGACCGCCAACTGGTACCAGCTTGCCGCCGGCGACGGTTTCGTGATCAGCGCCGGGGCGCCGATCATGCGCGACGGCAAGATGGTCGGTCATGTTGTCATCGAGCGCCCGGCCGACCGCTTCATGGCCGGCGCCTATCGGTCGCTGCTGCAGTTGTTCGTGTTCGGACTGGCGGCCATGCTGATCGTGACCGCGGTACTGGTTGGCTACGCCGCCCGGCTGTCGAACCGCATCCGGCGCTTGAGCGATGCAGCCGAGTCGGCCATCGGCGAGGACGGTCGGGTTCGGGGCGAGTTACCGGCGCCCGGCGGCAGCGACGAGATCGCCGACCTCGGCCGCAGCCTGTCCGACCTGGTGGCGCGCCAGCGCCAGCACCAGGACTACCTCCAGACCCTGGCCGGCAAGCTTTCGCACGAACTGCGCACGCCGCTGGCCATGATCCGCTCGTCGCTGGACAACCTGGCGGAAGTCGACGACGAGGCATCGAGAGCGCGCTACCGGCGGCGCGCCGAAGAAGGCTGCCTGCGCCTGCAGGCGATGTTCCAGGCCATGAGCCAGGCCGCCCGCGTCGAGGAAAGCCTGGCGGACGAGCCCCTGGTCGAGCTGGATCTCGGCGAGCTCGTCGAGGGCTATGCCGCGGGCTGTCGCGAGACTTTCTCGCAACATCGCTTCAGCGCGGTCGTACCCAGGCGTGGTAGTGCCCGGATCGCCGGATCGGCGGAGCAGCTGGCCCAGTTGCTCGACAAACTGGTGGAAAACGCGGTCGACTTCAGCCCGGCGGGCAGCCGCGTCACGCTACGCGTCGTACCGCAGGGTTCGACGGTCTCACTGCAGGTGGACAATCCGGGCCCGGGCCTTCCGGAGGGCCGCTCCGAACGCCTGTTCGAATCCATGGTTTCGACGCGAACCGGCGGCGCCCACCTTGGGCTGGGCCTGCATATCGTGCGCCTGATCGCCGCGCGCCACGGGGGTCGGGCCCGGGCCATCGACCGGCCCGGCGGCGTTCGTTTCCAGGTGGACTTCGAAAAACTCGGGAATCAGGAACTGCGGTAGCGGCGATAGAGGATGTTGACGCGGCGAACGTACTCGCGGGTTTCCGGGTACGGCGGGATGCCGTCGTGGCGGCGAACCGCGTTCTCGCCGGCGTTGTAGGCGGCAATGATCCGCTCCAGGTCGCCGCCAAACTGCTCGTCCAGCCAGGCCAGGTAGGCCACGCCGGCGGTGATGTTGTCGAGCGGATCGAAGGGATTGGCGACGCCGAAGCGGCGCTGGGTGGCCGGCATCAGCTGCATCAGGCCCTGCGCACCGGCGTGCGAGACCGCCTCGGGCTCGAACCAGGACTCGGCGTGCATGATGGCCCGCACCAGGGCCTTGTCGACGCCGAAAATATCGCTGGCCGCCTGGATCTCGGCGTCGAAGGCGCTCGGCTCGAGCGGTGTTCTCTGCCAGTCCACGCCCTTCCGGCAGGTGCCGTAGCAGCCCAGGTTGTGTACCCGGTAGCGGTTGCTGTCGGGCTTGCGGTCGGTATAGACCGTCACGCCGTTTTCGTCGGTATAGGTGTAGACCTGTGCCGCGGCATCCGAGGCTGCCAGTACCAGCGCCAGCGCCGCCAGCAAGATCGCGCTATTGAGTCCCTTCATGATCCCGGTCATCCTGCCCTCATCCTGAAATCCGCCGACTAGAATCCGCCGGTCACCGACAGGCCGCCGTCGGCAGTGATTACCTGCCCCGACAGCCAGCCGGAATCTTCCCCGACCAGAAAGGCGATGACGCGGCCGATATCGTCCGGCTCGGCCAGCCGCCTCAGCGGCGTGGTCGTTTCAAAATACTTGACCATGCGCTCATTTTCCAGCAGGGCCTGGGCGAAATCGGTCTTGACCAGCCCGGGCGCGACCGCGTTGACGCGAATGCCGTCGGGACCGAGCTCGAGAGACAGATTGCGCACCAGCTGGTTCTCGGCCGCCTTGGAAAGGCCGTAGGCGCCGATCAGCTTGTTGCCGAACTGCCCGGCGATGGAGGAAACCAGTACCACGGCGGCGGTCCCGGCCCGGGCCAGGTGCGGCCGGCTCAGGTGCGCCAGCCGCATCGAGCCGTAGACATTGTTGTGCATGATTACATCGAAGGCTTCGAGATCGACGTTGTCGGAAGGCCCGTAGACCGGATTGCTGGCGGCGTTCATGACGACCGCGTCCAGGCGGCCGTAGTGGGCGACAGTCTTGTCGACAAGCGCCTGCAGTTCTTCCTCGCGACCGATATGGCAGGCCACGGCCAGGGCATCGCCGCCTTCACCCCGAATGGCCTCGGCGACCGACTCGCAGCTGTCCTGGTTGCGACTGGAAATGACCACGGCCCATCCGCGCCGGGCCAGGAGTCGCGCTGCGGCGCGTCCGATGCCCCGGCTCGAACCGGTAATGATCGCGACCTTCGACTCGCTCATGGGTTTGCTTCCCCTCGTTGGTGACGGCTCAGGCCAGCGTGCGCAAGTCGCCGGATTCGAGATGACGCGTGCAATTGCAGCGCTCGATGCGCCAGGCGCCCTCGACGAGCGCCAGCTCGCTGACCGACGCATTGTACAGTTTCACGGCCAGATCGCGCTGCCAGGCCAGCTCGCGGCGCCCCAGCTCGGCCAGCACGGTGGCGATCACGCCGGCCGAGGTCACGACGATCACGCTGCGCCCGGCGTGGACGGCCGCCTCCCAGGACGAGCGCGCCAGAAGCACGCGCCGGCGAAACGCTGCCCAGGTGCCGACCACCGGATCGACCAGGCCGTCGCTCTGCCAGGCGGCCATCACCTGCGGGAACCAGGCCAGCAGGATGTCGAGATGGGCCACGGGATCGGTCAGCTGGTATCGAGGCGGCACGGCCAGGCCAAGCCGGTCGGCCTGCTGCACGGCCGCACGGACGAGGCCGTAGGTTGAAAACTCGTTGAGATCGGTGGTGCGTCGAACAGTTGCATCCTTCCCGCCGGCCAGCGGCGCGAGAGTCTGACGGTGCCTGAGGAGGGTTCCCGACCATAGATCCGTTCGTCCGGCGGTTCGCTCCGCCAGGCGCTCGGCAAGGCGCCGGGCCTGGTGGTGGCCGCGTTCAGACAATCGATCGTAGTCGTCGCTGCCCAGGCTGGCCTGGCCGTGGCGGACCAGGACCAGCCGGGGCGGCGATTCGGCGTCAGGAGACTGCGCAGCTGCCGCCATTCTTCGCCAGGTACTGCTGGTGATAATCCTCGGCCGGCCAGAAGGTGGCCGCCGGCTCGACCGATGTGGCGATCGGCGAGGCGTAATAACCCTCGGCGTTGATCTCCGCCTTGATGCGCTCGGCGATCTGTCGCTGCTCGTCGTCGTGGACGAAGATAACGGAGCGATACTGCGCGCCGACATCCGGCCCCTGCCGATTGACCTGTGTGGGATCGTGCAGGGCGAAGAAGGCGCGCACGAGTTGCTCGAAATCGATCCGTTCCGGGTCGAAGGTCACCTCGCAGACTTCGGCATGCCCGGTCTGGTCGCTGCAGACCTGCCTGTAAGTCGGGTTGTCGACGTGACCGCCCATGTAGCCGACCGTGGCATCGAGCACGCCGGGCATCTCCCGAAAGCGCATCTCGACACCCCAGAAGCAGCCCGCTCCGAAAGTGGCTTTCTCAGACATCAATCCTGTCTCCTGCCCGAAGTCTCGGGCGATTACGAATCACGAATCATATCCGACCATGGCGGGGGCAAAAAATTCGTGATCGATTGTGGCCTCGCGCCGGGCTCTGTGGAATCATGCACGGCCATGAGCGACGAAACCTTCCTGTGGTACGACTTCGAGACCTTCGGCGCGGATCCGCGCCGGGACCGGCCCGCCCAGTTTGCCGCACGCCGCACCGACGCGGCGCTCGATCCGATCGGCGAACCCGAGATGATCTACTGCCGTCCCGCCGACGACATGCTGCCCCAGCCGATGGCCTGCCTGATTACCGGCATCAGCCCGCAGACCGCGCGCGAGCGCGGCCTGCCGGAGAACGAATTCGCCGAGCGCATTTCCGAGCTGATGAGCCGGCCGCGGACTTGCTCGGTGGGCTACAACAACTTCCGTTTCGACGATGAAGTCGCCCGCCACATGTTCTGGCGCAACTTCATCGATCCCTACGCCCGCGAGTGGGCCAACGGCAATAGTCGCTTCGACCTGATCGACCTCATGCGCATGACGCGGGCCGTGCGGCCGGACGGCATCGAGTGGCCCGACTACGACGACGGTCGACCGAGTTTCAGGCTGGAGGATCTCGCTGCCGCCAACGGTCTCGACACCAGCCGGGCGCACGACGCCCTGGCCGATGTCGACGCCACGATCGCCATGGCCCGGCTGGTCAGAAAGCACCAGCCGAAACTCTGGGCCTGGGCCCTGGATCTTCGCAACCGCGATCGCATCGACCGCATGCTCGGGCAGCAAGAGCCCTTGCTGCACGCGTCTTCGCGCTTCCCCGCCCTGCCCGGCTGCGGCGTAGCACCCATCGTGGCGCTGGGACGGCACCCCCGGTTTGCCAGCCAGTGGCTGGCCTGGAACCTGAACGTCGACCCGACGCCGTTCCTCGATCTGACCGCCGGCGAACTCTCCGATCGTTACTGGACCGCTTCGGCCGACCTTCCCGAGGGTGTGAGCCGGGTGCCGGTGAAGCTGATCCGCAACAATCGCTGCCCGATCCTGGCGCCCATGAATGTGCTTGCCGACTCGCGGGCTGAAGCACTCGGCATCGAGCCGGCAAAGCTGCATGAGCGTGCAGGGCTTGTCGCGCAGCGACCCGATTTCGTCGAGCGCCTGAATACCCTGTTCGCCGGAAGCGGCAGCCAGGCCGGCAGCGCCGATCCCGAGCTCGATCTCTACGGCGGCTTTCCGCCCGGCAGCGACCGCCCGGTCATACAGCGCGTCCAGGGCCTGGAGCCCGGTCAGCTGGCGCGAATGCACGCGCCCTTCCGCGATGAACGACTCAACG
This sequence comes from Wenzhouxiangella indolica, assembly GCF_042310355.1. Taxonomy (NCBI): domain Bacteria; kingdom Pseudomonadati; phylum Pseudomonadota; class Gammaproteobacteria; order Chromatiales; family Wenzhouxiangellaceae; genus Wenzhouxiangella; species Wenzhouxiangella indolica. Next base: position 609,354 of record NZ_JBHJMR010000001.1, on the reverse strand, counting down.
AGCTGCTGTTCCGCTACCGGGCCCGGCTATGGCCGGAGACCCTGACCGCGACGGAAAGGGAGGACTGGGAGCAATATCGCCGCAGGCGGCTGATCGACGACCCGGAGCTCGGCAGCGTGCGCCTGCCCGAGTACGAGGATCAGCTCAAGACCCTGATGATGGAGCGCCCGGGAGAGGCGGTTTTGTTGCGCCAACTGGCCGAGTGGCCGAGCGAAATCAAGGCACCACGCTACGATGATGGCGCCAAAACTGAAAATCAATGAGTTACAGCCACCTCATCAAGTAGTGTCTTCGAATGTTATGCACAACTGATTGATTCCCTCCTTGACGGAATCTTGACGCCAGTATGAAGCCTGGATGTCAACCCTTTTAAACATAACCCATTGTTTTTAAAGTTATTTACCTGACTGAGCATTAATTGATCAATCCGCTTGAAGTCCGCTGACCAGCCGATCGAAGGGATTTTGCCCACAAGGTTATCCACAGCTTTTGTGGATAAAGCCCGAAGCGCGCCTCAAACCGCTGTTTTGTGACGTGAATCACGCCAAATCAAGCGGCCAGACCGGCCAGCGGCAGCTGGGATTGCCCGGGGTGCAGCCCGTCGTCGCGACGGATCGCCTGGCGCAACAGTTGGTCGCTGCGCGGCGAGACGAACTCCACCACGCTGCCGTCGTCGAAGCGCATCATCATCACCACCGGTGGCTCCCCCTTCCTGCCGGGGCGCGCGATCACGCCGCTGATGGTCTTGCCCACGATCTCGTCCCGGATGTGACTGCTGCTGACTCGCGTGCTCATGTCTGGAAAACTCCCGTTGTTTGACTGCAGGTTCATTCCACCACGCCGATTTCTCAAAACCTGAGAAGGCGGTTTTCCGAACATTCAAAGCGCTTTTGTACTACAGCAGATCGTTGCATTTTGCCGATTCGCGAGCAGCTGGCTCCCCGGGACAATGTGCCCAACGTCGGGCGACACCCCGGCGGAAACGCGAAACCTCATGCAACGAAACAGGAGATTCATCATGATCCGTAACGCACTCATTGCAATGATCCTTTCCCTGGCCCTGGTTCAGACCGGTCTGGCGCAGGACATGAAAGTCGACATCAACACCGCCAGCGCCGAGCAGCTGGCCGAGGCGCTCGACGGCGTCGGCCCCGCCAAGTCCGAGGCCATTGTCGCCTATCGCGAGGAAAACGGCGATTTCGAGCACATCGACGAGCTGGTCAACGTTCGCGGCATCGGGCTGCGCACGGTCGACCAGAATCGCGAGCGTGTCGAGCTCGACGCCGAGCCGAGCTCCGAAGGCTGAGGCACAAGGCAACCGCCGCGATCGGACCCCTCCGCCGCTCCCGGCGGAGGGGTCTTCTCGTGGCGATCAGAGATTCAGGCGGGAGTTGAAGGCATGCGCGAGCGTAGAACGATCAGTGTGCTCGAGTTCTCCGCCCAGGGGCACACCCTGGGCCAGGCGCGACGTGCGGATGTCACGCGAAATCGCCATCTCACGCAGGTACTGCGCGGTGGCCTCGCCCTCGACCGTGGTGTTGGTGGCGATGATGATTTCACGAACGCCTTCCTGGTCGAGCCGCTCACCGAGCAGATCCAGGCCCAGATCCTCCGGGCCGATGCCGTCCAGGGGCGACAGCCGCCCGAGGAGGACAAAGTAGCGGCCCTCGAAGCCCGTCGCCGCCTCGATCGCCAGGACGTCGCCGGGACTCTCGACGATGCACAGAACCTCGCTGGAGCGCCGTTCGCTGGCGCAGATCCGGCATTCCTCGTCGCTGGTGAAATTGCGGCAAAGCCGGCAGCGGCGGATATCGCGCATCGCCGTTGCCAGCGCGTCGGCCAGACGCCGACCGCCCTCGCGGTCGCGCTCGAGCAGCTGCAGCGCCATGCGCTGGGCCGAACGCGCGCCGACGCCGGGCAGGCAGCGCAGGGCCTCGAGCAGCTCGTCGAAAGGATCGGCGCTCACGCGCGAGTCGGCCTCAGAGATTGAAGCCCGGCGGCATCGGCAGACCACCGGTCAGACCCGCCATGCGCTCCCTGGTTATCTCCTGGACGCGCTTGACGGCATCATTGATCGCCGCCGCGACCAGGTCCTCGATCATCTCGCGATCGTCGGCGACTTCCGGATCGATGCTGACCCGGCGCACCTCGTGCTTGCCGTTCATCTGAACCTTGACCAGCCCGCCGCCGGCTTCGCCGATCACTTCCAGCTCGGCGAGTTCTTCCTGTGCCTTCTTGAGATCTTCCTGGACCTTCTGCGCCTGCTGCATCATTTGCGCGATATTGCCTTTCATATCAGTGACTCCGTGTCAGTGACTCCGTGTATTGATCGGGCGAATGGATTCGCGCACGACTTCCGCATCGAACTGCTCGACCAGGCGCTGCACGAAGGGATCGGTGTCGATCGCCTCCTCGGCCTCCGCCTGTGTTCGGGCCGACTGCTGCTCTTCGAGCACCGCCGGCGTGGCCAGTTCGACATCGTCGACCGGCTCGATGGTGATCCGCAGCGGCTCGCCGGCCCACTGCGTCATCGCCTCTTCCAGTGCGCTACGAAAGCGCTCGCTGATGAGCACCATATCGTCACGCGCGGCCGTGAACTGCACCTTGGGGCGATCGAAACGACCGACAACCAGCATGGCCGCCACCGTGCGGAAGGAATCGCTCAGCGGCAGCTCCTCGAGCACCCTCGGCCAGGTCTCCGGGCCGAGAGGGACGGACGACGGCTCGTCCCTGGCAGTGCTCGTATCGGATCCGGTTGATGCCGCAGGCACCGGCTCGGCCGCTTGAACCCCGGCGCCGGGCCCGGCGTGCGATTGCGCTCCGGCCGGAGCGCCCCCGGCACGCGCGCCGGCGCGCGATGGTGCGCCGGAACCCGCCGCCGAACCCTCGCTCCCGCTACCCGTGCCACCGGCAACCTCGACCGGGCGAAACGCGAACATGCGCAAGATCGTCATCTCGCAACCGCTTCGCTCCGAAGGCGCCAGCGGCAGGTCGCGCCGACCGGTGATGGCAATCTGGTACCACAGCTGCACGTCCTCGGCGTCGAGCTTTCCGGCCAGGGCGATCAGTTCATCCCAGTCGGCGCGGCTGTCGTCGCGGTAGTCGCTGAGCTGCTGGATCAGGGCGATACGGTGCAGCGCCTCGGCCAGGTCGGCCAGCAACTGCCCCATGCCGCGGGCCTGGGCGAAAACCTCGGCCACGGCACCGACGGCGGCGGCCGCATCGTTGCCCGCCAGGCCTTCGAGGATGGCGTGCACGTGGCGCTGCTCCACGCTGCCGAGCATGTCGCGCACATCGGTCTCGAGCAGCTTGCTGCTGCCGGCCAGGGCCTGGTCGAGCAGGCTCAGCCCGTCGCGCATGCTGCCGTCGGCCGCGCGCGCCAGCAGGTCAACGGCCGCGTCCTCGGCTTCGATGTTCTCGGCCGCGAGAATGCGGCGGATCTGGCCACCGATCTCCTCGGTATTGAGGCGACGCAGGTTGAACTGCAGGCAGCGCGAAAGGATCGTGACCGGGATCTGCTGCGGATCGGTCGTCGCGAGCACGAACTTGATGTGCTCGGGCGGCTCCTCGAGGGTCTTGAGCAGGGCATTGAAACTGTGACGCGAGAGCATGTGCACTTCGTCGATCAGGTAGACCTTGAAGCGACCCCGCGTCGGGGCATACTGGACGTTGTCGAGAATCTCGCGGGTATCGTCCACCTTGGTGCGCGAGGCCGCGTCGATCTCGAGCAGATCGACAAAACGCCCCTCGTCGATGGCGACACAGTTTTCGCATTCGCCGCAGGGCGTACTGGTGATGCCCTGGGCACAGTTGAGCGACTTGGCGAGGATGCGCGCAATGGTGGTCTTGCCAACCCCGCGCGTTCCGGTGAACAGGAAGGCATGATGAATCCGCCCCTCCGCCAGGCCGTTGCCGAGCACCTTGACGACGTGCGACTGGCCCACCAGCTCGGAAAAATTGCGGGGCCGCCACTTTCTGGCTAGTACCTGATAACTCACTGAATTAAAAACCGTTTATTAACCATGGACCGGGCGCCAGACCGACTCGGGGGCGCTGCGACTCTGTCACGAGAGAGTTTACACGATCGACTTCCGGCCCAATCCGGGGAATCCGCATTCGGCTTGTCAGGCCGGCCACGGTAATGGGATAATACGCGTTGGTCCCCACCGGTCTTCCCACACTGGTCTTCCCGTCAACCCCGTCAGGCCCGGAAGGGAGCAGCGGCAGCGGGTCGAACAGGTGCTGGGGTCGGGCTGGTGGGGGCCTTCTCTTTCAATCCTGCGCCGGCGCCACGAAGCGATCGTGGAAGACGCGGTCGCGCGGAATCATCTCGACGATCGCCGCTTCACCCGGCGCCAGTGATTCGACAACCGCCACCCGGTAAACGGAATCGCCTTGCACGCGTTCGTAGGGCTGGATCGACTGCCCGTCGATCCGGACCTGCCAGGGTCGGGCCGCGCCGGCCGGCGCCTTGACCCAGACCGATGCGCCAGCCACCGGCGCACTACCCTGGTTGCTGACCCGAACACGCACCCCAGCGCCGGCTGCGGTCAGCTGCTGCATTTCCAGGGCGGAGCGCGCCAGCCACCACTCGGCGATTTCATCCTGGCGTGCCATCCAGATATCACCGCGCGAGATGGCGTACGCCAACAGGTTGTCGACGACATCGAGATGTGGCTCGATCACCCAGGGGTGGTGCAGCCAGGAGAACAGGCCCCGCCTCGAAACGACGTAGTCGAGCTTGTCGAACCAGATCGCCTGGGCATCGGCCGCGCTCAAGTCGTACTGCTCGAAAAGATGCCAATCCATGGGCATGGAAGGAGGAAGCTGGAGCAGATCGCCGCGGAAATGCGGTAGGGTTACGTTGCTCCAGGTGTCCGCGTCTCCGGAATCGTGCGTGAAACCGAGATCGGCCAGGGCCTGCCAGGTGGTCGAGTCCTGCGACAGGTACGGCGCCCGGAAACCGCTCAGGCGCTCTCCTGGCGGCATCAGGGGCTCGATCAACCCGCGCATGTCGTCCAGGCGCTGGTACTGCTCGGCGTAGGACAGCCCATTGAAACTGGCATGAACGTCGCCGTGGCCGGCCAGTTCGCTGCCCGCGGCCAGAATCGCCTGAACCACGCCCGGATGCTCCTGCGCCCCGCTCGTGCCGGCGTCGCCGCCGGCGCGGCCCACGGTATAGAACGTTCCGAACCCCTGCAGGCCCAGTCCGTCGAACAAGTCGAGCAGCGCGGGCACGGCCGTTTCCATGGCAGGCTTCTCGGTATCGCCGCTCCAGGCCAGCGCCGCCGAGTGCGCATCGGGCCAGAGCCCGAGTTCAGCCAGCGCTTCGTCGCGGGCCAGCCACTGCACGGCCCGTTCGACGACGGTTTGCCACGACCGGGGCCAGTCCCAGTTGACGTAAACGCCGGGCAGCGCGCCGCTGTAGATGGCGCGCCCGTCGCCGTACCCGACCGCCGTTGTTGCGACAGCGCCGTCCGGCTGCCCCCAGGGCGCGGATGAATCACGCCAGTGACCGGTCGTCTCGGCCAGCCAGGGTACGGCCTCGTAGCTCGGCCAGCCGCCCTGGGACTCGTCGTAGTAGTAATGTCGGGCAATCGCCGGAAGCTGGCTGGCCGGCAAGGTGGTGCCTGCGGCGATCGGACCATCCCAGGCGATACCGTCGGTGGCCGGGTGACCGCTGGTGAAGCGCACCTCGGTCAGTTCATTGCCGTCGGAAGCCGTCACCGATGCCAGGCCCAGAACCGCCTGCAGGCCGAGACCGGAGCGTCCCGTCGCAAGAAGCCCCCCGCCGTCGAAAACCCAATCGCCCAAGGCCTGGGCACCGGCAAGGTCCAGGGAGAAATCCAGGTGGCAGGCCACCACGACCGATGCCTCGAACGACATGGCGCTGACGGGCTTCAGGCGTACGTCCACCCGCTCACGCGCGATCCCCAGTTCCCCCAGCGCCCGCTCGATGCCCAGACAGTCGAGTTCCGAGGACAGGGAATCGCCGTCGTGCAGCAGAAGCACGCTCGCCGCCGCACCCTGGCAGGCGAACGCGAACAACGTTGCCGACAGCAAACGAAGAATCGAGCGGTCGCCGCTCACCGGAAGTTGGCCCCTTTGTTCAATCGTTGCGGAAGGTGATGGCGGAGAGGGAGGGATTCGAACCCTCGAAGGGCATCAACCCTTGCCGGTTTTCAAGACCGGTGCATTCAACCGCTCTGCCACCTCTCCGTATTTGACGGCGAATTGTAAACGCTTGGATGAGATTCTGCGACGATACTCATAAAAAACCCCGCTCAAGGCGGGGTTTTTCAATGATGGCGGAGAGGGAGGGATTCGAACCCTCGGTACGGGAAAACCGTACACTCGCTTTCCAGGCGAGCCCATTCGACCGCTCTGGCACCTCTCCTTTAAAACGTCACTTTCCAGTCAATTCAACCGCCTTGCGGCGGGCGGCCCGTTGGGCCGCAAGAGGGAGGGATTGACTGCGCGCCTTCGGCGCTTGCCCTCCGCTCCGCTCCGGGTTGCTCCGCCCGCTTCGCGGGCTGCGCATCGAGCTCGCTGCGCTCGGTTCGAACCCTCGGTACGGGAAAACCGTACACTCGCTTTCCAGGCGAGCCCATTCGACCGCTCTGGCACCTCTCCAAAACTCAGATTTTAACTATACGCCTGATCGGAACCACCCAAGAATGGGCGAGACTCATTATCCGAATCATGCGGCCGGAGCGGCTTTCAGACCGCGCCAGCGGGCTGAAAAAAGTGCCGGTCGCATTCCCCAGCAGGAGCCCATTCGACCGCTCTGGCACCTCTCCTGAACTGGCCCGAGTTTTACTAGCACTTGGGCCCGAAACGACTCCGGGACAAGCTTCGAGAAGCGACCATGCGACTGGCAGCACTGCTCGGGGCAAACGAGCATTGTACCCAATCCGCCACCAACAAACCAAGCCCGGATCGGATTTATCTGCCGGTCACTCCGGCTTCTGGAACAGGAAGATTCCCCAGGCCAGGTCACCCCGGCGTCCGCCGTCGACCCAGTGCTGAAGCCCGGCCTTCATCTTGCGGATGTAATCGTCGCTGACGCCGCGGCGGCGGAGTTCGTCCTCGTTGGCTTCGAGCTCGCGCTTGACGCGCGCGTAGTGGCGCTGCAACTGGTCGCCGTGGTCCTCCCAGGCCAGCTCCTCGAGGCCGAGCTCTCCCAGGGTCTCGCGGTAGAAACCGGGGGAACCGAGGGAGTCGAGATGGATCCGGTCGTAGATCGGTTGCAGGCGCGCCGGGTCGGCGTCGTCGCACTGCATCGGGTCGGTGAAGATGAAACGACCACCGGGCCGCAGCACGCGCGCCGCCTCGGCACAAACGCGGGTCCGATCACCGGAATGGAGCATCGCATCCTGCGACCACACGACGTCGAAACTGCCGGGCTCGTAGGGCAGGTTGGTGAAGTCGCCGTCGACGACCTCGATCAATTCGTCCAAGCCCTGCTCAGCGTTCTTTCGCCGGTCCCTCTCGTTCTCGACCTCACTCAGGTTGAGCGCGACGCAGTGGCAGCCGAACTCCCGCGCCAGGTAGCGCATGGACCCGCCGTAGCCGGCACCCAGATCGAGCACCCGCTGGCCGGGATCGAGCGCTCCGAGCAGTTCCGCCATGCGGCGCACGGTTCGCCGGCTGGCATCGGCGATGGATTCGTCGTCTTCGCGGTAGAGACCGATGTGGATGTCCTCACCGCCCCAGACGTGAAAGTAGAAGTTGTCGGCATCTTCGCTGTTGTAGTAGTCGCGGGCGGTCTCGACCACGCGGGAATAGGCCTGCTCAGTCATTCACGCCTCCTGTCCGGTCGATTCATCGTTCTGATAGCGCTTCTCGGCGACATGAATGAAGAAGTCGGGCTCCTCACCTTTCTCGCCCGAGTCTTCCTCGAAATCGGCATAGGTCGTGACGTCCTGGAAGCCCACTTCGCGCATGAGCCTGCGCGTGTAGTCGCGACGCAGCGGAAACATGTTCAGATGGAAAGCCGACTCGTCCGGAAAGGTGTACCGGAATCTCGCCAGACCCTCGTCGACGTGGTCGGGCTCGGCCGTTACCTGGTGTCCGCAGTAGTAGTACTTGTGAGTCGAAGAATGGCCGTGGTCCAGGATCGCGTCGTAGTTGCGCTGATCCAGGATCAGACAACCGTCGTGTTTGAGGACGGCGTAGAACTCCGCCAGAGCCTTGCGACGATCATGCTCGGAGAACAGATGCGTGAAAGAGTTGCCCAGGCAGATCACGGCGTCATAGGTGGCGTGGACATCCCGGTTCAGCCAGCGCCAGTCTGCCTGGATGGTGCGCAGGATGTGCCCCCTTCGCCGACCGTTTTCGAAGGCCTTGGCCAGCATTTCCGCTGAACCGTCGACGCTGCAGACCTCGAAACCCTCTTCGATCAGGCGGACCGAGTGGAAACCCGTTCCGGCAGCCACGTCAAGGATACGTTTGGCGCCGCGTTCCTTCAGCAATTGGATGAAGAAATCGCCCTCACTCCTGTAGCGGGCGTCCCAATCGATCAACTCGTCCCATTTATCGACGAATCGATGAACGTACTCCTTCTGGTAGTGATCGGTATCGCGCACCTCGACCGGGTCGCGACCGAAGTCCTGTCTTGCGGGTGAGCTTGCCTGATTCGACATGGTGTCTGGCCTTTCTCCTCTTGTTGCTTGGCGATTGCACCGCCGACGTTCCTGTCGGCCGCTGCCCGGCGTGGTGGGCACGGTCGCTCGTCCGGCCCACTGACGTGGCGCCGCGATCAGGATCGACGGGATTGGCCCGATACTAACAAGGGTCGCCCGCACTTTCAGGCGAACCGCGAGAACTGTCGGATGCCGTCAAGACGCCCGCCCGGAATCGGTGAGCAGCCCGATATTGATGAGCTTTAAATCGCAGTAAATCATTATTTATGTGATACGCATCACGCATATAAGGCGGCCGGCGTGAATCCTGATTGAAGGATACAATCCATTTACGACCGAACTGAAGGATCACGGCGATGACGTCGTTTGACCGGCCCGGTACGTTGCTATACATTTCACAGTCTGATCAGACAGTTGCAAAGTCTTTATCATGCAAGACTTTGCATCCGGAATTGAGTATGCCGGCTTTCGCCCTCGTGACCACTTTGCAATCGATCGCGCCTGGGCCGTCGGGCATGCCACCAAAGGGGAGCCAGACTTGAATCCATTTCGCAAGCGTGCGCGCAGCCACGCCTTGACCGGGCTGCACCTGACGCCCAGAGTCCTGGCGAGCGCGTCGATCGATTTCCAGCGCGGACGCAAACCGCGGCTGGCGGCGGCCGACTGCCGCGAACTGACCGGCGATGAGGACCTGGAACGCCTGGTGCAACAGGCGGTGTCCGGGCGCGGATCGGCCGTGAATCTTGTACTTCCCGACGGACAGTACGAACTTCTTCTGGTCGAAGCGCCCCGGGTCGATCCCTCCGAATTGCGCGCGGCGGTGCGTTGGAAGGTGCGCAACCTGATCGATTTCCACGTCGACGACGCCGTCATCGACGTCTTCGAGATTCCCGGCCAGAACAACCGCCCCCAGGGCCAGGCCATGATGTATGCCGTCGCGGCGCGTTCGAGGGAAGTCCGCGAACACATCGACCTGATCGAGAACGCCGATTTGAACCTGCAGGTCATCGACATCACCGAGATGGCGCTTCGCAACCTCGCCTCGCAACTGGACGAGGACGTTCGTGGCGTCGCCATGCTCTACCTGCAGGAGAACCACGGCATCATCACGGTCACCCAACAGGGCAGCCTCTATCTCAGCCGTCGACTGGAAACCGGCACCACGCAGGTTCTCGAGGACCCGGACAGCGCCTACGACCAGATCGCCCTCGAAGTCCAGCGCTCCCTGGACTATTACGACAGCCACTTCGGTCAACCGCCGGTGGCCGCGCTCAGCATTCTTCCCGGGTTTCCCGCCCACCAGGACCTGGTCGAGTCGCTGGACGAAGGCCTGAATCTGCCGGTCTTCGGCTACCGTCCCGAGGATGTCGTCGAACCGGACGTCGACGTTCCGGACGAGTTCACCGGCGAGTTCCTGATTGCCCTCGGCGGCGCGCTTCGGCAGGAGGAGGTCAGCCTGTGAGCCAGCAGATCAACCTCTACCAGCCGATCTTCCGCAAGGAACAGATCATCTTCTCGGCACAGACGATCGCCTGGCTTTCGCTGGGCCTGGTCGCCGTGCTGATCACCTGGTCGCTACTCGTCGGCCAGCGCATTTCGAGCCTGGAGGCCGAACTCGAGCGCCAGCAACAGGCCGAGCAACGCGCCGTTCGGCAAGTCGCCGAACTGCAGTCCAGCATGCCGTCAGACCAGCCCGACGCCGCGCTCCAGGCACGGGTCGAGGACCTGCGCGCTCGCCGCGAGGGCCTGCGCGATAGCCTGGCGGCGCTCGAGCAGCGCATGCCGGCCACCGATGTCGACCTGCTCGGTCGACTCGATGCCCTCGCCGTCCGGATTCCGGAGGGACTGTGGCTGACCGGTGTGCTGATGGCCGACCAGGGCCGGACCCTGAGCGTCGACGGGCACGCCCTCGAGGCGCGCCTGGTGCCCGACTGGCTGAACAGCTTATCGCGCGCGAGCGAGTTTTCCGGCATGGGCTTTCGCCGGATCCGGCTGTCCGAGCGCGCCGACGCGAAGCCGGGCGTGCGTTTTTCCGTATCCACCCGGGCGGAGGAAGCGCAATGACGTTTCGTGCCCGCCTGAGAAAAGTCGCCGAACGCATCAACGGGCTGAGCCTGCGCGAGCGGGCGCTGTTGCTGCTGGCCGTTTTCGCGATCATTTTCCTGGTCTGGGATTTCTCGTCGATGCAGCCCCTCGGCCAGCGCCAGGAAACCGTGCGCACCGAGCTCCAGAACGTGCGCCAGCGCGTCGCGGACCTCACCGGCAACCTGCAGCAACTGGCGGCGCAGCGGGGACGCGACCCCGATCGCGAGCTGGCGGCCGAGCGCGACGCCCTGCAGGCCGAAATCGACAGCCTGGAAGCCCGCCTGGCCGACCGCCACGGCGGCATCGCCACTTCGGAGGAATCGGTGTCGGTGCTGGCCGCCCTCCTGGCGCGCCGCGCCGGCGTGAACATCATCGAACTCGAGAACCTGCCCCCCGGACGCCTCGAAAGCGCGGCCGGAAATCCGGTGCCCGGCCTGTTCGTGCACCGGGTTCGCCTGGTGATCGAGAGCGACTTCGAGGGTATCCGCGGCTACCTCGAGCAAACCGCGGACCTGCCGCGCGGCGTATTCTGGGAGTCGCTGGAGCTGAGCATCGAGCAGTGGCCGACCAACCGCATCGAACTGATGCTCTACAGCGTCACGCTCGACGAGCGCTGGCTGGGAGTCTGAACATGCGCACTATCGTGAACATCCCGATCCTGATCCTGACCCTGCTCGCCTCCGCCGCGGCGCTTGCCCGCGACGAAGTGCGCGATCCCACGCGTCCGCCGACGCAGGCCGAAATCGACGCCTGGTTCGGTACCGGCGCCAGCGCCGGCGACCGGGCACCCTTTCAACTCCAGTCGATTCTCCTCGCCGCCGATCGACGCATCGCCATCATCGATGGTCGGCGACTGCGCGAAGGCGAGCGGATCGAAGACGCCGAAGTGAGTCTGATCGAAGCCGGTCGCGTGATTCTCCAGCGCGACGGCGAGACGATCGAACTCAACATTGATACGCACCTGACGGTCAACAACGACGGATCGAGGAACTGATGCTGCCCATCGTCCACCCAAGCACAAGAATACTGACCATCGCGACCCTGGTCGCCGGCCTGGCGGCCTGCGCCACCACCAGCGACCGCGCCGCGGAAATCGATCGCAACATTCGCAGTGAGCTCGACGCGGCGGCCTCGCGAGAAGCACCCGATGTCGAGGAGACCCGCGACTTGCTGATGCCGGAACCCGAGCCGGCTTTCGAGCCGCCGCCGGAAGAACGTTTCCACGTCACGGTCGAGAATGCACCGGCGCGACAGTTCCTGATGAGCCTGGTGGCCGATACCGACCTGAACATGGTGGTTCACCCGGATGTCGAACAGACAATCTCGCTCGAGCTGCGCGACGTGACCATCGGGGAGGTCATGCAGATCGTGCGCGAGATCTACGGCCTGGAATACCGGCGCAATGAAACGGGCTACATCGTTCGCCCGCCGCGTCTGCACAACCGGGTCTACGAGGTCAGCTACCTCGACCTCAACCGCAAGGGCTCGTCGCGCACCCGCGTGAGCTCGGGTCAGTCGACCGACAATCCCGACGCGCTGCAGAACGAGTTCGGCGGACAAGGCGGCGGCCAGGCCCAGACCGGCGGGGGCGACAGCGACATGTCGACCGGCACGCGCATCGAGACCGAGAGCGAGTCGAATTTCTGGGATCAACTGCAGACCGCCATCGAAGGCATCTTCGAAAGCCCCGATGGCCGCAACGTGATGCTCAACCCGATCTCCGGCGTGGTGGCGGTTCGCGCCATGCCGCACGAGCAGCGCGCCGTGGCCGAGCTGCTCGATGCGATCCAGGGCAGCGTCCAGCGTCAGGTCATCCTGGAGGCCAAGATCGTCGAAGTCGAACTCCGCGACGCCTATCGCTCGGGCATCAACTGGCAAGCGCTCGAGGACATCGACGGCCGCCTCGCCGGCTTCGGCCAGGTCGCCGGCTCGAACGTTTTCAGCGACGGCGTCTCCGCGATCCGCGAGCGCCCATACGATGTCAGCCCGGGCGAGGTGGTCCAGGGCTTCGAATCCCGCGCCTTCGGCGGCAGCACGGTCATCACCGCCGACACCGGCAGCTTCAACGCCTTCATCGAGCTGCTCGAGACCCAGGGTGTCACACGCGTGCTGTCGAGCCCGCGGGTCGCCACGATCAACAACCAGAAGGCCGTGATCAAGGTCGGCACCGACGAGTTCTTCGTCACCGGCGTGACCGGGCGCACGTCCACCGGCGGGGCGAGCACGAGCGCGGCCAGCTCGGTCGAACTCACGCCGTTCTTCTCCGGCATCGCGCTCGACGTCACGCCGCAGATCAACCGCAGCGGCGACATCATCCTGCACGTCCACCCGACCGTCTCGGAGGTGCAGGACCAGACCAAGACCTTTACCGTCGGCGGCGAGGAGGAATCCCTGCCCCTGGCCCTGTCGAGCGTGCGCCAGTCCGACAGCATCATCCGGGCGCGCAACGGCCAGGTCGTGGTCATCGGCGGCCTGATGCGCGAGTCTTCCGAGCAGAAGCGTTTCGGCACACCCGGCCTGAGCCGCATCCCGCTGCTCGGCCAGGCCTTCGGCAGTCGCCAGGAAGAAACGGTCAAGACCGAGCTGGTGATCCTGCTGCGCCCGATCGTGGTCGATTCGCCGCGCACCTGGGCGCGCGAAGCCGAGGGGGCGCTGGAGCGGCTCGGCGAGATGGACAGCGAAATCTGGCCCCGCTGATTGCGCCATGATGTATTGCGAGCACTTTGGACTCGACCAGCGACCGTTCCGGCTGACGCCGCACCTGGCGTTTCGCTACCCGGAACCGTCGCAGGCCGACGCGCTCACCACCCTGCGCGTCGCGCTCGACCAGGGCGAGGGCTTCATCAAGGTGGTCGGTGAAGTCGGCCTGGGCAAGACACTGCTCTGCCGCGCCCTGCTCGAGGATCTCGATGCGCCGTTCGTGACCGCCTGGATGCCCGACCCGCATCTCGCTCCCGGCACCCTGCGTTCGGCGCTGGCCCGCGACCTGGGCATCCCCCTGCCCGGCCGGCCGAGCCAGCAGCAGGTTCACGAACTGCTGCAGGAAGAACTGACCGCCATGGCCGCGCGCGGGCAACGCCCGGTGCTGTTGATCGACGAGGCCCAGGCGCTGCCGGCGAGCACGCTCGAGACCGTGCGCCTGCTGACCAACCTCGAGACCGAACAGCGCAAGCTTCTGCAGGTGGTACTGTTCGGCCAGCCCGAGCTCGACCGGCGCCTGGCCATGCCGCAGTTCAGGCAGCTTCGACAGCGCATCACCTACTCCTGCCGGCTCGAGCCGCTCGACCGTCGCGGCGTGGACGAGTACATCGCCCACCGCCTCGAACGCGCCGGCGGACACGCCGGGCTGTTCACCGCCACGGCCATCCGGCGCATTGCCCGCGCCAGCAGCGGCGTCCCCCGGCTGGTCAACATCCTCGCCGACAAGGCCCTGATGTCGGCCTGGGGCCGTGGCGCGCCGGCGGCCGACGCGCGGGATGTCGGGCGGGCGATGGCCGACACCGAAGACACCGCGCGCCTGCTGTGGTGGCCCCGCCTGCAGCCGGCCGCCCGCGTGGCCGCGTTCAGCCTGGTCGCCTTCGGCGCGTTTCTCGCCCTGGAAATGCTTCGCGGAGGCGGCGGATGAGCCTGATCAACGACGTCCTCAAGGACCTCGAGCGTCGCCAGGCAGCGCCGGGCCGGGGCAGCCCGATGCCGGCACGCGACCGCGCCGGCCGCAGCAGGCACCGCCCGACCCGCTGGCCGCTCTGGCTGCTGGCCGCCGTGGCCACCGGCGCGATTTTGCACCTGAGCCTGGACAGCCCCGATCCGCCCGGGCGCTCCGGCGAGCCCCGACCGCTGGTCGCCCAGGCCGAAGCGAAGCCGGAGCCGCGCTCCATCGCCGCGCCGGCCGATGTTGAAATGCCGCAGCCGCAAGCCGCGCGGCAGCCGGAGCGCGCCGACGCCGGCGACCGGCCCGAGATCACCAGTCCCCGCCCGGCACCGGTGGCGCCTGACGCGGCGGACCAGCCCAAGGCCGAGGCTCGCCCGGTACCGGCGCCGACCAGCGACACGGTTTCGAATCCCGGGCCCGCCGCGGCCGAACAGCGCGGCTCCGATTCCGAAGCCGAACCCGCTGAAACGCAGGGCCAGGACGCCACCATATCCATTCGGCGATCGGTCGAAGACGACGACGCCGAGGCATCCGACCCGCTGGCCGACGCCAAGCGCCTGCTCGCCCGCGGCCAGGTCCATCGCGCCGAGTCGCGCCTGCGGCAAGTCATCCGGCAGCGGCCGGATCTCACCGAGGGGCACGAACTGCTCGCCCGGGCCCTGATGGAACGCGAGCGCCCGCAGCAGGCCGCCGAGGCGCTCGAAGCCGGCCTGGCGCAAGCGGCCGGGCCCGATCGACTGGCCGCCCTGCTCGGCCGCCTGCTGCTCGAGCGCGGCGAAAGCGCCCGCGCCAGGTCGATCCTGGCCGAGCACGCTCCGGATATGGCCGAAGCACCCGAGCATCACCTGCTGCTCGCCGCCGCGCTCCGACAGACGGGTGACCACGAGGCCGCCGCCGAGCACTACCGGCGCCTGTCCGAGGTGCTGCCGCATCGCGCCGCGGTCTGGATCGGCCTGGGCGCCTCACTGGAGTCCCTGGACCGGCCCGCGCAAGCCGCCAACGCCTACAATCGCGCCACCGAAGGCGACGATGCCCGGGCCGCAAGCTTCGCGCGCCAGCGCCTCGACGCGCTGGAACCCCTGATCGGAGAGCCGCAATGAGCAACGTCCGCAAGCCGCGCCAGAAGATCCGTCTCGGCGATCTGCTGGTCAAGCACAAGATCATCTCCGAGCGCCAGCTCGAGGACGCCTTGCGCGAACAGAAGCGTTCCGGACACAAGCTCGGCCGCGTGCTCGTCCAGCTGGGTCATGTCACCGAGGACGACCTGCTCGACTTTCTCGGCCGCCAGCTCGACATTCCGGTCATCGACCTCAAGCACTACAACTTCAAGCCGCAAACGGTGCGGCTGCTGCCGGAAACGCACGCCCGCCGCTACCGCGCCATCGTGCTCGCCGAGAAGGACGACGAATTGACCGTCGGCATGGCCGACCCGACCGATATCTTCGGATTCGACGCCTTGAGGAGCATGCTCAAGCGGCCGATCAACATCGTCCTGGTGCGCGAATCCGACCTGCTTCGCACCATCGATATCGTCTACCGCCGCACCGAGGAAATCTCTTCGCTGGCCGAGGAACTGGGCGAGGAACTGTCCGAGAGCGACTACGACATCTCGCAGCTCGAAGACGACGAAGGACAGGTCGACGCTCCGGTCATCAAGCTGCTGCAGTCGATGTTCGAAGACGCCGTGCAGATCGGCGCCTCCGACATCCACATCGAGCCCGACGAGTCGGTGCTGCGCATCCGCCAGCGCGTCGATGGTGAACTGCAGGAGCAGATCATCGAGGGCCGCCGCGTCGCCTCGGCCCTGGTCACGCGCCTGAAACTGATGGCCTCGCTCAACATCAGCGAAAAGCGCCTGCCCCAGGACGGCCGGTTCTCGGTGCGCGTCAAGGACCACAACATCGACGTGCGCCTGTCGACCATGCCCATTCAGTACGGCGAATCGATGGTGATGCGCCTGCTCGACCAGTCCGCCGGCCTGCTCGATCTCGAGAAACTCGGGCTGCCCAAGGGCATGGATTCGCGCATTCGGCAATTGATCAACCGGCCCTCGGGCATGGTCCTGGTGACCGGGCCGACCGGCTCGGGCAAGACCACGACCCTGTATGCCGCGCTCAACCATATCAACCAGTCCAGGCGCAAGATCATCACGGTCGAGGATCCGGTCGAGTACCGACTGCCGCGCATCAACCAGGTGCAGGTCAACAACAAGATCGGGCTGGATTTCGCCCGCGTCCTGCGCACGGCCCTGCGCCAGGACCCCGACGTCATCATGGTCGGCGAGATGCGCGACCGCGAGACCGCCGAGATCGGGCTGCGCGCGGCCATGACCGGGCACCTGGTGCTGTCGACCCTGCACACCAACTCGGCACCGGCAACGGTCATGCGCCTGGTCGACATGGGCGCCCAGGGCTTCATGGTGGCCGCCGCGCTCGACGGCGTCATCGCCCAGCGCCTGGTACGCCGGGTCTGCGATTCCTGCGGCGAAGAAGTCGAGCCCAAGAGCGGCCAGCTGGCCTGGTTGAAGGCGCGCGCCGGCGACGAGGACATCGACGGCATTCGCTTCAAGGCCGGCCGCGGCTGCGCCTACTGCTCCAACACCGGCTATCGCGGGCGCATCGGCGTCTACGAGCTGCTGGAGATGGACGATGAACTGACCGACGCCCTGCGCCGCATGGACACGGCGGCGTTCTCGCGCCTGGCGCGCGAAAGCAAGGGCTACCGCCCGCTGATCGACTGCGCCCTCGACTACGCCCGGGCGGGCATCACCTCGCTAGAGGAAGTGGTCCGCCTCGCCGGCGGCCTTGACGAACTGCTCGACAGCAAGATGGATCCGCCCAGCCCGGTTGAAGAGGCGTCCGAATGAGCGCGTTCCAGTGGCGTGGCCGCAACGCGCGCGGGCAGCTCGTCGACGGCCGCGTGGAAGCCGATTCCACCGATGCGGTCGCGCAGCAGCTGATGCGCCTCGACATTACCCCGATCGAGATCGAGTCCGCTCCGGAACAGGGTCCCGATCGCCCCGGCCTGGGCCAGCGCCTGGGCCTGGACAAGCCGAGCATCAACGACCTGATCCTGTTCACCCGCCAGATGTACACGCTGACCAAGGCGGGGGTGCCGATCATCCACGGCTTGCGCAACGTCAGCGAATCGACCCGCAATCCGCAGCTTCGCGGTGCCATCGAGGACGTGGTCGATGCCCTGGAATCCGGCCGCGACCTTGCCAGCGGACTGGCGCAGAACCCCAAAGTCTTCCCGCCGATGTTCGTCAGCCTCGTGCGCGTCGGCGAGAACTCCGGCAACCTCGAGCAGGCCTTCTCGCAGTTGACCGACTACCTGGAACTCGAGCGCGATTTCAAGGCGCGCCTGAAGCAGGCCCTGCGCTACCCCGCCATGGTGATCGCCGCGATGTTCATCGCCGTGGCCATCCTGATGACCTTCGTGATCCCGACCTTCGCGGACTTCTTCGCCAATTTCAACGCCGAGCTGCCCCTGCCGACGCGCATCATCATCGGCGCGTCCAACTTCACCGCCGACTGGTGGTGGATCATCCTGCTCGCGATCGGGGGCGGGTTGATCGGCTTTCGGGCCTGGATCCGGACGGACAACGGTCGCTACCGCTGGGATCGCCTCAAGCTTCGATTCCCGGTGGTCGGCAACATCCTCTTCCAGGGCACCATGGCGCGCTTCGCGCGCACCTTCGCCATGACCTATCGCTCCGGCGTACCGCTGATCCAGGGGCTCACGCTCACCGCCCGGTCGGTGGAGAACGAATACATCGGCCAGGCGATCAACGACATGCGAACCGGCGTCGAGCGCGGCGAGTCGCTGTCGCGTACCGCGGCGGCCACCGGCCTGTTCTCGCCGCTTGTTCTGCAGATGCTGGGCATCGGCGAGGAAACCGGCGACGTCGACGCCATGCTCACCGAAACCGCCGAGTACTACGAGCGCGAGGTCGACTACGACCTGCGCAACCTCAGCGCCTATATCGAGCCCATTCTGCTGGTCTTCCTGGCCATCCTCGTGCTCATCCTGGCCCTGGGCGTATTCCTCCCGATGTGGGATGTCGGCCGTGCGGCGCTGGGCTGAGCCCCGGCCGGCGCCCAGGGATCAGTCCGGCTTCACCCTGCTCGAACTGGTCATCGTCATCGCCCTGGTCTGCCTGTTGTTCCTGACCGCCTGGTGGCGGCTGATGCCCCTGCGCGGCAGCGCCGAGGCCGCGCACGTGGCCACCACCGTGGGAACCCTTCGCTCCGCCCTGGGCCTGCACGTCGCCGAGCGGATCGTGAACGACTCCCCGGCCGCTGTCGCCGAACTCGACGGCAGCAACCCCATGAAGCTGCTCCAGCAGCGCCCCGGCAACTACCTCGGCGAATTCCCGTCAGCCGGGCCCCGGATCGCGGCCGGATCCTGGTTCTTCGAGACCCGGACCGGCCGCCTGGGGTATCGTCTCCGGTTTCCGCAGTACCTGGTCGGCACGCCGCCCGAACCGGTGGATTTATACTGGCGGATCCGAGTGCGCTTCAATGACCGCAACGACAACGGGGTACTCGATGCCGGCACCGACAGCGTCCGCGCCGTCGAACTGGAAACGCTACACGCGGAACGCTGGCAGACGCTGGACGCTCCGGAAACAAGGACAAGCCCGCAGGAATGAACCTCGATCAAACGCAGCCCGAGTCCAGCCCCGATCAGAAGCTGGCTGTACGTCTGTATCGGCTGCGCATGGCCATGCTGGCCTGGGCCGTCTCCACCGTTCTCACCGTCGCCGCCTGGGCCCTGGGCCTGCTGGATGTGGGCTTCGTGGAAATGGGGGTGCTGGTCCTGATCGTCCTGGTCAGCCAGCTGTTCTTCCACGTCGCGCTCCGCAGCGGCTGGTCGCAGCGCTGGCGCGACCCCAGCATGACGCTCGCCCACATCCTGGTCGCCATCATGGTCGGGCTGTGGATCATCAGCAAGGCCGGCGAGGCGCGCACCATCCTGCTCATGCTGTTCATCATGGCCGCCTTCTTCGGCGCCTTCGAACTGCGCCACCGCCAGTTCATGCTGGTCGCGCTGGTCGCCGTGGCCGGCTACACGATCATCACCGTCCGCGACCTGATCACCGGCGACATCGACAGCTCGAGCCAGGTGGTGATACTGGAGCTGCTGGGATTCGCGGCGCTGATGGTCTGGCTGGCCTGGTTCGGCTCGCATATCGCCGAGATGCGCCGCAAGCTCGGCCGGCGAAACCGCGAGCTGCGCGAGCTCAGCGAGCGGCTGCGGCACCTGGCCGAGCACGACGAACTCACGGGTCTGCCCAACCGGCGTCGGCTCATCAGCCGCCTGGAGGCCGTGACCGAGGCGTCGCGCTCGAGCGGTGCCTCCTTCTGCGTGGCCGTTCTCGACCTCGACCACTTCAAGATCGTCAACGACGAACACGGCCACCAGGCCGGCGATGAAGTGTTGACCCAGCTGGCGCAACGCGCGACCCACCTCCTGCGCGGCGCCGACGCACTGCTGCGGGTCGACGACACGGTCGCCGATATCGGCCGCTTCGGCGGCGAGGAGTTCTTGCTGATCCTGCCGGACACCGAGCTGTCCGGCGCCGGGTTGGCGGCCGAAAGGCTCAGACGCGAAATCGGTGATACGCCTTTCAGCACCTCGGCGGGACCGATTACCTGCACGGCTTCGATCGGCGTGGCCGAGTATCAGCCGGGCGAAGCCGTGCACCGCACCATCTCGCGGGCGGACGAAGCGCTTTACGCCGCCAAGAGCGCCGGCCGGAACCGGGTCAAGACCGCATGAGCGCGACCGCGATTCTCGTTTCGACCGTCCTGATCGTGCTGCTGGTCGTGGCCATTGCCCTGCTCACCGCCTCCATCGCCCTGCTCACGGGCCGTCCAGGAAGAGCGAACACCTCCAGCGGCGGCCTGCTCGAAGCCCTGCAGCTCCTCGACCGGCAGTGGCGAATCGAAAGACTCGTCTACCGCCACCACCGGATCTTCGGCCTGCTGGTGCTGCTCGCCAGCGCTTTTTGCCTGTGGCAGATCGGACGTTCGGAACTGGCCGGATACCTCCACACCGGCTCCGCCGCCTCGGCCATGGTCTGGCTTGTGCTGATCGCACAGGCCTGCAACCTGCTGATCGGGCTCACACTTCTCCTGCGCCCCAGCCTACTGAAGCCGATCGAGGCCGTCGGAAATCGCTGGCACCGCCTGGAGTCCTCGGCCGGCCGGCCAAAAGCCCTGCGCGCCACCGCCGTGCTGCTGGCCCTGGTCGGCCTGGCCGTCCTGCTCGCCTCGGCCACGCTCCTGCTCCAGCAGATCGACGGCCTGGTGGGCCATGCAGCCAATTAGCGACGTAGCACGCCCGCAGAAACTGACAAATCCCGTCACGTCCCGGCCCCAAAACGCGCCTGATCGAGCCGCACAGGCCTTCAAACCCCCTGTTTCCAATAAATTTCCCCGGTTGGCACGGTAAGTGCATCTACTTATCCGTGGGTTGTCACCCCGACGCAATGCCGGAACGGCTGCGGCCGGTTCGACAAAGCTGACGACAACCTTCCAATTCGACCAGGGCCGCGGCCCGCGTCGGAACAACCAAACCGAAATGGAGATTCAGACAATGCAGAACATCAATATCAACAAGTCCCAGGGTGGTTTCACCCTGATCGAACTAGTCATCGTGATCGTGATCCTCGGCATCCTGGCCGCCGTGGCCGTGCCGCGGTTCGTTGATCTGTCCGACGAAGCCGAAGATGCCGCCGCTCAAGGTGTGGCTGGCTCACTGAGCTCGGCAGCAGCCATCAACTATGCTGCCTTTAAGGCAGGTGACGGAGACTACATCAACGTCAACGATTGTGAGGATGTTGCCGGCGCCCTTGAAGGTGGCCTTCCGGCTGACTACACCATCACTGCGGCCGGCGTTGCTGAGGACGAGTCCGTATCGTGCACGCTGCAAAGCCCGGCTGATGTCGATCCGACTTTCCAGGCGATCGGTACCGACTAAGCACTACGAACGAACTAATGCTCGCTGAGAACTTGAGACCCCGTCACCGGCGGGGTCGTTTTCTTCCGAGCATCGGCCATTTTCGGGTGTTTGAGCGCTTCGCTCGAACACAACTGCCGAGAAGTGGCACGCCATGTGCTAATTTCTAAGTACTTACGCGTTCAGGGGCAATCGCTCAACGTGAGATGCCGTCGACCATCAAGCTACTCGAATACTTCGGGGTTCACCCTGATCGAATTCGTCGTCGCCCTGGTCATCATCGGCCTCGGCGCCGCCGTCCTGACCAGCTTCGTCACCCCCACGGCCAGCAGCGCCGACCCCATGCTCCAGGCCCAGGCCCGGGCCATCGCCACCGGCTACATGGACGAAATCCTGTTGCGCAAGCACGACGAAGAAGCCGGTGATTGCACCGGCGGTCGCGGTAACTGGGCCTCGATTCGCTGCTACGACGGCCTGGTCGAAGCACCAACCAACCAGTTCGGCACCCCGATTGGATCGCTCGACAACTACCAGGTCAGCATCGCAGTCAACGGCAGCGGCCCGGCGGTTATTGCGGTCAACGTCTCGCACGCCTCGGGTAGCGCTGCCTTCTCGCTCCAAAGCCAGAGAGGCAACTACTGAGATGAGCAGCGCGGGCCAGCAAGGCTTCACCCTGACCGAGCTTGTGATCATTCTCGTACTCGTTGGCATACTGGCCGCCTTTGTCGCACCGCGCATCGATATCCAGGGTTTCGAACGGCAGGCGTTCGCTTCGGAACTCGTCAACGCCCTGCGCTACGCCCAGAAGACCGCCATCGGCTCGGGCTGCCACGTGCAGGCCGCTGTCGATGCCGCCGCGGGCAGCTACAGCCTGAACTACACCGGCGCCGGCGGCAGCGGCTGCAGCGCCGCAGCCGTCGTGCACCCGACGCGCGGCGGCGGGTTCAGCGGCAATGGCGAAATCGATGCAGGTGGCACAATCGTCTTCGACGGCATGGGCCGTACGGCCACGGGCCTGAGTATCACGCTGGCCAGCGGCGAGACCATCATCGTGGAACCGGAGACCGGCTATGTCCATGACTAGCCCGCATATTGCCCCCACGAGCTACTGCAACGGCCCAATGGCACGCCCTGGCGGCCTTTCACTCGGTCGGCGTGCTCAACGTATCGGCCAATACGCTTGCGCGCACCTCGGTCGCGAAAGCCCACCAGGACGCACCCTTGAACCGGTTCGCTACGCACGCGGGGGCAATATGCGGGCCAAGTCGCGCGGTTTCACCCTCATCGAGCTGATCCTGGTGATCGTGCTCGTCGGCATCCTGTCGGCGGTCGCCACGGTCTTCATCCTGCCGCCCTTCCAGGCCGCCGCCGACATCGAACGCCGCGCCATGCTGGTCGACGCCGCCGACCTGGCCATCAACCGCATCACCCGCGAAGTGCGTAACGCCCTGCCCAACAGCCTGGCGGTATCCGGAAACCGGATCGATTTCATTTCGACCGTCACCCACGGCCGCTACCGGCGCCTGCCCGGGGGTGGGAACAATGACATCTTCGTGCCGGCGCGCTCGTCGGACAGCTTCGACGTGCTCGGGGGCCTGATCGATTCGGGAGCCGTGGAGACACGCTCACCCGGCACTGATTGCGGCGCGTCCACAGGGCACTGCCTGTCGATCTACAACACCGGGCAACCCGGCTTCGACGCCTGGTCGGGCGAGAATATCGCCGCCATCCTCAACGCCGGCACCAACTCCATCGAGTATGACAATGGCGGCAGCGGCCCGGCCTTCGCCACCCACTCGCCGCAGCAACGCTTTCACGTCATCAGCGAAACGGTCAGCTACATCTGCGCCAACGGTGAACTGCGTCGCCATGCCGGCTACGGCCTTTCGGGAGACCCCGACGATGTTACGGGCCGGCTTGTTGCCGACAGCATCAGCAGCTGCCAATTCACCTATAACTCGGGCACATCCGCCCGACGCGGCCTTCTGACGGTGCGCCTGGACCTGGCCGACGAAGGCGAGTCCGTGTTCCTTCTCGGCCAGGCACAGGTGTTGAACACGCCATGATCACGATCAGACAACAACGCGGCGCCGCCCTGTTCGTCGGTATCTTCCTGATCACCGTCGTGGTCGTTTTCGCCGCCGTCGTCGCCCTGACCTCGGCCAGCCAGCACATCAGCCAGGCCCGCGCCGGGCTCGCCGAGCAGGCCTGGTATGCGGCTGTTGCCCGTCTCGAGGACGGCATCCAGGAAGTCCTGGCCAGCGAAAACTGCCCGCCTACGGGCACCCAAACCGTTTTCGAGTTCCGCACCACCCTTGACTGCAGCTCGATCGAAGTAAGCGAAGGCGGCGAGACTTACGCTGTCTATACGCTCAGTGTCAGCGCGGAACAGGGCGACCTCGACCGCGCCGTGTTCGTGCGCCGTTCGCTGAGTAGCCAGATTACGGATCTGGAGATTTCACCATGAGTGCGACTTTCCTTGAACGATTCATCGTCGGCGTCCTTCTTGCCCTCTCGCTCGCAACCTGGCTCGAGCCAAGCCGGGCGCAGGTGCCCGCTTGTTCCGATGTCTTTCCCGGCCCGATCACCGAAGAAACATCGACCACACTGGATCTTCCTCCGTTTCCGGAACCGAACGATGGGGATGCTGAATGGGAGAATGATCTGACACTGCCTGGTGGAACCTACTACTTCGAAGACCTTGATATCGACAACGGAGTGGTGGTCACGCTTGGCGGCCCGGTATTGATATTTGTCGAGAGCGGGGTGGACATCGGCAACAATGCCGTGATCAATGTACCGGGGGATCCCGCCAACTTTGTGCTTATCAGTTACGACGAGATCGCAATTGGAAACAACGCAGCGCTCAATGGCCTGCTCTATGCACAGAACGACATAGACCTCGGGAACAACGTCAATATCACGGGAGCCGTCACCTCGGAAGAGGAAGTCGATACCAAGCAGAACACCTCCGTAAGCTACGACCCGGAGGCGGTTGAAAACGCCGACTTCGGCGGCCTTTGCTCAAACGGATTACCACCGGCAGAGCTTGAAGCCGAGTGGCGAATGGACGAGGTCGAGTGGAGCGGAACCAACGGCGAGGTCATCGACAGCAGCGGCAACAACAATGGCACGGCACGGACTGCTGGCGGTAGCGGCTCTCTGCCTTCGACGGTTCCAGGAAAAGTCTGCAACGCCGGGCGTTTCCGGGGCCAGGGTTTCAATCGGCCGGATGGCTCTTACGTCGACGCTCAGCACTATATCGACGTCCCACACAACCCCGGCCTTTCTCCGCTGGCGGATGTCGGCGGCATGTCGATCGGCGGCTGGTTCAGGCTGGACAGCACGGGCGGCCGGATTCTCCACAAGGGCGAGGGCGGCAACAGCCAGGAGTACCGCCTTTCCGTCGGGGGCGGCCAGCTGACCTTCACGCTATGGAACCGCTACGGAAGCGCGTCGACGATGTCCATCAACCCCGAGTCGCTCTCGACCGACACTTGGTACTTCTTCACAGTGACCGCTTGGCGACTGCCCGGTAGCAACGATATCGAGACCAGAGGCTATCTTTACGATGCAAGCGGACAGATCGGAGACGTCAGCGAGCAAACACTGACGGTCGACTATACCAACAAGGTCACGAATGCCCGGCTGTTCTTCGCAGCAGAGAACTTTGGCGACGCTCCGGTGAACTTCCTCGATGGTCGACTCGACGAGATCCGGATCTACAGTGGCATTCAGGACGCCGATGGCGTCGAGGCGCACTGGAGCACGACGCGCGACTGCCCGGGCACTACTGAACTCCTGCTCGAATACCGCATGGAACAATCGGGCTGGGACGGCACCCCCGCAGAAGTGCTAGACACCAGTGGCAACGACCGCAACGCCACCAGTGTCGGCGGCGCCGACACCAGCGGCAGCGATCCCGCGATCGCCGGCAATCCCGGCAGTTGCCGCTACGGCGAGCTCGACGGCAACAACGGCGGCATCGTGGACGCCAGTGCCAGCGACTACCTGAACGGATTGAGCGCAATTACCGTCATGGGCTGGGTCTACAACACGGACTCGCTCGCCGGCAACAATCGCGGCATCTTCTTTACCAATAGCCCGACCAACAACGACAATCGGCTCGGCCTTAGATACGACACAGACGGCTTCTTCGGCGGCGGCCAGAACCTCATCAAGGCCAGCGTCTTCACCGACGACTGCGACCCGAACCAGGAGTGTCACCAGGTCGAAACCGTTTCCAACGTCATGGTTCAGGACCAGTGGCAACATATCGCGATGACCTGGCGTTCCGGTGAGACGATCCGGGTCTATGTCGACGGCAGCGAGGTCGGCATCTCGAACATCGAAGGCCCGGGCGCGAACGGAACCCTCGCCGGGATTGACCGCCTGGATATCGGCCTGGGCGCCACGAACGAGCGCTGGCAGGGCCGGATCGACGAATTTCGCATCTTCCAGGGCGCGCTCGACGCGCCGGCGATTCAGCAAGAGATGATGAAGACCTTTCCCTGCGAACAAGCCGCGCCGGATCATATCCGCCTGCTCCACCCGGGTAGCGGGCTGACCTGTTCGCCCTCGGAGATCACGGTTCAGGCCTGCGCCAACAGCGACTGTTCGAATCTCTTGAGCGATGAGGTCCAAGTCGGTTTTCTCTCGCCCACCGGCAACTGGGGCCCCGATCCGGTCACCTTCACCGGTCAGACGAATGTCACGCTGCAGGTCACCTCCCCCGGCACCGTGACCCTGGATGCCGCATCCGACCCGGCCGCGACGAACCCGACGCGCTGTTTTGTCGGCACCGCGGAAACCTGCGAACTCGAAATATTTGATGCCGGCTTCAGGATTGAAGTCCCCGACCACATGGCCGACACCTCCGTTACCGGAACCGTGGCCGCCATCAAGGGCGATCCGGCGGATCCACAACAGTGCGTCCCTGGTTTCCAAGACGAGGAAAAGGATGTCGAACTTTGGTCCGGCTATCTCAACCCGGGATCGGGAACCACCCAGGTCGCCATCAACGGCAGCGCAATACCCAACGGCTCGCCTGGCTCACTACAGACGCTGAGTTTCGATATAGACGGCGTGTCGCCCATCGAGGTCCGCTACCCGGATGTTGGCCGGATGCAATTGAACGCACGCTATGAAGGCACCGACCAGGAAGCCGGGCTGGTGATGACCGGCAACGATCACTTCACAACCCGTCCGGCAGCATTCGATCTAGCGATTCCCGGAAATCCGGCGGCAACCGGCCCGGGTGACGAGGCATTCATCGCCTCCGGCGTCGATTTCGAGATCGAGGTCGAAGCACTCAATGCAAGCGGCAACGTCACGCCCAACTTCGGTCGGGAAAACCAACCCGAGAGCGTTGACCTGATCACCGAACTGGTTGCACCCGCCGGCGGCGAAGAGCCCGATATCACCGGATCGTTCGGCGAGTTCGGCCTGGACTGCGACGGCAACCCCGCCGCCCCCGGTACCGCCTGCGGCAAGTTCAACTGGACCGAGGTCGGAATCATCAAGCTCACGCCCCAACTGGCCGAAGTCGGCGGCAATCGAGCGTACCTCGACACCGAAGCGGTAGTCGGCAGTGCGGTGGATCATGTGGGTCGTTTCATTCCGCATCATTTCGAGATCTCGGGCGGCGAAATCATCGACCGTGCAGGACTGGAAGCGCTCACCGAGTGCAGCAGCGATTTCACGTATGTCGGCGAACGGTTCGATGCACGATTCACGGTCATCGCCCGCAACCTGGGCGGAGGCACGACCCTGAACTACGAGGCGGATTTCGCCTTTCTCGCCGCCAATCAACTGGGTCTGGAAGAGGCCGGCGGTCCCGACCTGAACGTCGATGGGCGCAGCATCGCCTGGGTCCTGGGGTCGGGTGATGCCGTCGTCCAGTTGAGCATCGATCGGGGTTCCTTCGACGGTCCTTTCGAACCCTACGAGATCACGAGCCAACCAGTCGACCAGGACGGTGTTGCGCTACTCAACCCACCGGCAAGCATAGACTCAACCGACCTGTACTTCGGCCGCCTGGTGGTCGACAACGCCATCGGGTCGGAACTCGGCGATCTCGCCCTGCCGTGGCGTGCCGAGTACTGGGACGGCAGTACCTGGCGCATCAGAGACGACAATTGCACCGTGATCGATCTCCAGGATCAGGTCATGCTCACCAGCGAAACGGGCGTCAGCTCCAGCGGCAACGAAACCATCAACGTCGGAGGGGGCATTTCGAACGTTACCCCCGACAGCGTTCTGACGCTCAGCGGCGGGCTGGGCCGGTTCATGTTCTCGGCACCCGGCTCGTCAGGATGGATCCAGCTTGAGTTGTTACTTGATGATCCGGCTGCAGCTTACCCGATGCCGTTCCTCCGAGACGATCTGGAAGACGACGACAACGTGTTCGAGGAGAACCCGAATGCCCGCGCCACCTTCGGCCTGTTCGACGGTAACAGTCAGCGCATCTACATTCGCGAAATTGCGCCGCGATAGAGCAACTTGCACGGCGGCGGCGCTTGACGCAAAATGGATTCCCGTAGGGAAGCGGCAACGAGCCGCATGACAAGGGCAGGCAGGAACCCATGCTGCAGGCAATCGATAACTCCAACCGGCATCGGCGTGTGCTGTTTGTCGACGACTCAAGGCTGATGCGCTACGCGGGCAGCAAGTTCCTGCATGGGCACTGCGACGTCGTGCTGGCCGAGAACGGACGCGATGCCTGGCGCACCCTGGCCGGGGACGATCAAATCGACCTGGTCTTCACCGACCTGATGATGCCGGTCATGGACGGTCATGAACTGATCCGCCGCATTCGCCAGTCGTCCGACCAGCGCCTTCGCCAGCTGCCGGTTCTGGTCGTTACCGGTGACGACGAAGCAAGCGCACGCGAGCTGGCCATCAGCGAAGGCGCCAGCGACTTCATTGCCAAGCCCTTCAGTCCGGACGATCTCAGGCATGCCCTGAGCGGCGGAAACCGGGCGAAGTCCGCGCAACCGGCGCCGCGCATCAGGGGCCTGCCGCCCCAGCTGGCGCCGGTGCGCAAGACGAATACCCCCTTCCATCAGCCCGACGAGCCGACCAACTACTGCCGGCGCCTGCAGCAGACCATCAGCTTCCATCAACGACAGCAGCTCGACCTGTCGCTGTTGCACGTGCAGTTCCAGGGCTACTGGCAACTCAACAACCGGTTCGGCCGTCACTGGGCCGACGCGGTCATGCGCAATCTGGATCGGATCCTGGTCGATGTCCTGCGCGATGAAGACAGCATTCACCGCACGGCCGACGACCTGTTCAGCGTCATCCTGATGGCGACGGGGCGAGAGGGCGCCCGCGTTCTCGTCCGCCGACTGCGCCAGCGCCTGCTCGGCAGCCGCATGCGGTTTTCGAGCATGGAGGTGCCCATCGACGTTCGCTTTGCCGTGCAGTTCCCCGATCTGGCCGAGGAAGACGACCCCGAGATACTGCTCGACGAAGCGCTGCGCCTCGTGCACTGGCGGACGTCTGCAGGCGGCCCCGGGCTCATGGATCGCTGAACCATCTTGATGGGGATGGGACGGCAGCCATGATCCGTTCGCTGGTGCTCGAACCGATCGACGAGACGCGGCAGGAAACCGGCGCCATTCGCCTGAGCCGCTTCCCCTGCACCATCGGCCGAAGCCCCGACTGCGATCCGCGCCTCAACCTGCACCGTATCTCGCGTCGTCACCTGCGCCTCGAACTCGACGGCGACCGAATCGTCGTCGAAGACCTGGGCAGCACCAACGGCACTTTCGTCAACGAAGAACGCCTCACAGAGCCGGCGCAGTTGCGACCGGGCGACCGTCTGCACATCGCCGATTACGCCTTCCGCGTCGAGCATTTGCCCGAGGTCGATCCTCAGATCGCTCAGCGAGGCGGCCGGCCCGACACGCTGGCGGGCCAGACGATTGCCGGATTCACCGAAGACCCCACCGGCTTCCCGGTCCAGGCCCCGCAGTTCTACGAGTTGCTCAACGACGCGCTGCTGGAACCCCTGGCGATCGAGCTGACCGTTGATCACGATCCGCACGAGGCACTGCTGGTGACCGCGCGGAGCACGCACCCGACGCTGAACGCCGGCCACGAACGCCTGGCCCACATGGCGCGCCAGCTCGGCGAGGAGGCGCGCTACCACGGCATCCTGCGCGAGCGCGCGGCCGCGACGGCCGACGAAGCCGGCCTGGACAACCGGCTGATCGTGCTCCCCGTCGATACCCTGGAGGTGGAAGACGCCGCCTTGCTACTCGGCGAGCTGGAGGAACTGGCGGGCCGCTTCCGGCGCCTGCAGCTGGCCTGCAGGGTCGGGCTTGCGGAACTCGACCCGACCACCCTGGCCCAGCTGGGCAAGAGCCTCGACCGACTGGGCCTGGTACTGGCCGGCGCCGTCGAAAACGATGCGGACGAAGCGCTCTGCCGGACCTACGGCATCGTTGCATTGAAGGCCGCGCCCGATGCCCCGACCCGCCCCTTGCGAGACTATTTCTGACCGTCTACGTGGTCCGGCAATGGGCCGCGGCCGATCCACGGCTCGAACGGCCAGTCCTCACCCGATCGCATCGCCGCGAGCGCCTCGGACTCGCGCCGGTGGATGGTATTCAGGAACTCATCGGCACCCTTCATTCGCGCGAATGCGTCCAGCCCGCGCTCTAGGAAACTCTGCAGCAGTCCCGCGCCGCCCATTTCGGCCGGACGGCGCATGATGCGCACCAGCCGCCGCACCATGGTCCGGCGCACCGTATGGTCCAGCAGTTCGCCCAGGCTTTGAATCAGCGCGATCTGCTCGAGGCGCTGCTCCCAGTGGCCGTGCTCGCGATAGGCCCGGGCGTAATCGGGCTGACGAATCTCGGTGACCCCAATCAGGATTTCGGCCAGCGCAAAATCGAACTCCAGGCTCACCGCCTGCAGGCGCATGGCCTCACCGGTGGCGTGGAGCAGATGCTCGGGCAGGAAGCGACGCATCACCGGCAGCACGCGCTTGAGCTGCCGATCGCGGGCGTGCACATCGCGACCGCCGTAGAGTTCGTCCAGGAAGAACTCGCAGGCGGGCGCAAAACGCGGCTGCGCGACCAGGTCCGAGTAGGTGGCGTCGAGCCTGGCGCGCTGCCAGAGCTGGAGCCGCTCGAGCGAGTCCCGCAGCGCGCCCGAGTCGGGAATTCGACCGGCGATCGCCAGGTTGCGCTCAACCTGCTGCCGGAGGTGACGAACGGCGGCCGTATCGCTCATTCCAGCTTCGAGATGACCTCGATGAGCTCGTCGCGGCTGCGCCGGAAAACCGCCACCGACTCGACGTGGGCATACCGCACGCAGCCGCGCTCGTCCACCAGGAAGACGCCGCGCTTCATGCCCAGCAGGCCCTTGCAGCCGTAGCGCTCGGCCACGGCCATGTCGGGGTCGCTGAGCAGCGTAAAAGGCAGTTCGTGGCGGCTGCGGAATTGCCGGTGCGAATCGGCGTCGTCGCGGCTGATACCGACCACCTCGACGTCGAGCTCGGCAAACTGCTCGATGCCGTCGCGGTAGTCGCACAGCTGGCGCGTACACACCGGTGTTTCGTCGCCGGGATAGAAAACCAGCAGCACGCGCCGGCCGGCCCGCTCGGACAGGGTGAATGGTCTGCCGTCCTGGTCGGGCAGGGAAAAGTCGGGGGCGGCTTCGCCGATTCGGATCGTCATGGGGTGCATTATAATGGTCGCATGCTCAAGTTGACCCCAGCACTCGCGCCGCGCGCCACCAGCCGCCACCCGACCATCGCCCTGGCCATTGCCGGCGGCGGGCCGCTCGGCGCCATCTACGAACTGGGCGCCCTGCAGGCGCTCGACGAAGCGCTCGACGGCGTTCACATGCACGATCTCGACATTTACGTCGGGGTCAGCTCCGGCGCGATCCTCTCGGCCAACCTGGCCAACCGCATCACCATCAGCCAGATGGCGCGCGTGTTCATGAGCACGCCGGATGCCGAGTTCGCCTTCCACCCCGAGCAGTTCCTGCGTCCGGCCCTGCGCGAGTATCTCGATCGCGCCACCAGCATTCCCTCGGTGATCTTCGAGATGCTGTCGGAAGCCATTCGCCATCCACAGCGCCTGACCAGCCTGGAAAGCCTGGAGGGCCTGAGCCGGCTGATCCCCAACGGCATCTTCGACAACGGCAGCATCGACCGCTTCCTCGCCCGCGTGCTGGACAAGCCGGGCCGCACCAACGACTTCCGCGAGTTGACCGCTCGCCTGCGCGTGGTGGCGGTGGAGCTTGAATCCGGCCAGGCCGTGCGCTTCGGCGAGCCGGGTTACGACTCGGTGTCGATTTCGCGGGCCGTGCAGGCCTCGGCCGCCCTCCCCGGCCTGTATCCGCCGGTGGAAATCGGCGGCAATTACTACGTCGACGGCGCGCTTCGGCGAACCCTGCATGCCTCGGCCGCGCTGGAAGAAGGCGCCGACCTGCTGTTCGCCATCAACCCGCTGGTGCCCTACGACGCCGACGGCGACGCGCCCAACCTGCTGCGAGCGCGCGATCGCATGATCAAGGGCGGCCTGCCGGTCGTGCTGTCACAGACCTTCCGCTCGCTCATTCAGTCGCGCATGCAGATCGGCATGCGCAAGTACGAGACCAGCTATCCCGAATCGGCCATCATGCTGGTCGAGCCCAACCGCAACGACGAGAAGATGTTCTACACCAACGTCTTCAGCTACTCCTCGCGCAACGAACTGGTCAACCACGCGTACCAGATCACGCGCGCGGAACTGCTCGCCCGCGCCGACGACCTGGAGAGCTTCCTCGAGCCCTTCGGGCTGACGCTCAACCGCGAGCTTCTGGCGGCCGAGCGAAGCTTTGCCGACAGCCTGGCTCGGGAGAAACCGCACTACGCGCCGGTCGGCAACTCGCTCGATCGCACGCTCGACAGCCTGGAGCGCCTGCTCAAGTAGCCTGCGTCTCGTTGTACAGCGCCTCGGCCACGGCCGATACCAGGCACGCCTGCGTGTCCTGCCAATCCGATCTTTCTACCAGGTGCTGGCCCACTTCCAGCTCGACGGTGATCAGCCGGTCGGCCGGAAATTCGCGCCGGTGCTGCTGCCCCAGGCCGTTGGCCGTGCCGCGGTAGGGCGCGTTCATCCGAACCCGGAGCTCCGGTCGCCGCTGCTCGATCGCCCGCCGCAACGCCTTGCAGAAGCGTTTCTCGGCTTGCCTCGACGGGTCGTAGAGCAAGCCGATATCCAGGCTGCGCTCTTTGCCCTCGAAAACCGGCGTAAAGCTGTGGCAGGCAATATGAACGACCCGCCCAGGCAGCGACTCGAGATGGTCCCGGTAGGCGCGCCAGTGCGGCAGCCACCAGTCGCGCTCGATGCGCGCGCGCTCGGCGCTCGGCAGCTTCCTGGTCCACTGCGAGTACCGGCGCGGGTGACCGGCCGAGCGATTGAGGTCGATCAGCAGGCGCGTCGCGCGCCCGAGCAATAGCGGCGCGTGGAGGCGATCGGCGAGTTTGCGGCCCAGCTCCGGCGTTCCGGCATCCCAGCCGCGGTGGCTCGCCAGTTCGGACTCGTGGCCGGCAAACAGCTCACGCCAGCGCCCGGGCACCGCCCTGGAGGCATGCTCGCAGGTGATCAGGGCTGAAACAGGCGGTTTCGATCCAGGCATTCGGCCAGCTCCCGATAGCAATCAACAATGGCCGTGCGGGCCGGCTGCTCGCCGAGACGCCGACGAAGCGCTTCGCCCAGGGTTCCGCGCTCGACCATGGTCGAGAGCTTGGCGGCGGCGGCATTCGACACATCCAGGCCGTCGAGCAGATCGAGCCACAGCGCCCGCCCGCTCCGGGACGGACCGGAACCGAAGATCGACAGCCAGGGGGCGTAGTCGAAATCCACCGCACTGCCGCGCTCGGCGGCGGCAAACAGCTGCTGCGACAGCGCCGCTGTCGAGAGCGCCTGGCCGCGTTCCAGCAACTCGTCGGACTGGTAGAGCCGGCAGACCAGCGCAACCACGGCCTCGGCAATCGCCAGGTCGGCGGCCGGGCATTCCTGGATATCGATGATCCGGATCTCGATCGTCTGGCGTTCGAAGCGCGCAATCGCGCCGCGTGAATTGAGCCAGTCGTCGGCCAGGATGCCGTCGGGGTCGTGGGGCTCGATCGCCCGGTACATGGGTCCGAGAATCCGCGCGTGGTAGTCGGCTATCGACTCGACCGCCTCGGGCACGATCCGGCCAGCGATCTCGGGAATTCGCCGCTGGTTGTCGCGGTAGAACTTCAGGCGCGTGTCCATCCATCCCGACCACGCGCCCTCGACCAGGGGTGAGGCCGCCGCCAGCGCCGGAATCAGGGGAAGCGCGATCCGGATGGCGGCGTGCAGGCGGCGGAATTCCTCGCTATCGAAAAACGGCAGATTGATGTGCATCGACTGCAGGTTCGACCAGCCGTGGCCGCGGCAGGTGAAAATCCGGTCGTAGGCCGCGTAGATCTCGTTCTGCCCGTGCGGCCAGAGCCGCGTTTCGGTTTCCGGATCGAACAGCGGATGCATGGCGCCGGGCAGCAGCATGGCGCCCATGGGCGAGAGCTGGATATTGATATCCCTGACCGCCTCGCCGAAGGCTTCGCCCAGGTTTTCAATGGATGGCGCCGGGCCGTTGGTCTTGAGTTCGATCACGTGGAGCACGAGTTCGTTCGACCATGCCAGCGCGCCCTTGTCGACCTCGTTGACGATCTCGCCGGCCTGGAGCGCCAGCAGTCGATCCGCCATGGTGCTGACCGACAGGCTGTCCTGCCCGACGATCATGTACTCGAGCTCGATGCCGTAGCCGGAGAAGGCACGCAGGTAAGGCTGGGGGGTTAGCGGTTCGATGGTCGGCATGTATCGTCCTTTGACTCAACGCACTACCGACGGCCGAGCTTGCGCCGGGTGACGCGATTGAACATCACGCCCATGATCTCGCGGTAGAGGGCGTCGCGCAGTACGGCGTCCTCGCAGCCGGCGTCGATCGAGGGGTTATCGTTGATCTCGATGACCAGCACGCGGCCGGCGACCTCCTTGAGGTCGACACCGTAGAGACCGTCGCCGATCAGGCCGGCGGCCTTGACCGCTGTCTGCACGACGGCCTCGGGCGCTTCGCCCACCGACAGGGTGTCGGCCATGCCCTCGTCGTCCTCGCTGACGCCGGTGGCAGCGTGGTTGTAGATCTGCCAATGGCCGCGGGCCATGTGGTAGCGGCACACGTACATCGCCCGACCGTCGATGACGCCCACGCGCCAGTCGAAGGCGGTCGGCAGGTATTCCTGCGCCACGATCAACTCACTGCCGCGGAGCATCTCGCGCACCGTCCGGTCGAGGGTCTCTCGGTCCTCGATTCGAACCACGCCCAGCGAGAATGCGCTGTCGGGCTGCTTGAGCACGACCGGCAGGCCCAGCCGCGCCTCGATCTCGCCGGCGTTGTCGCGATGCACCAGCAAGGTCCGCGGCGCGGCAATGCCGTGGCGCTGCAGCAGCTCGGCCAGGTAGACCTTGTTCGTGCACTTGAGGATGGAGTCCGGGTCGTCGATCACCACCAGGCCCTCGGCCGCGGCCTTGCGCGCGAAGCGGTAGGTGTGATGATTGACCGCCGTCGTCTCGCGAATGAACAGGGCATCGAACTCGGCCAGACGACCGATCTCGTCGGGCCCCAGCCGCTCGATATGAAACCCCACGGTCTCGGCGGCGCGTTCGAAGCGTGTCAGCGCCTTCTCGTCCGACGGCGGATGGGCTTCCCCGGGGTTGACCAGCATCGCCAGATCGAAACGCGACACCTTCGAGCGCGGCGTGCGCGGGCGCTGGCCGGAAAAATAGCGGGTCGCGGCCTCGCGGACGAAATCAAGGTGCGTTTCGGGAATATCGCTGAACGAAACCGGCGCGATGCGCCTGAGGCTCCAGCCTTCGGCGAGTCGCTTGAAACGGGCGCGCAACAACGGCGCCGGAAACAGGTTGAACAACGCCCGCGACAACCGGTCGTAACGCCGCGCCAGGTTGCGACCGAAGTAGATCGAAAGCGTGAACTCGTCGGACTGCAAGGGCCTGAGCCCGGTTTCGATCAGGCGCGCCAGCTCCACGCCGGTCATGCGAACGATGTCGGGCGCGCGAAAGTCCTGCAGAGTCGCCACCGAGGGCAGCGGCTTGTGCCCGCGCGCGGCTGCCAGCAGCGAAACGTAATAGCCGTTGGACTGGTAGCCGTAGCTGCGACAGAGATTGTAGACGCGCGTCGACCGCCGCTCCGACCAGTCGGGTTGGGTCAGGTAATCGCGCGCGAGAACGCGCTCGACGCCCTCGTTTTCCAGCGGCCAGTCCTCGTTGCGGCTGACGACGATCAGCTGTTGCATGGTCGAATCACGAGCAGGTTCGCATCGTAGGTCAGGGCCCCCAGCAGGATCGCCCCGATTACCCGGTCGATGTGTACACAATAGACCTGGCTGCCCTGCGGATTGGGGCTGGTCGGGTCGGCAACGATCAGCTCGCGCGTCGCGCGTCGATAACCGGCCAGGATCACGAAATGCCCCACGGGTTCGCCCCGGATGTCGTCGTCGGCATCGTCGGGGCCCCATTCGCGCGCGCCGCGATAGAGATAGGTCGCGCTCAAACCGGTCAGCACCGGATGGCCATCGCTCAGCAAACGCCGCAAGAGCGCCCGGTTGAGGTCGTTGAACCGGATTCGACCGCCCGACGCCAGGTAGGCCAGGTAGCCGGCGGTGGCCGTCGACAGCCTCTCGCGCTGCTTGAAGTCCGCCTGGCGCCGCAATCGCTCGGCGAGGTCGACCTTCGGAGTGGCGAACCAGGTCGGGTCGAAGACCTCCAGGTTCCAGGTATGAATGACCGCCCGGTAGCCTCGCGCCAGCGCGTGATTGGCCAGAAACACATCGAGCGTGCCGCCATGGTCAAGGCGCTGGATTTCGTCGATGACCTGCTCAAGGCCGATATCGTCGCCGAAATGACGGTAGACGGCATGCAGGCAGGTAGGGCCGCAGGTCGTGGTATCGGGCTGGGCCTCGATCTCCAGGAGAGCGGGAACGGCAAGCGGCATGAATGGCACCCGAAAGGGTCAAGGACTCTGATTGGAGTATCGCCCGAAGCGCCAGTTCCCACCAGCAAAAAATATTGCCTGATCGGCTAAACTGCCCCATTGCTTTCGCGCGACCGGCATCAATGACCTCCGAACAAACCGAACTCTTCGGCGACGAGCCCGTCCGCCACATCACGCGTGACGGCGTGGACTACGCCCTGCTCGGCACCGCCCACGTCTCGCGCACCAGCGCCGAGGCGGTCGAGCGCCTGATCGACAGCGGGCATTACGACGCCGTCGCGATCGAACTCTGCGCGCCCCGCTACCAGACGCTCACCGAGCGCGACGCCTGGCGTGACATGGACCTGTTCCAGGTCATTCGTCAGGGCAAGGCGGGCATGATGATGGCCTCGCTCGCGCTGGCGGCCTATCAGCGAAGAATCGCCGAGCAGTTCGGTATCGAGCCGGGCGCGGAAATGAAGATGGCCATCGAGGCCGCCCGCCGGGCCGATGTGCCGGTGCAGCTCATCGACCGCGACATCGGCATCACCCTGCGGCGCGCATCCCGAAGCCTGTCGTGGTGGAAGCGCTGGCTGATGCTCAACGGCCTGGTCATGTCGATGTTCTCGCGCCAGGAAGTCAGCGAGGACGACATCGAACGCCTCAAGCAGGGCGATCTACTGACCGAGACCTTCAGCGAGTTCTCCGAGTCCGCCCCGGAACTTTTCGAGGCGCTGATCGCCGAGCG
Source organism: Wenzhouxiangella indolica (assembly GCF_042310355.1). Lineage (NCBI taxonomy): Bacteria > Pseudomonadati > Pseudomonadota > Gammaproteobacteria > Chromatiales > Wenzhouxiangellaceae > Wenzhouxiangella > Wenzhouxiangella indolica. Next base: position 572,234 of record NZ_JBHJMR010000001.1, on the reverse strand, counting down.
CGACCGCTTCATGGCCGCGCGCCTGAGGCAGGAGAACGGGCAACACGCCCCGCGCAAGGTGCTGGCCGTGCTCGGCGCCGGTCACCTCGAGGGCACCGCCCAAGCACTCGAAGCCCAGAGCGAACCGGCCGAGACGGTCGAGTCGCTCAACACCATGCCGCCGGCGTCGAGACTGCTCAAGACCCTGCCCTGGCTGGTGCTGGTACTGGTCGCGACCGGCTTCATCATCGGCTTTTCACGCTCACCCGAACTGGGCTGGGCGCTGGTGGCCACCTGGGTGATCATCAACGGCACCCTGTCGGCGCTCGGCGCCCTGATCGCCGGCGGCCACCTGCTGACGGTCGGTACCGCGCTGCTGGCCGCCCCGCTGACCTCACTCAACCCGACCATCGGCGCCGGCATGGTCACCGGTGCGGTCGAGGCCTGGCTGCGCAAGCCCCGGGTGGGCGACTTCGAGACCTTGCGCGACGACGTCGTCAAGCTTTCGGGCTGGTGGCGCAACCGCGTCTCGCGCGTACTCCTGGTCTTCTTCCTGTCCAACCTCGGTTCCGCGATCGGCACCTGGGTGGCGGGCTTCAGGATGGTGCAGCAACTGTACTGAACCCCGAACCGATCTGGAGCCATGGCTCAGATCGGTGGCGAGATCCCTATAATACGGACTGACCTTTACACGGCGAAGCACGCGCTCATGAGCATCAAATCCCGCCTCTTCGGCAAGCCCTGGCAGCAGAAAGACCCGGTCGTGCGCGCTCAGGCCGTGGCCGAGAGCGACGATGCCGAACTGCGGACCGAGCTCGGCCGAATCGCCGAGCACGACGAAGCCGCCGAAGTCCGGCTGGCGGCCCTGCGCCGCATCAACACCGAACCCTTCTGGCTCGACGCCCGTCTGCGCGAATCCGACCCGGCCATCGTCGAGGCCGCCGACGCCTTCCTGGCCAGGGTCGTCATGCAGCGGCCGAGCGAAGACCTGGTCAAGGAAAGGCTGGAGTGGTTCCGGCGCATCGACGACGGCGACTATATTCGTCGCGTCGCGACCCGGGCGCCCGACCGGGCATTGCGAACAGAAGCCCTGCTGCGGATCGACTCGCCCGGCTTTCTCGGAGACCGGGTGATCGAGGAAGCCGACGAAGAACTGGCCCTGTCCCTGATCGAGCGCATCGAGCAGACCTCGACCCTCGAACGGATCGCGGGCGCGCTCAAGCGTCGCAGCAAGCGACGCGCGCGCGCCGTGGAGGCGCGCCTTCACGAACTGCAGGCCGCGCGTGGCGATTACGACGCCGCCACCGAGTCCGCCTCGCGCCTGGTCGAGCGCGCCGAGCGCCTGGCGCGCGGGCAGTTCGATGGCGACCGCAAGCACGAGCACGATGAACTCGAAGCGCTCTGGCGAGAAACCGACGCGCCCCCCGAAACCCTCGAGCGACGATTCCGCGGCGCACTGGAGATCGTGCGCAGGGCCCTCGAAGCGCCGGCGCGCCGCGCCGCGGCCGGGTCGGAGCCGCCGGTCGCGCCCGCCGAGGACGAAGCGAACCGCGAGCTCGCCGACCTGGTCGCCCGCCTGGAAGCCCTCGACGCGATCGATCGCATCGGCGCCGACAAGGCCGGTGAGCTGCTGGGCGAGTTCGATCGCCGCTGGCAGAAGATTGTCGAACCGGGCAGCGAAGACGAAGCGCTGCGCGAGCGAGCGCTGCCGATTCTCAGGCAGCTGCAGCAGCGACGCCAGGCGGCCGAGGAAGCGAAGAAGCCGGACAAGGCGCCAACCCGGCAGGCCGATGCCGCCGACAGCACGGACTGGCAGAAGGAACTCGACGCCCTCGCCGAACGGCTCGACGCCGGCGATATCGCCGGGGCCCAGGCCGGCCTGCGGGAATTGCGCAGCCGCATCGATCGACTCAAGCCCAGGCAGCGCCCGCGCGAAGTCGCCGGACGCCTCGGGCGACTCGAGGGACGGTTGCGGGAGATGCGCGACTGGGAGCATTGGTCCAATAACAAGCATCGCGACGAGCTGATCGAGCGGGTGGAGCAGCTGGCCGACTCGGGGCAACATCCCGACGCCATCACCGCGGCGCTCAAGGAAGCCCGCAAGGAATGGCAGCATCTCGAGGATCTCGAGGTACTGCCCGGCGACAAGCGCCAGCACGCCGCCCCGTCCGGGCAGTGGCGGCGCTTCCAGGCCGCCTGCAAGAGCGCCTTCGAACAGGCGCAACCCTTCTTCGAGAAGCGCCACGAGGTGCAGGCCGAAAGTCTCCAGCAGCTCGAGGCCTTCCTCGAACGCGGGCGCGCCGTGGCGGCCGACGGCGACAGCGGCATCGAAGCGCTCAAGCAGTTTCTCAAGAACGCACGGCTGGCCATCCGCCGGCTCGACGACGTCCCGCCGAAGTCCCGGGGCAAGGCGGCAGCTGGATTGCGCGAGCTGATGGACGCGCTCTCGAAGCGCCTCGACGAGGCATTCGATGCCATCGAGAACGACAAGCGGCGGCTGATCCGGGAAGCCCAGGCGCTGGAACACGAGACCGACCACAAGGCGGCCATCGAGCAGGCCAAGGCCCTGCAAGCACGCTGGCAGAAGGCCGGCACGGGCCGGCGCAGGGTCGAGCAGAAGCTCTGGAAGGAGTTCCGTGCGCCGATCGACCCGCTGTTCGAGAAGCTCCGCGGTGAGCAGGATGAGCGCCGCGAAGCCCAGGAAGCCGAGCTCGCCGCCCTGCGCGATCTACTCGCGCAGGCCGAGCAACTGGCCGAGATCGACGAAGCCGAGCTCGACCAGGCCGAAGGCCGAATGCGCGCCCTGAGCTCGGACTGGGCGTCGGCCGGCCGCCGTCCCGCGCAGTTGAACGAGCGCTTCGAAAAGGCCCGGCGTGCGCTCGAAAAGCGGCTTGCCGATCGCCGCCGCGCGGCGCAGCGACGGGCACTCGAGCGACTCGATGAGCTGGCCGGGCAGCTGCAATCGGCCTGGAAGCAACGCCAGTCCGGAGAGCTCCCTTCCATCGATATACCCGACGCCCCCGTGGGTGAAAGCGCCGCGGCACTAAGCGCCGCCGCGGGAATGCTGGCCGATCCGGACGTGACCACGGATTCGATCGCCTCGCAGGTGGAAGAAAACGGTGAAAAGGCCCGCCGGATCGTCATCGAGATGGAATTCCTGGCCGGGCTGGAATCCCCCGCGGAAGATCGCCAGGCACGCATGAATTTCCAGGTCGAACGCCTGGCCCAGCGCATGAGCGAGCGCGGCGACGCGCCCGGCCTTGCCGAGGAACTGGCCGACCTGCGCCGTCGCTGGTACGAAAGCTTTCCCCAGCCCCTCGACCATCACGACGCCATGGCAAAGCGCTTCCACAAGTGCCAGAATGTACTCGAGTCGATGTCGGGTACAGAATGAATTACAACAAGCTCCCCGCCCTGCGCGGCTTGACCCTGTTCGCATTGTTGATCGCCAGCCCCGCCGCCTTCGGCGCCGAAGGCGAGTCCTTCGGTTGGGTGTCGATCCTGCCGCCGGTCATCGCCATCGTGCTGGCGCTGATCCTCAGGCAGGTCGTTCCGGCGCTGTTCGTCGGCATCTGGCTCGGCGCCTGGGCGCTCAACGATTTCACGCTGGTCGGACTTTTTTCCGGTCTCTTGCAGAGCATGGAGACCTACGTCGTCGGCGCTTTCGCGGATTCAGGGCGCGTTTCGGTGATCGTCTTCTCGATGATGATCGGCGGCATGGTCGGCATCATCTCGAAGAACGGCGGGCTTCAGGGCGTGGTCGAACGCATCGTCGGTTTTGCCGATTCGGCCCGGCGCGCCAGTATCGCCACGGTCGTCATGGGGCTGGCGATTTTCTTCGATGACTACGCCAATACCCTGGTGGTGGGCAATACCATGCGGCCGGTGACCGACCGCATGAAAGTCTCGCGCGAGAAGCTCGCCTACCTGGTCGATTCCACCGCCGCACCGATCGCCTGCCTGGCGCTGGTGACCACCTGGATCGGCTACGAGGTCGGCCTGATTCGCGACGCCATGGCGGGCATCGCCGGCCTCGATATGAACGCCTACTTCGTCTTCCTCAATTCGATCCCCTACAGCTTCTACCCGCTGTTCGCGCTGGTGCTGGTCTTTGTCATCGTGCTTTCAGGCAGAGATTTCGGCCCCATGCACGCGGCCGAGAAACGCGCCCGGCACGAGGGGCAAGTCGCTCCGTCTGCCGTGAGCACCGCCCTGATCGACGACGACATGCAGCAGGTCCAGCCCGCCGAGGGCACAAGATGCCTGGCCCGCAATGCCGTCGTGCCGGTGGTCGTATTGGTCGTCACCGTCATTGGCGGGCTTTTCGCCAGCGGTGAGGGCGACACGCTCCAGGCGATCATCGGCGATGCCGATCCCTACCAGTCCCTGCTGTGGGGTTCGCTGCTCGGCGTGGTGTCGGCCATTGCCATGACATTGCTGCATCGCAGCCTGACGATCTCCGAGACGATGGCCGCCTGGTTCACCGGCCTGAGAAGCATGCTGCTGGCGGTGATCATTCTCGTGATGGCCTGGGCGCTGTCCGACATCACCAGCGCGCTGGGCACCGCCGCCTTCCTGTCCGAGCTGCTCGGTGACCGCCTTCATCCCGGCCTGTTGCCGACGGTCGTCTTCGTGCTGGCCGCCGCCACGGCGTTTTCCACCGGCTCGAGCTGGGGCACGATGGGCATCCTCCTGCCACTGCTGCTGCCGCTGACCTGGACGCTGATGAGCAACAACGGCATGACCGGCGCCGAGCACATGCCGATCCTCTACGGCACGGTTGCAGCCGTGCTCGGCGGCGCCGTCTGGGGCGACCACTGCTCGCCCATTTCCGACACCACCATCCTGTCTTCGATGGCCAGCCAGTGCGACCATATCGAACACGTTCGCACCCAGCTGCCCTACGCCCTGTTCGCCGGCGCGGCCGCCATCGTCCTCGGCACCCTGCCGGCCGGGTTCGGGATTCCGTGGTGGGTGTGTCTGCCCGTTGGCGCCATCGCCTTGATTTTGGGGGTTCGGATGGTTGGGAGGACGGTTTAAAGAAGGTTTCAGGTTTCAGGGTTCAGGTTTCAGGGGCGGGCTCCGGAAGTGTTCTCCCTGAAACCTGAAACCTGAAACCTGAAACCTCGATCCGGGCCCTCGCCGTTTATAATCCCCCCATGCCCGACGAAGCCCCAACGCCTTCCGCCCCCCCGAGCCCCTTCGTCCACCTCCGCCTGCACACCGAATACTCCCTCGAGGACGGCATGGTGCGTATCGGCGAGCTGGTCGAGCGCGCCGCGGAGCTGGGGATGCCGGCAGTGGCGGTCACCGACTGGCACAACCTGTTCGGCCTGGTCAAGTTCTACGGCGCGGCCATGGCCCGGGGCATCAAGCCGATCGTCGGCGCCGACGTACGGGTCCAGCAAGCCGGCGATGCCGAACAATTCGGCGTGGTCACCCTGCTGGTCCAGAATCGCGACGGCTACCTCAGCCTCTGCCGGATTCTCTCGCGCAGCTTCCTTGAGGGCCGATTCCGTGGCCAGCCGCGGGTGCATCCGGCCTGGCTGCGCGGCCACACCGACGGGCTCATCGCCCTCGTCGGGCGCCAGTCCGACGTCGGTGAGGCCCTCGCCAACGGCCGCGGCAACCTGGCGCGCAACCGGCTCGAGGAATGGGAGTCGCTGTTCCCCGACCGGCTGTACCTGACGCTTGAACGCATGGGGCGCGAGAACGAGCGGGTGATCGAGTCGGGCCTGCTCGACCTGGCGGTGCAACGCCAACTGCCCGTGGTGGCCAGCAACGATGTTCGCTTTGTCGACCGCGACGACTTCTTCGCCCACGAGGCGCGCGTCTGCATTCACCAGTCCCGCCTGCTCGACGACAAGCGCCGGCCGCGCGAGTACGTCGACGAGCAATACCTCAAGAGCGGCCAGGAAATGGCCGAGCGCTTCGCCGACCTGCCGGTGGCGCTGGAGAACACGCTGCACCTGGCGCGGCGCTGCAACCTCGAGCTGCGGCTGGGCGAGTACTTCCTGCCGGCCTTTCCGGTGCCCGACGGCGAGTCCGAAGACGACTTCGTGCGACGCAAGGCCGCCGAGGGCCTGGACAGGCGCATCGAACGCCACGGCCTGGCCGAGGACGTCGCGCGCGAGGATTACGACCAGAGACTCGAGCGCGAGCTGGAAGTGATCGTCTCGATGGGCTTCTCCGGCTACTTCCTGATCGTGGCCGACTTCATCGCCTGGGCCCGAAACAACGGGGTGCCCGTGGGCCCCGGTCGCGGCTCCGGCGCCGGCTCGGTCGTCGCCTGGTGCCTGGGCATTACCGACGTCGATCCAATGCGTTACGAGCTTCTGTTCGAGCGCTTTCTCAACCCCGAACGCGTCTCCATGCCCGACTTCGACGTCGATTTCTGCGTCGACGGCCGCGACCGGGTCATCGAATACGTGGCCCAGCGCTACGGCCGCGACCAGGTTTCTCAGATCATCACCTACGGCACCATGGCGGCCAAGGCCGTGGTGCGCGACTGCGGCCGCGTGCTGGGTTACAACTACGGCTTCGTCGATTCCATCGCCAAGCTCATCCCGAACCAGCTCGACATGACCCTGGGCAAGGCGCTGGAAGAAGAGCCCGAACTCAAGGCACGCTACGAGAAGGAAGACGACACCCGCAGCATCCTCGACCTGGCGCGCTCGCTGGAAGGCCTGGCCCGAAACGCCGGCAAGCACGCCGGCGGCCTGGTCATCGCGCCCGGGCCGCTGACCGACTACACGCCGCTCTACACGGAGCCGGACGGCCATTCGGTGCTGACCCAGTTCGACAAGAACGACGTCGAATCGGTCGGCCTGGTCAAGTTCGACTTTCTCGGGCTGCGCAACCTCACGATCATCGACTGGGCGCTCAAGGCGGTCAACGCCACGCGCGAGAAGGCCGGCAAGGCGCCGATCGATCTCGACGACGTCCCCCTCGACGACAAGAAATCCTTCGAGCTGCTGCGCGCCGCCCACACTACGGCCGTGTTCCAGCTCGAATCACCCGGCATGAAGGAGATGCTGCGCAAGCTCAAGCCCGACAGCTTCAACGACATCGTCGCTGCCGTCGCCCTCTACCGGCCCGGGCCGCTGGACGCGGGCATGGTCGAGGAGTACATCGACCGCAAGCACGGCAAGGCGCCGGTGCGCTACCCGCACCCCAAGGCCGGACCGATCCTCGAGCCGACCTACGGCGTGATCCTCTACCAGGAGCAGGTCATGCAGATCGCCCAGGAACTGGCCGGCTACAGCCTCGGCGCCGCCGACCTGCTGCGCCGCGCCATGGGCAAGAAGAAGGTCTCGGAGATGGAGCGCCAGCGCGAAATCTTCGTGACCGGCGCGCGCGAAAACGGCATCGAGGCGACGGAAGCCGAGTCGATCTTCAACCTGATGGAGACCTTCGCGCGCTACGGTTTCAACAAGTCGCACTCGGTCGCTTACGCCCTGGTGGCCTACCACACCGCATGGCTCAAGGCCCATTATCCGGCCGAGTTCATGGCCGCGGTGCTGTCGGCCGACCTCGACAAGACCGACAAGATTTCCAACCTGATCGAAGACTGCCGGCTCATGGGCCTGCAGATCCTGCCGCCCGACATCAATCGTTCCGCCTATCGATTCGAAGTCGAAGACGGCGCGATCCGCTACGGACTGGGCGCCCTGAAGGGCGTGGGACGGGGTGCGGTGGAGAACCTGGTGAGCGTGCGCGAGCAGTGCGGACAATTCACCTCCCTGGCGCACCTGTGCCGGGAAGTCGACCTCTCCCGGCTCAACCGCCGCACCCTCGAGACCCTGATCCGATCGGGCGCCGCCGACTGCCTGCACGACAACCGCGCCGCGCTGATGCAGGGCCTGCCGGAAATCGTGACCGAAGCCGAGCGCTTCCAGGCCGACCGGGAAGCCGGCCAGTCCAGCCTGTTCGGCGGGGGCGAACCGGCATCACAGGGCTCGGGCGGCGAACACGAGCGCGCGCTGCCCGACGTCCGCGACTGGACCCTGCGCCAGCGCCTGCGGGCCGAGAAGGAGACCCTCGGCCTGTATCTGTCGGGGCACCCCATGGACGAGCTGCGTGACGAACTGGCCGACACCACGACCACGACGCTCGAGCGCATCGACAAGTTGCTCGGCAGCAACGGCGGTGAGGGCCGGCGCCGAGGCCAGGGCAAGCCGATGACCCTCGCCGGCCTGATCGCCGCCATCCGGCGACGCCCGGGCAAGGGGGCCTTCATCGCCCTCGACGACGGCACGGCGCGACTCGAGGTAGCGGTTTTCGACCGGCTGTATCAGCAAGTTTCGGATCGGCTCATCGCCGACGAAATCGTGGTGGTCCGGGGCCGGGTCGAGGTCGACAGCTTCCGCGGCGGGCACCGGATGGTGGCCGAGGAAGTAATGAGCGTCGACGAAGCCCGCTCCCAGTTCGCGCGGCGCGTGGAAATCGAGATCAGCCGCCCGCCGGCCATGCTCGAACAGGACCTGGCCGCCGCCCTGCAACCCTATCGACCGGGTCGCACGCCGGTGGTCATCCACTACCGCAACCAGTCGGCCCAGGCCCTGGTGCGCCTGGGCGGAAACTGGCACGTCACGCCGTCGACCGAGCTGCTAGCTGCCTTGGGGGGAGTAGCGGGGATCGGGGAAGTGAGGTTGAAATACTAGGGGCGGAAGGGGCCAGGAATTCTCAAGTACCAAGCAACGATTTTCAAACAAAGACCAATGATCGAAATCTCAATGTTCGAAACGGCGCGCGGCCTGAGCTAGGGCCGAAGACGCTTCGGGCACAAAGGTTTTGTTTCGGTCATTGAAAATTGGGTCATTGGACATTGTTTGTAAATTGGTGCTTGGAATTTGAAAATTCGAAGTCCACCCGCAGCCGCTCGGCCGTCCGACTTCGACTATTCCAACCGAAAGCCCGCCAATTCAGAATCCCGCCGCCTGCGCCGAACGATTGACCAGCAAGCGGCCGGTCGTGTAGCAGGCGTTGAGGAAGGCGGCGATGTTTTCCGGTGTTTCGCCCGACAGGCGGTGCAGGTCGTCGATGCCGACCGGTGCGCGGATGAGAATCCGGGCCAGCTTGGCATAGCGCTCGTGCTTCATCGCATCGCTCGGGGCCTGGGTCAGCATGAACTGGACTTCGCCGAGCAGGTCCGGGTGGAGCCTGCCGCGCGACTGGGCCAGGCCGGCAAACCACTTGAGTTCACTCAGGGGGCGACGCACGACCTGTTCGACTGCATCGACCAGGTCGGCACTCGAGACCGGCTTACCGGCGGAGGCCGGCATCGGCCGCGCAAACATCTGGGGCTGCATGTCGGCCATCGTGCCGTCGTAGAACCAGCTGCCGGAACCGGGATCGATCACGAGCCGGGGCCAACCCGCCAGGTCGATCACGACCGGGCTGCTCCAGGTCTGTCGCCGAAGATGTTCGGCCAGGGTGGCGTGATCGGGATCGTCCGACTGCTCGATCCCCAGCCATTCGGGGCGCCCACCTTCATCGGGCGCCTCGATCCGCTCCGACCCGGGGGGCGGAACGTCTTCGGAACTGACCCGCTCGAGCAGATTCAGGAACTCGCGGGAGCGCAAGGGCTTGTGCAGCACGTGCTCGGCCGCGAATTCACGTCGCCGCGTCAGGGCAATCGGGTTGTGGCCGGCCTCGCGCAACTCGCGCCAGCGCGACTCGCCGTCATCGGAGTCCACATCGATGATCGTGACGTTGCCGCCGGGCTCGTCCATCACCTGCCAGGTGCCCCCACCGCTGCGCACACCGGCGAGGTTCAGCAGAGACCGCATGACGGTACGCTCTTTCTGGCCGGTCTCGAGTACGGAAAGGGTCGGGGTTTCGGGCATGCCGTAATCCTCACTGGCTGGTTCGGCAGTCCACTACAGCATAAGACGTAGAACCCGAAAACCCAAGAAGAATCAGGGAGAAGCGGATCACAGTTTGGCCCCGGAAAGCGCCAGGGCAGTTGGCGTGCCGAACCTGTCCCGCCCTTACAGGGCCTCAAGCAGCTTGCGGACCCGGCTCATGGAGCTGGCCAGGACCTCGTGGATGGCGTCCTCGGAAATCGGAGCCTCGTCGAGGCCCGCGGCCGCGTTGGCGACCACGCACAGGCTGGCGTAATCGATCCCCGCCTCACGCGCCAGGGCCGCCTCCGGCATGGTCGTCATGCCCACCAGGGTTGCGCCGTCGCGGCGCATCCGGGCAATCTCGGCCGCCGTCTCGAGCCGCGGGCCCTGCGTTACGGCCACGCAGCCTCCGTCGGCGCAGGCCACCCCCGAGCTGGAAGCCGCCTCCAGCAGCCGCGCGCGGGCGGGGCCGGCAAAGGGTTGGGAAAACTCGATATGGCGCAAGGGGCTGATGTCGTCATCGCTGAAGCTGTGACTCCGACCCCAGGTGTAGTCGATCAGCTGGTCGGGCACGACCAGCGCGCCGGGCCCGGCCGCCGGATCCATGCTGCCGACGGCATTGATCGCCACCACCCGGTCGACGCCCAGGCGATGGAGCGCATCGATATTGGCGCGGTAGTTGACCCGATGCGGCGGAATCCGGTGGGGGCGGCCGTGACGGGCCAGGAACCAGGCTTCGCCGCCGGGCAATCTGACCCGCGCCAGCGCCGCGGACGGGCGCCCGTAAGGCGTGTCCACGCGTCTTTCCTCGAGCACGTCGAACAGATCCAGCGCACCGGTGCCGCCGATGATCGCCAGGCTCATGACGGCAGCGCCCAGATACCGTCAAGCTGCCGCCACAGCCCGCGATAGTCCATGCCGCAGCCGAACACGTAGCGATCCGGCACTTCCAGGGCATGATCGTCCACCCAGTCACGATCGAGGCCGCGGTCGTGACGCTTGCGCGCCAGCACGGCGGTGCTGACGTGCTCGACACCCTGGTCGCGCAGGCGGCTCGCAACGGCGGCCATGGTGTGGCCCTCGTCGAAGATATCGTCGACCAGGAGCACGTGGTCGCCCAGCGGCATGTCTTCCGGCCAGTGCTGCCAGTGAATCTCGCCGCCGCTCGTGGCTTCGCGGTAGCGGGTAGCATGCACATAGTCGATGCGAAGTGCGCTGCCGAGGCGACGGCTGAGCTCGACGGCCGGGTACATCCCGCCCTTCATCAGCGCGATCACCGACAGCACCTTGTCGGCCGCCACAAGGCCAGCGATACGCTCGGCCTGCATGTCGAGAGCGCGGGACACTTCCCCTGCCCCGAACAGGCACTCGGCCCCGGCCGGCCAGTGCGGGTTATCGTGAACCGAATCAGGCACTGCCATCACCACCGTCTCCGCTGTCTCCACCGACGTCGCCGCCGCGCGGCTCGCGCTCATCGTCACCACTGTCGGTCTTGACCTGCTTGCTGGTTTCTTTCTCCCGGCGTGAGCGCTTGGTGGACTTGCCAGCGCCCTTCTTCGAGCGCGAGCCATTCTCCGAATCGCTCTCTCGCCGCTCGGAAAGGGCGGAACCGACAGCGCTTGCGTCCTCGGCCATCTGCTCGGAAAGATCGACCTTGAGCGTACGGGTCGGGAAGGCAACCTCGGCACCAAACGACTCGATGATCTCGCCGACACCCAGCAACACGTCCTCGCGCACCTGGTGATATTCCGTCCAGACCACGGTCTTGGTGAAGCAGTACACCATGATGTCGAGCGAACTCTCCCCGAAGCGGTCGAAGTGCACCATCGTCGTCTGCGTGTTATCAAGCGCGTCGTGATTGTTGATGTATTCGCGAATGGCTTCGACAACCTTGCGCAAAACCGAAAAATCATCGTAGCGCACGCCGACATGCTCGGCGATACGGCGATGGGTCATGCGCGAAGGGTTCTCCAGCGTCACCGTCGTGAAGGTGGCATTCGGCACGTACATCGGCCGCTTGTCGAACTTGCGGATCCGGGTCACGCGCCAGTCGATATGCTCCACCGTGCCTTCGATTTCCCGGTCGGGGGAACGTACCCAGTCGCCGACCGAGAACGGCCGGTCCATGAACACCGTAAGGCCGCCGAAGAAGTTGGCCAACAGATCGCGCGCCGCCAGGCCCACGGCAATGCCACCGACACCACCAGCGGCCAGGAAGCCCGAGATCGGAATCTCGAGGACGCTCAGCGCCGTCAGCACGCCGGTAAGCACGAACGCAATGCGAACGATTCGACCCAGCACGGTTACCGTGGTGAGGTCGACGTACTCGTTGCGCTTTCGTCGTTCCTCGACGAAGGCCTGTTCGAAACCGGTCGTCAGCCGGAAGAAGAACCAGGTAGCCGCCAGCACCAGGCCGAGCTGCTGAGCGGCGTTGAGCAGCGATGAATCGAATGCGATGACATCCGAGTGCGGCGCAATCACACGCGCGGCCATGATCAGTCCCTGCCACCAGATCAGCAGCGACACCGGGCGCTTGCCGGCGTAGACCACCGCATCGTCCCACAGGTGATTGCTCTTGCCGGCCAACCGATCGAGATGCTTGATGAAAACCCGGTAGACCAGTTCCAGCAGCAACGCCGCCAGGATGATCGCAAAGGCCTTGATCGTCCAGCCCGGAATGCCGGCCACGCCGCCAAGATTGTCGATGAACTCCTGCATGCTTCTCCTCAGCTCAATGCCCGCAGCGAATCACGCCAGGCCCGAAACTCGGGCACCCGCTCCTGCTCTTCCAACTCGGCCATTGCGCGGCCGTAAAGCTGCTCCAGTGTGCCGACCCCGGGCGAAGTCCACGAACCTGTCGAGGCAATCAGCCCGCGTGCCGACTCGGGCCGGCAGACCAGCACCGCGTCACACCCGGCGGCCAGCGACTTTGCAACACGCTCCACCAAGCTGCCGGCCGGGCTGGCTCCGGCCATGTCCAGGTCGTCGGATATGACCACCCCCCGGAAATCCAGGCGCTCCCTCAGGATCTCGATGACCCAGGCGCGCGAATAGCCTGCCGGCTCATGATCGCGAGCTGGATAACACACGTGCGCCATCATAACGCTGTCGAGCGAATCGGCCAGTTCGGTAAAGGGCGCAAGGTCGTCCTCCAGAGCGTCCAGGTCACGCTCGTCGACCACCACTTCATCGTGGGAGTCGGCCTCGACCGAACCGTGCCCCGGAAAGTGCTTGCCGCAGCAGCGCATGCCCGCGTCCTTCATGCCCGCGATGTAGTGGGCCGCCAGGTCGGCAACGACCACCGGATCCGAAGACATGCCGCGATCACCGATAACGCTGCTGCCGCGATCGAGATCGAGCACCGGCGCAAAGCTCAGATCGACACCGTGCCCCAGCACTTCGGCCGCCATCACGCGTCCGTGACGGTAGGCCAGGTCGCGGGCCCGGTCCGGGTGCGAGCGGTGCCAGCGGCCCAGCACGGCCAGCGGCGGCAATGGCGTGAAGCCGTCGCGGAAACGCTGCACGCGACCGCCCTCCTGGTCGACGGCCAGCAACAGCCTCGGCGAACGCAGAGCTCGAATCTCTCCGGTCAGACGACGAAGTTGCTCGGGTGACTCATAGTTGCGCGAGAACAGGATGACGCCGCCCACAGCCGGTTGACGCAGCATGTCCGCGGTGGACTCGTCGAGCGACGTACCGTCGATCCCGACGATCAACGGTCCCAGCGGAAGTTGCTCGCTCATAGGCGCTCGAACAAGGCGATGGATTCGACGTGGGCGGTGTGCGGGAACATGTCCGCGATGCCGGCGCCGGCGAGCCGGAAGCCGTGCTGCCTGACGAGTTCTCCGGCGTCGCGGGCCAGGGTGCCCGGGTTGCAGGACACGTAGACGACTCGCTTCGCACCCGAGTCGGCGATCATCGGCAGGATCTCGAAGGCGCCGCTGCGCGGCGGATCGATCAGCACGCCGTCGAAGCCGGCCCGGTACCAGGGTCGGCTCGAAACGTCTTCGGTCAGGTCGGCGACTTCCAGCTCGACGTTCTCGATTCCGTTGCGGCGCGCGTTGGCCCCGGCCGCCTCGATCAGCTCGGCGGCGCCCTCGATGCCCGTGACGTGGCCGGCGCGCTGAGCCAGCGGCAGCGTGAAGTTACCCAGGCCGCAGAACAAATCAAGAACCCGATCGTCGGACCCCGGATTCAGGAGATCCACGGCGCGCTTGACCAGGGCCCGGTTGATGGCGGCGTTGACCTGGATGAAATGCTGGGGGTGAAAGGCCATTTCCAGGTCAAAGTCATCGAGCCGATAGCTCAGCTCATGCGTTTCGGGCCAAAGCCGGTGGACCGTGTCCGGACCCTTGGGCTGCAGGTAGACGGCGATGCCGTTGTCGTCGGACCACGACTTGAGCTTCATGATGTCGTCGGAAGTCAGATCCCGCAGGTGGCGGATGACGATGGCCGAAGCCGCGTCCCCGCTTGCGGTCTCGATCTGCGGCACGGCATCGTCGACTGACAATTCGCCCAGCAGATCCGACAGGCTCCCGAGCCGATCGCTGAAGTCCGGATGCAGCACGCGGCAGTCGCCCACATCGGCCACGAAACGCCCCTGCGGCTCGCGAAAGCCGACCAGCACGCGGCCCTTGCCCCGGACCAGGCGGGCGCTCAGGCGGCTGCGACGGCGGTAGTACCAGGGTTCGGCCGAGATCGGTTGCCACCACTCGTGTGGACTGACCTCGCCGAGTCGTTCCAGGTTGTCGACCAGCCGCTTGTGTTTCCACTCGACCTGGGCGGCGTGATCGAGATGCTGCAGGGCGCATCCGCCGCAGCGATCGAACCAGGGGCAGTCGGGCTCGACGCGCTGGGGCGAGGCCTCCAGCACCTCCTCGCACAGCGCCTCATCGAAACGACGGTTGCGCCCGATGATCTTCGCCGAGACCTTCTCGCCCGGCAATGCACCGTGCACGAACACGGCCTTCTCACCGTGCCGTCCCACGCCGCGCCCGTCGTGCGAAAGATCCGTGATTTCGACGTCAATTGGTTCGGTCGGCAGGCGCCGGCGTCTTTTTCCCATGGGGTTTGGTTCTTTGGAGTTTTTGTGTTTTGGTGTCCCGGGTTCCGGGTTCCGGGTTCCGGACAAAATTGTAGGTCGGGGTCGCGTCCCCGACCTACGCGGGCTTCGATCCGAGCGCGCGGCGAAGCCGCCCCGCGACCCGCGAAATATGCCGCCTGAAACCTGAACCCTGAAACCTGAACCCTTCTTTCAAGTCATTTCTGAGTCCAGGACCCGTCCTCGGTCTGGTAATACCACCCCGAACGCGCATTGGCGATCCACTGACGCGCGAAGGTCTTGCGGATATCGTCTTCCCATTCGGGGTGCCCGTTGGCGATGGCGATCTCGCGGTAGACGGCGTTGCGGTCGGAGTTCTCTTCGCCGACCACGCGCTCGAGATTGCGTCGATCGCCCAGGCTCACGGCTGATCGGTCGCGGATTTCCACCAGGCCGTCGTTCGAGAACCCGATGGCGCCGGCGTCGAACCAGGCGGCCAGGTGCTCGCGCTGGCGCTCGGCCATGCGTTCCTTGATGGCCTGGATCTGAGGCGTGTCGATGTCGATATCGGGGCTTTGCGCGTGCGCCGTACCCACGGGTGAAAGCGCGTGCCACCACTGCGTGCGTGCGGCCTGCGGCTCGCTTGACGGCGCGGCCGGCACATCCTCGCCGAGCACGTCGCGAATGAAGCGATCGGCTGCCTTTTCGGCGGCCGCTTCGGGGAAATAGACGTTGATCGTTACACAGGCCGCCAGCATCATTACGCTGGCGATGGACGTCATGGACAGGAAGCGATGCATGTACCTTCTCCTTGAAGGAAGATCGACGGTGACAGACTGGCACCACCGGCCTGAATCGGCTCTGAATAGTGTAAGGGAATTGGATCGACTCTTCGCGGTCGATCAGATGGCGTCGAGGGCCTGCGCCAGCGTCCGGCAGCCCTTCGCGGTGATGCGCGCCTTCACGCCCTTGAGGTTGGCCTCGGGCACGAGCGCCTGATCGAAGCCCTGCCCGGCCGCCTCGCGCAGGCGCTCCTCGCCGTTGTACACGGGCCGGAGCTCTCCGGCCAGACCCACCTCGCCGAAGGCGACCAGGCCCTTGGGCAGGGGCTTCTCGCGCAGGGAAGACTTCAGGGCCAGGGCGATGGCCAGATCGCTGGCGGTCTCGCTGATGCGCATTCCGCCGGCAACGTTGACGAACACGTCCTGGTCGCCCACCACGATGCCGGCATGGCGATTCATGACCGCAAGCAGCATGGCCAGGCGATTGGGATCGACGCCGACGGCCACCCGGCGCGGGTTCGACAGGTTCGAAGGCGCGACCAGGGCCTGCACCTCGACCATCAGCGGCCGGGTTCCCTCGCGCGTGACCAGCACGCAGCTGCCGGCGGCCGGTTCTTCCTGGCCCGACAGGAAGATGGCCGAGGGGTTGGCCACCGCCTTGAGGCCCTTGTCGGTCATCGCGAACACGCCCAGCTCGTTGGCCGCACCGAAGCGGTTCTTGACCGCCCGCACCAGCCGGTAGCGACTGCCGGAGTCGGACTCGAAATACAGCACGGCATCGACCATGTGCTCGAGCACGCGCGGGCCGGCCAGCGCGCCTTCCTTGGTGACGTGACCGACGAGTACCACCGCGCAGCCGGTCTGCTTGGCGAACTGCACCAGGCGCGCGGCGCACTCGCGCACCTGGGCGACGGCGCCGGGCGCGGACTGCAGCGCCTCGGTCCACAGCGTCTGGATGGAATCGACCACCATGAAGGCCGGCCTGCGTTCGGCGGCCGTGGCCAGGATGACCTCCAGGCTGGTCTCGGTCAGGCAGTCGAGGCGAGCGGGATCGAGGCCGAGGCGGCGCGCGCGCATGGCCACCTGGGCGGCCGACTCCTCGCCGGTCACGTAGAGGCTGCCGTGGCCGGCGGCCAGCGCATCCTGCGCCTGCAGCAACAGGGTCGACTTGCCGATACCGGGGTCGCCGCCGAGCAGCACCACCGAGCCGGGCACCAGCCCGCCGCCGAGCACCCGGTCGAGCTCGCTCAGGCCCGACGACAATCGATCGGAGGCCGCCTCGGCGCGCACCTCGGCCAGGTTACTGACCGCGGCCGAGGCTGTACCCGACCAGTTGCCCCGGCCCTTCGGCCCCTTCGTCGCCCCGGCCGGCTCGACCACGCTCTCTTCCATGGAGTTCCAGGCCCGACAGTCCGGGCACTGCCCCGACCACTTGGGAAAGCTCGCGCCGCATTCGCGGCAGGTGTAAGTCGTCTTCGCCCTGGCCATTGGGGGATTGTAAGGGGTCGCGGAGGTATTGAGTTGGGAGATAAGGTTTCAGGTTTCAGGGTTCAGGTTTCAGGTCGGCAGCTGTTGCGCGGTGGTGGGCGGCTTCGCCGCGATTGCCTCGTGCGAAGCGAAAGGTCAATTCCCTCAGGCCGGGCACGGAAGTTTCGCGGCGAAGCCGCCCCGCAATGATCTCGGTTGCCGCCTGAAACCTGAAACCTGAAACCTGAAACCTGAACCCTTATCCCCCGACCGCGAGCCCCCTCACATCGGACGCTGCCGGTAAGATACGCTCAAGGCACCCAACCCATCCGACGGATGTCATGAACCCCACCGACCAACCTGTCATCGGCGAATCGCCCGCCTTTCTCAGCGTCCTCGAGGACGTCTCGCGCGCGGCCGGGCTGAACCGGCCGGTGCTGATCGTGGGGGAGCGCGGCACGGGCAAGGAAGTGATCGCCGAGCGACTGCATTTCCTGTCTGCGCGCTGGGACGGGCCGCTGGTCAAACTCAACTGCGCGGCCATCAGCGAATCCCTGCTCGAATCCGAGCTGTTCGGCCACGAGGCCGGCGCCTTTACCGACGCCTCGCGCCAGCGCGCCGGGCGGTTCGAGCGCGCCGACGGCGGCACCCTGTTTCTGGATGAACTGGCCAGCACCTCGATGGCCGTCCAGGAGAAAATCCTGCGCGTGATCGAGTACGGGCAGTTCGAACGACTGGGCTCGACCCAGCCCCTGGAAGTCGATGTTCGCCTGGTCGGCGCGAGCAACGTCGACCTGCCCGCGCTGGCCGAGGCCGGGCGCTTTCGCGCCGACCTGCTCGACCGCCTGGCCTTCGACGTGATCACCCTGCCGCCGCTGCGCGAACGCCGCGAGGACATCCTGCCCCTGGCCGAGCATTTCGCGATGCGCATGACGCGGGAGCTGGAGCGCGAGCTTTTCGCCGGATTCGCCCGACCGGTCCTCGAGGCCATGCTGGCCTATCCCTGGCCGGGTAACGTGCGCGAGCTCAAGAACGTGGTCGAGCGCTCGGTCTACCGACTGAGCGAGCCGGACCAGCCGGTCGAAACGATCGAGTTCGACCCATTTGCCTCGCCCTGGCGGCCGGCCGGCCCGGCACAGGACGCCGCTCGATTGCCCGACCCCGCGCTGGAACCGGTCGACCTTCGTGGCTGGCTCGACGAACAGGAAAAGCGGCTGGCCGAGATCGCCCTGGCCGCCAGCGACGGCCACCAGGGAAAGGCGGCCGAAAGGCTGAAGCTGAGTTACGACCAGTTCCGCGGCATCCTGCGCAAGCACGGCCTGGTGCGCAGCCAGAAGGAAGCTCAGGACTGATCGGCAATCTCGATGCGGTTGCGGCCGTTGCGCTTGGCGGCGTAGAGCGCGTCGTCGGCCTTCTTGAGCCAGTGATTGAGGTTGGTTTCATCGGCCGACAGCGGTGCCGCGCCGATACTGACGGTGAGCGTGATATCGCCCCCCTCTGCCGGCAGCACGGTGTCTTCCAGCGCACGCCGCAATCGCTCGGCCAGCTTGCCGGCACGCTCGGCATCGGCCCCCTGGAGCACCACCGCGAATTCCTCGCCCCCGGTCCGGCCGATCAGGTCGTCGTCCCTGAGCACCTGGCGACAGATGCGCGCAAAGGCGACCAGCGCCTCGTCACCGGCCGGGTGCCCGAAGCGATCGTTGATCGACTTGAAGTGATCGAGGTCCATGATCAGCAGGGACAGGTCCCGCTCGCCGCCGCGCGAGCGGTCGAACAAGTCGCCGGCCCGCTCCAGGAAGGCCCGCCGGCTGCTCAAGCCGGTTAGCGAGTCGGTGCTGACCAGCCGGCGCAGTTCCTCTTCCGCGCGCATGCTTCGAATCGCCCCGCCGATCGTTCCGGAAGCGACCTCGAGCGCGTCGATCTCGGCCTGTCCCCACTGGCGCTCGGTGGTGCAATCGTCAAAGCCGATCAGCCCCCAGAACTTGCCGTCGAGAAAGATGGGAACGACCAGGATCGACAGGATCTCCTGGGCTTCGATCAGCTTGCGTTCGATATCGTCCATGTCGGCGGCAAAGCCCACCACCGGCTCCCGGGCCTCGAACAGCGCCCGCCAGTTCGGGATCAGGCGGTCGTAGGACATCCCCTGCATGTCGGGATTGTCGATCTCGGCCCGGATCCCCGGCCGCGTCCATTCGTAGCGCATGCTCGCCAGCAGTTCGCCGCTGTCGGCATCGCTGTGGTTTTCGAACACGTAGACCCGATCGGCCGACACGGCCTTTCCCAGAACGGCCAGCGCCGTGGGCATGACACGGTCGTTTCCCTGTGCGCTGAACAGGATGCGCGCGGCGCGTGCCAGGGCGTGGAGGATGGCCTCGCGCGAGCGTCTTTCCCGCTCGGCACGGCCGGACAGCCAGCCACGGCCGGTCAAGTAGACCAGCCCCAGGCCGAGCAGCACGCCGAGCAGCGCGCCCATACTCCCGTGAAACAGCCAGTTCGACATCCAATTCCTCTCCCTCTACCGATGCCCAGTATGGCGCACGATGGGGTCTAAAATGCCCCATACGCCCCGATTCCCGCAAGAATGGAGACATTCATGCCCCGCCAGACCTGCAATGATCCGAACCGGCTACCCGAGAAACTGATCGAGTGCCTGAGCACCGCAACCCGGCGAGTGTGCGCGCTCACCGGCGCCGGTGTCTCGGCGGAGTCGGGCATTCCGACCTTCCGCGAAGCCCACACCGGCCTGTGGGCGCGGTACGACCCGATGGAACTGGCCTCCCCCGAGGCCTTCGAACGCGAACCGGCCACGGTCTGGGACTGGTACCAGTGGCGACGCAAGCTCATTGCGGAAGCCCGGCCCAACCCCGGCCACGAAGCGCTGGCCGCGCTCGAGGAACATGTGCGGGAACTGGTCCTGATCACCCAGAACGTCGATGGCTTCCATGCCCTGGCCGGATCGACCGGAGTGCTCGAGCTGCACGGCAACATCCAGCGCAACATCTGCTCGCGCAGCCGGCGGCCCATCGATGCCGACTGGATCGAGCGCCACCGGGAAGCGCATCCGCCGCCCTCGCCACACCATCCCGACGGTCTCGCTCGACCGGACGTGGTCTGGTTCGGCGAGGCCCTCGATGCCGGCATCCTCGACGCGGCCTTCGCGGCAGCGCAGGACTGCGAAGTGATGATCGTGGCGGGCACCAGCGGCGCCGTCCAGCCGGCTGCCAGCCTGCCGGTGGCGGCCGCACGCGCTGGCGCCACCCTCATCGACATCAACCCCGAAACGAACGAACTCACCCGCTTCGCGCACTGGCACCTGGCCGGTTCTTCGGCGGCCTGGCTTCCGGCACTGGTCGCTGCGCTCGCCAACGGCCGCTCCTGAGCGGGGATCGGACCTTGTCGACTATAATGGCGGACTTGTTTTCAATCGGAGTTTCTCCATGACGAGCACCATGCGCGCGCTGGTCAAGCCCGATGCCGCTCCCGGCCTGGAACTGCGCGAGGTTCCCGTTCCCGCGCCGGGCCCGAACGAGGTCCTGATCAAGCTCGAGAAGACCTCGATTTGCGGCACCGATCTGCACATCTACCAGTGGGACGACTGGTCGCAGCGCACGATTCGTCCGCCGCTGGTCCTCGGCCACGAATTCGTCGGCCGAATTGCCACGCTCGGCTCGAGCGTGCAGGGCTACGAGGAAGGTCAGCGCGTCTCCGCGGAAGGACACGTGGTCTGCGGCGTGTGCCGCAACTGCCGCGCCGGCAAGCCGCATCTTTGCCCCAACACCGAGGGCATCGGCGTCAACCGCGACGGCGGCTTTGCCGAGTACGTGGTCGTGCCCGCCACCAACCTCTGGCCGATTCCCGACGAGATTCCCTCGGAGCTGGCCGCGTTCTTCGATCCCTTCGGCAACGCCGCGCACTGCGCGCTGCAGTTCGACCTGGTCGGCGAGGATGTGCTCATCACCGGCGCCGGGCCGATCGGCATCATCGCCGCGGGTATCGCCAAACACGTGGGCGCGCGCCATATCGTGATCAGCGACGTCAACGACTACCGCCTGCAGCTCGCCCGCGACATGGGTGCGACGCGCACCGTCAACGTGCGCGAGGAAAACCTGCTCGACGTGCGCAAGGAGCTCGACATCGACGGCTTCGACGTCGGCATGGAAATGTCGGGCAACCCGCACGCCTTCCGCGACATGCTGGATCTGATGTACAACGGCGGAAAGGTCGCCCTGCTCGGCCTGCTGCCCAAGGATGCCGGCATCAACTGGGACCAGGTCATCTTCAAGGGCCTGGAAGTGCACGGCATCTACGGCCGGCGCATGTACGAGACCTGGTACAAGATCACCCAGATGGTTCTCACCGGCTTCCCGCTGCACAAGGTACTCACCCACCAGATCGCCATCGACGACTTCGAAAAAGGCTTCGAGTTGATGGCCTCGGGCCAGTGCGGCAAGATCGTCTGCGACTGGACCGGCGACATTGAATAGGGTTCAGGTTTCAGGGTTCAGGTTTCAGGAAAACCATTCCGAAGCCCGCCCCTGAAACCTGAAACCTGAAACCTGAAACCTTCGAACCAACCGGAGCCAACAAGACATGAGCGACCAATCAACTCTCCGGAGACTGCAGGACGAACTCGAGCAGATCGAAGCCGACGGGCTGTACAAGCGTGAGCGGCAGATCACCACGCCGCAGCGGGTCGAGATCGAGACGCTCGAAGGCGGCAAGGTGCTCAACTTCTGCGCCAACAACTACCTCGGCCTGGCCGACCATCCCGACATCATCGCCGCGGCCAAGGAAGCCCTCGACGGCCACGGTTTCGGTGTGGCCTCGGTACGCTTCATCTGCGGCACGCAGGACCTGCACAAGCAGCTCGAGAAGACCATTGCCGAGTACTTCGGCAAGGACGACGCGATTCTCTACGCCGCCTGCTTCGACGCCAACGGCGGCTTGTTCGAGCCCCTGCTGGGGCCGGAAGACGCGATCATTTCCGACCAGCTCAACCACGCCTCGATCATCGACGGCGTGCGCCTGTGCAAGGCCGAGCGGCATCGCTATCCCAACTCGGACATGGAAGCGCTCGAAGACATCCTGCAGAAAACGCAGGACAAGCGCACCCGACTGATCGCCACCGACGGCGTGTTTTCCATGGACGGCTATGTCGCCAAGCTCGACGAGATCACCGCCCTGGCCGAGAAGTACGACGCGCTGGTGATGGTCGACGACTGCCACGCCACCGGTTTCTTCGGCCCCACCGGCCGCGGCTCGGCCGAGCATCACGGCGTGATGGACAAGGTCGATATCTTCACCTCGACCCTGGGCAAGGCACTGGGCGGCGGCATGGGCGGATTCACCGTCGCCAGCCAGCCGGTCATCGACCTGCTGCGCCAGCGATCCAGGCCCTACCTGTTCTCGAATTCCCTTGCGCCGCACCTGGTCGCCGCCAGCCTCAAGGTCTTCGAAATGCTGTCGGAATCCAGCGAGCTTCGAGATCGCGTCGCCGAGAACACGAAATTCTTCCGCCAGGCGATGACCGACGCCGGCTTCGAGCTGCTACCGGGCGAGCACCCGATCGTACCGGTGATGCTGCACGACGCCCCGCTGGCGCAGAAGATGGCCGACGAACTCTTGAAAGAAGGCATCTACGTCATCGGGTTCTTCTACCCGGTGGTACCCAAGGGCCAGGCGCGGATCCGCACGCAGATTTCTGCCGCCCACACCCGCGAACATCTCGAGCAGGCCGTCGACGCCTTCACCCGGGTCGGCAAGCGCCTGGGCGTGATCGACTAGCTGACGCTGGAAAATGGGCGAAATCGGCAGCGCGGAATGGACCGTCGCCCTGACCACACTCGTCGTGGTCATGCTGGCCATATTCTTTCATTTCGAGGTCATCGCCGCGCTCAATCGCTGGGGTGCCGAGCGGCGCCTGAGACGCAGAGGAAGCAGTCACCATCACCACCGCCCCACCCTGCTGATGGTGATGTTCGCCCTGCTGCTGGCCCACATCGCCGAGATCTGGCTGTTCGGCCTGGCCTACTGGGCCCTGCTGTCCTTACCGGAGCTCGGCGCCATCGAGGGCTACGGTTCGCTGAACTTTCTCGACTGCATCTATTTTTCAGCAACCACCTACACCACGGTAGGCTGGGGCGACCTGTTCGCCACCGGACCGGTGCGCTTCCTCGCCGGCACCGAGGCGCTTGTGGGCTTCATGCTGATCACCTGGTCGGCCTCGTTCGTCTACCTGATCATGGCCCGCACCTGGGGTGAGGACGAAAGCGGATTGTAGCCCCCGCGGTCAGCGCTGGCGCTGCATCGCCTTGCGCACGCCGCGCACCATCATCCGGTAGTACAGACCGGGAAACCAGCGCTTGAGCCGCCACAGCCAGCGCGTGTTGGCGTGAGTGAGGATCATGAACCGCGGCTTTTCCACGGCCCGGAAGACTTTATGGGCAACGTCCTCGACGGTCACGCCGGAGTTGTCCATCCAGCGCTCGACGCGCTTTTGATAGCCGCTGTCGGGCGCCCGCATGGTCTCGGTCAGCCGGGTACGCACGAAAGCCGGGCACAGTACCGAGACCTCGACACCGGCCGCTGCCATTTCGATCCGAAGCATTTCCGACATGGCGATCACGCCGGCCTTGGCCGTGCCGTAGGCGTTGATCTGGGGCGCACCGGCCAGCCCGGCAAACGAGGCGACGTTGATGATGTGCCCCCGGCCGCGCTCGCGCATGCCCGGCGCGAAGGCCTTGCAGCCGGCGACCACGCCCATCAGGTCGATGTCGGTGACCCACTGCCAGTCTTCCAGCGGTGTTTCTTCCAGCGAGCCGCCGACGGCAACCCCGGCGTTGTTGATCAATACATCGAGCCCGTTGCCGGCTTCGGCCACCGCCTCGACCGCGCGCTGCCAGTCGTTCCACTCGGTCACGTCCATGGTCAGCGAAGTTGCGGCCTGGCCCAGTTCCTCGGTCAGCGCCCGAGCGCCTTCCTCGTCCCGGTCAGCGATGATGACGCGCCAGCCTTCGCCGACAAAGCGGCGAGCCATGGCCGCGCCAAGACCCGAAGCCGCGCCGGTAATCAGGGCCGTTCTTTGCTTTTGCTTTGATTCATTCATGCGGGCATTCTCCGCGAGGCCGGCGTCCGGCACAAGCATGGGACATCACGAATAGCCCAGCCAGACGGCCGCCACCAGAACGATCGCCCCAGCCGCATAGAGCTTGAGGATCAGCGGCAGGCAGAACCGGAACCAGCTGGCGTAGGACACGCCGGCCACGCCCAGGATGCCCATCAGGATGGCGTTGGTGGGAATGATCATGTTGGTGAAGCCGTCGCCCATCTGGTAGGCGAGCACCGCCACCTGCCGCGGCACTTCGACCAGGTCGGCCAGCGGCGCCATCAGCGGCATCGTGACGTAGGCCTGCCCCGAGCCGGAAGGAATGAACAGATTGAGCACCGCCTGGATCAGCATCATGCCCACCGCGGACAGCTCGGCGCCGACCAGCGACAGCGGCAGCGACAGGTAGTGAACGATGGTGTGCAGGATCTGGCCGTCTTCCATGATCAGGGCGATCCCGCGGGCGATGCCCACCAGGATGGCCGTCTCGGTCAGGTCGCGCGCACCCTCGATGAACTTCTCCGAGGCAATGCTCGGCCCGAGACGCCCGATGGCAGCGGCCACCAGCCCGAGAATGAAGAAGGCCGCACCCAGCTCGTTCATGTACCAGCCGCGCGTGGCGATGCCCCACACCGCCACACCCAGCGCCGCCAGGAATGCGAACACGATGGCCACGTGGGTGGCGCGAAGACGGGGATAGTCCTCCGGCGGTTCGGCGCCCTCGGGCGGCGGCGTGTCACCGACCAGGCTGGCCGCCGGATCGATGCGAACCCGCTCGGAATATCGCCAGACATGATGCACCGCAATGAGCACGAACGGCAGCAGCAGACCGAGGCGCACCGGCCAGCCCGAATAGGTCGGCAGGCCGGCGATATCCTGGGCCACGACCACCGTGTACTGGTTGAAGGCGGCCACCCCGTAGCCGACACCGTATCCGGCGATGACCATGCCCACGGCGGTCATGGCATCCATGCGCATGGCCCGGCAAAGCGCGACGAGAATCAGCACGAACGGGATGTACTCACCCGACGAGCCGACGGCGCTGGATGCCAGCGCGAAGACGAACACGACCGCCAGTATGAGCATCGCCGGCCGGTCACTGAAGCGTTCCAGCAGGCGGCCGAGCAGCGCATCGATGGTGCCGGTCGCGCGGATGATGGCCAGCACGCCGCCGATGATGAACAAAAAGAAAATGATCGGCGCAGCGTCGGCAAAGGCGCGCGGAATGGCCGTGAACAGATCGAGCGGCCCGAGCAACTCGCGCTCTTCGACCACTTCGTACGACCCGGGGATCACCCGCCCGGTTTCCGGATCCTCGGCGAAAAACCCCTGCGGCACCAGCCAGGTCGCGACCAGCGCGGTCACCATCAGGAAGAACAGCAGGGCGAGCGTATGCGGAACGCGAAAGCTGCGGGTATCGTTCATGATCGAGCCTGAAAAAATTCCGGTTCGCGATTGTAACCGCGTCAGCGCTGCTCCAGCTCGCTGGCGCAGTCCAGGCACAGCGTGCTCGCCGGATCGGCGCGCAGCCGCGCCTCGGCGATGGGCTCGCCGCATTCGATGCATTCCCCGAATTCGCCCCGCTCGAGACGCTGCAGTGCGGCCTTCAGGCGCTGCAGCTGCTGCATTCGACGCCTCTCCGCATTCTTGGCCATCTCCTGACCCTGCAACGCGTCCATCCGGCTGAGCCGACCCTGCCGCGTCTGGTCGAGTTCCACCGTCGCCGTCGCCTCCCGGCTCGACTCGGCCCGGTCTTCGAGCTCGGCAATGCGCTGGCGTATCAGTTCTTCGAAGTCCGTCATCGGGTCATTTTAGGGCATTCCTCTAAAGCATTGTTCTTACCGCAGATGAACGCGGATGAACGCGGATGAAACAAAAAGAACAACACCAGCCTCCAGGGTTCGTTCCATTCTTTTTCATTCATCTGCGTTAATCTGCGTTCATCCGCGGTTCCATATCAATCACCACCCTCGATTACTCTCAACAATCGAGCCCGCAAGGAGCACGACCAAGTGGTCAGCCGCAAACGCGCGCCGGCGAAGGAGATCTTCGGCTGGGCGATGTTCGACTTCGCCAACCAGGCCTACACGCTGCTGATCATCACGGTGGTCTTCGGCGACCTGTTCACGCGCGTGATCGTCGGCGACGCGCCCGACTACCGCCTGGGCAACCTGCTGTGGAGCGTCGCGCTTGCGAGCTCCTACGCGCTGGTCGTGGTGGCCAACCCGATCTGTGGGGCCATCATGGATCACCGCCGCCGACGCAAGGCCTTCCTGTTCGCCAGCTACGTGCTCACCGTCATCGCCACGGCGCTGCTGTGGTTCGTCGAGCCGGGCTGGATCACGACGGCGATGATCCTGGTGATCGTGTCCAATTTCGCCTACGCCATCGGCGAGGGCTTCATCGCCAGCTTTCTTCCCGGCCTCGGGCCACGCAGGGATCTCGGCTGGATCTCCGGCCTGGGCTGGTCGCTGGGCTACATCGGCGGCCTGGTTTCGACCGCCTTCGCCCTGCTCTTTCTCGGCGAAGTCAGCCTGGCCAACTACGACAGCGTGCGCTGGGTCGGTCCGTTCGCCGCCGCGTTCTTCCTCGTTACCGCCCTGCCCACCTTCATCTGGATGAAAGAGCGCGGCGCCCGCCGCGCGCTCGCGCCCGGCGACAGCCCGGTGAGCGTCGGCTTCCGGCGCCTGCGCCGGACCTTCGAACACGTCCGGCATTTTCCCGACCTGCGCTGGCTGCTGGCCTCGATCTTTTTCAAGATGGCCGGCATCTACATCGTCATCAGCTTTGCCTTCATCTACGGCGCCCAGGTCATCGGCTGGGACGAATCCATCCGCATCGCCATGTTCGTGACCGTGCAGGTCACCGCCGCCCTCGGCGCGATCAGCTTCGGCATCCTGCAGCAACGGCTGGGTGCCCGAAAGACCTACCTGATGACGCTCTTCTTGTGGCTGACCGCCATCGCCGCCATCTGGCAGACCCCCGCGGTCGCCGAGCTGGCGCGTCAATGGCTGAACGTGAACTGGGAAGCGCAGCACGTCTTCCTGCTCGCCGGGCTGCTGGCCGGATTGAGTCTCGGCTCCTCGCAGTCGGCCGGCCGCGCCCTGGTCGGCCAGCTCACCCCGCGCGGCAAGGCCGCCGAGTTCTTCGGCTTCTGGGGCACGGCGGGCAAGCTGGCGGCCATCTTCGGCATCCTCGGGCTCGGTCTCCTCCAGGCCTGGCTCGGCCTGGCCACCGCCATCGTCTTCTGCCTGCTCCTGTTCACCGCCGCCATCGTTTGCGCCTGGCCCATCAACGAATCCCGCGGCCACCGCGCAGCCGATAGTTGGCGTGAAGCAAAATAGGCATGCAGAGCAAAACCGCTGACAAGAAAACCGGAACCACCGAATACACCGAAATCACCGAAAATTTGGTGTCTGCAAGTTTCGGTGCATTCGGTGTTTTCGGTGGTTCCATGGTTTTTCATGTCACGATACGGGCATGATGCGAATCGTCAGCCACACGTGCTCGAACACCGAAATCGTCTGCGCCCTGGGCCGGTCGGACTGGCTGGTGGGCGTCGACGATCATTCCGACTATCCGCCCGAAGTCGTCGAAAGCCTTCCGCGTATCGGCCCCGACCTGGACGTCGACGTCGAAAAGATTCTCTCGCTCGAACCGGACCTGGTGATCACCTCGCTGACCGTTCCGGGCCACGAGCGATGCCTGGAAAGACTCCAGCAGGCCGGACTGCCGCTTCTGGTCACACGCCCCCACACGCTTGCCGACGTGGCGGCTGATATCCGCCGTATCGGAGATGCCATCGACGCCGACGACGTCGCCGAGGCGCTCGCGGGACGATTCGAATCCGCCCTGGCAACGGAGGCGCCGGCACACGAGCAAGTTCCGATCCTGGTCGAATGGTGGCCCAAGCCGGTGATCGTGCCGGGACGCGATTCCTGGGTCAACGAGATGCTCGCCCTGGCGGGCGCGCGCAATCCCTGGGCCGACCGACCGGCGGAAAGCCTGGAAGTCGACGCTGAAATGGCCCGGCAGGCCGCCCCGGCAGCCATCGTCATGAGCTGGTGCGGCGTCGACGAAGCCAAGTACCGCCCCCACGTCGTGCGCCGGCGCGAGGGCTGGGAAAGCGTTCCGGCCATCGCCAACGACCGCATCTTTCCGATCAGCGAGGCCTGGCTGGGACGCCCGGGCCCGCGCCTGCTCGACGGAATCGAGAAGCTTCGAGAGATCGTTGAGAAGTGTGAAAGTTAGGCATCTAACGTCCAAAGATTTGGGTTCCGGCGACTCCCCGTAACCCGTAAACCGTAACCACTTAACACTTCAGAGTAGAATACGCCCCCATGACTCAGCCCGACACCGACAAGCGGCCATCCGTGGGCCTGGTCTCCCTCGGCTGCCCCAAGGCCCTGGTCGACTCCGAGGACATCGTCACGCGCCTGCGCTCGGAGGGCTACGACATCGTGCCTTCCTACGAAGACGCCGACCTGGTGGTGGTCAACACCTGCGGCTTCATCGACTCGGCCAAGGCCGAATCGCTGGAAAGCATCGGCGAGGCCCTGTCGACCAACGGCAAGGTGCTGGTCACCGGCTGCATGGGTGCTAAACCCGGCGACATCACCCGGATCCATCCCAAGGTGCTCGACGTGACCGGCCCGCACCAGGCCGAAGCCGTCGTCAAGTCCGTGAACCGGCACCTGCCCAGACCGCATGACCCGCGCTTCGACCTGGTGCCGCCGGGCGGCCTCAAGCTCACACCGCAGCACTACGCTTATCTCAAGATTTCAGAGGGTTGCAACCACAAGTGCAGCTTCTGCATCATCCCCTCGATGCGCGGCCGACTGGCCAGCCGTCCGCTCGGCATGGTCATGCGCGAGGCCGAGCAACTGGCCGAGCGCGGCGTACAGGAACTGCTGGTCATCAGCCAGGACACCAGCGCCTACGGCGTCGACCTGAAGTACCAGACCGACTACTGGCAGGGTCGCGAATACCAGACGCGGCTCTACGACCTGTGCGACGCCCTCGGCGAACTGGGCATCTGGGTCAGACTCCACTACGTCTATCCCTACCCCCACGTCGATCGCATTATCGGGCTGATGAATGACGGCCGCATCCTGCCCTATCTCGATATTCCCTTCCAGCACGCCAGCCGCTCGGTGCTCAAGGCCATGCGCCGGCCCGCAGCAGCCGAGAACACCCTCGAGCGCATTCGGGCGTGGCGTGAGCAGTGCCCCGACCTGGTGATCCGTTCGACCTTCATCGTCGGCTTTCCCGGCGAGACCGAAGCCGACTTCCAGCAGCTGCTGGACTGGCTCGACGAAGCCCAGCTCGACCGCGTGGGCTGCTTCAAGTACTCGCCGGTCGAGGGCGCCGCCGCCAACGAATTGCCCGGCGCGGTGTCGGAAGAAGTGGCGGAGTCGCGCTGGCACCGGTTCATGCAGCACCAGGCCGCCATCAGCGCCGGCCGACTGCAGCGCCGGGTCGGCGGCATCGAACCGGTGCTTGTCGACTCGGTCGAAGGTGACATCGCTATCGCCCGAAGCTACGGCGACGCGCCGGAAATCGACGGCCAGGTCGTCGTCTCGGGAGCAGGTTCACCCCGGGTCGGCGATGCGCTGATGGCGCGCATCATCCGGGCCGACGAATACGACCTGCACGCTGAAGCCGTCGACGAGCAGGAACTGAGCCGGTCGATGAACATCTAATCTTTCGGCCAATCCCCAAAGAACGATCAACTCCATGGAGACTAGCGTGAAAAAAACCATTTGCATTCTGAGTGTTGCCTTTCTGGCCGTCGGCTGCGGCTCCGACGAACCGGCGCCGGCCGAGGAGGCCAGCCAGCCTGCCCAGGAACAGCCCGCACAGGAATCCCGCGAGGTCGTTAGAAGAAACGAAGCCACGGAAGAAACCAAGCCGCTGCCGCGGCGCGATCGCGACGACCCCGAAAAGCGGATTCCCCGCATCGAGGGTGAAGCGAATGAAGAGGGTTACGGCCTGACCATGGTGGTCGACGGCTCCAGTCCCGAAGCCTTCCAGGAAAGCCTCGAACTGATCGCCATGGATACGTCCAGGGAACAGTACCAGGAGCTGGACGCCGCCTTGCGCTTCCTCGGCACCTACGATACGGCGGCGTGGTCGGGCCTGCCCAATCTCTACAAGACCCTCGACGGCATGACCGCCGAGGAAATCATCGAACGAGCCAAAGAGATGCGCGAAAAGCGCCGAAGCCGCTAAGCGACTTCGAAACCGGCAGTCACGCGACCCCGCCGGCCATTCCGGCGGGGTCGCGCATTCAAGCAGCAATCAATGGTGATGCCAGCCATGCTGCCGGCCAAGACCCTCGATGTAGTCCATCGTTTCGGACATCCAGGCGTCACCGCCGGCTCGCTCGAAGAAGAACGGCTCGCGTTCGACCGACTCGGGCAACAGCTGGTTCATCGTCGAGGCCTCGTATAGACGGCCATTGAGCATCGTGTAGACCACGTTCTGGCTCTGCTCGATATCGCCCAGCACATCGCCTTCGATCACGATCAGGTCGGCCAGCTTGCCCGCCTCGATCGAGCCGATATCCTCCCCCATGCCGAAGTACTCGGCCCCGTCGATCGTCGCACCGCGCAGCGCTTCCCAGGGCGAGAACCCGCCCTGAACCATGGCCCACATCTCCCAGTGCGCGGCCAGGCCCGCGAGCTGCCCGTGGGCGCCGATGACGACAGGAACACCCAGCTCGTTGAGCGCCCTGGCCTGCTCGGCGACAAAGACATGGTTGTAGTGCTCATCCGGCGCCGTCGGTCGGCGGATCGAGCGCGGCAGAACGATGAACTCGGGGACGAAGTTCAGCAGACGCTCGTTCTTCCAGACCTCGTAGCGGTCGTAGAAGTACTCCTCGCCCATCAAGCCGCCGTAGGCCACCGCGAAAGTGGGTGAGTACACCACCCCGGTCTGGCTCCAGAGCTGGCGGATGTCGTCGTAGGCGGTCTTGACCGACAGGCTGTGCTCGATGCCCGTATGCCCGTCGACGATCTGGTTGAGGTTCTGCTCCAGTCGCATGCCCCCTTCGGGCACCACCATCACGTCCAGGTTGCGGCCGGCTTCGAGTACCTGCTGGCGCTGGTCACGCCCGAGATAGTTGTAGCTCTTGACCGAGATCGCACCCAGCTCCTTCTGACGCCGGACGTGGAATTCCGCGTCCTCGTAGGATTCAACCTTGGCGGTGGCACCCGGCGCAAGGGCGCCGTAGAGAATCCGACCGGTCGACCAGATGCGCGGCGCCAGCACCTTGCCGGCGCGCTGCAGCTCGGCCATCGAGAAGATGGCGGCATTGTCGTTGGACGGGTCGTGAATACTGGTCACGCCGAAGGCCAGGTTGGCCACCTGGGTCCAGTTCTGCTGCGGCGTGATCTGGCGGCTGCTCATCGGGCCGTGGGCGTGTGCGTCGAAAAGGCCGGGCACGATGGTCTTGCCGGAGACGTCCACCGTCTCGAATTCCGGGGGAATCTCGACGGCGCCCCGCTCGCCCACCGCACGGATGCGATGGCCCTCGATCAGCACCACGCCGTCCTCGATAATCTCCTTCCGTTCCTGCGCATCGCGCATGGTCACCACACGCCCACCGACCAGGGCAATGCGCCCGTCGTGGCGATCGGACTCGAGCTCGAAGCCCAGCTCGATGCCCTCGGTCTCCGGTTCCGGCAATTCCTCCGGTGCGCCCTCGAGAAAGGCGAAGGCGTCGGTCAGCTCGCGCCGGTAGAGTGTGGCGCCGTGCGACCAGCCGACGGCCGAGCTGTCGGCACTGAAGTGCAGATGATCACCGGCGCGCGCGGACACCTGCCGCACCGGGAAGGCCGCGGCACTTCCGCCGACGGCAACCTTGCCACCGGCCGGGAAGAAGGGCGCCACGTAGGCGTTGTAGTGCTCCGTGAACGCAACCCAGCGGCCGTCGGGAGAGACGCGATACTCGGTGACCCACTCACCCTGCAGGTGCTCGCGCTCGTCATCGCCGCGCAGGTTGACGCTATGCAGGGCCAGGCCGTCGCCGGAGCCCTGCGAAAACAGGACGCGCTCGCCGTCGGCGGAAAACTGCGGATTGCTGCCGGAGTCGTGCAGGCGCCGCATGCCCTCGCCATCGGCCTCGGCCAGGTAAAGTCCGGTTCGCTCGGACCAGGCCGGGGACGTGAGGTAGCCGCCGGAGACGCGAACGAAGACGACGCGCTCGCCGTCGCGAGAAAACGACGGCTCGATGTAGTGACCCGGCTCATCGCTGATCGTTCTGGTGCGACCGCGCCCCACCGGCGTCACGCGCACCGAGCCCAGCTTCTCGTCATGCCAGGTGGTATAGACCACCGACCGGCCGTCGGGCGAGAAGCGCGGATAGAATTCCCAGTGCTCGTTCTGGTCGGTCAAGCGACGCCGGGTATCGCGTTCGAGGTCGTGCAGCCACAGATAGCCCATGGCCTGGGAGACCGCGTAACGCCCGTCCGGGCTGCGCTGCGTCCAGCGCGCCATGCGCACGGGAAAGGTCTCCGGCGAGACCTCGACCGATCGCTTGAGCGCCGGATGGATCTTCTTTTCGGCCACGACACGCACCTCGATCGCCTGGCGCGAGCCGTCGGTACCGACGCGGTGGAACTTGCCGCCGCTCCAGATCACGATTGATTCACCGTCGGGCATCCAGGAGAAACCGGGGAAGTTGCCCATGTCGCCGGAGGTCTCCTGCTTGTCGCGCTCGATACGCTCCAACAGCGTGCGTTCGATGCCCGACTCGAGATCCTTGACCATCAGCCGCGAAGTCAACTCGGTCGCATTGCGCCGCACGAAGGCCAGCTGGCTGCCATCGGGCGAGAGTACCGGTCGAACCGCGCCGCCGGGGCCGGAAACCACGGTCTCGGTCTCGCCGGTTTCGCGGTTGAGACGGCGAATGGCGAAGATGCCCTTGTTGGCATCCTTGTTGTATTCCCAGACCGAGCCGGAGGTCACGTCCTGGCTGTAGTAGACGTAGCGTCCGTCGGGGGAGAAGCGGGGCTCGGCGATGTTCTTCTGCGATTGCTCGCCGTGCAGGCGATCGACCAGGCTCACGCCCTTGCCGCCACCGCGGTGGTAGAGCCAGATCGAGCCGGCCGGAATGGAGCGCTGCGAGACGTAACCCTTGCGCGCGGCGATGTAGTCCCCGTCGGGGGACCAGGCCGGGTTGTGCAGCAGGTGGTCGCTTTCATCGCTGACCTGCTGCAGGTTGGAACCGTCGGCGTCCATGATCCAGATATTCTCGGCGCCGTCGCGATCCGACACGAAGGCGATCTTCTCGCCGTCGGGGCTGTAGCGGGGCTGGAAATTCCAGGCCAGGTCGCTGGTCAGCGCGCTCGCCTCGCCACCGTCGATGGCGACGGTGTAGATGTCGCCGAGCATGTGGAAAACGAGCGTCTCGCCGTCGGGATGGACGTCGACATCCGACCAGGTCACCTCGTCGGTATCGATCGTGATCGTCTCCCAGTCCCCCGGCGGTTCGGTCACCGACCAGTCGGCATAAGGGTCTTTCTCGGCGTCATCACCCTCCCCGTTCTCCTGAGCTAGTACAGGCATGGTCAGAACGAGCAGGAACAGCGTCAGTAGCAATCTATGCAACATTATTACTCTCTCAGGCAGTAGATGTGTTGAATCAAAACCTTTCTAAACGCAAAGACGCCAAGACGCAAAGTGGATAAAGAGCTTTTTGGAATTCTTTGCGTCTTCGCGTCTTTGCGTTTCAAGATTTTCAGGTTTTTTTCTCGTTGGCGACGCCGTGCGGCACGTGGCCGGTGGCGATCTCGCGGCTGGCCGGGCCGGTGTGCAGGGTCTGGTCGTCGAAGAAGATGTCGGCGCCGAAGGAGCGCAGGTAGGGCGTCTTCTCGCGCCCGCCGAGGAACATCGCCTCGTCGATGCGGATGCCCCAGGCGCGCAGCGTCAGGATGACACGCTTGTGCGCGGGCGCCGAGCGCGCGGTGATCAGCGCCGTGCGGATCGGGTTGTCTTCGAGCGGATAGGCCGACTGGATGCGCTGGATACCCTCGAGCACGCCCTTGAAGGGACCGGCCGCCAGCGGGCTGGCCGCCTGCGCGCGCTCGCTGGTGGAAAAGGCTTCCAGCCCCTGTTCCTTGTAGATGCGCTCGGCCTCGTCGGAGAAAATCACCGCGTCGCCGTCGAAGGCCAGCTTGAGCTGCTCGGACCGGTTCTCGCGAATGGCCGTGGGCAGGATCGTCGCCGCCGCATAACCGGCGATCAGCACACGCCGGACATCGTCCTCGTTGGCCGACAGAAACAGCTGCGCGCCGGAAGGCTCGATGTAGTCCGCTGGGCTGGCACCGTTGGTGAACACCGCGCGCTGGATGTCCAGGCCGTAGTGTTCGATCGAATTGAAGATCCGAAGCCCCGTGTCGGCGCTGTTGCGCGACATCAGGACGACTTCCACGCCCGGATGATTCATGCCGTCGTGGTTGAGGCGAAGCAGCTTCTCGGCCAGGTGGAAGGCCACGCCCTTGCCGAGAATCTCGTCCTCACGCTGGCGCTGGTACTGCATGTAGCGCTCCAGGCCCTGCTCCTCGAAGACCCGATGCGACTCGTCGAGGTCGAACAACGCCCGCGAGGAAATCCCCACGATCAAGGGACCCGGTTCGGCTTCGCTGGAGTTGGCCGGTTTGGCGGACATGGAGGGATTATAACGGGCGGGGAAAAGGTTTCAGGTTTCAGGTTTCAGGTTTCAGGTCGGCAGCCGCTGCGGGTTGGTGGGCGGCCTTGCCGCGATGTTTCTGTGCCACGTGGAAGGGGCATCCCTCAGATCCGGCAGGGGCGTTTCGCGGCGAAGCCGCCCCGCAATGATCCCGATTGCCGCCTGAAACCTGAACCCTGAACCCTGAAACCTTCTTCACTGAAAAAACTGCTCGGAAAGAATCCGCTCTTCCAGCGAATGCTCGGGATCGAACAGCAACCGATGCGTGATGTCGCGCTGCTGGCGGACGTCGACCCGGGCGACGTTGCGCACTTCATCGTAGTCCGCCGTGGCGCTCACCGGACGTCGCTCGGGCTGGATCACTTCGAACCGCACTTCCGCGGAGGCCGGCAGGATGGCGCCCTGCCAGCGGCGCGGGCGGAAGGGGCTGATCGGCGTGAGCACGACCGCTTCGGTTCCCAGCGGCAGGATGGGGCCGTGCGCGGAAAGATTGTAGGCGGTCGATCCGGCCGCCGTGGCCAGCAGCACGCCGTCGGCGACCAGGCGCTCGACCCGCTCTCGACCGTTGACCAGGATGCGGATATGGGCCGCCTGGTTGGTCTGGCGAAGCAGCGCAACCTCGTTGATGGCCACGGCGCGATGGGTCGCGCCTTCCTGGTCGGTGGTCAGCATCTGTAGCGGGTTGAGAACCACCTCGCGCGCGGCGGCGATTCGCTCGGGCAACTCGTCCTCGGCGAAGCGGTTCATCAGGAAGCCGACCTCGCCCAGTCGCATCCCGAACACCGGCAGGTTGCGGTCGACGTGCTCGTGAAGGGTATGCAGCATGAAACCGTCGCCGCCGAGGACAACCAGCACCTCGGCGTCGTCGAGCGCCACGTCGCCATAACGCTCGCGCAGCGCCCGGGCCGCCTCCTGGGAACCGGGATGGGCGCTGGCGAGCACGGCCATTTTCATTGGCCGCTACCCATCGGTTGCGTGCAGCAACTGGCCCAGGCCGTTGACGGCAACCTGGAGCACGGCGTAGTCACGCGTGGCCGTGTTGCGCATCTCCTCGAGCATCAGGCTGATGCGATCGACGGCCTCGGCGTGGCGGCGCATCCAGGCCCTGACCGGTTCGGGCTCGTCCCCGGCCTCGCTCAGGATACGACGCGTGAGTTCACGGTGGTGGCGATAGAGGTCGTCGCGCAGGTGACCGCGCGCGTGCGCATGCCACTGGCGCTCGACCGGCAGCTCCTCGACCTGCATACGCAGCCACTTCAGGCACAGGTGATCGAACAGGCGGAAGTAGATGCGCGCCACGTCCTCGACTTCCAGGTTCTGCATACGCGCCTCGTCGACGATATCCAGGGCCGAGAAGGCAAAGCGCAGGCCGGCGACCTCCGCGGCAATGTCCTCGGTGAAGCCGGCCGCGACGAGTTCATCGCGTCGCGACTCCAGCGCCTGGCGCAGATCGCCCTGGAGCATCTCGGGCAGGGCCTTGCGGTAGCGGGCTATGCCGGGCGCGAAGCGGTCGACCTTGCTCGAGATATCGATCGAGTACCCGCCGGGCAGCGTGATGACCCTGCGGGTGACCTGCCGCAGCAGGTTCCACATCTCCAGCTGGGCATCGAGCTGGATGCGCGCGGGCACCTTGTTGTCCAGCGATTCAATCTTCTGCCAGAAATCGCGTGCGGCGAAGATCTCGCGAGCGACGGTGTAGGCCTTGGCCGCCATGGCGGAGCTCGCGCCGGTATCCTCGCGGATACGCATCACGAACGGCGCGCCCATGCGGTTGACGATGCTGTTGGTCACCCGGGTCGCAATGATTTCTCGCCACAGACGATGCTCCGGCATCAGGTCGCTAAAGCGCTCGCCAAGCGGCGTTGGGAAGTAGTCCTTCAGCTCGGCGGAAAGGTAGGGATCCTCGGGTACGTCCGAG
Organism: Wenzhouxiangella indolica; assembly: GCF_042310355.1. Classification (NCBI taxonomy): domain Bacteria; kingdom Pseudomonadati; phylum Pseudomonadota; class Gammaproteobacteria; order Chromatiales; family Wenzhouxiangellaceae; genus Wenzhouxiangella; species Wenzhouxiangella indolica. The sequence continues at coordinate 535,401 of NZ_JBHJMR010000001.1, read as the reverse complement.
TCGAGCAGATCCTGGTAGAGCGTGATCTTGCTGTAGGAAAGCAGCAGCGACAGCTCCGGACGCGTCAGGCCCTGGCCGCGGGCCACGCGCTCGCGCAGTTCCTCGTCGTCGGGCAGCTGCTCCAGGTCCCGGTCGATCACGCCCTGGTGTTCCAGAACGGCAATGAAGTGAGCCTCCGCGCCGAGCCGATCGCTGGTGATCGACTCCATCATGCTCAGCGCCTGGTTCTGCAGGTAGTTCGAACGCAGCACCAGGTCGCTGACTTCGTCGGTCATTTCCGCCAGCAGCGCGTTACGTTGCTCGAGGCTGATCATCTCGCGCTCGACTGCCTCGTTGAGCAGGATCTTGATGTTGACCTCGTGGTCCGAGCAGTCCACGCCGGCGGAATTGTCGATGAAGTCGGTATTGATCCGTCCGCCGCGCCGCGCGAATTCGATGCGCCCGCGCTGAGTCAGACCCAGGTTGCCGCCCTCGCCCACCACACGGGCACCGATCTCGCTGCCGTTGATCCGCACCAGGTTGTTGGCCAGGTCGCCGACGTCGGAATGAGCCTCGGCCTCGCCCTTGACGTAGGTGCCGATGCCGCCGTTCCAGAGGAGATCGGCCGGCGCCTTGAGCAGGGCCCGGATCAACTCGTGCGGCGCCAGGGCCTTGGCGTCCACGCCCAGCCACTCGCGCACTTCGTCGGAAATCTCGATCGACTTGGCCTGGCGCGAGAACACGCCGCCGCCGCTGGAGATCAGCTTCGCGTCGTAGTCGGCCCAGGTCGTTCCCGGCGTTTCGAACAAGCGCTTGCGTTCCTCGTAGCTGGCCGCCGCGTCCGGATCGGGGTCGAGGAAGATATGCATGTGGTTGAAGGCGCCCCGGAGGCGTATATGCTTCGACAGCAACATGCCGTTGCCGAAGACGTCGCCGCCCATGTCGCCGATGCCGACGCAGGTGAAATCCTCACGCTGCGTATCGAGCCCGAGTTCGCGAAAGTGCCGCTTGACCGACTCCCAGGCACCCTTGGCGGTGATGCCCATCTTCTTGTGGTCGTAGCCGTTGGAGCCGCCGGAGGCGAAGGCATCGCCGAGCCAGAAGCCGTGATCGGCGGATATGGCGTTGGCGATGTCGGAAAAGGTTGCCGTTCCCTTGTCCGCGGCGACCACCAGGTAGGGGTCGTCATCGTCGTGGCGCACCACGTCGCGCGGCGGCACCAGGTCGTCGCCTTCGAGATTGTCGGTGATATCGAGCAGGCCGTTGATGAAGCTGCGATAGCAGTAGACCACTTCGGCCATCATCGCCTCGCGGTCGCCCCCTTCGGGCAGTTGCTTGGCCACGAAACCGCCTTTGGCGCCGACCGGAACGATCATGGTGTTCTTGACGTTCTGCGCGCGCATCAGTCCCAGCACCTCGGTACGGAAGTCCTCGCGGCGATCCGACCAGCGCAAGCCGCCGCGAGCGACCGGGCCGCCGCGCAGGTGAACACCCTCGACGCGCGGCGAATAGACCCAGATTTCCCGGTAGGGCCGCGGCTGGGGAAGATCCGGCACCCGCGACGAGTCGAGCTTGATGCTGAGATAGTCGTGATACTCGCCGCGCGGATCGCGCTGGTAGGCGTTGCTGCGCAGCGCCGCGCGGATCAGGTCGCAGAACCCGCGCAGGATGCGATCCTGGTCGGCGGAGCTGACCGAATCGAGCGCGCGCAGGATGGTCTTGCGCATGACCAGTTCCGTCTCTGCCGAGGGATCGGACTCGCGCGCCTGGCAGACCTCGTCCAGGTACTCGCAGAGCACATCGTCATTGAAGGTTTCGCGCAGCTCCCGACACTGGGATTCGAGTTGCTTTCTCGCGCTGCTCCTGTGCTGCCGCCGCTCGTCACGCCGCGCCGGATCGAAGCGCATTTCGAAATATTCGACCAGCAAGCGGGCGACCAGGGGCCAGGCGGCCAGGGTCTGCTCCATGTAGGTCTGCGAGAACGGCATGCCGGTCTGGAGCAGGTACTTGCAGCAGGCGCGCAGCAGGTTGGCCTGGCGCCAGTCCAGGCCGGCCAGCATCACCAGGCGGTTGAAACCGTCGTTCTCGCAGCGCCCGCGCCAGATCTGCTCGAAGGCCTGCTGAAACTTGTCCCGGACGCGGTCGAGATTGACCTCGCCGTCGTTGGGCGGACGCATGTCGAAGTCCTGGATCCACACGCGGTGGCCGTCGGAAACGGTCAGCTCGTAGGGGCGTTCCGACACGATCCGCATGCCCAGGTTCTCGAGCATCGGCAGCACGTCCGAAAGCGGCAGCGGCGAGCTGTGCTTGAAAATCTTGAAGCGCAGCAGGCCCGAGCCGCGGCGCCGCGGCTTGTACAAGCTCAAGCGCAGATCGTCGAGATCGCGCAGCTTCGAAACGTTGACGACGTCGTAGCTGGCAACGTTGGGCGAAACGTCGTCGGCATAGGACACCGGAAAGGCGCGACCAAAGCGCCGCGACAGCTCCAGGCCGTGTTCCTCGCCATGTTCGCGCACCAGGATCTCCCTGAGCTCGTCGTCCCAGGAGCGGATGGCCTGCTTGATCTTCTCTTCGATCGACTCGATGTCGAAATCGACCGTGGCCTCTCCCTTGGGACGGACCACGAGGTGGACTCGCGCGAGTTTCGACTCGCCCACCTGCACCGCGAAATCCAGGCGCTCGCCCTTGAGCGAGCGCTTGATGATGTTCTGAATCTTCTCGCGGTTCTCGGTATTGAATCGGTCGCGCGGAATGAACACCAGGCAGGAGAAGAATCGGCCGAAGCGCTCGCGCCGAACGAACAGACGCGTCTGGCTTCGTTCCTGCAGGTCGAGAATTCCCATCGCCATTTCCAGCAGGTCTTCGCTGGAGGCCTGGAACAACTCGTCGCGCGGCAGGGTCTCGAGAATGTGCATGAGCGCCTTGCCGGCATGGCTACCCGCCTGCAAGCCCGACATCTCGACCACGTCCTGGACCTTGCGCCGCACCAGCGGCGTGTCCTGGCAGCGCCGGATGTAGGCGCCCGATGTAAACAGCCCGATCAGGCGCTTCTCGCCGGTGACGTTGCCGTCATCGTCGAAATACAGCACCGAGATGTAGTCCATGTAGCCACCGCGGTGGACGCTGGACGTGGCGTTGGTCTTGGTGATGATGATCGGGTCGTCGGGCGAAGGCCTGTTGCTGCCGTGCCCCAGATCGGCGAGCGCACGAACCGGCGCCTCCCGGTGTTCGGGGTGCATGATGCCCAGCCCGCTGTCGGGGACCGCGCTCAGCACCCGGCCGTCGTCGCCGTCCTCGATGACGTATTCGCGGTAGCCGAGAAAGGTGAAATGATCGTTGGCCAGCCATTCGAAGAAGTCCTGCGCTTCGCGGCGCGCCTCTTCGGAAAGCGCGGCGTGCGTTCTGGGCAGTTCGCTGGCGATCTCGTGCGACCGTGCAAGCATTGCTTTCCAGTCTGCAACCGCTCGCTGCACATCGGCCAGCGCGGCAAGGATCCGCTTCTCGATCTTCGCCAGCATCTCGGGATAGTTCTGGCGGTCGACCTGGAGATGCATCATCGACTCCGGGCGGCCGGATTCGGCACCGCTCTCGCCGTCTTCGGAAAGCTGCATCAGGTGCCCGCCCTGATCGCGCACGACCCGCATGACCGGGTGAATGATCAGGTGCGCCGAAATACCGAGTTCGGACAGGGCCAGAACCACCGAGTCGACCAGGAAAGGCATGTCGTCATTGACGATCTCGATGATCGTATGGCTCGACTCCCAGCCATGGCGGTCGGCGTGCGGGTTGTAGACGCGAAAGCGAATCTCGTTGCCCACCCGCTGGCGGGCGAGTTCAAGGAACCCGGTCGCCAGCGCGGCCAGATCCTCGACCGACATGTCCGACACTTCCGAAATGGGCATGCGCCGGAAAAGGCGCCGGACGAAGCCCGAGCCAAGCTCTCGCCCCTCCGCGCGCGCCACGATGGCGCTGACCTGCTCGAGGATCTGTTCCTTCTTTTCGTGACTGTGACTCATCCGATCAATTCCTGATGCTATCCACACCCCCGCACTGAAAAGCGATTCAGCGCAAGCCGCTTTCGGTACGCGCGATCACCATGCGCTGGATTTCGCTGGTGCCCTCGTAGATCTCGGTGATCTTGGCATCGCGGAAATAACGTTCCACGGGCATCTCCTTGCTGTAGCCCATGCCGCCGTGGATCTGGACCGCCTGGTGGGCAATCCACATTGCCGCTTCGGATGCAAACAGCTTGGCCATGGATCCGTCAAGGGTGAAGCGCGAACCGGTTTCGGTCGCCTTCATCTTGGCCCAGGCCGCTTTAAGTGTGAGCAAGCGGGCCGCTTCCAGCCGCGTCTTCATGTCGGCCAGCTTCGACTGGATCATCTGGAAGGTGCCGATCTCCTGGCCGAAAGCCTTGCGCTCGCGGGCATAGTCGAGACTCGCATCGTAGGCGGCCTGCGCGATGCCGACGGCCTGGGCGGCGATGCCGATGCGCCCGGCGTCGAGCACACCCATGGCGATCTTGAAGCCCTGGCCCTCATCGCCCAGGCGGTTCTCGACCGGGCACTTGTAGTCAGTCAGTTCGATCTCGCAGGTGGCGGAGGCACGGATGCCCAGCTTGGGCTCGAGCTTGCCGCGGTGGAACCCTTCCTGCTCTGCATCGATGATGAAGGCGCTCACACCACGCGCACCCGCATCCGGATCGGTCATGGCGAACAGGACCAGGTAGCGCGCCACCGGCCCGGAGGTGATCCAGGACTTGCGCGCATTGATCACGTAATGGCTGCCGTCGTCGCTGAGCACCGCGCGCGACTTCATGTTGGCCGCGTCCGACCCCGAGGCCGGCTCGGTCAGGGCATAGGCGCCAATCTCCTCGCCGGCGGCCACGGCCCGCACGTAGCGCTGCTTCTGCTCTTCCGTGCCGTGCTTGAGGATGCCGTTGCAGAACAGGGAATTGTTGACCGACATGATCGTGCCATGCGCCGCATCGGCCGCCGATACCTCCATCATCGCCAGGGCATACCCGATGGTGTCCAGGCCGGCCCCGCCGTATTCCTCGGGCACCTCGATACCCATCAGGCCAAGCTCACCCATGCGCTGGATCGTGGCGAGCGGGAACTCGCCCGATGCATCGAATTCATGCGCAATCGGAGCAATCTCGTCACGGGCGAAATCGCGTGCAGCAGCCTGGATCATCTGCTGTTCATCGGTCAGTTGAAAGTCCATTGGAATCGCTTTCCCGGCTTGTGAAAACAGGCCCGGGATTATACCCCGAAGCCCGCCTTCAACAGGTCGAGACCTGCCCCACGGACGCCGATTCCACCGCTCCGGGCGCAGCGATTCGGGCGATTTCCTCGCCGCGAGGCGCATGGGAATGAGAACTGGTTCACGTTCCGGAAAACTCGTGCTTGACACCGCGCGGCGCCCCCGTACAATCGGAATCTCCGGACCGGGGTTCCCCCCTTCCCCATCCGGATCGTGGCCCAGGTTCCCCCCTTGCCTGGGCCACACCTAATCCGGCGGCCGGAGTGCACACACTCCGGCCGCCTTCTTTTAGGCGGGGAAAAGACGAAAACAGTTTGGAAAACAGCGCAGCTTGAACTATAATGCCGCGCTTCCACCGGCCCAGGTGGCGGAATTGGTAGACGCGCTAGCTTCAGGTGCTAGTATCCGAAAGGATGTGGGAGTTCGAGTCTCCCCCTGGGCACCATCTTATTTCCCCAAGACCCGCCGCCTCGTGCACCTGAAGCTGCATGAACAAATCGCGGAGCGCGTGCGGTTTTGCGCGCAGCGCAAAGAAGCGCGCGCGGAGCACCGCAACCGCTAGTATCCGAAAGGATGTGGGAGTTCGAGTCTCCCCCTGGGCACCATTAACACCCCCACTTTCAGCAGCCTCGTGCACCTGAAGCGACTCGAAACCAATCGCGGAGCGCGTGCGGTTTTGCGCGCAGCGCAAAGAAGCGCGCGCGGAGCTCAATGCAAAATCCCGCGCCCCTTGAGGAAATCGAGCACCACATCGACCCCCTCCTCGACGGAAAGCTTCTCGGTATCGACGACGATCTCGGCGTGCTCGGGCGGCTCGTAGGGCGAATCGATGCCCGTGAAGTGCCGAATGGCCCCCGCCCTGGCCTTGGCGTACAGGCCCTTGGGGTCGCGCTGCTCGCACACTTCGAGGCTGGCCTTGACGTGAATCTCGACGAACTCGCCCGGCTCCATCAGTTCCCGAACCATGGCGCGGTCGGAACGAAACGGCGAAATGAACGCCGTCAACACGACCAGGCCGGCATCGGCCATCAGGCGGGCCACCTCGCCGATCCGGCGGATGTTCTCCACTCGGTCCTCGTCGGTAAAGCCCAGGTCCCGGTTGAGCCCGTGGCGCACGTTGTCGCCGTCGAGCAGGTAGCTGTGATGGCCGCGCTGGAACAAGGCCTGCTCGAGCGCGTTGGCCACCGAGGACTTGCCGGCGCCGGACAGGCCGGTAAACCACAGCACGGCCGGGCGCTGGGCCTTCTGGCCGGCACGCTGGGTCTTGTTGATCTTGTGCTCGTGCCAGACCACGTCGCGCGACTTGTCGGCCAGGGTGTCGGTGACCGGCCGCACGATCATGCCCGCGCCGACCGTCAGGTTGCTGATGCGGTCGATGACGATGAATGCGCCGGTCTGGTGATCTTCCTGGTAGGTGTCGAACGCCGCCGGCCCGCCCAGGCGCCAGCGAACCAGCCCGATCTCGTTGAGCCCGAGCTGCTCGACATGCTGGTGCTCGAGGCTGTTGACGTCGATGCGGTGGTGCACCAGCTCGGGAATGGCGCTGAGCGACTTCGGCCCCATCTTGATGTCGTACTGCCGCCCCGGCAGCAGGGGTGAATCCGCCATCCACACGATCCGCGCATCCAGCGCCTCGGCCACGCGCGGACGAGCCTGCGGGGCAACCAGCAGGTCGCCGCGGCTGATGTCGATTTCGTCGGCCAGGGTCAGGGTAACCGCCTGCCCGGCACTGGCCGAATCCAGGTCGCCGTCGAAGGTCACGATCCGTTCGACCTGGCTCTGACGCCCGGACGGCATGACCATCACCGGCGCTCCGGGCGCGATGCGCCCGCGCGAAACCGTGCCGGAAAAACCCCGGAAATCGGAGCTGAGACGATTGACGTACTGCACCGGCAGGCGGAAATCGCCCTCGGGAAGCATCTCGCCGACCGGCAGGGTCTCGAGCAGCTCGATCAGGGTCGGCCCGTCGAACCAGGCGAGGTTGTCGCCTTTGAGCGTGACGTTGTCGCCGCCCAGCGCCGCGACCGGCAGGAACTGCACGTCGCCGAACTCGAGCTTGTTGGCAAAGGCCCGGTAGTCCTCGCAGATGGCCTCGAAGCGCTGCTGGTCATAATCGACCAGGTCCATCTTGTTGACCGCCAGGATGACCTTGTCGATGCCCAGCAGCGACACGATGTAGGAATGGCGCCGCGTTTGCGTCTGGATGCCCTTGCGCGCGTCGACCAGAATCACCGCCGCATCGGCCGTCGACGCGCCGGTGGCCATATTGCGCGTGTATTGTTCGTGGCCCGGCGTGTCGGCAATGATGAACTTTCGCCGGGCGGTGGCGAAGTAGCGGTAGGCCACGTCGATGGTGATGCCCTGCTCGCGCTCGGACTGCAGGCCGTCGACGAGTAGCGCCAGGTCGGCTTCCTCACCCGTCGTCCCCCACTTGCGCGAGTCACGGGTGACCGCCGACAGCTGATCTTCGTACACCTGCTTGGAGTCGAACAGCAAGCGGCCGATCAGCGTCGACTTGCCGTCGTCGACCGATCCGCAGGTGATGAATCGAAGCAGATCCTTGCGTGAATCCGCTGCCAGTACCTTTTCGATTTCGAGTTCAGCCATGAATGTCCCGTTCGAAGCTCGTCTTGCGGCGCGCGAAACCGCCCGTTCAGAAGTAGCCCTGGATCTTCTTCTCTTCCATGCTCGCGCCCGAATCCTTGTCGATGGCGCGCCCCTGGCGCTCGGAGTGGCGCACCGAGATGGTTTCCTCGATGACCTCGAGCAGGGTCGTCGCGTTCGACTCGACCGCTCCGGTCAGGGGGTAGCAACCGAGCGTGCGGAAACGCACCTTCCGCATCTCGGGCGTCTCCCCGGGCTCGAGCGGAATGCGATCGTCGTCGACCATGATCAGCATCCCGTCGCGCTCGACCACCGGCCGTTCGGCCGCGAAGTACAGCGGCACCATCGGAATGTCCTCGGCGTGGATGTACTGCCAGATATCGAGCTCGGTCCAGTTCGACAGCGGAAAGACGCGGATCGACTCACCCTTATGCACGCGCCCGTTGTACATGTTCCACAGCTCGGGACGCTGGTTCTTCGGATCCCAGCGATGATTGCGGTCGCGGAAGGAAAACACGCGCTCTTTGGCGCGCGAGCGCTCCTCGTCGCGCCTGGCGCCGCCGAAAGCGGCGTCGAACCCGTACTGGTCCAGCGCCTGCTTGAGCGCCTGGGTTTTCATGATGTCGGTATGCACCTTCGAGCCGTGCGTGAACGGGCCGATCCCCTGCGCAACGCCCTCCTCGTTGGTGTGCACGATCAGCTCCATCCCGACTTCCTTCGCGATCCGGTCGCGGAATTCGTACATCTCCCGGAACTTCCAGGTGGTGTCGACATGCAGCAAGGGGAACGGCGGCGGCGAGGGGTAAAAGGCCTTGCGCGCCAGGTGCAGCATCACACCGGAATCCTTGCCGATGGAATACAGCATCACCGGGTTGGAAAACTCCGCCGCCACCTCTCGGATGATGTGGATGGATTCGGCCTCGAGGCGGCGCAGGTGGTCGCTGAGTTTTTCGCTCATGAGTCGAATTTCCGATTCGTGATGCACACAGGTGTTGCCATGACGCGGATCATGTCCGCGAGCAGGATCGACCGCGGCCGATCGCGTAATAGGCCAGTCCGCGCGCCTCGACATCCGCGGGCTCGAAGAGGTTGCGCCCGTCGAACAGCACGCCATCCGACAGCGAACGCTCGAGCAGGCGGAAATCGGGGCTACGGAACTGCTTCCACTCGGTCAGGACAACCAGGGCATCGGCCTCGCTGGCAGCCGCCTCGGCGCTGTCGCAGAAGACCAGGTCGTCGCGCTGGCCGAAGACGCGCCGGGCCTCCTCCATCGCTTCGGGATCGTAGGCGCGAACGACCGCGCCGGCCTCGTGCAACTGGGCGATCAGGGTGCGGCTCGAGGCCTCGCGCATATCGTCGGTATCCGGCTTGAACGACAGGCCCCACAGCGCGAAGGTTTTCCCCCGCAGGGCCGCCGTACTGCCGTAGTGCCTGAGTAGCAGCTCGAACAGGTGACGCTTCTGCCGGTCGTTCACCGACTCCACGGCGGCAATCAACTCCGGCTGCAGATCGTGCTCGCGGGCGGTGCTGGCCAGGGCGCGCACATCCTTGGGAAAGCACGAGCCCCCGTAACCGGCGCCGGGGTAGATGAAGTGCCAGCCGATGCGCGGATCCGAGCCGATCCCCTTGCGGATCATCTCGATGTCGGCACCGACGCGTTCGGCCAGGTTGGCCATTTCGTTCATGAAGCTGATCTTGGTCGCGAGCATGGCGTTGGCCGCATACTTGGTCAGCTCTGCCGAGCGCACGTCCATGACAATGACGCGGTCGCGGTTGCGATTGAACGGGGCGTAGAGCTGCCTGAGCCGATCGGCGACCTCGCGGGATTGCGTGCCGACGATGATCCGGTCGGGGCGCATGCAGTCTTCCACCGCGGCCCCTTCCTTGAGGAACTCCGGGTTGGATACGACCTCCAGGTCGAACGACGCGCCGCGCGCAGCCAGGCGGTCACGGATGACCGCATCGACCTTTTCCGCCGTACCGACCGGCACCGTGGACTTGTTGGCCACGATCAGCGGCCCGGTCGCGTGGTCGCCGACCGTCTCGGCCACCTTCAGCACGTACTGCAGGTCCGCGCTGCCGTCCTCGTCGGGCGGCGTACCGACGGCGATGAACACGATCTCTGCATCGCTCAGCGCCTCCGGCGCATCGGTGGTGAAGTGCAGGCGGCCGCCGCGGACGTTGTCGCGCACCATCGGCTCGAGGCCGGGTTCATAAATTGGAATGTGGCCCTCGTTGAGGCCGGCAATCTTGTCGCTGTCGATATCGACGCAGGTGACGTGGTGACCGACTTCGGCCAGGCAAGTGCCCGTCACCAGCCCGACGTACCCCGTACCGAAAATGCATACCTTGAACATGATGAACCGCTTGTTGTTGGGCCGACCGGACGTACGCCCGGCCCGCAGAATCCCCCACGGTCCCGCTCAGGACCGCCACCGGAAAGGCTGGTGCCGAGGAGAGGACTCGAACCTCCACGGGTCGCCCCACCTGGACCTAAACCAGGCGCGTCTACCAATTCCGCCACCTCGGCACGAGCGGGCATTGTAGCGGGTCGCCCCGCCGATTTGGACCCACCGGAACGAAAAACCCCGGCTCGGTGGCCGGGGTCTTTCGGGTCTGTCGCGTCAGATCGCGCGGCAGTTACCCTTCGCCGTCGATGATCAGCCCGCGGCGTTCGAGCAGCGGCTCGATCGAGGGTTCTCGACCGGCGAAATCCATGTAGAGCTGCATGGCTTCCTTGCTGCCGCCCTTCGACAGGATCGTGTCGCGGTAGTGCTGGCCGGTCTCGCGGTCGAGCCCGCCGTTTTCCTTGATCCACAGCACGCTGTCGGCATCGAGCACCTCGCTCCAGATGTAGGAGTAGTAGCCGGCGTCGTAGCCGCCCATCGAGTGCGAGAAATACGGCGTGCGGTAGCGCGGCGGCACCGGCTCGTAGTCCAGGCCGTGATCGGCCAGGACCGTCGCCTCGAAGTCCATGACCTCGTCGGCGGCCGGCGTGTCTTCCGGTGCCAGCTGGTGGAGGGCCTGGTCGATGATGGCCGCGCCCAGGTATTCGGTGGTGCGGAAGCCTTCGTTGAAGGTCTCGGCCTCGATCACCTTGTCCAGCAGCTCCTGCGGGATCTGCTCGCCGGTTTCATGATGCTGGGCGTAGTTGGCCAGCACTTCCGGCCAGGACGCCCACATTTCGTAAACCTGCGACGGGTATTCCACGAAGTCACGCGGCACGCTGGTGCCGGCAAAGCTCGGGTACTCCACGTCGGAGAACAGGCCGTGCACGACGTGGCCGAACTCGTGGAACATGGTCGTGGTCTCGTCCCAGGTCAGCAAGGTCGGCTCGCCTTCCGGCGGCTTGGGCACGTTCAGGTGCATGCCCACGACCGGACGTCCGCCCAGCAGCTCGGAATTGAGGCGGTAGGCGTTCATCCAGGCCCCGCCGCGCTTGGTGCCGCGGGCGTAGAAGTCCATGATGACGATGCCCAGCGAGCTGCCGTCTTGCTCGAAGGCTTCCCAGGCGGTGGCGTCCTCGTGCTGGGTCGGCAGGTCCTCACGCTTTTCGAAGGTGATGCCGAACAGCTTCTCGGCGGAGTAGAACACGCCGTTGACCAGCACGTTTTCCATCTCGAAGTAAGGCTTGATCTGTTCCTCGTCGAAGGCGTAGCGCTCCTGACGAACCTGCTCGGCGTAGTGGAACCAGTCCCAGGACTCGAGATCGAAGGGCTCTTCCTCGGTCTCGTTGATCATCTCCTGGATGTCCTCGCCTTCCAGGCGGGCGTTGGCGACGGCGATCGGGGCCAGCTCGCCGAGCATGCCGTTGACCGCATCCACGGTCTGGGCCGTGCGGTCTTCGAGCACGTAGTCGGCGTGCGTGTCGTAGCCCAGCAGCCGGGCGCGCTCGGCACGCAGGCGCACGATGTCCGCCACCACACCGGTGTTGTCGAACTCGTTGCCGCGCGAACCGCGTGCCAGCGAAGCCTTCTTGACCTTCTCGCGAGCGTCCCGGTTCTCCATGTTGGCTATCGGCGGCTGGATGGAGGTGTTCACCAGGGTGATCACGTACTTGCCATCCTCCAGCTCGCGGTCGGCGGCCTCATCGGCGGCCGCCTCGATGCGGGACTCGCTCAGCCCGGCCAGCTGCTCTTTGCTGTCGAACACGACCGCCGAGGCATTGACCTCCTTGAGCACGTTCTGGCTGAACTGCGTTGTCAATTCCGACAGCTCGGAGTTCATGGCCTTGAGCGTTTCCTTGTCCTCGTCGCTCAGCATCGCGCCGGCACGGACGAAGTCCTTGTGGTACTCCTCGACCAGGCGCAGGCCTTCAGGGCTCAGGTCCAGTTCGTCGCGCATCTCGTAGACGGCCTCGATGCGCGCGAACAGATCGGCGTTGAGGTTGATCGCGTCGCTGTGGGCCGAGAACTTCGGCGCCATCTTGCGCTGGGTTTCCTGCAGGGTGTCGTCGGTGACCGTTCCGGTCATATTGGAGAACACGCGGCCGATGTACTGCAGCGTCTGGCCGGAGCGCTCCAGGGCCAGGATGGTGTTCTCGAAGGTCGGGTCCTCCTCGCTGCCGGCGATCTCCTCGATCTCGGCCATGTGCTCTTCCATGGCGGTCTCGAAGGCCGGCATGAAGTGCTCGGACTCGATCCGGTCGAACGGCGGCATGCCGTAGGGCAGATCGTTATCGGCCAGAAGTGGGTTCTCTTCCGCGGCCTGAGATTCGGACGCAGCTTCGGATTCGGTCGCTTCCGGGGCTTCAGCCTCGGCGGCTTCAGGCGCCTCGGGCGGCTCCGGCGGCGGCGGCGCCTGCTCCGAGCAGGCTGCCAGCAGGCTGGCGGCAACCACCAGCGTCAAAAGATTCAGGGGTTTGTTCACGATTTTCCTCGTACTTGAATTGAACAGAATCCGAAATGGTAGCACTTATCACCGGGGCGATGCCCGCCGGGGTTGGCTGGTTGGCTGGTTGGCTGGTTGGCTGTGGTCGGTGGTCTGTGGGCAGTAGAACGCCGATGCCATGATGCGTTGCGCTTCGCTTCACGCATCCTACGATCCTGTGCGCGGCCCGGCCTACCGCCGACTGCGGAAGAATTGGCGCAGCATTTCGGCCGATTCCTCGGCCAGGACACCGCCGGTGACTTCGCAGCGGTGGTTGAGCTTGGGACTCGTCAGGACTTCGAAGACGGAGTGATGCGCCCCGGCGCGCAGGTCGTCGGCGGCGTAGACCACGCGCCGCACGCGCGCGTTGACCAGGGCGCCGGCGCACATGCTGCACGGCTCCAGCGTTACATAGAGCGTGGTGTCGGGCAGCCGGTAGTTATCCACCGCTTGGGCGGCCTGCCGCAGGGCGACGATTTCGGCGTGCGCCGTGGGATCGGCGTCCGCGATCACGCGATTGAAACCTTCGCCCAGGACCTGTCCTTCCGCGTCGATCAGCAGCGCCCCGATCGGCACCTCGCCCATCGCCTCGGCGCGCACGGCCAGTTCGAGGGCGTGGCGCATCCAGGCGATGTCGGCATCCGGCGCCATGACCAGCCGGCCTAGTGGACGCGCCAGTAGAACTTGAAACCCAGCGACACGGCGATCAGCACCACGAAGTAGGTGAACAGCCAGCCGCGCATCCAGCCCGGGCCCAGCGGCAGGATTTCGTGCGCCGGCAAGTCCAGATCGATCGACTCGACGGGACTGTCGTCAGCCAGGTAGCCGGCCGGATTGCCGATCAGCAGGTTCCACCACTGACGCTTGTGCAGGATGGGCGTCGGCGCCTCGTGCGGCAACGCCACCGCCTGCTCGCCGGCCGCCGTTTCGAGCGCGGCGGTCTCAGCCGGCCAGCTCAGCCGCCAGCGCAGCGGCTCGTCGACCGCCGAAGGCAGGTGCTTGGCTTGCGTGCCGGCCCAGCGCCAGTTGTCGGCATCGCGCTCGACGGACTCGCTGCTGACCGCCACGTTGACCGGCTCGCCCCCCTCGGGGAAGTGTCGGCCAAACTCATTCGAACCCCAGACCAGCACGAACAGCACCGGGATACCGGCGACCAGGGCCGGCCCGATGGCCAGGCCGATATGGCGACCGGAGAGCCGGAAATTCTCGCGAATCAGCGGGATCAGGCCGGAAAACTCGCCGTCGTAGCGCTTGAGCTTGTCCTGCACGGCCTTGACCTGCGGCTTGAGCGTGGCCAGCTTGTCCTGGTTGGACACGGCGCGGTAGACCCACATCGTCGCCCAGCCCGACACGAAGGCCCAGAACACCAGCGTTACCGGCAGCGGCAGCACGAGCAGCAATGCCTGGTTGATCCAGCCGAAGACGATGCCCGGCCAGTCGAGAATGCCGAGATTGCTCACGACTCGTCCTCCCGGATCTGCCGGCGGGTCAGCTGCCACACGTCGCGGATGGAACCGATCTCGACCTCCGGCTGGAAGTTCGAAAAGAGCACGCCAGGCACGAGTGCCGGGTCGATGCAGTGATCACCGCTCCACTTCTGGCGGTTGGGCTCCATCATCGACTTGGGGATCGCGCCCAGCGTCGTCTGCCAGGAGGCGCGGTAGCCGCGCTCGTAGCCGATCACCAGGTCCGGCGCATCACCCCGCTCGGGGCCGCGATAGGCCTCCTCGCCGTCGAACACGCGGCGCACGACCGACTCACCGGTTTCCGGATCGGCCCATTCCTCCAGGCCGGCCGCGATCTCGGCCTGCAGGGCCTCGACCTCGTCGGACTCGACGATGCCCTGCCCCTCCCGGCCGGACAGGTTGAAGAACAGGCCGTTGAGGCCTAGCGCATAGGCCCGGGACTGGCTCCAGTCGACACTGGAAAAGACCACGTCGGACTCGCTCGCGCCCTCTTCGAGCACCAGGTAACCGTTGTCGACCAGCCAGCGGTTGAGATGCACCGCCTTGCGGAACGGCGCGAAACCGTGGTCGCTGATGACGATCAGGCGGTCGTCGGGGCCGAGCCGGTCCATGGTCTCGCCCAGGATGCGGTCGGCCTCGCGATAGATCCACTCGACCGAATCGCGATGCTCCGGCGCGGTGTCCTCGTAGCGCGGATGCTGCTCGTCCAGGCCGCGATAGAACATATGCGTGACCCGGTCGGTCTGCACGAAGGCGCCGACGACCAGCTCGCTGTCGTGCTTGTCGAGTGTTTCGTACCACATGGCCTCGCGCTCGGCCAGGATGGTCTTTTCCATCTCCAACCAGGCGGCGTCGGAGATGTGTTCCTCGTTGAGCGACCACGTCTCCTCGGGCATGCCGATGGTGTGGAACAGGCCGATGTCCTCGACCAGTTCGGCCGCATAACCCGACGGCGAGGCGATCTCGACGGCCGGGTTCTCCGGGTCGATCTGGATCGGCGAGACGTACAGGCGCGGCTGCGGATAGCCCTGTACCAGCAGCAGGCGCACCGTGCCGGTCACGCTCACGGGCCCGGTCACGTCGAAGGCCACGCGAATCCAGTCAGACCACTCGCCCGGCTCCAGGCTGACCTCGTCGTCGCCCAGGCGCACGACCGCACCCGCCTCGGCCGGCCGGATCACCAGGGGAACCGTCATCGACTCGCCGGACTCGAGCAAGGGATCCGGCGGCCCCTCGAACTCCGATTCGATACGCCCGCGGCGGTCGGGACGCACGCGCACGGTGCGCGTGCTAGAACCGGCATCGCCCAGCCGCGTGGTCGTGTAGAAGGTATAGGTCCCCTGCGTGCCGAGCAGATCCGGCACCCCCATGCCCGAAAGCATGCGATGAATATCGTCCGGCGGATAAGTGACGGGAATCCGCAGCACCGAGGCTCTCGCGCCCTCGTCGCGCTCGGCCTTGACCCAGAACGCCTCGCCCTGTCGGCGATTGCGGACCTCGCCGCTGCCCAGCGGCACCTGCAGGCCGAACAGCTTGATGAAGCGCTCCGGAGGGATGTTCTCCGAAATCGAGAAATTGGGCGTGTAGGTCTCGGGATTGCGGCGCAGGAAGTCGAAAATCCCGTGCTCGCCCGGCCCCTTGCCGGTGGCGAAACTCGACCAGGCCACCGGCGACTGCGGCGGATTGCTGGTTCCGAGCTCCTGGAAGTGCCCCTCCTCGGCCAGGCGGCTGAAGTTGGGCAGCTTGCCCTCGTCCATCCACTGGCGCGCCAGCACCGGATCCATGCCGTCGAAGCCGAGCACGACCACGCGGGAATCGACCGGCTTCGGCTCGCCGCCACAGCCGACTACCAACAGCACGGACAACAGGGCCCCGGTCAGCGCCGAGAGGCGCCGCAAATTACGCAACTGGATCATGAATCACTCGGACCGGTTGGAAGGCTGTTCCGCGTCAACGGCATCGGATTCTTCGGCCGCGTCACCGGAGCCGGCCGCAGCCTCGCCCCGCTTGCGCCGCAGGCGGCGAAACATGTAGCGAATCGGCCAGATCAGGACAGCACCGACGGCCAGCACGATCGCGACCAGAACGCCCCAAAGGCCACCGAGCAGGCTGATGCCCGAGCCGGGGCCGATGTAGGCCAGCGCCGATATCGGTGCGAGGGCAGCGACCATTGTCAAAAACCTTGCAAGCATTCCTGGCTCCCGGATTCCCAAATGCATCAGCCGCCTAGTATACGATCGGGCCACGGTGCGCTGGCCGGCAAACGATCAGGGCTCGGATTCCCGGTCCGCCGGCGACCGCTTATCTCCCTGGGACGATTCCTGCGACGACGACTCAACGCCCTGCAAGTAACCCATGCCCTTGAGTCGTTCGACCATGTCACTACCGAGTTCCGGCGGCAGGTAATCCTGAGAATTAAACCACTCGAAGTAGTCGCCCAACAGATCGTCAAGCCGATCAGCGAGGGCAATGCGACCTGGTTCTACAGGATCCCGCTCTAGTAGATCGCGCGTGAGGTCGTAGAACTCACGCGCGTTGTCGGCCTCGTGCCAGATCAATTTCATGCCACTTGAGATCACAGCCAACTGCTCGGGGCCGTATGCGATACCGGAGGCAAACAGCGGTCTTTCGCTATCGTTCCACATCTCGCGCCGGCTGGCTTCCCAGGAGAACGCCCCGTTCTCGGCCTCATGGACCCAGCCGCCGAAGGAGCGCCCTGGATAGTCCACGTTCTCCGGCAATGCGATCCCGAGCCAGTCGGCAATCGACGGTAGCACGTCGACCAGACTCACCGGGGTGGAAATGACCTTCCCGCGGTGGTCGGGGTGCCAGACAATCAGCGGAACATGAAGCTGCTCCTGGTAAAGGCTCTGCCCGTGACCGAACCCGTAGAACCCGCGCGGATCCTGGTCCCGTTGCTCGGCACGTCGTTGATGGTCATGAAACTCCTCTCCGTGATCCGAATACAGCAAGACCAGCGTGTCCTCGAGTACACCCCGCTCCTCCAGCCCGGCCAGCAATGAAGCGATGTCGGCGCGCAGGTCCAGCGTCGCCTCGGCGTACTGCACGTAACGAGCGCATATCCCACTGTCCCGGTCGGAGCAAGCCGACGCTGGCGCCGTGGCCGTCAGAAGGTCGAGCCGCTCCGGATCCATGGCTGCCACGGTCCTTCTGGAACGCGGTAGATCCAGGTGGGGATCGTGCGCGTGCATGTAATGAAGGTACAGAAAGAAAAAGCCCTGCCCGGTCATCCTGCACCGATCGTGTAGACTTGTGCAAGCCTGCTTCTTGGATCCTCGACAGACTCGACACAACCTCGAACAGGTCACATGAACAGCGACCGACATTAGCATCATCATGGAGCGACAAACACCGTTCTGCAGAAAGCACATCCCGCCCCGGTTGCACCTGAAGTCCCGGTTCTTCGGCGCCGGCAAAGCGTTGTGGCGAAAGCTCGGCGATCTGGAGTCATCGGTATTGCGCGCCGAACTCGAAAGCACGCCAATCCGGCAACCTGTCTACGTGACCGGTGTGCCTCGTTCGGGCACTACCATTCTCACCGAGATGCTGGCGCAGCATCCGCACATTGCGACCCACCGCTACGCCGATTTTCCTAACGTTTGGACGCCGTTTTGGCGCAACTGGCTCGCCGACCGGGCATGGCGAAAGCCAGTCCAGACCGTGGAGCGAGCCCATCGCGACCGCATCATGGTCTCCGAGAACAGCCCGGAAGCGGTCGAGGAAGTCGTCTGGATGGCGTTCTTTGATGGCCTGCACGATCCCGGCAGCCGTCAGATCCTGGACGAAGCGACCGAGCATCCGACCTTTGAGTCCTTCTACCGCGACCACATTCGAAAACTGCTTTTGGTGCGCGGAAGGTCTCGCTACGCCAGCAAGGGCAATTACAACGTTTTTCGTCTGCGCTACCTGCTCAAACTGTTTCCTGACGCCCGCTTCATCATTCCCTACCGCAACCCCGTCAACCAGGTGGCCTCGCTGCTCAAGCAGGATCGACTATTCCATCGCGCGCACTCCGAGGACCAGCGCGTGGCCTACCAGCTTCGTCTATCCGGCCACTTCGAGTTTGGTCCGGGCAGGCGCGCGGTCAATGTGGGAAGCGACGCGGCCGCAAGGATCGCGGCCTATTGGGGCGAAGGGCGCTGGGTCGCCGGCTGGGCCCTGTACTGGAATTCAGTTTACGAACATGTCCTGCGGCAACTTGAGCGACACGACGGACTGAGGTCCGCCTCCTTGCTCGTGTGCTACGACGATCTTTGCCGTGCACCGGCTGAAGGCATTCAGGCGGTGTTCGATCACGCCCGACTTCACGATAACGATGCCCAAGCCATCATCGGCAAGTATTCGCGGCAGATCAGCGCACCGGACTACTACCACCCCGACTTTACCGACCGCGAACTCGACGAGCTGTTGGAGCTGACGCGGCCAGCGGCTTCAGCGCTGGGTTTCGACGAGGTGGTCTGATTCGGCCGAAGCGCACGGCACCTGCTGTATTCACGGCCGCCGAACCAGCACGGTCGTTGACAACCACGCCAGCGCTTCGACGGACGTGGCAAGCAGTCGCAGCCACAGCACGCTCACCAGCGCGATCTCGGGCGACAAGCTCGTGGTCAACAGCACGAAGGCGCCTTCACGCACGCCGATCCCCGCCGGGGCGACCGTTGCGAGCTGACCGACAATGCGGGCAGCCGCATAGGCGCAAACTACGCCGGCCATTTCGACGAACGAAAGCTGATCGGCAACGTCGGCAAGCGACTGCCACAACGGAATGATCGCCAGCCCCTGCAGGACGCCGACCAGCATGAAAATCCCGAATCCGGCGCTCCACTGCCATACGGCACCCCGAAAGACCAATTCCCGGCGCCACCGCTCGCGAATGGGCAACACCCCGCCCAGCACCCCGAAGACCGTCCTGGGGAAAAGAGCCCATGCCAGACCCGCAACCGCGGTGAGTGCAACCAGTGACGTGGTCCAGGAAGACGTCGGCGACAGGCCTGATGCCATCCAGGGCAGCACGCCGGCGGCCAGGACCGCCCCACTGGCAAACAGGTGCAGCTGCTGCAGGAAGTAGCTCCGGAGCACATCAGCCGGCGCCAGCCGGTCGCGCAACTGCTCATAAAGCGCCACGGCCGACCACACCTTGCCCGGCACATAGCGCGACACGAAGGCATGCATGAACACGCGGGCCAGAACGACCAGGGGCGGCAGAGACTTTGCTCCGGTGTGATAGCGCAACACCCACATCCAGCCCAGGGCCATGGCAACCAGCCACAGCGCGCTGACTATCCAGCTCGCGAACAGGGCATGCCAGGCGGGTAGCACTGCTCTGGATTCGACCGAGTGACCAAGCTCGAACATCGACCGCCCCAGGAAGAACATTGCCGCGGCCAGCAGGAGCCAGCCCAGTAGTCTTCTGAGTACCGAGCGCCCCTTCATCAGTTGTTGACGGGTATTGGGCCCAGGGTCTTCAGGGCACGCTTCCGTCGCATTACGCCGGACAGGTAGCCCGACCGATGACGGCGGTAGTGCATCAGTTGCTTGAAGATGCCGGGCACTCGTCCCAGACGCACGCGCCACAGATAGGATGTGGAGGGCCCGATGCGGGGCGGGCTCTCGACCGCGTAGCCAAGCTCCTTCATCAGCGGTCCAGCGAGCCGTTCCACCAGTGCCACTTCCCGGTCAGACAACCTGTCGCGCCAACCCTCGGCAGCGGACGGAGAAACCGGCTTGCCAAGGCCGGAGTGAATCTGACTGTAGTAACTGCCGTACTCCGAAGGAGCTTGCTGGTGAAATCGCAGCATGTCGTCAACGAACTCAAGGCCAAGGAACTCGCACACCCGTCGAATCTCTCTCTCGGGATCAGAGACCAGCGCTTCGTAGTGCACGCGAAGCGCATCCTCCGGAAAGTCCAGCTCGAGCGCCAGTCCAGCCCCGACATCGTTCCGCCACCGATTCGCACCGTGATAGAGCGTCGACTGATGGACCTGTGAGCGCGCCAGCGAGCTGGCCACCGCCCTGGGATCCCTGACCAGGTGGATGAACTGCGCGCGGGGAAAATGCCGCTTGACCAGCGAGCCATAGCGCACGAAACGTGGCGTCTTCTGACCCCACCGCCGTTTTCCATTGTGCGCTAGATAAAGCTCGTGAACCCTGGCAATGAGGTCACTTGCGTTGTCGCAATCTTCCAGATCGGACTGCGAGACCTCGATCCCCCACTCGGAGAGCTCGTACTCTAACGGTAACAGCGCCCGCATTCTCTCCACCGGCTGGGTGCTCAACAGGTAGTCGATGATGAACAGCGACTCCAGCGGAACGCCCACATCGGGATGAGCGTCGAGGATGGAACGAAGCAGCGTCGTGCCGGATCTGCCGCAGCCGACGATAAAAAATGGCGGCTTGTCGGATGACATACCCCGGATCAGCTCCGATCTGCACGGGACACGGCACCCGTCCGCGACACGTCCGCCGACAGGCCGAGCTCGGACTTTCGAATCCGGTACCGCAATTCTTCCAGCAATCGCCGATTGACTGCCAGGAGATCAGCCACGAACGCGACAAGGATGGTCTGGAACCCGATTCCCAGCAGAACGGCAGAGAGAATCAGCGACTGGACATGGCCGTTGCCATCGCCTGTTGCGAAGTAGTAGAGAAACCGCAGGCCGATGAGCATGCCGAGCGAGAGCAAAGTCACCCCAATCAGGATGAAGAACCGAAACGGCTTGTAGATTACGAATATTCGCACGATGGTCGCAACCGACCGCCAAACGTAGGACGAGATTGTCTTTAGCAAGCGCGAGGGCCGCAGGTCCGGATTCGTCCTGACCGGGACCGAAGTGATCGACATGTTCTTGCGCCCGGCCTGGATCAGAGTCTCAAGGGTGTATGTGTAGCTCGAAAAGACATTCAGCTGCAGGGCTGCCTCGCGCGACATCGCACGGAATCCGCTGGGAGCGTCAGGTATGTCCGTGCCACTCGCCTTTCGCACTACCCAACTTCCGAGGCGTTGCAACAGCTTCTTGGTCGCCGAAAAGTGCCTGGTTTCCGTAATGGGGCGCTCCCCGACCACGATTTCCGCCTTTCCGGCGAGAATCGGCTTGACCAATTCGGAGATGTCTTCGGCGTTGTACTGATTGTCCGCGTCCGTGTTGACGATGATGTCCGCGCCGGCCGACAGCGACGCTTCCAGGCCGGTCGTGAACGCCGTCGCCAACCCCCGGTTGCGCGACAGGGAAACCACATGGTCCACACCGTGCTCGCGGGCGACATCAACCGTGCGGTCCGAACTGCCGTCGTCGATGATCAGCCACTCGATTTTGTCGATGCCGGGTATTTCTCGCGGCAAGGCCGCGAGCGTCACCGGAAGCGTCTCCTGCTCGTTGAAGCAGGGAATCTGGATGACAAGTTTCATGTCACTGGTATTCCGTTGTCGATTGAGGTTGCAGTCGAATCTCGTGGGCAACCCACGATAGCGGGCGTCCGTTCCCGTTCAGAATCGCACTAGCGCGCAGTTGGACGGGCAC
Source organism: Wenzhouxiangella indolica (assembly GCF_042310355.1). NCBI lineage: Bacteria > Pseudomonadati > Pseudomonadota > Gammaproteobacteria > Chromatiales > Wenzhouxiangellaceae > Wenzhouxiangella > Wenzhouxiangella indolica. The sequence continues at coordinate 513,680 of NZ_JBHJMR010000001.1, read as the reverse complement.
CGAATTAGTCTTCGGCGACAACTCGCAGTCCTCGAGCAACCAAGTCAGGTCGAACTTTCCCGAATTGTCCGGATACTGCCACCCGAGATCGCAGTCGGCAACCCTGGCCCGAATACCAAAGCGCTCATGATCGCCGGGGAAACGGTAATGAGCCGGAGCACGGCTGCTGCCGCGAACAACGAGGACGTCTTCTCCTTCATACGCGAGCACCGCAGCAGCGAGTGGCTCGGCCCAGCGCCAACCATCTCGCTCCGGGGGAAACATCCCGCGTACCGGACCATCATCACCGGCAAGAAAATCGATCTCAGGCCTCGACGACTGAGATTCCTCGTCGTCAAACGGCGACAATTCGTACTCGCTTGTGAGCTTGACCACTCGTCCCCAGTTAGAGTCCTCGAGAACTTGCTCGTGCTCGAACCCCCGTAGTGCTTTGTCGGCGGCGCCCGCGCTGTTCATGTATCCATCGATGGGAAGGAAGTGTGGCCCTTGCTCGGGCGTTATCCAGTACTTGTGCTTGTCGATGTCAAATATCGGTCGCCCGGAATACAGCCCAAACACCGGTTGTGAATACCAGCGATAGCCGAAAAATCTCGCATTTGGCGGGGCTGCCTTCATGAAGTCCACAACAGCCCGGGTGGAACGCTCACGAACCTCCTGACTGATGGGCATCGTGAGGGTAAAGCGCTGCAACGATCCGCCAAGGAGAAGGGCCACGCTCACTACGGAGACCGCGATCGATAAGGAATAGCGCCCGGCGTGTCGTGCCAGAGCGGGCAACAGCGGCGCACAGAGCATCAGCAGCAACACGCCGTTGAATATTCGGCGATACCATGCCTTCTGCGTCGGAGTGACCAGCAGCCACCAAGTAAAGTAGGCCAGGATACATGCGCAGACCATCATCGCCACCAGCGCGCCCGCATCCCGAATGCCTTCCTTGCGAATTCGGAGAAACAGAATCACTGCAATCGTGGCGGGAATCCCAAGCAAGACAGGAAGAAGCCACAATGGCAGCCCCAGACTGCCTGCAAGCACGTCGGCGTGAGCAATGAGTTTCTCGGCATGCCCCGGACTATCCTGGAACCCCTCGCTGACGCCGGCCTGCCTCAGGATGCTGTCGAGCTGGACCTGCCACCAACCAAGCCAAGGAGTCACACCGCCGATAGCCCAAAGCTTCCATGCCTCCCAACAGACAATGGGCACGAGCAAGCCTGCACCGGTTCGAGCCGGATCCCTCCAGTTTCGTTCGGACCAGAGCAGCGCTGACGCCAGCAGACCGAGGACAACGCCAACCGGCATCAACATGACGGTCTTGGTCAATATGGACAGGCCGAAGCACATCCCCGCCACCATGTAGCGCCAGCGGCCGTCGGCGTCGAGGGCGCGGTGCAATACCCAAAGTCCCGTCAGGAGCCAGAACAGCGCCGGCACTTCTCCATAGCCGTTGGCACCCAGGCGAGAAAGCTCCGGCACGACCAATACCAGCACGCAGGCAATCAGCGCCGAAACCGGGCCTGCCAGACGCCGCCCCAGCAGGAAGATGATCAGAACCAGGCCTGCGAGGTAGGCGAGAGAAACGAGCTGAGCAGTGGCAAGGGAGACACCGAACAGGGCGAAAACCAGGGCCGCCGGGAACAAGTATGGCGCATTGGTCTGAATCTCACGCGGAAACAGAACCCATTCATCGAAGAATCGCCCGTAGCCTCGCCCCTCCGCCAAGGACGCCGCCACCTGCAGGTTCATTGCCCCGTCGAAAGAAACAGGCGTGCCCCAGATCAGCGAAAAGGCATGCACCAGCAGCCCCACAACCAGCAAAGCGAGTACGACGGTCAAGGCGCGGCGCCTACCAATGGGATCCCTGAAAATGCTGCTTTCCTTCATTACGCCGGCTGAGCGGTAATCGGCCCGCGGTTTTGACCGAGCAGCAACATCGAGCAGGCTCTCATGGTCGCGCTCCGACGCACGTCACTCCCACTCGATCGTCGCTGGCGGCTTGCCCGAGATGTCGTAGACCACGCGCGAGACACCGTCGCACTCGTTGATAATCCGACGCGAGACGTGGTCGAGAAAGTCGTGGTCCAGGTAAGCCCAGCGGGCGGTCATGAAGTCGATGGTCTCGACGGCCCTGAGCGCGATGACGTATTCGTAGCGGCGCGCGTCGCCCACCACGCCGACCGACTTGACCGGCAGGAACACGGCGAAGGCCTGGCTGACCTTGTCGTAGAGGCCGGCGGACCGTAGTTCCGAGATAAAGATATGGTCGGCCTTCTGCAGCGGTTCGACGAACTCGGGCTTGACCTCGCCCAGGATGCGCACACCCAGGCCCGGCCCCGGGAAAGGATGGCGCATGACCAGCGATTTTGGCAGGCCCAGCTCGACGCCGATCTTGCGCACTTCATCCTTGAACAGCTCGCGTAGCGGCTCGACCAGCTTGAGGTTCATGTCCTCGGGCAGGCCGCCGACGTTGTGGTGCGACTTGATCACCTTGGCCTTGCCGGTCTTGGCGCCGGCCGACTCGATCACGTCGGGGTAGATCGTGCCCTGCGCCAGCCAGCCGGCTTCCTGGTGGCCCTTGGCGGCGGCATCGAAGACCTTGATGAACTCACCACCAATAATCTTGCGCTTTTCTTCCGGGTCGGCCACGCCGGCGAGCGCGTTCATGAACTGGTCGCGGGCGTCGACGCGCTCGACGCGCACACCCAGGTGCTCGGCGAAGATGGCCATGACCTCGTCGCCTTCCTGGAAGCGCAGCAGGCCGGTGTCGACGAAGATGCACAGCAGCTGGTCGCCGATGGCCTGGTGCAGCAGCGCGGCGACCACGGATGAATCCACGCCGCCGGACAGGCCCAGCAACACGGTGTCCTTACCGACCTGCTCGCGCACCCGCTCGATCTGGTCGTCGATGATCGCCTCGGTGGTCCAGGTGGCCTCGCAGCCGCAGATATCGTGCACGAAGCGCTCGAGAATACGCCGGCCCTGGCTGGTGTGGGTCACTTCCGGGTGGAACTGCAGGCCGTAGAGGCGCTGGCCTTCGTTGGCCATGCCGGCAATCGGTGCTGACGGCGTGGTACAGGTCGTCACGAAGCCGTCCGGCAGGCCGCTGACCTTGTCGCCATGGCTCATCCAGACCTCGAGCAGGCCCTGGCCGTCGGCCACACGATCCTCGATACCGGCAAACAGCCTGCCCGGCTCGCTCAGCGCCACCTCGGCATAGCCGAACTCCTTTTCATCGGACGGGCTGACCGCGCCGCCGAAATGCGCGGCCATCGCCTGCATGCCGTAACAGATGCCCAGCACCGGCACGCCCAGGTCGAAAACCAGCGGCGAAATACGCGGGCTGTCCTCGTAGGCGACCGATTCGGGTCCGCCGGAGAGAATCACGCCGCTGGCGCCGAAATCCCGAATGGCCTCGTCACCCACGTCATAGGGCATGATCTCGGAAAACACCCCGATCTCGCGCACCCTGCGGGCGATCAGCTGGGTGTACTGCGAGCCGAAGTCGAGAATCAGGATGCGGTGAGAGTGAATATCCATATTTTGCCCACAGATGAACACAGATAAACGCAGATAAGCACTAACTCCGCTTGATCAGCGCGTCGTAGTCGGCATGTGAGCCAACCCAGAACCAGAGAACGCCGTCTGAAACATCGACACCCAGTGCGCGATACGCCAATCCAAAAGGCAGGTCCAGAATCGTAAAGATGCAAAGTGCCTCACAATTCCCGCGAATTGCCCTTCTTGTACTCGGCAACCGCCTCCGCGGCCATGTCGTCCAGCCCGCCGGCTTTGGAGTCGGCCTGAATCTGACGATCCCAGCAGCGTTCGTCGAATTCGAGGTACCACTCACGAAACTGGGCCAGTTCGGCCTCCGAAAGGTCTTTCACTTCTTCTTCAAGCCTGGTCACCTTGCTCATGCCGACGCATCCATTTTCTGAAACCTGAGACCTCAGGCTTATCCGAGCTTGTAATTCGGCGCTTCCTTGGTAATCGACACGTCATGGGCGTGCGACTCGCGCACGCCGTTGGCCGAGATGCGCACGAATCGCGGCCGGGTTCGCATCTCTTCGATGGTTGCGCAGCCGACGTAGCCCATGGCCGAGCGCACGCCGCCCATGAGCTGGTGCACCACCGTGCCGATCGGGCCCTTGTAGGGCACGCGGCCCTCAATGCCTTCGGGCACGAGCTTGTCGATGTCGGCCTCGGCCTGGAAGTAGCGGTCTTTCGAGCCCATCTCCATGGCGCCGAGCGAACCCATGCCGCGGTAGCTCTTGTACGAGCGACCCTGGTAGAGCTCAACTTCGCCGGGGGCCTCTTCCGTGCCGGCGAGCAGGCTGCCGATCATCACCGTCGATGCCCCGGCGGCCAGTGCCTTGGCCACATCGCCGGAGAAGCGGATGCCGCCGTCGGCAATTACCGGTACGTCATGCTTCATCAGTGCTTCGGAGGCAGCCGCCACCGCGCTGACCTGCGGCACGCCGATGCCGGCGACCACGCGCGTGGTGCAGATCGAGCCCGGCCCCTGCCCGATCTTGACCGCGTCGGCGCCGGCCTCGGCCAGATCGCGCGCACCGTCGGAAGTCGACACATTGCCGCCGATGACCTGAACGTCCGGGTAGTGCTTCTTGACCCACTTGACGCGATCGAGCACGCCCTTGGAGTGACCGTGCGCCGTGTCGACAACGACGATATCGATGCCGGCGGCAACCAGCGCCTGGATGCGGTCCTCGGTGTCGCCCCCGGTACCGACCGCGGCGCCGACCAGCAGCTGCTCGGCCGAATCCTTGGCGGCGTTGGGGAAATCACGCGATTTCTGGATGTCCTTGACGGTGATCAGGCCCTTGAGCTCGAAGTTGCCGTTGACGACCAGCACCTTCTCGATGCGGTGCTTGTGCAGCAGCTCGAGCACCTCGTCCTGACTGGCCCCTTCCTGGACGGTGATCAGCTTGTCCTTGCGGGTCATGATGTTGCGCACGGGATCGTCGAGCTTGCGCTCGAAACGCATGTCGCGGCTGGTGACGATGCCGACCAGTTCGTTGCCGTCGACCACCGGCACGCCCGAGATGTTGTGCCGGCGCGTGAGCTCGATGACCTCGCGGATGGTGGTCTGGGGGTCGACCGTGAAGGGATCCTTGATCACCCCGGCCTCGTACTTCTTGACCACGCGCACGTGGTCGGCCTGGCGCTCGATCGACATGTTTTTGTGGATCACGCCCACACCGCCAGCCTGGGCCATGGCGATGGCCAGGCGCGCCTCGGTGACGGTGTCCATGGCCGCCGAAAGCAGGGGAATGTTGAGCTTCAGATCACGCGTGACCCGGGTGGACAGATCGACGTCCTTGGGCAGAACCTCGGTGTAGTCCGGAACCAGTGAAACGTCGTCAAAAGTCAGGGCTTCTTCGATCAAACGCATAATTGGCGGGCTCCGGCTGGTAAATCCGCCCATTTTAGCGCGCTTGGCTTACGGTAGGCAATTCGCGGATCAAATTCGAAATTCGAAGCACCAAACTCGAAACAAACCACTGGCCCGGAGGCCCAGCCCCGTTTGGGTTTTCGGATTCCGAGTTTGTTTCGGATTTCGGGTTTCGAATTTAGGATTTCCGTCGGCGGGATCACCCGCCCACGGTAAAGCTCTCTCCACACCCACACTCACCCGTCACGTTGGGATTGCGGAACCGAAACTCCCGCACCAGGCCCTCGTTGACGAAATCGACCGTGGTGCCGGCGACCATGGGCATGGCCTTGTCCGAGACGACGACTTTCAGGCCGTCCTGCTCGAAAACGTGGTCGGAATCGCCCACTTCGTGCGCCAGGCCGACGTCGTAGGCGTAGCCCGAGCAGCCGGTTCGGCGGATATCGATGCGCAGTCCCACGCCGCCGTCGCGCTCGAGGAACTCGCGCACGCGCCCGATGGCCGATTCCGTGAGAAGAATGCCGCTTTCGCTCGCGTTTTCTTGGGTTGCCGTTGCCATGTTGGGTATTATTGCGGCTCGCTCCATGTCTTTCAATGAAAAAGGTTCTCAACACCATGCAGACTGCCAGCATCAAACAGGTGCTCGGCGGCGAAATCGCCGTCGGATCCGAGGTGACCGTCCAGGGCTGGGTGCGCACCCGCCGTGACTCCAAGGCCGGATTTTCCTTCATCCACCTCAACGACGGCTCGACCCAGGGCAATCTGCAGCTGGTGGCCAACCAGGATCTGCCCAATTACGAGGAAGAAATCCGCCATCTGACCTCGGGCTGCTCGCTGAGCTGCCGCGGCACCGTGGTCGAATCCAAGGGCCGCGGCCAGAGCGTCGAGATCCAGGCCGCCGAGATCGACGTGGTCGGCTGGGTCGAGGACCCCGACACCTACCCCGTCCAGCCCAAGAAGCACAGCTTCGAATTCCTGCGCACCGTCGCCCACCTGCGCCCGCGCACCAACACCTTCGGCGCGGTCACCCGCGTGCGCCATGCCGCCATGCAGGCCATCCACGAGTTCTTCGACAGCCGCGGCTACTACTGGATCAACACGCCCATCGTCACCTCCTCGGACGCCGAGGGCGCCGGCCAGCTCTTCCGCGTCTCGACCCTGGATTTGATGAACCTGCCCAAGGACGACGACGGCAAGATCGACTTCCGCGAGGACTTCTTCGGCCGCGAGGCCTTCCTGACGGTTTCGGGCCAGCTCAACGTCGAGGCCTACTGCCTGGCCATGAGCAAAGTCTACACCTTCGGCCCGACCTTCCGCGCGGAAAACTCCAACACCGCCCGCCACCTGGCCGAGTTCTGGATGGTCGAGCCCGAGATCGCCTTTGCCGACCTCGACGACCTGGCCGACCTGTCCGAGGACTTTCTCAAGGCCATATTCAGCCGCGTGCTCGATCGCTGCGGCGAGGACATGGCCTTTTTTGCCGAGCGCATCGAGCCCGAGGCGGTCACCCGCCTGGAAACACTCGTCGAAACCGATTTCGTCCAGATGGACTACGCCGAGGCCATCGACATCCTCAAGGCCTCGGGCAAGAAGTTCGAATACCCGGCCGAATGGGGCCTGGACCTGCAGACCGAGCACGAACGCTTTCTGACCGAGCAGCACTGCAAGGCGCCGGTGGTAGTCAAGAACTACCCCGACGAGATCAAGGCTTTCTACATGCGCCTGAACGACGACGGCAAGACCGCCGCGGCGATGGACGTGCTCGCCCCCGGCATCGGCGAGATCATCGGCGGCTCGCAGCGCGAGGAGCGCCTGGACGTGCTCAAGCGCCGCATGGCCGAACACGGCCTGGATGCCGAGACCTACAGCTGGTACGTGGACCTGCGCCGATACGGCACGGTGCCGCACGCCGGCTTCGGCCTGGGCTTCGAGCGCCTGCTCAACTACATCACGGGGCTGACCAACATCCGCGACGTCATCCCCTACCCGCGCACGCCGGGTCACGCGCCGTTCTAGAACACCCATCCTGCAAGGAAATACCACAGCGGGACGGTCACGGCCGACAGCAACACGCCCCAGGCGACCAGCGCGGAAGCCAGCGGTGGCGCCAGGCGGGCCGAGGACAGCAGGGCCGCGGCGGTGATCATCGGCGGCATCGAGGCTTCCATCAGGGCCACCCTGGCAATATCCGGCTGGGTATCGAGCAGCAGGATCAGCCCCAGCGCCACGGCCGGCAGAATGACCAGCTTGCTCGCCAGGCCGATGAACAACGGGCGGCGATATTCGGACACCAGGCGCAGGTGCAGGCTCATGCCGATGGCGAGCGTCACCAGCGGCAGAAGCATGTCGGCGAAATTGTTTGCCAGGTCCATCAGCCAGTCCGGGAACCAGGCGTTGCCCAGCAGCAGTGCGCCGACCAGGGCGATGAAGGGCGGGAAAGTGACGATCCGTTTCGCCATGTCGCCAAAGGCCGGCCGCTGCCCGGTGCCGAACCAGGCCAGCACGAACAAGGCGTGCGTGCACACGATCAGAAACGACCCAAACTGGTCGTAGACCACCGCGTAACGCACCTGGTCCTCGCCCAGCAGCGCCTCGACCAGCGGAAAGCCCAGAAACGACGTATTGCCCAGCGGCAGCAGCAGCAAGAGCACGGCCACCGCCTCGCGCCGCAAATCCAACCAACGCGCCAGCAGCAGCACCATGGCGACGCTGACCCCCAGCAAGGCCCAGGGCACGATCACCAGCGGCAGCAGCGCCGTGCTGGCTTCCAGGGTCGGTACGTGGATAAAGATCAGCGCCGGCAGGCACAGCATGATCACCACGCGGTTGAGCACTTCCGGCGCGCTGGCGGGAAACGCCGGCGCCAGGAGCCGCCCGACCACGATCAGGGAGATGATGACGAAATAGGCCGACATGGGAGCAAATCATACGGTAGATTCGGGTATGAAACCGCGCCCCGGATTGCCTGAAAGCCTTTCGACAGGTATTGCCCAAACGGTTTTGCTCGACTGTCTCCTCCTGCCACCCCTAGGGAGTATTCGACATGAGAGCAATACTTGTTACCGCCTGCTGTAGCGTCCTGGCCACCAGCCCGGTCTGGGCCGACGACCACGATGATCAAGCCGAAGACTGGGTCCAGCGCATTTACATGGAACACGTCAAGAGCGATCAGCACGATGCCTACAAGGAAGTCGTCGCCGATTGGAACGATTGCATCAGGGAAGCCGACGACAGCGCCGAGTGGACCGTCTACAAGGCAGAAACCGGCGATGTGGACCGCTACGCATTCGTGCTCAACCAGCAACGCTGGGCCGAGTTTGACGAGGACACTCCCGAGCTCGACGCATGCTACGAGCAGTTCAAGGAGCGCTACCACGCCGCTGTCGAAAAGGTCTACGCCACCTTCGATGTCTATCTGGGCGAGCACAGCCATCACGTCGACGACGACACCGATCGCAAGATTGCCTGGGTGACGGCCTTCGAGCTCGACGATTCGAGAGCATTCCTCGAGAACGTCAAGAAGTACGCCGAAGCTGCCGCCGAGAAGGACTGGCACGAACCCTTCTACTTCTACTCATCCATCGGCGGTGAGCACAACAGCGGTATTTACGTCGTCTCGCCTGCCGCGAGCTTCGCGGAGTTCGACGGCGACAACGGCTTCTGGAAAATGCTCGAAGAGCACTTCGGCGAGGAGGAATTCAACAAGATGCGCGAAATCGACCGGGAAGCGATCACCAGCTACTACGCCGACATCTGGGTGCGCAACGACGACCTCAGCCATATGAAGGATTGAGGCGAAGGCGGACCGGAATCCCCGGCGCCCGCGCGGCGCCGGGGTCGAGGAAGCGTGTCCGCTCAGCCCGCGGTCTGAGAGGGCGACTCGCCGAAATGGCTGCGGTAGGCGCGGCTGAACCCCGACACGCTCGAAAAGCCGACCGCGAAGGCGACGTTCGAGACGCTCGCCCCCTGCTCGTGCAGCATCTGGCGGGCGATGCCCAGGCGCACGTCGCGGATGAACTCGCCCGGCGAGCGGCCGGTTTGCTCGACCAGGCGGCGATGCAGCTTGCTGCGCGACATGAACAGCGATTCGGCCAGCTTCTCCACCGAAAGGCTGCCGTGCTGAACGTTGTTCTCGACCCAGGCGCGCACCTCGTCGGCAAGCAGCGACGCTTCGCCGGGCGATGAATCGACCGGTCGCCGCGCCTCGCCGCCGTTCGTCGCCGACGCGTCGGCCGACAGGGCGCTTTCGGCGCGGCGTTGCTGACGCATGGCCTCGACGGTCCGACGCTCGACTTCGCGGTGCAGGTACTGCTGGAGCCGAATCGCCGCGCGGCGGCGACGCATCAACCAGAGCGCGATCAGGGCAACCAACGCAAGCGCCAGCGCGAATCGAACGTCCTTACGCTCGTGAAACAGGGCCGGCACGTCGATCGTCATGCCGGCCACCGGGCCCGAGAGACCGCTGTCGGCATCGACGGCCGCGATCTCGAGTTCGTGCCGTCCCGGGCGCACATCATCGAAAGTCAGATTGCGGTCCGCGCCGAGTTCCACCCACGGGCCGCGGTTCATCCGATAACGGAAGTAGGTCTGCCCCGTCAGCCCCGGCTTGATGCCGGTAAACCGAAGCGAGAACACGCGTTCCCCCAGGGGGACTTGCACCGTCCCATCGGCCGGCAGATCGCTGCCGTCCGGCAGCCGGACTTGCTCCAGCACAACCCGCGGCACACCCTCGAGATCCCGCACATTGTCCGGATCGAACACGACGATTCCGCCCTGCCCCGGAAACGCCAGGCGCCCGTCATCCAGGCGGATGCCGGCATTCTGGACCCCACCGTTGCCCTCGCGGTCGGGCAGCCCGTCTCTTTCGGTATAGACGCGGGGATAGACGCGGCTCGACCGGCCGTCCAGCACACGCTCCAGGGCCCGCCGATCGACCCGGAAGACGCCCATGTTGCTGTTGAACCAGAACCGCCCCTGATCATCGGCCAGCAAACGGTGGAGGCTGTTGGAGTACAGGCCTTCGCTTTCACCCATGCAGGTGAACACCAGTCCCGATTCGGTCTCGGGCCGGTCGGAGCGGCACAGTCCGCTGTCGGCGGTCACCACCCACAGTCGCCCCGCCGCGTCTTCGTGCAGATCGCGAATTCGGTTGCTGGAAAGCCCCTCGGCCGATCCCAGGGCGACGACGTCGCCGCTGGCCGAGCGGCGACGCAGACCGCTGGAATCGGTGCCGAACCAGAGGTTGCCGCTACCGGCCTGCATGATCACCTGCGCCTGCACCCGGTCGGGCAGGGCCAGCGCCGGCTGCATGTTCTGCCATCGCCCCTCGAAGCGCCGCCACAAGCCGGCCTGGCTGCCCACCCAGAGCCCGCCGCGCGCATCCTCGAAGATGCTCCTGACCAGGCTCTTGCGCAAAACCCGCGGCAGCCGGGAGGGCGTTACGCAACCGGCGGCCCCCATCCGGCACACGCCGCCCTTGCCGACCCAGACCGCGCCATCGCCGTCGGTCGCCACCGTGCCCACCACCTGACCCGACGAGCCGGCCTCGTGCAGCATGCTGACCTGCCCGTCCCGGATTTCGGCGACCAGGCCCGCCCCGACGCTCGCCCAGACCCGACCCGCATCGTCCTCCACCAAACCGTAGACCGGCCCATCGGGCAGGCCGCGATGCTCGGATATCGTTTCGAACTGCCGCTGCCTGAGCCGCCACAGCCCGTCGCAAAGCGTGGCCAGCCAGACCCCGCCGACGGCATCGAATTCGAAGTCGCGAATCGGACAGGAAGCGCGCACCACGGATTCTCCGTCGCGCAACAGCTCGTTCTGGCGCACCCGCCATTCCGAACCCTGCGGCCCGGCAGCGACAAGCCGCACGTAGCCGCCGATCGGGCCGGCGTTGTCGACCCGCCAGCGTCCGTCCGAGAGGCGATAGCTTCGATCGTAGGCCTGCGCGATCACGTCCCCACCGGGCGCCAGCTCCAGGTCGTTGATCGTTTCACCCATGAAGCCATGCAGCATTTCAGCCCGGCCGTCGACGATCGTCGCCAGGCCGCCCGCGCCGCCGGCCCAGAGGACACCATCGTCGTCGACCAGCAGCGCCCGGACATCGGCCAGCGCAAGTCCCGCGGCGGCATCCACGACCTGCCGCACGTCGACGCCTGACAGGCCCACGACCACCCCGGCGGCGGTTCCCGCCCAGATGCCGCCGTCGGCGGCATCGGCAAACGTCTGCACGGCGCGTCCGTCCAGGCTCCGGTGCCCGATGCTCTTGAAGCAGGACGGACCGCAGGCGCGGGCCAACCCCCGCTCCGTGCCGGCCCACAGGCGGTCGCGGCCGTCGAGATGCAGCTTGAGCGCGCGCTCGGCGGGAAGTCCCTGCGCGGTACCGGCCGCATGGAATCGGCGACCGTCGAAACTGGCCAGGGCGTACTGCTCGGTCAGCACCCAGATCAGGCCCGAGTCTTGCTGCACCAGGCGAGTGAGGCGGTTTCCCGGCAGTTGGTCATTGCTGGCGTTGAAAGTTCTGAACCGGTACCCGTCGAAGCGCACCAGTCCGTCGAAGGTCGCCAGCCACAGGTAACCCCGATTGCCGATATGCACATCGGTCGTGCCGTTGACCGGCAGCCCGTCCACGTTGGTCCAGCGATCGAGGAGATAGCCCTCGTCCAGCCAGTCGGGTTGTGCGACCGCCAAAGGCGATGCGCTAAACGCAGCGGCAAGCAGGAATGAGGCGAACAAGCGGGCGCATCCGGGAAGGCACCCAGGCCAAACAAGGGGCATGAAAAGCGACAGTCAGAAAGACAGCGCACAAGTCTAACGACAAAGCGTCGGACCCAGTTCACATCCCCGGGGAAAACCGCCCCGTGCAACTAACGATCGGCGCCGGCGCGTCCCTGAGAAATGACGACGACCCGCGGCCTGTCGCCGTAAGGGCTCCCCCCCGCATCCGCCGGAATGCCCGCCGGGACGGACGACCCGGCATCGGTTTCGCCGGCTCCGGGAGAACCCGCCGCCGGCCAGAGCGCAACCGCCATCGCCGCCAGCAAGTACAAGCTCGCACCGCGCTGTGCCATTCGTTTCCCCTGTTCGACTCGAATGTCCTACTGTGCGGTCTTCGGCGCAGGCTTGCTTGCTCGCAAGTTGCAGGCTGTTTGCCGATTGTTGCAAGCCCCCGGGGAAAGACAAAAAAAACCCCGGCGCCCAGGGGGAGCCGGGGTTGATTGCTGACGAATGTCGCCCGATCAGGCCAGGTCGAAACGGTCGGCGTTCATCACCTTGTTCCAGGCGTTGATGAAGTCCTGCACGAACTTCTCCCGGCCGTCTTCGCTGGCGTAGACCTCGGCCACCGCCCGCAACTGCGAGTTGGCGCCGAAGACCAGGTCGTTGCGCGTGGCGGTCCACTTGACCTCGCCGGTCTGACGGTCGCGGCCTTCGTAGATGCCTTCCCGATCGGTCTCCTTCACATCCGTGCTCATGTCGAGCAGGTTGACGAAGAAGTCGTTGGTCAGCTGACCCGGCCGGTCGGTCAGCACGCCGTGCGCGGTCTGATCGTGGTTGGCGCCCAGGGCGCGCATGCCGCCGACCAGTACGGTCATCTCCGGCGCAGTCAGGCCCAGCAGGTGGGCGCGATCGACCAGCAGTTCCTCGTGCGGACGGTCGTGACCGTGGCCGAGGTAGTTGCGGAAGCCGTCGGCCTTCGGTTCGAGCCATTCGAAGGAATCGACTTCGGTCTGCTCGTCGGTGGCGTCGGTGCGGCCCGGATGGAACGGCACCTTGGCGTCGAAGCCGGCGTCCCTGGCGGCCTTTTCGACCGCGGCAACACCGCCGAGCACGATCAGGTCGGCCAGCGAGACCTTCTTGTTGCCCGACTGGGCGTCGTTAAAGGCCTTCTGCACGCCCTCGATCGCATCGAGCCAGCCGCCGAGCTTCTCGGGCTGGTTGGCTTCCCAGTCCTTCTGCGGCGCCAGGCGAATGCGCGCGCCGTTGGCGCCGCCGCGCTTGTCGGTGTGCCGGAAGGTCGAGGCCGAAGCCCAGGCCAGGAAGGTCAGTTCGGACACCGACAGGCCAGAGTCGAGCAGCTTGCCCTTGAGTTCAGCAATGTCGGACTCGTCGATCAGTTCGTGGTCGACCTTCGGGACGGGATCCTGCCAGATCAATTCCTCGTCCGGCACTTCCGGGCCGAGGTAGCGATCGACCGGACCCATGTCGCGGTGCAGCAGCTTGAACCAGGCACGCGCGAAGGCGTCGGCGAACTCGTCCGGGTTCTTCCAGAAGTGCTCGGAGACCTTGCGGTAGTCCGGGTCGACCTTCAGCGCCAGGTCGGTGGTCAGCATCATCGGCGCGTGGGTTTCGTCGGGGTCGTGCGCGTCGGGGACGATGCCCTGCGCCTCCTCGTTGACGGGCCGCCACTGCCACGAATCACCCGGGCCCTTGTGCTTTTCCCATTCGAAGTTGAACAGGTTCTCGAAGAAGGTCATGTCCCACTTCGTCGGCGTCTGCGTCCAGGCGCCCTCGATGCCGCTGGTGATGGTGTGCTTACCCTTGCCGGTGCCGAAATCGTTCTTCCAGCCCAGGCCGCCTTGCTCGATCGGAGCGGCCTCGGGCTCCGGACCCAGGTGCGAATCCGGCGCGGCGCCGTGGCACTTGCCGAAGGTGTGTCCACCGGCGATCAGGGCGACGGTTTCGTAGTCGTTCATCGCCATGCGGCCGAAGCTCTGGCGAACATAGAAAGCCGCCTCGGCCGGATCCGGGTTGGCGTTGGGGCCCTCCGGGTTGACGTAGATCAGACCCATGTGGTCGGCGGCCAGGTCACCCATCAGTTCACCGTCTTCGCGGTGACGCTCGTTGCCCAGCCATTCGCTTTCGGGACCCCAGAACACGTCGCCTTCCGGCTCCCAGATATCCTCGCGGCCGCCGCCGAATCCGAAGGTCTTGAAGCCCATCGACTCGAGCGCGACGTTGCCGGTCAGGATCAACAGGTCGGACCAGGACAGCTGCTTGCCGTACTTCTGTTTGATCGGCCACAGCAGGCGGCGCGCCTTGTCCAGGTTGCCGTTGTCGGGCCAGCTGTTGAGCGGGGCGAACCGCTGGTTGCCGGTCGAACCGCCGCCGCGGCCGTCGGCCACGCGGTAGGTGCCGGCGGCGTGCCAGGTCATCCGGATGAACAGCGGGCCGTAATGGCCGTAGTCGGCCGGCCACCAGTCTTTCGACTCGGTCATCAGGGCGCGGATATCCTTCTTGACCGCATCGAGGTCGAGCTTCTTGAATTCCTCGGCGTAGTTGAATTCCCCGCCCATGGGATCGACCTTGGGCGAATTCTGATTGAGAATTCTCAGGTTCAGGCTTTCGGGCCACCAGGTCGAATTCGACAGGCTGCCGCTCGCGGTATGCCGGAACTTCGCCGGTGCAAACGGGCACTTTGCTTCGGTATCCATGTATCTCTCCTCCAGTGTCAGAAAATCTAGTACGCCCCGTCGCCAGCGCGACAGCGCTTCGCCGGGTTCAACCGTTCAATGTACCCTGATGATATCGACTCTGCACGTATTTATGAAATCAATTGTTGTCATGCCTGCCATAGGTTTTGATTATGGCTCGACCAGGCCGGCCGCGGCCGCGTCATGAAACGCCGGCTCTTGGTCGTAGTCGGTGTCGTTCTCGGGCTGTGGCTCGCCTGGGGCGCCTGGACGGAACGCTATCCGGAAGAAGAACGCGAGCTGCGCATCCAGGTGCAGGAACAGCTCTGGGACTGGTTTCCCGAGCAGATGAGCCCGGCCGAGCAAGCCACCGGTTTCTTCCGCCACGACCAGGCCGTGCAGCCGCCTGCCGACGTAGAAGTCGTCCTGGTCCACGGCGTGGACGAGCCCGGCGGCATCTGGTCTCAACTGCAGCAGCGGCTCGATACCGAGGGCATCGAACAGGTCGAGTTCCGCTACCCCAACGACCAGGCCGTCGACGCCAGCGCCGACGCGCTGGCAAGCGCCTGGCCCGGGCTGGCCTCGTCGCGGCGGGTCGTGCTGGTCGGTCACAGCATGGGCGGGCTGGTGATCCGCGATTTCGTCTCTCGCCATCGCCATCCCGTCGAGTCGGCACCGACGGTGGACGGCCCCGAAGTACGCGGGACAATCCTGATCGCCACGCCCAATCACGGCTCGGAGTGGGCGCGGCTGCGGGCCTGGCTGGAACTGCGCGAGTACGCCGCTGATCTGCCCGCAGGTGATTTCTCGCTGTTTGCCGCCCTGCGCGACGGCACGGGCGCGGCCAAGATCGACCTGCGCCCGGGCAGCGAGTACCTGCAGCAACTCAATGCCCGACCGTGGCCGGATACCGTTCCCATCCGGATCATCGGCGGACGCATCGCCGAACCGACCCCGGTGATGGAACGGGAACTCGCCGACCTGAGCCAGGAACTCGGGCTACCCGAACTGAAGAAGACCATCAGCGAGCTGTGGTCGCAAACCGGGCAGTCCATCGGCGACGGCGCCGTGGCGGTTGACTCACTGCCACTGCAAGAAGCGCCGCCGCCGATGGTCCTGCAGGCATCTCACCGCGGGCTGATCGCGCCCATGCCCTTCAGCGATCGAACCCCACCGGCGATTGCGCCGGTTATCGATTACCTGAACGAATGGCGCGATTCGCCAACTGCATCACGGACTCGGAATTGACGCGGTGCTAAAGTGATAGGCACTAAGTAGGGGGACCACTACGGAGTCGCCCCGAATGCATGTCAGTCCCCGCTTCACGTTGGCATCCATCGATCGCGCAGTCCGCGCCATGGTGCTGTCTACATTCCTGCTCGCCGGTGCCGCCCAGGCACAGCAGACCGGCGGCATCGTGACCCTCGAATCGGTCAGCGGCGCGCCGGGCAACACGGTTTCGGTCACGTTCGAATTCGACAACACAGACAACGCCGACTCGCTGGAGGCTCGCGCACGCATCCAGGGAATCGAAGCATTCAGCCAGGTCGACGTTTCCGATATGTGCGAATCGTCCACTGCCTTCTTCGCGAGCTGCCAACTCAACGACACAAACCGCATCGTCGTAGCAGTGGCCAACCTCACCGGAATGCCTATCGCCTCGTTTTCAGGCTCGATCGCCTTCACCATTGATCCGGCAACTCCGGACGGTACGGATGTTGCCCTGGAATGGGATGCCCCTGAGGATGAAGGTCGACCATTCACGCCATCCAAGGCCATCGACGGCCTGGTATCCGTCGAGGTCGACGGACCACTGATCTCGCTTGAGCCCGGCGCACTGGATTTCGGCGAGCTGGAAGCGGGCCAGACCAGCACGCCCCTGACCATCCAGGCCGTCAATTCCGGCAATGCCGACGGACTCATCATCGAGGGCGTTTCGACCGATATCACCGATTTCACCATCGCCGACAACGGCTGCGACCAAGTCACGTTGGCCGAGGGGCAGACCTGCTCGATCGAGGTGGTGTTCGCGCCCGAGTCCGACACAGAGCGCTCCGGCCAGCTTCTCGTCGCAACGAATGTCGGCACCCGCAGCGGTGAATTGACCGGCACCGGCATCGCTCCACGGCTGACGGCCGACCCCAAAGCCGGGGAAGTCGATTTCGGCCTGGTCGCGCCGGGCGACAACGCCTCGGTGTCGGGACAGTTCACCAACAGCGGAACGGCACCGCTCGACATCGAGTGCAACCTCGCCGCCGGCGCGGGCGAGTTCCAGACGCAACCCGACCCGCTGAGCTGGGCCGGGATTGCGCCGTCCGATGCGGTCGACTTCACCCTGGTCTTTGCACCGACCAGCGGCGAGCAGCAAAGCGCCGTACTGGACTGTCAGTCCAATGCCGTCGACCAGCCCCAGTTCCAGTACCTGCTGACCGCGCCGGGCATCTTCATCTTCACCGATCGCTTCGAGCCCTGAAGGCAGTCTACGCGCCGCAGCTGCATCCGCACCCGGCCGCTTCGGCGGCCGCGGCCTTTGCCGGCACGTCGCCCTTGACCACGAACACCTCCCAGCGATTGCCGTCCGGATCAGCCACCCAGACCTTGTCCTGGATGGCGTGGCAGCAGTCGGTGTCGGTTTCGGTAAACGTGCCCAGGCCGGCGGCCTTCAGGCGCTCGATCTCGGCGAAGACCGCGTCACGGCCTTCCACCTGCACACCCAGGTGCGAAACGCTGGACTGCCCCGCTTCGTTCAATGCCAGCTTCAGCGGCGGGTTGTCCAGATCGAAGTTGGCGTAACCGGGCCGCAGCTTGGCCGGCTCGGCCTGCAGGAAGTTGCGATAGAACGCCACGGCCGCGTCCAGGTTCTTCACGTCCAGAGAAATGTGGGTCTTGTTCATGACTTGCTCCTATATTTCCGCAATTATCGAATTAAAGGATCAAAAAAAGCCGCTGAAACAACCGAACACTCGGCCTAGCAACAGCGACCGGCCAGGTCCGAGTCCACCACCGCGTTGCGGCTGCAGCACTCGGAATAAAGAAAATCGAGTAGCGACTCCAGGGTATCCGCGCGCGCCGCGTAACGGATCCACTGGCTTTCGCGCAGGGAATTGACCAGGCCCACTTCGCGCAGCTTGTGCAGGTGATGCGACAAGGTCGAAGCGGGGATCCCCAGCTTTTCCTGGATCTCCCCGGCCGCCACCGCATCGGGATAAGCCGCCAGCAACAGGCGCATCACGTCCAGACGCGCACCCTGCCCCAGCGCGGCAAATACGGGCGCCAGGTCTTCTGCGGAACTCATTTGGGAAGCTGGTGATTTCATATTTCCAGAATACTCGAAATACCGGCCATGTCAAGCAATTCTTCGCGCACACGGTATCCTTTGGCGCTTCCGTGCCAGCCAGGCCTGTTTACGCAACATGAGCGATACCCCGCACGCTACCGCCGACGAACTCAAGGCCATGATCGAGCTCGTACTGCTAGGCGCCATCTGGGGCGGGTCGTTCCTGCTCATGCGCGTGGCCGCGCCGGAGTTCGGGCCCTTCGCCCTGGTCGAGATCCGGCTGGTGTTCGGCGCCCTGGTACTGCTGCCTTTCGTTTACCGCGCCCGCCATCGCCTGGCCGGGCGCTGGCGCGTGCTGTTCGCCATCGGCATGATCAACTCGGCCGTGCCGTTTACCCTGTTCGCCTGGGCGACCAAGATCGCCCCGGCGGGCATCAGCGCCATCGCCAACAGCATGACCGCCCTGTTCGCCGTGCTCTTCGCCGGATTAATGTTCGGCGAGAAGATCGGCACCCGCCGCGGCTTCGGCCTGGCCTCGGGCATCATCGGCGTGATCGTCATGGTCGGCATGCCGATGGCCGGCGTACCCGTCGGCTGGGCCGCGCTGGCAGCGACCACGGCCGCGGCCTGCTACGGCCTGGCCGGCAACCTGGTCAAGCGCCATCTCGCCGGCCTGCCGCCAATCGCACTCGGCGGCGCCACCCTGTCGTGCAGCGCCGTCGTACTGTCACCGATGGCCATCTGGCACTGGCCCGAACAGTCCATCAACGCCACCGTCTGGGCCAGCGCCATCACCCTCGGCGTGCTGTGCACCGGCATCGCCTACGCCTTCCTGTTCCGCCTGCTCGAGACCATCGGCCCCAGCCGCACCGCCACCGTCACCTACCTGGTGCCCCTGTTCGGCGTCGCCTGGGCCTGGCTGGTCCTGGCCGAACCCGTCACCCCCGGCATGATGATCGCCGGCGCCCTCATCCTGGGCGGCGTAGCCCTGAGCCAGTCCCGCCGCCCACCCCCGGTCATTCCACGCCAGGCGTGAAGCAAGCTTGGCAGAAGGCTGCGTTCCGGGTGATGATGGGACTTGGCTGAACCCGCTGGACTCGACCCGGAACCCGCACCATGAACGCGCAATCGCCCAATCGCTGGATCGCCCTGCTACGCGGCATCAACGTCGGCGGCCACAACAAGATCCCCATGGCCGAGCTGCGCAACATCTGCGCCGACATCGGCTGGCAGAACGTGGCCACCCACATCCAGAGCGGCAACATTCTGTTCAGTGCCGAAGGCAGCACCTCGGCGCTGGAGAAGCAGCTCGCCGGCGCTATCGCCTCGCATTTCGGTCACCGCGTGTCGGTGATCGTGCGCCCGGCCGCTGCCTGGCCGCTGTACATGGAACTCAATCCGTTTCGCGAAGCCTCGGCCTCCGAACCCAACCGCGTCATGCTGGGTTTGGCCGAGAAGCAATTGGCGCCCGACGCCGCGGAAAAACTCAGCGAGTACGCCGCCTCGGGCGAGACGATCGCGCAACGCACGGGCAGCCTATGGATCCACTACGCCTCCGGCCAGGCCGGCTCCAAGATCACCCCCGCCCTGCTCGACCGCCTGGCCGGCTCGCCGGTCACCACCCGCAACTGGCGCACGGTGCTCAAGATCAACGAGCTGATCGGCTGATCGCCCACAAAAACCTCCGGCTTGCACACCGCCTCTACCGCCCCGATAATATCTAGCCAATCTAGCTATTTTCAGTGACCCATGGACTGGAAACTCGCCGACGCCAAGAACAAGTTCAGCGAAGTGGTCACCCGCGCGCTGACCGAGGGGCCGCAACGCGTATCGCGACGTGACGATGCGGTCGTGATTCTCTCCGAATCCGATTACCAGCGCCTGACGGGCAAGCGCCCCGGCTTCGCTGCGTTCCTGCTCGGCAGCGGCCCGAGCCTGGAGGGCGTTGATTTAGCGCGAGACCGCGCGAGCGACCGCGACGTGCCGCTGTGAGAGTCCTGCTCGACACCTGCGTTCTATCGGAAATCCGGCATCCGCAGGGCGATCCGCGCGTACGTGCGGCCGTCAGGGAACACGCCGACGACGAACTGTTCCTGAGCGTGCTGACAATGGGAGAACTGGCCAAGGGCATCGCACTGCTCGAACCGGGCCGCCGCAAGAGCGAACTGGAAGCCTGGCTGTCCCAGCTGCACGCGCACTACGGCGACCGCATCCTGCCCATCGACAGCGAAACCAGCCTGATCTCGGGCGAAATCACCCCCGCCGCCCGCGCCAACGGCCGCAGCATCCCCGCCATCGACGGCCTGATCGCCGCCACCGCCCTGCGCCACGGCCTGGCCCTGATGACCCGCAACGTCGAAGACTTCGCGCCCACCGGCGTGCGAATCATCAACCCTTGGGCAGCCCCGGGAGTTCACGACGCCTGACCGGGAACCACCGGACTTTGGCTTGTCGCCCCGGCTCGCGGGTCGCGCGCCCGCTACTTCCAGGTAGCCTCCATCCGGGCCACCGACTCACGGATCAGCGTTTCCAACACCTCCGGATCGGCGTTCTCCAGCTTGGTCAGATAGAGACAGGACTTGCCGGTCTTGTGCTTGCCCAGCCGCTGCATCAGATCTTCGTACGGTTCGAACCCCGGCATGATGTAAATCGACAGTGCGCGCTTGCGCGGGGCAAACCCGGTCAGGAACCAGTCGCCCTCATGGCCGGATTCGTAGCGATAGTGATAATGGCCGTAGCCGATCATCGAAGAACTCCACAGCTCGGCCTCGAGCCCCGTGGCCCGATGAAAGATCTCGAGCAGCTGCTCGCACTCACCCCTGCGACGCTCATAGTCGAGACCGTCGACGTAGTCGCGCACTTCCTGGCTGACTGGTGCACTCATCGTGAACATCCCTGTGTAGAAAGCCCCTTGGTCGAGCCATGCTACGGGTTGGCCCCAACGACGCGCAACGCCCACGACGCGCGAGACCCTCATCCATGGAATTTGACATCATTTCTACATCACTGTAGTTTCGGCGCCATGGTACGCACCCAGATTCAACTCCCCGACGAGCTCTACCGCGAAGCCAAGCGGATTGCCGCCGAGCAGGAAATCAGCCTGGCGGAGGTGCTGCGCCGCGGCCTGGAGCACATGCAACGAATCTATCCGCCCGGACGCGGCGACGGCCCGTGGCAACCGCCCGCCCCCGACGCCCTGGGCGAGTTCCAGGCCCCGGAAGATTCCTGGCGCGAACTGGGCAACGCCTGACTTGCTCTCCATCGACACCAGCATCCTGCTCTACGCGCACAATCGCGACTGCCCCGAGCATCAGCCAGCGCGGGGCTTCATCACCGAATGCGCGGTACGCGACGATGTCGCCATCTGCGAACTCGTCCTGATGGAGCTCTACCAACTGCTGCGCAATCCCGCAGTGCTGAGCAAACCGTTGAGCGCACCGGACGCAGCCGGCATCTGCCGCGCCTGGCGCAGCAACCCGCGCTGGGCCCTGATCGAGAACGCGCCGGTCATGGACAAGGTATGGAACGTTGCGCAACACCCCGGTATCGCCCGACGAGCCGTGTTCGACGCACGCATCGCGCTGACCCTGCGCCACCACGGCATCACCGAATTCGCCACCCGCAACACCGCCGACTTCGAAGGCTTCGGCTTCACCCGCCTGATCAACCCCCTCGACGACAGCGATCACCAGATCCACGAGAGCACTTAACCGGCCATTCCCCCACCCGCCACGATGCTGGTAGTCTTTACCCCAGCATTTAGGGGAACCCGCACCACCACGCATGAACGACTCCACCGACAAGCACACACCACAGGCCGTCGAAGCCTTCATCGACCGCTGGCAAGACACCGGCGGCAAGGAGCGCGCCAACTACCAGCTCTTCCTGACCGAGCTGTGCCGCCTGCTCGACCTGCCCGGTCCGGAACCGGCCGGCCCCGAGCCGACCAAGAACGGCTACGTATTTGAACGAAGAGTCGACATCAACCACCCCGACGGCAGCACGACGCGCGGCTACATCGACCTCTACCGCCGCGGCCACTTCGTGCTCGAGGCCAAGCAGGTCAGCGAAAAGCACGAATCCAGCCGCTGGGACAAGGCCATGCTGCGCGCCGCCGCCCAGGCCGACACCTACATCCGCGCCCTGCCCGCCGAGGAAGGCCGCCCGCCTTTCCTGCTGACCTGCGATGTCGGCAAGACGATCGAGGTCTATTCCGAGTTCACCCGCTCGGGCGCGACCTACGTGCCCTTCCCGGACCCGCGCAAGCACCGCATCCACCTGGAAGACCTGCGCGAAGAAAAAGTCCGCGAGCGCCTCAAAAAGATCTGGACCGACCCCGACAGCCTGGACCCGTCCAAGTACGCCGCGCGCGTCACCCGCGAGATCAGCGACACCCTGGCCAAGCTGGCGCGCACGCTGGAAAAGGACGGCTACAAGGTCGAACGCGTCGCCCACTTCATCAAGCGCTGCCTGTTCACCATGTTCTGCGAAGACGTTGGCCTGCTGCCCAAGGGCGAGTTCACCGCCCTGCTGCAAAAGCTCAAGGGCACGCCGCAGCACTTCCCCAGCGCCATCCAGAACCTGTGGGAGACGATGAACACCGGCGGCTACAGCGGCGTACTCAACACCGAGATCCTGCGCTTCAACGGCAACCTGTTCCTCGACATCAACCCGATCGCGCTCGACGCCGACCAGATCCAGCTCTTGATCGACGCCGCCAAGCACGACTGGAGCCAGGTCGAACCGGCCATCTTCGGCACATTGTTGGAACGTGCGCTAGACCCCGAAGAACGCCACAAACTCGGCGCCCACTACACACCCAGGGCCTACGTCGAACGCCTGGTCATGCCCACCGTCATCGACCCGCTCAGAGACGAATGGAAAAACGTCCAGGCCGCCGCCGCAGCCCTGGAAGCACAAGGCAAACACGACAAGGCCGTAAACGAGATCCGCGACTTCCACCGCAAGCTGTGCGAGATCCGCATCCTCGACCCCGCCTGCGGCAGCGGCAACTTCCTCTACGTCACGCTCGAACACATGAAACGCCTGGAAGGCGAAATCCTCGGCACCCTGGCCGACTTGGGCGAAGGCCAGAACCTGCTCGAAATGCAGGGCAACACCGTCGACCCGCACCAGTTCCTGGGGATAGAAATCAACCCCAGAGCCGCCGCCATCGCCGAAATGGTCCTTTGGATCGGCTACCTCCAATGGCACTTCCGCACCCACGGCCACATCAACCCGCCCCAGCCCGTCCTGAGAGCCTTCGAAAACATCGAATGCCGCGACGCCGTCCTGGCCTACGACCGCTGGGAATACAAAATGGACGAACACGGCCGCCCCATCATGCGCTGGGACGGCAAAACCTACAAGCTGAGCCCCACCACCGGCGAAGACATCCCCGACGAGTCTGCCCAGGTGCCGGAGGAGGTTTATGTCAATCCGAGGAAGGCGGAATGGCCTGAGGCGGATTATGTGGTGGGGAATCCGCCGTTTATTGGCAACAAGCGAATGCGTCTAGCGCTAGGCGACGGTTACGTCGATGCGCTGCGAGACGCATGGACGAAGCACGTACCTAGATCATCGGACTTCGTAATGTACTGGTGGCACAAGGCAGCAACTCTTTGTCAGAAGGATGATCTCAAGCAATTTGGGCTGATTACAACCAACAGCATTCGCCAGTCCTTCAACAGGAAGGTGTTGGAACAGTTTCTCAGCTCGAAGAAGTCGCTTTCACTGCAATTTGCCATTCCAGATCACCCTTGGGTCGACTCTAGCGCGGGTGCTGCTGTTCGCATTGCAATGACAGTCGCCAGGGCCGGTGACTTCGAAGGGGTGCGGGGAGTCATAATCAACGAAGCCACCTCCAGCGAGAAGGAAACTCCGACCTTTACTATCGATTGGACCAAGGGGAAGATCTTTTCCGATTTAGGTGTTGGGGCCAACGTTACTGGTGCCGAAATTCTTCAGTCAAACACTGGCTTATGCAGCCGAGGGGTTATTGTACATGGCGCTGGTTTCATTCTTAGCCCTGAGCAGCGACATGCATTCCTCCAACGCGCACCAAAGGAGGAGACCCTTCTAATGCGCTTAATGAGTGGCAAGGATGTCAATCAGAAAGATCGTAACCTTAGCGTTATCAATACGTTTGGTCTATCGCTGGAACAGCTGCGGGTTGAATATCCTTTTTCCTATCAGTGGCTTCTAGAACGAGTAAAGCCAGAGCGACTACAGAAGAAAGCCAAGGGATTGGCCGAAAACTGGTGGCTACATTGGCGGCCAAGGACAGAGCTGCAAGCAGCCATGAAAGACATCGGGAGTTATGTCGCGACAACTTACGTCAGCAAACACCGCTTCTTTGTGAGGCTGAAGAAATCAGTCTTGCCTGACGACGGCCTTGTTGGAGTTGCTCTTCATCACCTGTGGCAACTTGGCACCCTTTCCAGCCGTCTGCACGTTCTTTGGTCACTCAGAGCTGGCGGCAGACTCGGTGTTGGGAACGATCCCATGTATAACTCAAAATGTTTCGGCACTTTCCCTTTCCCGGTTCCTGACGAGGCCACCGCCAATCACATCACCACCCTGGCCAAGCAGTTGGACACGCACCGTAAACGCCAACAGGGCCAACACCCCGGCCTCACTATGACCGGCATGTACAACGTCCTGGAAAAACTACGCCGCGAAGAACCCCTGACCCACAAGGATAAGGAAATCCACGAACAGGGCCTGGTCTCCGTCCTGCGCGAACTCCACGACGACCTCGACCGCGCCGTCTTCCACGCCTACGGCTGGGACGACCTGGCCGAAAAACTAGTCGGCCGCCCCGGCGCCACCACCCCCTGGCCCGAAAAGCCCGAAGACCAACTCGAAGCCGAAGAAGAACTCCTCCAACGCCTCGTCGACCTAAACCACCAACGCGCCGCCGAAGAAGCCAAAGGCAAAATCCGCTGGCTCCGCCCCGACTACCAGGCCCCGGAAGAAACCGCCCAACAAGGCGAACTGGCAGCAGAGTCCGCCGAGGCCACCAACAAGCCAACCAGCAAACAAGCCAACGAGCCAACCAAGAAACTACCCTGGCCCAAGACCCTACAAGCCCAAATCCGAGCCGTCCGCGACCAACTCACCACCGGCCCGATGGACGCCCCTACCCTGGCCACTCACTTCAAGCGCAAACCAGAAAAATCCGTGATCCAGGTAGTCGAAGCCCTGACCGACCTCGGCATGGTCGGTGAGGACGAATCCGGCCAGTACCGCCTGAGGGAATCCTGACCGTGGCCCCAATGTCCAAAACCACGCAACTGGCGCATAATCGAAGCATGCACCCCGGAGAGCCCAAATGACCCAGCGCTTCACCGCCATTATCGAACGCGAAGACGATACCTACGTCGCCCTGTGCCCGGAACTCGATATCGCCAGTCAGGGTGAGTCGGTGTCCGAAGCCAGGAACAACTTGCGAGAGGCCATCGAGCTATTCCTCGAATCGGCCTCTCCCGACGAGATCCAGAGCCGCCTGCACGACGAAATCTATGTCACCCAGATGGAGGTCGCCGTTGGGTCGCCTTAAAGTCCTGTCGGGAGCGGACGTCTGCAAGATTCTACAGTCGCATGGATTCGAGCAGGTTCGCCAGAAAGGCAGTCATGTCATCATGCAGAAATCGGTCGCCAACTCAACCGTCACGGTTCCGGTCCCGCTACACAAGGAATTGAAAAGCGGCACCCTGCAGTCGATCATCCGTCAGAGCAAACTCGAACGTAAACTCTTCGAGGCATAGAATGCGCCGATACGGGCTCATAATTTTCTGGAGCGACGAAGACAACGCCTTCATCGCGGAAGTTCCGGAACTCCCGGGCTGCCAGGCCCACGGTGAATCTCAGGGGGAGGCGCTGAACAACGCCCAGCAGGCTATCGAACTCTGGCTAGATACCGCTCGAGAGTTCGGCGACCCGATTCCCGAACCCAAGGGCCGCCACCTGAGGTACGCCTGAGGGCTTGGTAACGCTAGCCGTTAGCCGCGCGAGGTACGAGCGTCGGCTCGATGGCCTTGATGTACATAGTCGGGCTACAAGATCTCATGGATACGAAGATAGATATTTCCGGTCTCCGCGGCCTTACGCCGCTTCCGATAGAGCAGCTGGACGAGATCAATCCGACCCTCGAGAACTGCCATCAAGTCGCTGCCATCCATCAGAATCACCAAGCGGCGGCCAGATGAATGGACCTTGACGGCATCTTCTGAGAATCCATTAACGGACAGGAACAGACCCAGTGTATTTTCGAGCTTGCGAGACAACTTGCCAGCGAGGCTATCTAGCTCCTTTGCCGGCACCGGCTCTTGCTGCCATTTGGCTTCCAGGAGGTAATCGATTCCCTCGAAACTAAAGGCTCCGTCAATCTGCTCGCCGGTGTTGCGAAATGATGCTTTTGGGTCCAGTTCAAACAGGACAAACAGACCTCGGAGGACCTTCTCCAGACAAAATCCGCGCTGCTGCGGGTCTTCTGCGCTAACAAGCGCAAAGAACTCCCGTTTCAGCTTGTCAAGTTCGTCCTGGACGGCGTTAACACGCATCATTTTTTCGTGGGAACGTTGTCGCCTTTCCTCGGCTGCTTTCTCCTCGTCTTGCAGGTCACGATACCCTTTAACCTGTTCTCGAAGCGCGTCCACAGCGGCTTTCGCTTCTAAGGCCTTCTTCTCTCCATCATCGAGTTTGCTGAGATGCGAGAAGTCGGTGACGTTGCAGGTTTCCGTCATTAGCCGTAACAGGTCCCGCTGATAGACTTCTTCATTCTTTGCCAGATGGTCGACGAGAGTGGCGACAATATTCCTCTTATATTCACTCCAATTTATACGTGACAGTAGGGCTGGGTCCGACAAACAGTGAGTGAGAAAGCTTCGTAGATCGGACTTATACCAATAGACTTTAGCCAGCGCTTCTTTCAGTGCTTGAATCGCCGCGGCTGAGATCTTTTGTGTTGGCATACGTTACAGCGCCCTACTATGCACAACGCCTGAGTTCAGGTGCGTTTGAGGCGACGGCCGTTTTTGCGGCAGCGAAAATGGGCGGTGGGTCAAACGTCACCTGCAGCGACTTGTTGGGCGGCGACGCTCCCCTAGATACGGTTTTTTGCGACAAGCCTACGATAATGTTCTCCCAATGCCGTCAACCGGCATGATTTGCTCTCCATTGCAGCATTCCACATATGGTCAGCATCAACAGGCACTAGCAAGTTAAGCCGATTGTACCGTTGGAGGATTGCAAATACTTTGACATTCTCAGGGTCCGGGTCTGGCATGCCTGGGTCCCGCCCTTTCATCTCCGGTTCGTATGTTGGGTTAAGTGCAAATTCATGCCCTGGCGAAGGGAAGAACTCTGTCAGTCGCCTTAGGTCGTCAATATCGATCGGTGGGGCACATTTTCGCAATGAAACGAACTGCGTGACGTTTGTCTTAAATACCGGGCGCTGCTCCCATGGTCCAAGAGATTGATCAACGTGAGCGTAAACGCTGCCCGGAGTTACATCTCCTGTCAGATTTGCCGCACTGCCGCTCAGCCCATCCACAAGGAGAGTAGTAAATACACCCCTGCCATTCTCCTCCGAAGCATATTGGTCCTTGGTGGACGCGGTGAGAACTGTAGTTCCCTCTGTTAAGTTTGCGTGGGCAGCCCCATTTGGGGGCGTCCCAGCAATTCCAGAGTGACAGCTATCAAGAATGATTATTCGATTCTTCGAGGGTGAGGCATTGGCTAGCGTCAAGATTTCGGAAAGTGACACGCCCTCATCAGGTCTTGCCGCCTCGGACGTCAACACGTACCCGCCCGTTGCCTCAATGTGCCCATGGCCGGCGAAATAGAATAGCGCTATCTCACTGTCAGTGTTGAATAGTTGTTCGACTTGGTCCTTGAGCTCGCCTCGTTTGACGAGCTCTGATGGGCCCGTTCCAGTCAGCAGCCGACAATCGAAGTTTACGGCTCCACCGTCGTGTCGTTCGAGTACGGCCTTCACAGCATGGGCATCATTCACACAACCGAAAAGGGACCCGCCATTTTCGTAGTGGTTGATCCCGACAATAAGTGCCATTCTCATGATTGAGACTCCCGTAGCCTGTCAGAGGCTATCGATAAAATCCTCTATGGCCTTCCATGTCCACACGACGGTTCTCACACCCGCGAGATTCGTTCGGTCGTCCGTGTATGCCCAAATGCCCAAGAGCTTCTTGTTCTCTTCCTTGGCACAAGCGATCTCCCACTCCTGCCCGCTGGAGGTGAGCGAATTCTTGCTCACCAGAGCGATCACACCGTCAGAACGCTTGATCCGGGTGCGGACCCGCTTCTTCCATTCGGTGTCGTAGGGCTCCTTCACCGACATGTCGATGAACTCGAAGGATGTTTTCGTATTGAGTGATTGGCCCTTGAGAAAATCACGCTGGCGCTCGTCATCAATTGCAAACGCGATGAACACTACCTTTTTCTCAGACATTCGATGTCTCCTGATCGACTCTAAATTCTCGTGTCAGCCTACCTAAGGCACGGCTGTGCGGACTAGCATTACGGCCCGGTTTCCGGCCAAAGCGCCGCAGCGATTTGGGCAGTCTACTGCAGCAACTTGTCAGCCATCAATTGGGTAGTACCTTGCGCCACGAGTTTTACCCTTCATGCGAAGACGACTATCAAGCTCGTTGCGTACGGCAAGTTTGGCAAGGTCTATGTTCACTCCAACGGCCTTAGAGATATTGGTTACTGTCTGGCCCGGCGATTTATTGACTAACTCAACGATTCGATCTTGAAGCATCGTGAGAAAATTTTCAGCCTCCGGGTCGGCTGCCGGAGGAAGCATCTGGGCTATCAGACGCTCAAGCTCATCTTCCAGTGTCGAAAAAGACGTGTAGTTGAGCCTATCGACCCCCTTGAGGTCGGAAGGGACATCATCTAACTCAGTTTCAGTAGGATTTAAGGAGATGAACACTCGTTCTCCCATTCCGAGAGCGAGCCCAAGCTCTAACGTAACATTTGGATTCCACGCCGTAATATCGTAAATCCCAAGCTGAGATTCTCTGATGGAGTTGGCAATCTTTTGCAGGATATGAAGAGATGAAATCTTCTCGTCAGCAAAGACGAAATCAACATTGAAGGCCTTACCAATTTTGGCTCTTCACTGAATCGTGTGGGTAGCAGTCATTTTCGGACAGCCTCCGGGTAGAGATCGAGGCCACCCAAGTGGAAGTAGATCGCAGCCTTGAATCGCTCCTTGTTTCGGAACCCGCGGGCGTCACGCTTGATTTTCTGGATCATGGTGTTGAAGCCTTCGGCGCGGGCATTGGTCGCACCGGTGACCACGGCCGTCAGGATGCCCTCGAGATGAGCCTTGATCGTTCGCGCGACCTTCTTGACCGGCTCCAGGCGCGAGCGGATCGCCCAGTTGTACCAGTCCATCCAGGCTCTGCGCGCCCAGCCTCTGGCTTGGTAGTCCCACAAGCACATGGCATGGGTCTTGATCGCCCAGGCCCGGGCGGTCTTGAGGTTGGCGGACTTGAGCGCCTGGAGACGGCCCCAGCTCTTGTCGGTCATATTGTCGGGGTGCTGCAGCCAGAGATAGCGGCTCTTGATCAGGACCGACTCGCCCTCGGCCAGCAAGGCCTTGTGCTCGGCCCGGCGAACTTTGTCGACGGCATCGCCGAGATGCATGGCGACGTGGAACTTGTCGAAGGCGATCTTGTGCGCCGCCCCCGGAACGTGGGCCAGCGTCGAATCGATGAAAGGGCGCCACATGTCCATCGTCACCGTGCGCAAGCCTGCCAGCGCCTCGGCCGGCTGCGCCGCGTACCAGGCATCCAGGCTCGCACGCTTGCGGTCGTCGGCGACGTGCAGCACCCGATTGCCGCTGCTGATCACCGTCACATACTGGTGCCGGCGCTGAAACGCGGTCTCATCGATGCCGATCGAATCCGGAAAATCCTGCGCCCGGCGCGCCAGGCCGCGGGCTACCGCACGTTCCTGCACGCCGCTGACCGCAGACCAGCTCAATCCAAGACGCTCGGCCACTTCGGAAATCGTGCCGATCTTGAGCCAATCGATCACCAATGCCTCGAACAGCGCCGTCAGTCGAGAGTTGTTCTCGGCCCAGGGCACCGGCAGCTGATGAACGCCGTGCTCCGGACACCGAACCCGCGGCACCTGCGCGACCAGCCAGGTCTTGTACTGGCAGGTGTCGAGATGCCGCCACTTACGCTCGCGGGTGTCGTAGCCCGAGCAAGCCGCGCCGCACTGCGGGCACGCCAGATCCGAACCAGAATGCTGAATGTGGACCGTCACGCCGGTGCCGGGCAGGTCGACGTCCACCTCGGAAACCTCCCAGGGCGGCTGAATGCCGAGAATCTGGCGGTAGAGCTCGCGGTCGTGCATGAAACTGGACTCGAATCGGGGCCAGCCGGTAGCCTATCCGAACCGGTCAGCCCACACAAAACCGAGAAGAGCCCCAATTTTTTCGTATGCCTTCCTATAATCTCTCTGATCAAAGTGACGGTAGCTGTACGCAACAAATACTTGTCGCGGATTCTTGGTAAGCGAAGAAAGAGACACATCAATGAATGATTCGTTGTTCGGCATGCTGCACTTTCCTAGATTTTACTGTCGGCTAACTAGTGATTCTCTTGCAAAGCGATTCGGCATGGAGTATCAGCGCAGAAAGTTGGAACTCTCCATGCCAGAGCGGAACGCTGAATACTCTGCGGATTCGCCGGACACCTTCCGGATCACCGGCGATTCCACGCTGATTTAGAGCACGCTAGAAGCCGCCTGCTCAACGCAGTATCTGGACAAGAGCCGCCAACGCCAAAATATCTATGCAGATCGCGCTTGGCCACGATCATTCTCCCTTCAGTAATCTGCAAACCCGTCCTGCCCCTTCCCAAGTTCGGCCGGATTTCGGCTCAGACTAGCATACGCGCCGGAGCTGACGCCAGTAGCGGTATTGCCGACGCTTCACCGCCCTTCCAAACACCCCCACGCCGCCGAAAGCAGCAACGCATGCCGCGCCTGCGACACGCTGAAGTCCTCCGGATCGAAATCATCTCCTGCCCATCGCACGAAGGCGCGGTCATCCTCGTCAAGGGTTTCGGGCGGCGCATTGATGGCCTCGATCAGCCGTTGATGGCCAGATACACCCCCGCAGTCTTCCGGCGGCCCGCGCCGCTCGCCGTCGACCAGCCAGGGAATCCAGCCGGGGTCAGCGGACACCTCATCGTCTTCCACTTCGATCCGGTGGATCCAGTTGTCGCCAAAGTCATAGACGTAGTGGAAAACCTGGCCGGCCCTGGTGATCAGTTTCGACAGCCTGGCCCTGGTCGAGTCCTCGCCCTCTGCCTCATCCTCGGGCGCTTCGAAGCATGTGTCGTCGATATCGAACTGGTAGAGATGGTAGTCGTACCAGTCGAACAGCACCTGGATGGCCCGGTGCAGCTCGTGCAGCGTTGCGTCACGCGGAAAGATCACGGTTCGCCAGATGGGCGGCTCGATGCCCTCCAGGGTGATTCGGAGACGCAGTGCGGGATTAAGGTTCTTTCCGGGCATTGCCTGGCCTCACTCGGTGTTGTCAGAAGCGCACCCGGCTGGACGACGTTTCAGCGGAAACGTGCAGCCAAGATCAGGCCGCGCGGAACTCGATTTTTTCCACAGCATCGAGATCCAGCGTCTGTCGGGCGTGCCAGAGTTCGTAGTTGTCCTGCATCAGGAGCCAGCTCTCGGGCGATCGACCGAGTGCCTTGGAAAGGCGAAGCGCCATTTCCGGGCTGATGCCGCTGCGACCCTGCAGGATGCGATTGAGCGTGGATGGCGAAACGCCCAGCTTCGAAGCCAACTGACGCCCGGTCATGGAGTGGGGCTCGAGATATACCTCGCGGATGAATTCGCCTGGATGCGGGGGATTGTGCATGGTCATCAGTGATAGTCCTCGTAATCAACGACATGAGCCTGACCGTCCCGGAACTCGAAGGTCAGCCGCCAGTTTCCACTGACGCGGACCGACCATCGGTCGGCGTGTTTTCCCTTGAGCTGGTGCAGTCGAAACCCCGGAACATCCATGTCCTGAACGGATGCGGCTGTATCCAGGGCAGCCAATATCATTCTCAAGCGTTTCGCATGGTTAGGCTGAATTCCCGCCACCGAGCCGGTTTGATAGAACTTTGCCAGGCCCTTGTGGCGAAAAGACTGAATCATGGAAGGAGTGTAGCGTGGTGCGCAACACCAGTCAATGGCAGGCTAAAGCGTGACTCCCTCTTGGCCGGTGACCCCCATAAGCTGTGATCGTCATGCCCTGGCCTGCCAATTGCCTCAGTTGTATGCTTGATCTAGCATATTCGGCATGAGCACAGACCCAATCATCACAATCGAGCCCGGCAAACGCGGCGGCAAGCCGTGCATCCGGGGTCTTCGGATCACGGTTTACGACGTACTCGAGTACTTGGCCTCCGGCATGACGGAAGACGAGATTCTCGCCGATTTCCCGGATCTGACCCGGGAGGATATTCGGGCATGCCTGAAATTCGCGGCTGACCGGGAACGCAAGCTGGCCACCACCCGCCCCGCGGCCTGATCCTATGCGTCGCCACAAGATCATCAACTTCTGGAGCGACGAAGACAACACCTTCATTGCGGAAGTCCCAGAACTCAAGGCCCACCGTCTCATGTACCCACAAAGCCTCTATGAAACATGAAACAGCGCTTCACAGCCATCATCGAACGCGAAGTCGACACCTATGTCGCCCTTTGCCCGGAACTCGACATCGCCAGCCAGGGAGAAACTGCTCTATACGCTCGCAGGAACTTGAGCGAAGCGCTCGAACTCTTTCTCGAATTGGCGTCACCTAGTGAAATCCGCGATCGCTTGCGGTCTCGAACTCTCCCCAAAATCTGAAACACAGCTAATCCGAGGGCAGGAAACGCCCAAAGAATGTCTGATCCACTTCGTAAACCGTTTTCGGACTCAAACCCAGCCCGGCGGCCTCGAACATTTCCACCAGTTTTTCGCCGTCCACCAGTTCGACCGGCGGCGCTCCATCGCGATCAGCTTCCTTGCGAGCATCTGCCGTGAACGTGCCGGTGGTCATGATGATGCCCTTGTCCGCTCGACCGATCATGGCGTTGCGAAAATCGCCAACCTGCGCGCGCGACACCGATCCCTGGTAGCGCTTGCACTGAAAAAGCACCTTGAAGCTGACGAAAGGATTGACCTGGAGGATTCCGATTCCGTCGATCCCTTCATCCTTCGGACCGCCGGTAACGGTCACTTTCTCGAATCCTGACTCTCGCAACAACCTCGCACAGATCTGCTCGAAGCCCTCCGGAGTCACCTTCTTGAGCAATTCAAGCAGGAGCTGGCGGTGATCCTCATCCGGAATCCCTACTTCGGCATCTGGAGATTGATCGTTGGGCTCGGAATCCTTGCGGGCATCGGCATGAATCTTCACCCACTTCAGGAACAGATCGCGCGACTCACTTTCAGACAGCTGAGTCTCGAACCCCCTGTCAGTCAAGGTCCAGACGCCCCGTGTGGAAGCATCGAGAAGTCCTTCCCAGACCAGATACTGACGCGCCCAATGGACTTGGTTGTAGAAGCGGGACTGGCCAGACTTCAGGGTTTCTTCCAACGGCGTTCCCTGGATCTGATGTTTCTCGGAAATCCACTCGGAGACCTCACGCGGCTTCCCCGATCCGCCGAGTTCCCGCAGCGCATCAAGGATGGGGCCCATCCACCTCACGAATTCGGATTTTCTCTTTGTCATCCCGAAATCAGCCGAGCCCGCTCGCCCGAATCAATCCGCTCAGGAATCCAAGATTTCGCCATATCGCCCTCCCATTGCGCCCGGCCCCGCGGGCAAGCACTTGCGCCAATCCGCCTCTTTTTACCGCGACAGCAGCGCCAAATGCAAACGCGCAGCCGGCATGCCCAGCCGATCTAGCAGCTTTCACCCCTATTTACCTGCCAGACGCCTTGGGATTATCCAATCCCCGAAAACACCTACTGAGTGTTCTGATAGTCCGAAGCCTTGATTGGAAGATGGCGGATGCGGATCCTGGTCGCCGTTACCGTAACCGCTGCGCCGCGTTCTATCGATTCGGCAATGTCCGGCAATATCACCATCATCGTGTCGGTAAATTTTCCGGCATCTAACCCCTGTACACGAACACGAATTACCGAAGGCGCGCTCGCCCCACTCAGCGCCAGAAGCGTATGGAAATCGGCATCAAGGGTAACAACAACGAAACCATGATCGCGGGCATGCTGCAAGATTTCTGCATCGCCGGACCTGCTCATGCCCAATCGCGATACATGTTCTGCCTTCATGTTTCGCGCATTCAACAAGTCAACAGAAGTTTGCGGGACACCTTGGTCGAGCAAGAACCTCAAGCGACGTCACGCTCCACGATCTCATCGTCCAGATTGCAGGCTGCCCAGGCTAAAGCTTGGCGAATGTCTTCGGACTCCAGATCCGGATAATCCTTCAGCACGGCATCCTGATCTGGATAGGTCGCAAGCGCCTCCAGCACCCGCCGCACCGTCAGACGCATGCCCCGAATGCAGGGCTGCCCGTTCATCTTGCCCGGTTCGATGGTAATGCGGTCAAAGCTTTTCATGCGGTCTGCCCAGAGCCTCAAGACTGCATCAGTCTAGCACTCGAGGCTGACACAGAACAATTGCATGGGCGCTTCCCAGTCACAACCTCTGGAGCTAGCCGACATCCGAGAATGTGGGCCTTCCACGTCCGCTGTCACCGCTTCAGGACCAAGCGCTTGGGGCAGAGAAGGCAGTGGCCTGCTGGGGCGCCAAACTAACTAGTTCTTGCAGCCGTTCTTCTTGCAGGTAATCCGCTCGTGCGTACTAACCCAGTGATTCGGATGCTCGCGGGTGTCGAAGCCGCATCCGGTCGTTCCGCCCTTGGTGCCCTTGTGAACTTCGTTTGTCGGGGTGTGCTTTACAGCCATTGCTCTGTTCTCCTTTCGACGCATGAGTTTGCGGGCGTAGTCTTCAGGGATCTGCCCGCTGAAATGTGATGCCCGTCACACGAAATATAGTTTACAACGTGGGATATGTCAACAATACTAGTAAACCTATACACCGTCCAACGTGAAACACCGAAATGCTCGGAACCCGCATAAAACAAGCCCGCGAAGCCGCCGGCCTGAACCAGCGCGAGCTCGCCGCAGCCTGCGGCGTTTCCGCCATGGCCATTTCCAAGTACGAGCGGGGTCTTTTGGTGCCGTCCTCTAAGGTGCTGATGCGGCTGGCCGAGGCGCTGGGCGTGCGTGTGGAGTATTTCTTCCGCACGCAGCAGGTCGCGCTGGACAAGCTGGAATTCCGCAAGCACGCTCGCCTTCCTGCCAAGCAGGAGAAGCGCGTGCTGGCCGACGCGCTGGAGCAAATGGAGCGGTGGCTGGCGTTGGAAGACGTGCTGCCCAATGAATGGTCGTGGTCGTTCCGGGTACCGAAGGGCGTTCCGGCGGCGATTGAGAGCGGCGAGGATATCGAGCGAGCAGCGTCTGCCGTGCGCAAGGCCTGGGGCCTGGGCACTGAGCCGATTGTAGACTTGATCGAGGTGCTCGAGGAACACGGCCTGAAAGTGCTGCTCAGCGAATACGCGCAGGCCAGCGACTTCGATGGTCTGGCCGCCGAGGCCAACGGGCATACCGTCGTGCTCGTGGGTGCCAACATGCCCGGCGACCGTCAGCGATTCACGATTGCCCATGAGCTTGGGCACCTGGTGCTGGCCGGTCGGCTCAAAGGTGAATTGGCCAAGGACGAGGAACGTGCCTGCCACCGCTTTGCCGGCGCTTTTCTCGTGTCGGCCGAGGAGGTCCGCAAAGCGCTGGGCAAAAGCCGTTCGTGGATCGAGCCGCGCGAACTCTACCTGCTCAAGCAGCAATGGGGCCTGAGCATGGGCGGCTGGTCGTACCGCGCCTCTGACCTGGGCATTATCAATCGTAGCACCCTGGGTCGTTTCTGGGGCCTGATGCGCAAGCACGGCTGGAAAGAGCGCGAACCCGACCCGCAGTATCCGCCAGAAAGCCCCCAGCGATTCGAACGCCTGATCTACCGGGCGCTGGCCGAGGAACTAATCGGCGAATCACGCGCGGCGGAACTCCTCGGCATTCCCGCGAGCGAGCTGGCCAGGAAGCGCAATCTGGAAGCCGACTATGGCGTTGATCATCAGTGACGCCAACATCCTGATTGATTTTGAATGCGCGGCTCTCACGCCGCGGCTATTTCAGCTCGATCTCGATCTTGCGGTACCCGACCTGCTCTACCACGACGAACTGAGCACACACCACGGCGACCTGCCCGCACTCGGACTCCAGCTTCTGGAACTGCCTCCGGAACTGATTAGCCAGGCCTATGAGTATCGTTCCCGCTACTCAAAGCCCAGCATCTACGACCTGTTCGCCCTGGTTCTCTCACTAGATCGGCAATGCCCCCTTCTGACCGGCGACAAAGCATTGCGCGAACTGGCGCGCAGCAAGGATGTGGAGGTGTTTGGAACGATCTGGCTGATGGAACAACTATTCGATGCCCGGCTCGTCACCATCGATGAGATGGAGTCGGCCTATGGAATCATGCTCGACAACCAGAGCCGATTGCCCGAACGTGAGATCGGAAGGCAGCTCAGGCGGCTAAAGGCCAGGTTCTGACCATCAACGTTTCAGCGGAAACGTGCAGCCATCGCCTGCAGCTCAGGCCGCTTCTTCGCTATTGGACTTCGGCTCATGCAACGACTTGAGCCGAACCTTCTTGTGGCCGGGAAACTCCACGTTCAGTTCCAGACGACCGCCCAGCGCCTGCACGTAATCGTCCAGGGTGCTGAGCAGCATGTCGGTTCGGCGTTCGAGACGCGAAACCGTTTCCTGACCCACCTTGAGCTGCTCGGCCAGCGCCGTCTGGGTCATGTCGAGCGTCTTGCGTAGTTCACCCAGGGTCAACTCCTGGTCAATCAAATCAGCCGCTCGGGCTAGAATACGCTCCCGTCGATCAGCGGGCAGCGAACTCCTGTCCCGAATCCGCGCCGAACGTGAGGCCACGTCAAAGGCGAACTCGCCCCGAACGGCCCGCGCATGAGGCCGGGATGCCATTATCAGGCATGCAGTCGGCAATTGCGGGCGGTATTGTAGAATGCAGAAGTATCGCGCCCAACGCCGCGAGGATGACACGATGAACTCTGCCTCGAAGAAGCCACTGAACAAGTCCGCCGTAATCCGCCTGCTGGAGCAGCAGAAGCCTTTCCTCGCCCAAGAGTTCGGTGTCACCGACCTGGCGCTGTTCGGGTCCGTCAGCCGCAATGACGCAGAAAGCGGGAGCGATGTGGACATTCTGGTTAGATTCGACGGTCCGGCCACTTCCCGACGCTACTTCGGCGTGCAGTTCCACCTAGAGGACCTGCTGGGGCGCCCGGTCGATCTGGTGACAGAAAAGGCCCTGCGCCCGGAGCTGCGGCAGTACATCGAGAACGAGGCGGTGTATGTCCAATAGCAAGCGCCCGGAACGCGAGTGGCGCTTTTACCTGGACGACATGATGGATTTCGCTCGTCGGGTTCTGGACTATACCCACGAGCTCGACCAGGCGGCGTTCATCGAAGATCAGCGAACCTATGACGCCACCTTGCGCAATCTGGAGTTGATCGGGGAAGCAGCAACGAATCTCCCCGAGTCCGTTCGGGCTGGTCACCCGGAGGTGCCCTGGCGGCTCGTCATTGCCACGCGCAATCGATTGATTCATGCCTACCTCGGAATAGACGACGACACCGTCTGGAGCATCATCCAGGACGATGTTCCCAGCCTGTTGGAAAAACTCGAACACATTGAAGATCAATTGAAATGACTAGCAACGACAGTCGCCACGCACTCGTCCAGAAAGTCTGGAGCTACGTCCGGCGCTTCGAAGCATCTGCCGTCGATGTCGAACTGGTACAGATGGTAGTCGTACCAGTCGAACAACTCCTGGATGGCCCGGTGCAGCTCGTGCAGGGTTGCGTTGCGCGGAAAGATCACGGTTCGTCAGATGGGCGGCTCGATGCCTTCCAGGCTGATTCGAAGGCGCAGTGCGGGATTGAGGTTCTTTCCGGGCATTGTCTGGGCTCACTCGGTGTTGTCGGAAGCGTGCCCGGCTGGTCGACGTTTCAGCGGAAACGCGCAGCCAAGATCAGGCCGCACGGAATTCGATTCTCTCCACAGCATCGAGATCCAGCATTTGTCGGGCGTGCCAGAGTTCGTAATTGTCCTGCATCAGGAGCCAGCTCTCGGGCGATCGTCCGAGTGCCTTGGAAAGACGAAGCGCCATTTCGGGGCTGATGCCGCTACGACCCTGCAGGATTCGATTGAGCGTGGATGGCGAAACGCCCAGCTTCGAAGCCAACTGACGCCCGGTCATGGAATGAGGCTCGAGATAGACCTCGCGGATAAACTCGCCTGGATGCGGGGGATTGTGCATGGTCATCAGTGATAGTCCTCGTAATCAACGACGTGAGCCTGGCCGTCCCGAAACTCGAAGGTCAGCCGCCAGTTTCCGCTGACGCGGACCGACCATCGGCCGGTATCTTTTCCTTGTAGCGTGGTGCGCAACACGGGTCAAGGCCTGACTGGCTACAGCTATCGCCGGTCCAACCACAACTGCAGCAAACGCGGCACTTCATCGTCCTCGAATGCAGGCTCCGCAATACCCTGCATCTCGAAGCCCGCGCGCATGGCTTCGGAGACGAACTCGGAGACCGAATGCTTCCAGGCCGGAACGATCTCTTCGCGGTCGCTGCCCTCCGACGTGAACCGGGCCTGGCCGCCGGCGAGCTGGCGATACGGGTGCAATTCGGCGATGTAGAGCAGCCCGCCTTTGCACAGAACACGCCGGGCCTGGGTGAACACCAGTGCGAGGTTCTCGACATGCTCGAGCACCAGGGTAATGACGACCAGATCGCAGGAATCGTCCTCGGCTGGCCAGCGCTGCGTGACATCACCGACCTCGAACTGCACCGAGGACAGACCGACGCGAGCTCTTGCCCGTTCGAGCATGGCATCCGAGAAATCCATGGCCACGACCTGCGCGCCCTGCCCGGCCAGGAATTCGGTGTTCAGGCCGGTGCCGCAGCCTGCCTCGAACACCCTGGCGTTGGCCAGCGGCAGCTCGGCCTGGCGCAGGCACTGCATGTTCAGATCGCGCGTGCGATTGTGGTTCTCGTCGTACTGCTCGGCCCAGCGGTTGTAGGCTTCCTGGACGCTCATTGTCTGGACTCCGTTGCGGCTGCGAAGGCTATTTCACCACACCACGTTGGCGCTGGCACGATTCGCAGCGTTTGCAGCAGACAGACGGGCCTCAATCCCATGATTTATTGAGATTTTGTCCGGATTACTGTATACTTGTATAGTATTCGAACGAGGGCAGAATCATGGCGTTGAGCACACCGATGACCCCCACCCTGCCGGCCGACGAAGTTCGCCGGCTCGAAGACCAGATCACCGAACTGGCCGCGCATATTCATGCCGCCAATTACCGCTTTCTGACGCTGATTCGGCGCTTTGACGAGACAGCCGGCTGGGCCGATCCCGGTATCCGTTCCTGTGCCCATTGGCTGAACTGGAAATGCGGCATTGGCCTGAACGCCGCGCGCGAGAAATTGCGGGTGGCGCATGCCCTGGGCGAGTTGCCGAAAATCAGTGCTTCTTTCTCCAAGGGTGAAATCAGCTACTCCAAGGCGCGGGCCATGACTCGGGTGGCCACGCCCGAGAACGAGGAATTCCTGCTGATGATTGCCCTCCACGGCACGGCCTCGCATTTGGAACGCGCGGTGCGCCAATTCCGGCGGGCCAGGCGCAATGAAGCGCTGGACGCCGAGAACGAGCGCCACGAGCGGCGCCGCGTGGTGTGGCATATGGACGAGGACGGCTGTTGGGTAATGCACGGTCGCTTCACGCCGGAACAGGGCGAGCGGATCCAGAAGGCCGTGGATGCGGCCATGGACGAGATTGCGCAGGAGCAGCAGGACGTTTCCGCGGAAACGTCGAGCGCACCCGATCCCAAGCGCCCGATGCCCTGCCCGGTCGAACAACGCCGCGCGGATGCGCTGGAGCGGCTGGCCGACGGTTTGCTTTCGGGAGACGGCGGCGCAGTCCATGGCGGCGACCGCTGCACGGTGCATGTGCATACCGACCTGGACACGCTGCGCGAGGACGGCTGCGGCGCCGAGTCGACGCTGGAGAATGGCGGAAACGTTTCAGCGGAAACGTCGCGGCGCTTGGGGTGTGATTGTGGGGTGGTGCCCTGGCGCGAATCGGCCGGCGGCAAGACACTCGATGTCGGGCGCAAGTCTCGCTCGATTCCGCCCGCCATCCGGCGCGCACTGCAGCGTCGGGACGAGGGTTGTCGCTTTCCCGGCTGTACGGCGCACAAGTACGTCGATGCGCATCATGTCGTGCACTGGGCCGATGGTGGGGAGACGAAGCTCGATAACCTGGTGACCTTGTGCCGGCACCATCATCGCGCCGTGCACGAAGGCGGTTTCGATGTGCGAATGGACCCGGGCGGGCAGCCCGTTTTTCTCGACCGCCGCGGTGAACGCATCCCGGAAGCCCCGCCGATGCGTTTCCGCGGAAACGTCTTTGCACTGATGACGCAGAACCGCCTTGCCGGCGTGGACGTTTCAGCGGAAACGTGTATTCCGGACTGGCACGGCGAGCGCATGGACGACGATCTGGTGGTCGAGAGCTTATACCAGTTGCGGCGCGGCTGAGCTGGAAGCGTCATTGCCGCAATCAGCGGATCGGATTCTTCTGACTGCAGCCCTCCGTCGACGTTTCAGCAGCCTCGTTCTTGCACTTATAACGTTTGACGTTATTAACGCACCACGTTAATATTTTGCCATGATCCGGTCATTCAAGTGCCGTGATACGGCCCGGTTGGCATCCGGATCAACGATCAGCCTCGTCTGTGCTTTCGATGGAGAGACGACGGTGCTGAAGATGTCGAGATCGTGGATTACCACCAGTGAGGCACATGATGGACAGAATCGAACCCGTCACTCCCGGAGAACTCCTGCTGGAAGAATTTCTCAAGCCCATGGGCATCAGCCAGTATCGCCTGGCCAAGGAGATTGATGTGCCGCCCCAGCGCATCGGCGAAATCGTGAAGGGGCGTCGAGCCGTCACGGCCGATACGGATCTGCGGCTGTGCCGATTCTTCGGCCTTTCCGACGGCTACTGGCTGCGGGCGCAGGCCGCGCACGACACGGAGACGGCTCGCGAAGCGCTTGCACCAACTCTGGCCCGAATTCAGCCGTGGCAGCAGGACCAGGCCGATTGAGCCGAAGTTCGATGGGCCCTTTAAGCAGTGTGTTCCCCGAACTACTGCAGGATGTACTCGATGGTCGTCACCACCCGCACCAGTTTGACTTCGGGCGTGGACGGGTCGCGTTCATTGATCGAGAAGAAGCCCTGGCGGGCCGAGCGGATGGCGCCGACGGCCGCGTCGGAATCGGCGGCGAACTGGGCGGCGGCTGCGCGTGCGTCGGCGGTGGCCTCGGCGATCATTTCGGGCTTGATCGATTCCAGGCCGGTGAACAGGAACTGCACGGACTGGCCCCAGTTGGGCGTGAGCACCACGCCCTGGCTGATCAGGTCGGCGGCTTCTTCCAGCGCCTTGCGCGTGGCCTCGACCCGGGTGGTGCGCAGGGTGATGCCGCGCTCGGCCATGTAGCGGTTTTCCGGGCGCTGGTCACCGTAGGCGTGAATCCATTGGTCGGTGATGCGCGGCGGGGTGCGGCTGATTTCCTCTTCGTCGAAGCCGCGCAGCTTTAGATAGGCAATCACCGCCTCGTCGGCCGCGTCCATCGCGTTGCGGATCTCGTCGAGCGTCGTCGCGGAGAGCTGGTACTGGATGGGCCAGATAGCCAGGTCGGCCTGCACCTCGCGCTCGGCCAGGCCCTTGACCTCGACAAAGCGATCGCTGATACGGAAGTCGCGGATGGCCGCGCCCATCACGACGGCCGCCACGATCAGGCCCAGGGACAGGAGAAGCGCGGAGATCCAGCTTTGCCGGTCTTGCATGACGGTTACCGTTGCGATTGATTAAGTTGGAGCAATGTAGCGCAGAAACCGGCCGCTGTCGCGCTCACGGTAAATGATGCGTTGCGTTTCAGCGGAAACATGCACCTGCGGCGGACCGGTCTGACAACCGCAGCTCCATCGAGTCAATCAGGGCCGCTCATGCAGGAACCAGGTGTCGCTGGCCATCAGCGCCAGCGCATGCTCGAGAAGCGACACGCCCGGCAGCGCCGTGGTGCAGGGCGCGACCAGCTCCTGCTCCCATGCCAGGCGCAATGCCTCGGCTATGCTCGCAGGGCGGGTGCTGACCTGGAACTGCAGCATGGTGCCGTAGTGACAAACCAGTTCCGCGCCGTAGCGTTCATGCCACTTTCTGAGCATGGCAATGACGACTTCCGTGCCAATGGATTCGGCGCCGAACCATTGCAGGTATGCCGGCGCATCACAGGGGTTCGCGGTGGGCAACAGCACGATGGCAAGCGTGTCATTGTCCTGGGGCTGGAACCAGTCGATGTGGGCGGTTTCCACCTGGAGTTCACAACCCTGCGCCAGCAGCCATTGATGCAGGTACTGATTCATGGCCATGCGAGCTGTGGGGGCCCTGGTATCGATCTGCGCCAACACCTCGGCCTGATCGGGCGCCTTTCCATACACTGACTCGATCTGCTCGAGTTCGAACTCGAGAATCTCTTCAATGGGCTCTTCGTTGAGTTCGGCCATTTCCACGAGAGACTGGTCGATATCAACGTGGCTCGCACCGGCAATCAGGGCCGCGGGACTCAGACCGTGGCGGACGCCGTCATACACCTCGGACTGATAGGGTTCGCGCATGAAAAGGTCGGCACTCCGGATGGCTTCCTCCCAGCCATCTCCGCCCTGACCCCAGCCGATCGTCACGATTGGCCAGCGCCCGGTTTGCTCGACCATGCCGCGCAAGGCTTTCCAGTCGTCGATCAGTGTCGACGCGCTGGTCCGAATGGCAATGGCCGCTTGATCAGAGTCCGGGATGTCCAGCAGACAGGTCTCGGCGCGTCCCATCGAACCGCCTTCGATGAGCTTCCGAAATGCGTCGAGACCGACAACATCGTGTGCTGGCTCAGGAACCGGCTCCGGTGCCGGTTTGGCGACGGATTGTCTGGCGGCGAATGCCGCAAGATAAGTGGCCACGGCCTCGTCATCCAGTTCCAGGTGGTCGCGCAGCGCACCTGATCCGAGCAGCCGGAATAGCGGTGGCCAGGTCACCAACTGCAGGAGATCACCCAGATCGTCATCGGTCATGAGAATCCTCAGCTGCTCGAGCGCAAGCTCGGACTGGTCTTCCGACAGGGCCAGGATCATCGCGGCGGTGAAGCAACGTTGCGCCATGTAGTCCAGACCATGGGGAAACCGGTTGAAGCAACGCGCCAGAACATCGACCAGCTTTCGGGTCGAGTAGTTTCGACTTGCTTCGGCCACGCGCAGATCGGGGCCGGCTGAATCATCAGCGGCAAGCGCAAATCCCAGCCCGCCCAACAGATCGCGGCCGTTACGGTTCAGCGCGGTACGCAGCCGGTCCTTCAGGACGATATCGAGCTCGGCGGAGAATTGCCCGTAGTCCTTGTAGATCCCGTCTTCCAGTTCCATCCGCTCGACTTTCGCAAAATACGCCTCGCTCCAGTCGTGGCCGGCCTCCCCATTCTGGATTCGATCGCTCGTAACCATGAAATCCAGGCAGTCTTCAAGATCGGCTTCGAACTCGGCCTTCAGCTGCGCGAATTGCCTGGCGGGCTCGTCGGCGAAACCGGGGAAATCGGATCGGTTGGCCCAGCAAAAGATCGAGTGCACCCAGGCAAGATGCCCTGCCAGATCGTTGTGCGCATCGAGCGCCCAGGGGCCGGGGCCGACCATCTGATCGGTCACCTGCATGGCCTCGCTGAAGTAACCGCAGAGAAACAGGCGCTTGGAATTTTCCAGTGCCTCTCGTGCGGCCTTTCGAACGCTGTTGTCGTGCAGGTAGCGGATCGTAAGTGACATTCGATGAGTCCCGGGGCATCTTTTTGGCAGGTGCCGGCATTGTAGTCCGGAAGTCACGAGAGATCCGTGTCAGGTTTGCTTCGATCGGGCTGTCTATGGAAACCAAGACAAACAACAACCATTGGAAGCGCCCATGAATATTGCCAAGACAATCTCCCGGCCCTTGACCACCGGCACCGACCAGCACGGCATTGCAACGTTTCTCGATTGGCTGGCAAACGGGTGGCGGCTGTTTCTTGTCGCACCGCTGAGACTGTTCGCTGTGATGGTGCTTCTATTC
Source organism: Wenzhouxiangella indolica (assembly GCF_042310355.1). Lineage (NCBI taxonomy): Bacteria > Pseudomonadati > Pseudomonadota > Gammaproteobacteria > Chromatiales > Wenzhouxiangellaceae > Wenzhouxiangella > Wenzhouxiangella indolica. The sequence continues at coordinate 469,226 of NZ_JBHJMR010000001.1, read as the reverse complement.
GCCGTCGAGATCCTGGTTCAGGCCGGCATCCCGTCGATGGGCGTGCCTGCCTCCAAGTGGGTGCTGGGCATGCTCACCGGCGTCATCTGGCTGGCGCTCGACCAGCTCGATACCGGCGGGCGGCTGCAGCTGACTCGTGCTGCGGGTCGCATCGGCGGCAAGTGGGCGGCGCTGGCCGGGCTGGCGCTGCTATCGCTCCTGGTCTACTTCCTGCAAGTTGGCGTCGCCTGCCTGATCCTGGGCCCCGAAGCAGTCGACCTGCTGGTGTTTTCCAACCCGGCGCCTGATCTGTCGCTGAGCGCGTTCGAGATGGGGCTGATATTCTCGGCCGGAATTCCGCTCTCGACCCTGCTGATGTTCGCGACCCCGCTACTGCTGATCCAACGACCGCCTCCCGGGCGGGCAGTCATGACAAGCATCCGTCTGGTCGTGCGACACGTCGTGCCGATGGGCCTGCTGGCGCTGCTGACCATGGCCGTTGTCTTCCTGGCGCCGGCGACCTTCCTGTTGAGCGCGCTGCTGACCGGACCCTGGCTGCTGTGTGTCGGCCTGGTGGCTTTCCGCAGCATCGCTCAGCCACTCGCCGAGGACGGAGCGTGGCGCTGAGCGATTCCGATGCCCGGCTCGAACAATTGCTGCATGAGTTCGGCCCCATGCTTTCGCGTGTAGCCATGAGCTACGAGGCGGATGCGGCGCTTCGCGAGGACCTGCTTCAGGAGATCGTGTTCTCGATCTGGAAGGCGCTGCCCTCGTTCCGCGGACAGGCCAGCCTGAAGACCTTCGTCGCCCGCGTGGCGCACAATCGCGCGATCGATCACGTGATGCATCGCCAGCGAATACTGGATCGCCATGCTTCCGCCGAGGATCCCGCCGAGCTGTCTGGACCCGCCGCTCAATCGCTGCCCGACAAGCTCGACCTTGCCGCCGCCATTCGACGCTTGCCGCTGAACTATCGCCAGTGCGTGGAGCTGATGCTCGAGGGTTTCAGCCATGCCGAGATCGGGGAAACGCTGGGGCTTGAAGAGAACGCTGTCACTCAACGCCTCAGCCGGGGGCGTCGGCAATTGAAGGAACTGCTTGCAAAGGATGCTGCCCATGAACACTGATCACGAACTCGAACAATGGCGGCAGGAATGGCAGCGGGAGTCGGCTTCCACGCTGGACGTCGAAGCCCTGCTGTCCGATACGCACCGGCGCAATCGCCGCGAAAAGGTCGTTACCGCGTTCGAGGCGACCTTCAACCTGATCGTGATCGCGGCCTGCCTGGCCGTGGCGACGTTCCAGGACCTGCATGCAATCGAGCGGATGCTCGTCGTCGCGCTGGCAGGCCTGACCGGGTGGTTCTCCTGGTGGGTCTATCGACTGCGCCGGAGCAACTGGCTGGCTTCTCCAGCCGATGCGACAGCGCTGCTGGCCCTGGAGCGTCGCCGTCAGCTGAACCGGCTTCGCTACTGGCGCGTCAGCTTGTGGTTGGTTGCAGGGCTGTTCGCTGCAGTCCTGGTTGTAGCCGCCGTGAGTCACTACTCGGGCGCTGAAGATGCCGAGCACTGGCTCAATACCTCGCTGGCCTTGGTGGCCGTTGTCATCGTCACGGGCTTGCTCTCCGTAGCGATCCGCAAGCGGGCCCAGCGCCGACTCGAACATCTGGATGCACTGGATTCACGGTCAAGGTAAACCCATGCAACGTGTATCCCAGCCTGGGACGGGGAGCGGATTGAGCGTCAGAGACCTGGGCAGATTGAATTTCCTCCCGACCCCATCATGTAGCCACCGGCACAAAGCCCGGCCGGTTGGCCGCACTTGCAACCGATGCAGTGGGCCGCTCCGATGCGGGTCAAGCCGCTTTCGGTCAAGCTGACCGAGCGCTCGTCCCGGGCGGCCTGAACCACTTCTTCCTGATCGCCGATACCGAAGAGCGCTCCCAGGATCTGCGCAAAGCGCCAATAGGGGTCAGCCTGGTCGTCGCCCTGCCCTACGACCTTGCCCTCCCAGGTAACGTACTGCAGTTCGCCCAGCGATTCGTAGTGCCACTGTGACGCATAGTCCAGTGCCTTGCAGATCGAGGGGAACCAGCGACAGAACTCCGCTTGCCAGGATGCCGGCATGAGTTCATGGAACAGCTCGTAGAAGGCATCGGTCGGCGGCAGGAAAGGCACGAGGTCGAGGTAGTTTTCGAATCGGGCTACCTTGATGGCGGACGGATAGCCTTTGACGAAATCGCTGTCACCCAGATGCGGTGAGGCGAAGGTGATCACTTGTTCGATCGGCATGTCGTCTGTGAGACAGAGCCTCGCGGCGCCAAGGCTGGCCAGCGGTCCGCCCTTGCTGTGCCCGGTGACCAGCAGCGGCGCGGACGGGTGAGCGGCGCGCAGGCCCCGGACGGCGGCCAGGACATCGCTCCAGAGCGTGTCGAGGGCGGCGAGAAACCCCGAGTGAACCTTGCCGGGCAGCGGCGCGGCCGACACCGGCTCCGAGTCGACGATGTCCTGCCACCAGTCCTCGAGGCTGGCCACGGTCCAGGCCGGCGGAAGCGTTCCGCGAAACGCCAGGACAATACCGTCGCCGTTGCGGCCCACCAGGCAGGCGTTGACACGCGGGCCGTCGGGCTGGCCGGCTTCGGGGGCGGAGATGGGTTCGGGGGTGCCAATCCACCCGACTCCCGCTTCGTAGATATTCGGCGGCGCGTAGTGGCCGTCATTCGAACTGATGCCGTAAGCGCAGTTGCATGCGCAGGCAAGACGCGACGCCAGTGTCGGAGCGACTGATGCTTTGTCATTCATGGGATTGTCCCTCTGCTTCGAGCCAACCCTTCCCGCAAACATCCTAACGCGCAATCGCGAGCGGCGCACTCAGCGGCCTTTTACCGCCTTTTCATACAGGCCCGGGAAGCGCCCCCCGGGATCGCACTCCCGTTTGAGGGATTGGTAGGTTTCTCGATCTATCTCCGACCAGAAGGTTGCTTCATCGTAGGTGCTGCGCGAGTAGAAGCTCTTCTTGCCACCGTGTTTGGCGACCAGTTCTTCGACCAGTGCGTTGTAGTGGCCGTCCGGTTCGTTCGAACGGACCATGTCCCAGAACCCGAAGTTGATGTAGGGCGTGTCGGTGCGCAGCTCGAACAAGGAGAAGCGGCCGTCGGGGACGACGAAGGGGCAGATCCAGACCGGGCGGATGCCGATGTGTTGTTCGAAGTCGGCGAGGAAGGCCGCGGCATTGTCGATGGGAATGTCCACGTCCTGGATGACCGACTCGGTGCGTGGCCTCACGTACTGGAGCATGCTCAGGGGCCAGTGGTGGCTGGCGCGCATGATCTTCTGGTATGTGATGCTGTTCAGGCGCTTGCGGCCCATGATGAAACGCAGGGGTCTGAAGTTCATGCCGAGGTTCTTGCTGCACCAGAACCAGTCGGTGTCCCAGCGCCACAGGTAATCGTGGATAGTGAGGTAGTCCTCGCGCCTGGTTCGCAGGCTTTGCCAGTACTGCTGCATCCAGGTGTAGTCGCTCGGTGTCGTGTCCGCGGGCAGCGAATCCACGAAGCCGGCGCGCGTGAGCACGAACTCGCCGGGCGCGAAATAGACGCCGTCGAGATAGTCGCAGGTCGGTTCTGCGCATTCTTCGGCTATTTCGGCGAACAATTTGTGCGGATCGCTGAACCGGGTGTGCTCCAGGCGAACGTACTTACCGACCGGAATGAGCCCCACGCGAAGTCGGGTGGTGTAGCCGAGGCTGCCGTAGGAGTTGGGGAAGCCGAAGAACAGTTCCGGGCGTTCGTCCGGTGAACAGGTCAGCACGCGGCCGTCGGCGACGAGCACGTCCATGTCCCGGACGGTGTGATGCACCAGCCCGTAGCGGAACGCGCTCGACTCGATGCCCAGGCCGGTCATCGCGCCGCCGACGGTGATGCTCTTCAGTTCCGGAACGATGGCGGGCGCGAAGCCGTGCGGCAGGGTCGCTTCGACCAGGTCGGCGTAGGGCGTCATGCCCTCGACTTCTGCCACGCCGGCATCGGCATCGATTTCGATGACATGGTTGAGCGAGGCGACGTCGAGTTCGGTGCGCCCGGCATCCTCGCGCGGACGGAACAGGTTGCTGGTGCGTTTGCGAAGCCGTACGGGGCCGTCGGAGTCGGTGAGCGCGGCCGCCAGTGACTCGACACGCCGCCGGTGTGCCTGCCAGTTCGCAGCACTCATGATTCAGCGAACTGGCACGTAGCGGGGCACGTCGCCGTGACTGAACACCATCTGCCACAGGTTCATGCCGCGCGCCCGGAAGCCGCCGGCCGACATGTTCAGGTAATAGCGCCACATGCGGTAGAAACGCTCGTCGAGGCCCTCGGACGTTTTCAGCTCCGGCCAGGCATCGAGAAAGTTCGCCTCCCAGGCCATCAGCGTGCGGTCGTAGTCCGGGCCGAAGTTGTGCCAGTCCTCGAGCACCAGCAAGTCTTCCTTGGCGCGCGTGATTTGCGCCTCGGACGGAATCACGCCGCCAGGGAAGATGTAGCGGGTAATCCAGGGATCGGCGGCGGTGCGGCTGGCGTTGCCGCCAATGGTATGAACCAGGGCCAGGCCGCCCGTTTTCAGGCGCGACTTGATGAGCTCGAAGAACCCCCGGTAGTTCCTTGGCCCGACGTGCTCCATCAGGCCGATGCTCACCACCCGGTCGAATTCATCCGCCGCCGTTCCGGCATCGCGGTAATCCTGTTGCCGGATATCGACGGGCAGGCCCTGGCAGATCTTGCGCGCGTACTCGACCTGGCGTCGGGAAATGTTGTAGCTGACCACCTCGCAGCCGTGCTCGGCCGCCAGGTAGCGCGCCAGCTCGCCGAACCCGCCGCCGAGTTCGAGCACGCGCATTCCGGGTTCGAGGTGCAGCTTGCCGGCAATCAGCGCCAGCTTGGCGCGCTGGGCCTGGTCGAGGGTCCTGTCCTCACCCTCGGGGCCGTAGTAGGCGCAGGTGTACTGCATGGTGGGCCCGAGCATGGCCTCGTAGAGGCGGTTGGACAGGTCGTAGTGCTGTTCGGCCACCTGGCGCGAGCGTCGGCGGTTCTGACGGTTGCCGATCTTGCTCAGCAGCACCTGCAAAAGGGTTGAAGGCGCGCGGATTTCGCGATCGAGTCGCGCGCGCTGGACGCGGGTGAAGAATTCGTCGAGCTTGTCGACATCCCACCAGCCGTCCATGTAGGCCTCGCCGGCGCCCAGGGAACCCTCGGCCATGACGCGGTCGAACAGCCGCTCATCACGGACCTGCACGTCCCAGGGGCGCTCGCCATCGATCTCGATGTCGGCAGCGCGCAGTAATGCGACGACTTTCTCTTTTGCTGACACGATTGAACTCGCCGTGAAGTTCGAATGGGGCTGAACCTTTCCGTTCGGGGCGCCGCCGGTATCCCCGGCCGACGGGGCCGAAGAAAGCTTAGTCCTGCAGCTGCACTCCGGTCAAGCCACGGCGCGCGAACCGCTCCTGCTGCTATCCTCTGCAGTCCGCTTGATTTCAGGAAATGCTCCAGAGGGCGTAGTGATGGAATGGCTGCCGAGCTTCTCGATACCCGACTCAGCCTTCAGCCTGGTCGTCAGCACGGTCATCCTGCTCGCTTCCGTGCTGTTGACGCGCGCCCTGACGGCGCGCTTTATCCGCCGGAGGGTCGCCGCACCCGAACTCCGGCGCAAGTGGCTGGTCAACTCGCGCAACGGCCTGTTGCTCCTCCTGCTGCTGGGGCTGGTCCTGATCTGGGGCAACGAACTGCGCACCCTGGCGCTGTCGATCGTTGCGATTGCAGTCGCCTTCGTGGTTGCGACCAAGGAACTCATCCTGTGCTTGAGCGGATCACTGCTGAAGAGCGGCTCGAGCGCTTTCAACCTGGGCGACCGTATCCAGGTCAAGGACTTCCGCGGCGACGTCATCGACCAGAACCTGCTGGCGACGACCATCATGGAGGTGGGTCCTGGCAAGTCCATGCACCAGCGCACGGGACGGATGATCGTCATTCCGAACGCGCTTTTCGTGTCCAAGCCGATCGTCAACGAGAGCTTTACCGAGAATTATGGCTTTCACGTCTTCACCGTTCCGTTCCGCCGGGAAGACGATTGGCAAAGTGCCCGTCAGGCTTTCCTCGAGGCGGCCAAACGACAATGCGAGCCGTTCATCAGCCTGGCGCGGCAGCACATGGGCCGCGCCGGCGAAATGCGGGGGCTGGGAATTCCGCCCGTGGAACCGCGGGTCACGCTCCACGTGCCGAGTGCGACGGAAGTTCACCTGGTCATCCGCCTTCCGGTTCCTGCCGGACAACGGAGCACGGTGGAACAGGCGATACTCGACGAGGTGTTGCCCGGAACCGGCTTGCCCGCCGCCGTGGGGAAGAAGTCCGGCGAGCAGGAGATCGAGCGGCCGGAATAAGCCGGACGCGCTCAGCGCAGCAGCAGGACGGGAATCATGCAGCTTCGCAGCACCGATGTCGTCGTGCTGCCGACGATCAGGTGCCGGATGCGCGAGTGGCCGTAGGCGCCCATGACCAGCAGGTCGATATCGAGCTGTCCGACCTGGTCGATGATGACCTGTTCGGCATCGCCGGGCTGAACGACAGTCCGGGGTTCGAAGCCCGCCGCCTCCAGCTCCTGCCGCGCCCGGCCCAGGCTCTCGCGAAGCTTGTCGTCTTCGCTGCCGGCGACGATCAGGTGACACGCCAGGCCCTTGAGCAGCGGGCTCATGCAGACCATTTCGACACATTTGCGGGTTGTGGCGCTGCCGTCGAAGGCGATGGCGAAACGCTCGATCGGGCGAAACTTGCGCGAGGTCACCAGCAAGGGCCGGTTGACGCCGCGAACGGTGCGCTCGAGATTGGCGCCCAGGTGGCCCTTGTTGAAATCGACCGACTCGCCGCGCTTGCCGATGACGAACAGGCGGACATCGTCCTCCAACTCCGTGGCCGTTTCGACGAGCGAACCGTGCCGCTGCAGGGCTTCGGGCTCGATCGCTCCGGCCGAGACGGCACGCTTCGTGGCCCGCTCGAGCAGCGAGCGGCCCTGTCGCATGGCCGCGCGCGAGCGCTGGGCGTCGAGCTCGGCGAGCTCCTCGAGCAGCGCGGATTGCGTGTCGATACCGATATTGCCGCTGTAGTCAGCCGTGGGGGAGTGGGCCGTCTCACGGTCGAGCACGTGCAGGCACACGAGCGCTGCATCCAGCCGCTTCGAGGCCCAGGCTGCGTGATCGATCACCGAGTCGGCGTAGATCGAGGCATCCACGCAGGCCATGATCCTGCCGTCGGCGGGAATGGTGTAGGCGGTCTTGCTCATCGCGTGCTCCTCAGTGTCCCAGCAGTTTCTCGGCGTCGGGCTTGTCGTGGACGCCCAGGCGATCCACGAGGGTACGACTGGCTTCATCCATGCCGACGAGTTCCACCTCGACCCCTTCACGACGGAATTTCAGTATGACCCGATCCAGCGCGCCGACGGCGCTCAGGTCCCAGAGATGGGCGCCCGTGACGTCGATTCGGACACGCTCGATCACCTCGCGAAAGTCGAAGGCGGCGAGAAATTCACCCGCCGAGGCGAAGAAGACCTGACCGGTGACGGTGTAGCGCCGCGTCCGGCCTTCGTCCTCCAGGTGCTTTCCGACGACGAGCACCTGGCTGACCTTGCGCGCGAACCCCAGGGCCGAGAGCAGCACGCCGGTGAGAACGCCCTTGGCCAGGTCGTGGGTGAACACGGTGACCACGACGGTACCGATCATCACCAGGCTCGAGGTCTTGGGGTGATGCTTCAGGTTGGCGATCGACTGCCAGCTGAAGGTGCCGACGGAAACCATGATCATCACCGCCACCAGGGCGGCCATCGGAATCATGCCGACATAGTCGCCCAGGAAGACGATCATCAGCAGCAGGAACACGCCGGCGGCCAGGCTCGACAGGCGTCCCCTGCCGCCGGACTTCACGTTGATCACCGACTGCCCAATCATGGCGCAGCCGGCCATGCCGCCGAACAAGCCCGACACCACGTTGGCGATGCCCTGCCCCTTTGCTTCGCGGTGCTTGTTGCTGGGCGTATCAGTCAGATCGTCGACGATCTGCGCGGTCAGGAATGATTCGAGCAGGCCCACGACCATCAGGGTGAGCGAGACCGGCAGGATGATCATCAGGGTCTCGAAGGTCCAGGGGATGTTCGGCAACAGGAAGGTCGGCAGGGCGTCGGGCAGCTCGCCCTTGTCGCCAACGGTGGGCAGCTGGATACCGAACACCACCGCGAGGACGGTCAGCAGCACGATGGCGATCAGCGGCGACGGCACGGCGCGGGTGATCAGCGGCAGGCCGTAGATGATGACCAGGCCGAGGACGACCATCGGGTAGACGGCCGTCGGCACGCCGATGAGCTCGGGGATCTGGGCCAGGAAAATGAGAATGGCCAGGGCATTGACGAAGCCGGTGACGACCGAGCGCGAGACGAAGCGCATCAGGTCGGCCAGCTTGAGGTAGCCGGCAAGGATCTGCAGCAGGCCGGTGAGAATGGTCGCCGCGAGCAGGTACTCCAGCCCGTGCTCGCGCACCAGTGTCACCATCAGCAGCGCCATCGCGCCGGTGGCCGCGGAGATCATGCCCGGGCGGCCGCCGGTGAAGGCAATCGTCACGGCAATGCAGAACGAGGCATACAGGCCGACGCGCGGATCGAGACCTGCGATCAGCGAGAACGCGATGGCCTCGGGAATCAGCGCCAGCGCGACCACCAGGCCGGCGAGCACGTCGCCGCGCAGGTTGGAGAACCAGTCGCGGCGGATGGCGTACAGAGCATTCATGGACAGCAAAACCTTGTCGGCCCGGGCGGCGATGCCCGGCCTGGCGGAAACCCGGAGGTCGAATCGGAGGGATGGCGCGGCCGGATGAGCCGAAACCCACCCAGGATGGACCGCAATTGAAGCGGCGCGCATTGTACCCCGCTTCGCGGTTCTTGACAGTTCTAAACGGACAAGTTCGGTGCGAACGCGCTACATTGGGGGCATGACTCAGCCCAGGGTTCTGATCGTCGACGACGATGTCGAGCTTTGCGCCATGCTCGAGGAGTTTCTCGGTGGCGAAAGCATGGCGGTCGACTGCGTTCACGACGGCGAAAGCGGCCGCGAGCGTGCACTGGCCGACGCCGCGTTGGACGCCGTCGTGCTCGACGTGATGATGCCCGGCGCCAACGGCTTCGACGTGCTGCGCGAGATCAGGCGCCACAGCAACGTGCCGGTGATCATGCTGACCGCGCGCGGCGACGACACCGACCGGATCGTCGGCCTCGAGCTTGGCGCCGACGACTACCTGCCCAAGCCCTTCAACCCGCGCGAGCTGGCGGCACGCCTGCGCGCGGTCTGGCGACGCGGAGAACCGGTTTCGGGCCAGGCCGCCGGGCGGTCGGTCCAGGTCGGGCGGCTGCAGCTCGATACCGGCAACCGGCGCGCCCGCAGCGCGACCGGCGAGATCGCCCTGACCGGTGCGGAGTTCGGGCTGCTCGAGCTGCTGGCCGAAGCGCCCGGCGAGGTCCGCTCCAGGGATGCGCTGTCGAAGCACGCGCTCGGGCGCGATGCCCAGCCCTTCGACCGCAGCGTGGACACGCACGTCAGCCGCCTTCGACAAAAGCTCGAGGCGGCCGACGCCGGCGTGACCATCCGCAACATCCGCGGGCGCGGCTACTGCCTCACACCCGAAGAGCCGGGCGCATGAAGCGGCTGTCGATCCGCATTTTCCTGGCCTTCTGGGCGGTGATCGTGCTCAGCCTGGTCGCCGTGGTGCTCATCAACACCCAGATCCATCGCTACCAGCGCGGTGAAGAGCTCGAGCGCGAAGCGTTCATCGAGGAGCGCGTCGTCGAACCGGCGCAGTCGGCCCTGGCTCGCCACGGCGAACGCAGCTTGCGGCACTGGCTGATGCGCACCCGGGCGCGCTCGCGCGCGCTCGAGCTCCACATCGTCGACCGCGACGGCGAGGAGATCCTGGACAACCGCCTGCCGCGTTCCAGCCGCTCGCTGGTCGCGGCCTGGCGCGACGGCGAGACGCCCGACACGGAGACCTCGTCTCGCCGCTGGACGCGCGTACTGGAAGCCCCGGGCGGGCGCGAGTACCTGCTGATCATGACGCGCCCACCCCGGCCCTTCCTGTTCCGGCTGTTCGGCCCCTTCGGCCCGCTCGGGCTGCTGGCGGTCGCGATCGTCATGAGCGGGCTGATCAGCTTCGGCCTGGCGCGTTATATCGCCGGCCCCCTGCAGCGCATGCGCGAGGCCGGCGGCGCGCTGGGCGGTGGCGACCTGGCCGCCCGGCTGCCGCCGCGCCTCACCCGCCGCGGCGACGAAATCGGCGGGCTGGCGCGCGACTTCAATCGCATGGCCGAGCAGCTGTCGGGCATGATCCAGGGGCAGCGCCAGCTTCTGCGCGATGTCTCGCACGAGCTGCGCTCGCCGCTGGCGCGCATCCAGGTCGCACTCTCGCTGGCTGAGCGCGAGCACGATCCGCGCCACCTCGACCGCATCCGGCTCGAGAGCGAGCGGCTCGACGCCCTGGTGGGCGAAATCCTTGCCTACGCCAGGCTGCAGCACGCCGATCCGCTGGAAAGTGCCGATTTCGACCTGGTCGACTGTCTCACCGAAATCGTCGCCGACGCGCGCCTCGAAGGCCGCTCGCGCCGGATCGCTGTCGCGCTCGAAGCACCGCAAGCGCTCGAAGTCCACGGCGACGAGTCCATGCTCGCCCGGGCGATCGAGAACGTCGTTCGCAATGCCGTCCGCCACTCGCGGGAAGGGACCACCGTGACCGTCCGGCTCGAGGCAGGGAGCGACGACACCCGGCTGACCGTGGCCGACCAGGGCCCCGGCGTTGCACCCGAAGAACTCGAACGCATCTTCGAGCCCTTCGTGCGCCTGAGCCCCGGACGCAGCGAATCCGGCGCCGGCGGGGGCATCGGGCTGGCCATCGCCCGCGCCGCCGTGGAACGGCATGGCGGCCGCATATCGGCGCGCAACGCCGCGACGGGCGGGTTGGAAGTCAAGCTGACGCTGCCGCTGTCGAACCGCAGTGCCTGAACGGGACACTTCTTGACACTTCGAGCGATGACTTGACCCAACTTGTCGGAGCGAACTCGCACACTGGAATCGTGGATGATCGAGGTCGGTCACCGCCCTAACCCAAACCATCAAGGAGTGTGCAATGAAACATTTCCGACTGACGACTACCATCGCCGCCCTGACGCTTGCCGGCGTCTCGTCGATCGCCCTCGCCCGGGGCCCGGTCGATCACCTGGCCGAAAGGCTGGACCTCGACGAACAGCAGACGGCGACCCTGACCGTCCTGTTCGATGAGTATCGCGACCACGTGGCCAAGGAAATCGATTGGCGCGACGCCGACGGCAAGCCCGATCCCGAAGCCCGGCAGCAGGTTCGCAACGCACGCGAAGCCCTGGACCGGGAAATCCTTGCCGTCCTGGACGCCGAGCAGGCCGAGGCCTATACCCGAATGCGGGAAGAGCGAAAAGGACAGCGCGGCGGGAAACGTCACGGCCCCGGACATGGCCGCGTGCTGGGTCAGCTCGACCTGAGCGAGGCGCAGGAGGAAGCGTTGCGTACGCTGATCGCCGAGCGCAAGGCCAGGCACATGCAGGACCGCGCGCGCTTTCGCGATGACCTGGAGTCGATCCTGAGCGACGAGCAGCTGGCCCAATGGTCGGCCATGCGCGAGAATCGGCGCGGCAAGCACCGCGATCGATAAACGGACTGGCCTCCCGCCGATCCACCGGGTCGGCGGGAAGGCTCGCTTCCCTCCGGAGGCAGCCACGAACGGACTGTCGTATCCTGCGGCTACTTTCACCATACGCTCGAGGCCGACAGAGTGATGCCAGACCGTCCCGCTTTCCGAACCGCAGCCACCCTGACCGTTGTTTCACTACTGGCCGTGAGCCTGGCGACTGCCAGCCCCGATCGCGTCCGCTCGCGCGCTGCCGGCTTCGTGCAGTCGATTGCCGTCGGGAACTGCGACATTGCCGCTTCGCTGGTCGAGTGGCCACTGAAGTTCGAAGACGAATCGATCGAGCTCGACGGCTGGCAAGCAAGCTGCGAGCGCCTGCGCACACGGCTGATTACCGCGCGTATCGACGCGGTCTTTCAGGCCGACGAACTCACTTCCACGATGCCGCCGCGCCAGCTCGAGCGCGACGAGGTCTACTTCGTCGATCTCGTCACGGCACAACGCCCGGGCCGCGATCAGGAGGCCACCGGCATGAATCTCGCCTTCGAGTGCAGCGAGGCCGACTGTCGCCTGCTCGCCATTCACGAGCGCCTGCTCCATCACCGCCAGTATCTTCAGCGCGAGCGCGATGGGGACGCACAAGGCGCCCGGCCCGAACTCGAACGCGCCATGCGCGCGGCCCGGCTCGCCGGGGTTGTCCAGAACATGGCGCCGTTGAAGCTCATGCTCACCGAGCACTACCAGGTCAACGGCGAGTGGCCCGAATCGGTCGAGGAGCTCGGGCTCGAGCCGGACCGGCTGCATGCACGGGGGATCGAGAAGATCGAACTCCTGCCCGGCGGCGGCATTCGCGCGCATCTTTCAGCCGACTTCGGCAACGGCCGGACCCTCGATCTGGTGCCGGCCGAGCAGATGGACGGCCTGTCGACGCGCTGGAACTGCCGCACGAACCTGCCCGGTGAACTGACCGCTTCCGTGGGGGGCTTGAACTGTCGCAGTCGGTAGGCTGGTGACGGAGAATTTCTTCCCGGCCGGTCGAATGAACGCCTCGAACCGGGGTCTTAGACAAGGACCCCGATTTGCGTCATCTTGACGAAAACGGGTCGAAATGGAGACCGACATGACCAAGGGCAGAGACACGCAGGCGAAGGAAGGCAAGAAGAAGCCGGCCAAATCCCTGAAAGAGAAGCGAGCCGACAAGGCGGCCAAGAAAGACGGCACCTACAAGCCCACGGCAGGAATCGAGAAGTTGCGGGGCCATTGACCGGCCTGGACGCGGTCGCAGTCGCTCGTGGACAATAGGCCCGTTTCCACATAGCCGAGTAATCCATGCGTGCCATCCTGATCAGCGAGTTCGGTGACCCGTCAGGCATTCGCGTCAGCGAGATCGATACACCGGCAGCGCCGGGAAGCAAGGAAGTGCGACTCGACGTCGGGGGTGTCGGCGTCGGGTACTTCGACGGTCTGCTCATTCGCGGCGATTACCAGATCCGCCCCGACTTGCCCTTCGTGCCCGGCTCTTCCCTGGCCGGCACGGTCGAGTCGGTCGGCGACGGCGTCACCCACCTCAAGCCCGGCGATACGGTCGCCGCATTTGCGCCGCACGGCGGCATGGCCGAGCGGATCGTGCTGCCGGCCAGCTCCTGCGCACCGCTGCCGCCGGGGATCGAGCCGGTCGACGCCGCCAACTTCTTCATCTCCTGGGCGACCAGCCTTTACGGCCTGCGCGAGATCGGGCGGGTCGCCGAAGGCGAGACCGTCCTGGTACTGGGGGCTTCGGGCAGCACCGGAACAACCGCGATCGAATGCGCGAAGGCGCTGGGCGCGAAAGTGATTGCCTGCGCCTCCAGTGAGGAAAAGCGTCAGCACTGCCTCGACCACGGCGCGGGCAGCGTCGTCGACTACACGAGTGAGGGCTGGCGCGACGAGGTCAAGGCAATCACCGACAAACGCGGCGTCGATGCGGTCTACGACCCGGTCGGCGGCGAGATGTCCGAGGCGGCGCTGCGCCTGATGGCGCCGGGCGGGCGTTTCCTGGTGGTGGGCTTCGTTACCGGCATCGCGAAGATTCCCATGAACCTGACGCTGCTCAAGCGCTGCGCCATCCACGGCGTCAACTGGGGCGGCACCGTCATGGCCGACCCGAGCGTGGTGCCGCCGGTGATCAAGACCCTGGCCGAGTGGGCAATCAAGGGCAGCATCGATACGGCCCCGACCCGCAGGTACAAGCTGGAAGAAGCTGGCGACGCCTTTGCCGACCTGTTCGGCCGGCGATCGAGCGGCAGCCTGGTCGTAACACCCTGAATGACTTGAGAATACGCGCCCGGGCCCCCAGAAATTCCTCTACACACCAATCAGTAGAGGGAGCCATGCGAACCGTAATCGCCATCCTGTTTGCCCTGTTCATCATCCCGGCCGCGGCCGAAACCGGACTGCCCGCGCCGTGCAGCACGGACTTCAACGTTCATGCCTACGTCGACGGCCAGCCCGACGGCGAGGCGTTGGTCGATGCGAGCGGTGTCCGCGGCGTCTCCCGCCGGGCCGAAGACAGCGAGCGCCTGATGATTGCGCTCACCGAGCCGGCCGCTGCAAGCATGGAAGCGTTCACCAGCGAAAACATCGGCGAACAACTCGTCGTGGTCTGCGACGGCGAGTCCGTTTGGCGTGCGCGCATCAATGCCGCCTTCGGCGATCGTTTCGAGATCAGGATTCCCGGGCCCTCGGCTCGCTGATAAGGCATCCGGCCTCTGGCGCACGTGGCACACGCTTGCTCGTGCGCTGAATCTCCAAACTCGCGTGCGGCATGGTCCTGACAGGTCGATGAGACCCGAGTTGTCTACTGGCTCTGGCCGCGTTCAGACCGGAAGACGCCGCCGAATCCTCCCACGTAGAGGACGGAATTCTTGCCACTGCCGCTCAACTCCAATCGCTTCGCTCCCGAGATCTTCTCGATCTCTCCATGCGGGAGCCAGGACGTCCCGCCGTCCGTCGTTCGATATACATTGGGAGTTGACGTCACGTAGACGACATCAGGATCGGAGGGATCAACCTCAATCGCTTGAATTTGAGACGCAGATGGAATGCCGTCATTGGCCTCGAACCAGCTTTCGCCGGAGTCGACCGACTTGAAGACGACGGAGGGATACCAGATCGTTTCGGGACCGTCATCGCCGATGCCAGAGTAGTAGGCTTCTTCAGCGATTGCGTAGAGAGTATTCGGATCAGATTCGGAGATTGCCAATGCGTTGATATCCCAGTGCCCTTCCGACTCCTCTCCCCCCATCATCGGAATACCGTTACTCTTCAATTCCCAGGTCGCCCCACCGTCAATGGACTTGAAAACGCCGTTCTCCGGATAGTTGGTCTCCGAGCTAATCACTTCTCTAAAAGCGTAAGTGCCTGCATAGAGCGTGCTTGAATCAGTCGGGTCAATCACGATATCCCTGACTTGCACTACACCTTCGAATGGACATGAGACAGGGAGGCCCGAGTCTGCAGAATCCCAGCTCTCACCGGCATCGAGAGACTTGTAGATTCGATGACCGAGCAGGCTGCACCCAGACGCGTCTTCTTCCGATAGTGCATTACCGGCAACGTATACCACCTCCGCGAAACCCGACTCGTTGCGCGGGCCGTTGTGATCAATCACAACAGCGTGCCTTTCCGGGTCGGGTGGAAGCGTAAAGGCGCCGCCTCTCTCAGCATGTGCGGGGATCACTTCGACCCCCACCCCCGATTCGGACCAGCTACTTCCCCCGTCCTCCGATTTGAAGACTCCGCTATGGTCGACCCACTCGCCGCCGAGAACGACGGAAGCCCGGCCAACGGCGTACAGATGTGATGATGCCAGCTCGGCCGATGGCCCTGAGTCCACGGCAATTCCCTGAACTCCCGGCAAATTCAACCCGTGTGACTTCACTTCCCAGCTTTGACCTGCATCCTCACTGGACCAGAATAAATCGGAGGCCGCACTTGGTGTCCCCATGCCTGCGGCAAGAACGACATCGGGATTCTCGGGATGGCTGGCAACGGCTTGGATCTCTGTTGCCTTGATCCCCTGTGAGACTCGAGTCCAGCTTTGGCCACCATCCATGGTCTCAAAAAGTCCGGCATAGACAGATCCAACATACAATGCATCTTCATCAACTGGATCCGTCGCGATAGAGAATGGCATGACGGTTCGATCCGGCTGCTGCTCAAGGATCAGATTCTGAGAAATCAGGCTACAGCTTTCGAAATCAGAGCTGATGTAGTAAACACCTTGGTCGCTTGCCGCGTAGAAACCTCCACTTTGCGCTTCTGACAGAGAGTAAATCCGCTGGTCTTCGAGATTCTCTACCGGGCAATCAATGAGCAACTCCGACCAGCTTTCGCCGGCATCCAGACTCTTTAGCGCCCCCGCCCGGAAGTAGGACCCTATTGATACTACCACTCCGTCTCCTAGCGAAAGAAATTGCTGGGAGCTAAGGTAAAGCCCCGCCAAGTTCCAAGTTATCCCGCCATCGCTGGAGAGATGAAATCGTGATATGCCATCCTGTCTGCTGGATGCAACAATGCGCTCACGATCATCCTGCAATAACGCGAAGGATTCGATACTTGGCAGGTAGTCCGAGTTGAGCTGGCCCCAGGTCAACCCACCATCCGACGATTGGAGGATTCCCTCCCCCTCCGTATCGGCCACCTTAATCGACTGGCTATCATTCGGATCAATGTCAATTGTCACCCCGCCGTAGTCCGTGTCGGACAACTCAATATCCAGTTCTTCCCACGTCTCGCCGCCGTTTTCACTCTTGTACAGTTCAGGCCGCATGGCGGCATAAACGATGTCCGAGTCTGTGGGATCCACTGCAAGGTCCTGGATGCGCCTTCGGGGAAGGTCTCCAGCAACACGTTGCCAGGTCGCAGCCGAATCAGTCGATTTAAACAAGCCGTTCCGGGTTCCAAGGTACAAGGTCGAAGGAGCAGTTGGCGCAACCTCAACCTCGTCAACACGGCCGCCAAACGGCCCGTACGAGCGCCAGAGGACAGGGGGTGCCTCAAAACGGTCGGTGAAAATCAAGCTCTCGCCAACCCTTTCTCCCCCGGCTTCTGCCTCCATGTTTACATGAGCCCTGAGAGCCGGACTCTTGGCAACCACAGGAACGAAGCAAGAAATGGAGCTTAGCAGAAGGAATAAAACTGGCATCGCCAGCGACCGAAACCCACGAAATGTCTCTTCTTTCAATGCACTACACCCGACTGGCAATCTGTTGATGAATACGAGTCTACTTGCCGACAGCGCATCAGTCGAGTCGACAATGCCTTTTCAAGGACTCGACGGTCTCATGGGCCGCCTCTGCAAAGCGTGACTTCTGGCTCATGACCTACAGGCGTGCGTGTCGTATCCTTCCCGGTCGAAAGAAACCTGACCGGAACGACCAACGACCATGAAGAAATTTCTGAAATGGGGCGCCGTCAGCCTCGCTGTTCTGATGCTGGCCGGCGGCCTGCTGTTCGCCAATTTCTGGTATTTCAAGCCGCTGTCGATCGACTGGTTCTACACGCGAGCCTTTCTGAAGTTCAGCCTGCAGCAACCGGAAATGCTGACTTCGCTGCGGATCCTGGACCAGTTCGGAATTCGCGGCCACAACGCCGAGCTGGGTGACTCGTCGCCGCAAGCCGCCGAGGACATGCTGGCCTACTGGCGCGACGAGCACGAGGTGTTCAAGCGCTATGACCGCGCCGACTACGAGGGCCAGGACCTGCTGTCCTACGATGTGTTCGACTTTTTCATGTCGAACCAGCTGGCCGAAGCCGACCGCTGGCGCTTCCACAACTTCCCGGTCAACCAGATGTTCGGCGTGCAGAGCAACCTGCCCGACTTCATGGTGCAGCAGCACGTGGTCGAGGACGAGCTGGGTGCCGAACATTACATCGCGCGCCTGAACCAGTTCGACGAGAAGTTCGACGGCGTTCTGGAAGGTTTGCGGGTGCGCGAAGAGCGCGGCATCCTGCCGCCCTCGTTTGCCGTGACCAAGGTCATCGACCAGGTCGAAGGCTTTCTCGAAAGCGCGCCGCGGGATCATCTACTGGTCACCAATCTGGACGAGAAACTCGCCGATATCGACGAGTCCGAGCTCGGTGAGCAGCGGCGCGACGAACTGCGCTCGCAGGCCGTCGAAGCGGTCGAGCAATCGGTCTACCCGGCCTACGAAAACCTCCTGGCCTACCTGCGCGAACTGCAGCCGAAGGCCACGAGCAACGGCGGCGTCTGGCGGCTGCCCGACGGCGACGAATTCTACCGGCAGGCCATCAAACAGCACACGACCACCGAGATGAGCGCCGACGAAATTCATCAGATCGGCCTGAGCGAAGTCGAGCGCATCGGCCGTGAGATGGACGCCATCCTGCTCGACGAAGGGCTCACGGAAGGCACCATCGGCGAGCGCGTGCAGAAGCTTTCCGAGCGCCCGGACCAGCTCTACCCCGACACGGATGAAGGCCGCGAGCAGATCCTGGCCGACTACCAGGCGATCATCGACGAGATCGATCCGGCCATGGACGAGTACTTCAACCTGCGCCCCGATACCGGCGTCGAGGTCAAGCGCGTACCGGAGTTTTCCGAGGAAACCTCAGCCGGCGCCTACTACCAGCGGCCGTCGCTGGACGGCGAGCGCCCCGGCGTGTTCTTCGCCAACCTGCGCGACGTCTCCGAGGTGCCGAAGTTCAGCATGCGCACTTTGGCGTATCACGAGGGCATCCCCGGCCACCACTTCCAGATCGCCATCACCCAGGAGCTCGACGGCATTCCGATGTTTCGTCGCATCATCCCCTTCACGGCCTATTCCGAGGGATGGGCCCTGTACACCGAGCAACTGGCCTGGGAGATCGGCTTCCAGGACGACCCGCTCGACAACCTGGGCCGCCTCCAGGCCGAAATGTTCCGCGCCGTCCGACTGGTGGTCGACACCGGCCTGCACCACAAGCGCTGGAACCGCGAGGAAGCCATCGATTACATGCTCGAACACACCGGCATGGGCCAGAAGGACGTCACCGCCGAAATCGAGCGCTACCTGGTCATGCCCGGCCAGGCGCTGTCGTACAAGGTGGGCATGATGAGGATTCTCGAACTGCGCGAGCGCGCCCGCCGCGAACTGGGCGATGACTTCAGTCTTCCCGAGTTCCACGACCAGATCCTGGGCCACGGCGCGCTACCGCTGACACTTCTCGAACAGGTCGTCGACGACTGGATCGAGCGCAAGCGCAGCGCCTGACGGCGCCGCCTCAGTCGATCAGGTCGACCTGGAACGACGCGGTGTAGGCCTGCAGGCCGAAGTGACCGTAGGGGAAGCTGTAGGTCGCGTCCTCTCCGCTGATGCGCGAGCTGTGTCTGCCACCAACCGTGCAGGTCCCGGTGGCACAAACGACCTGGTCCGTCCAGGACTTGATCGAGTAGACCCGGCTACCCAGCGTCTTGCCGTCGAGCCAGTCGAGGAAGGGACTGCTGACCGACAGCCCCCAGTAGCCGCAGGTGCTGCTCCAGACGTTCCAGGGGTAGGTGCCGCAAGTCCACAGGCCGCGAAAGGCGCCGGCCACGCCGACAAAACTGTCAACCTGACCCGCAAGGCCGTAGTCGGCGATCTGCTTGGCTGCCAGGGTCGCTCCCATGGAATGCCCGATGACGTCGATCTGGCCGCTGCAGGAGACCGCCAGCGCTTCGACCAGGGCGTCGACCACCGGGTCTTCCTCGCTGCCGCTGTGGTTGTTGCAGGCCGCGCAGGACTTGCTGCCCCAGTCGGGCCGCTGGATTTCCGCGGCGCTGTAGCCGGCGTCGAGAAGCTCGCTGTAGGTGTTGTCCCAGTCCGACGGCGAACCGGTATTGCCGTGCACGAGGACGACCGCATCGTTGCAGGCCCAGGCCTGTACTCCGGCAAGCATCACGATCGCGAAAGCGGTGCATCGAATCACTGTATGCATCATTGTCTCCCTCTCGTTCTTTCGATGGCACTTGCAGCATGGCCCCGGCATGCAGGCGCGGGCAATTGGACGAAAGGGAAGGATGCCAGAGCGGCCGGCGCGCGAACGGCCGATTCGGATACCCGATCTTCAGGTCACCGCCCTTGCGCTGTACTTGGTTGTCATTTTCGGCGGCGGCTTCGTGATGGGCTCCGGGGAATGGGGTTTCGATGACGCTAATTTCCGAAGTGATGCCGGACTTCGCCGCCGCAATCCTGGTCGCGGCGATCATCGGTGCCATCATGTCGACCGTCGACTTCCCGGTCATCGTTACCGGCGCCCTGGTTTCACTGCTCCTGTATGGGCCGGTCTCGCCAAACACGCCACCGAGCACTCGCGACCCGGCCCTGGATGACGTGGGCTGATCGCAAGCCGGGTGTATACTCCCGCGTGTAGGCATTGGCGCGGTGAAGGTGGTCGACCCGGACCGTCACAGTCTTGAGCCTAGAACCTTTCCGAAGTATCTCACCGGAGCAGCACCATGGGCGTTTCCAGCGAACCGGCTCCCACTGACATGGCCGACGAGGTCCGGTCGGCGATTCGTTCGCAGCAGCGTCGCGGTTGGATCGGCAAGCTGTCCTGGATACTGACCGCTGTCGTCCTACTTGCATTCGTCACCTGGTGGCTGTGGCCCCACGAGGAATCGGTCGAATGGCAGGCCCCGATCGTCGATCGCGGCGACATGGTGCTCACGGCGACCGCCACCGGAAACCTCGAGCCGCGCCGGGAGGTCACGGTGGGCGCCGAAATCTCCGGCCTGATTCGCGAAGTGAATGTCGGCGAGAACGATAGGGTCGCCGTCGGTGATGTCCTCGCGCGATTCGACACCGAGGAACTCGAGGTGAGCCTGGCGCAGGCGCAGGCGCGGCTGGCGCTGTCAAGGGCCTCGGTGGCAGAAGCAGAGGCCACGTTGGAGGAATCCCGCGCCAACGAGCGGCGACTGGCCAACCTGGTCGAGCGCAGTGTTGCCTCGCAGGCGGAACTGGACGCGGCCAGTGCCGCGGTCAAGCGGGCGGCTGCCCGGATCGACTCCTCGGAGGCCTCGGTCCGCGAAGCCGAAGCTTCGGTTTCAGCCGCCCGCACCCGGCTGGACAAGGCCGTCATTACCTCCCCGATCAACGGCGTCGTGCTCAAACGCGATGTCGAACCCGGCAACACGGTCGCGGCCAGTTTCCAGGCACCCGAACTTTTCGTCCTGGCCGAGGACCTGCGCGAAATGGAACTGCACGTCTCGGTCGACGAGGCAGACGTGGGCCTGATCGAGGCAGGCCAGCCGGCAAGTTTCACGGTCGACGCCTGGCCCGGTCGCGAGTTCGAGGCGCACGTGCTGCGGGTCTTCCTGTTCCCGAACATCGAAAGCAACGTGGTCACCTACACCACCGTGCTGGATGTAGACAACAGCGACGAAAGCCTTCTGCCGGGCATGACCGCCACGGCTACGATCACGACGGGAACCCGCGAGGACATTGTCCGGATTCCCAACGCCGCGCTTCGTTTCCAGCCGCCGGCAGAACAGGTCGGCGGTGGCATGCTTTCGGGGCCGCCCGGGATGATGCGAAGCGGGTCAGGCGCGGCCGGGAGTGCGGTCTGGCTCTTGCGAAACGGCCAACCCGAAAGAGTACCGGTGCGAACGGGGCATACCGACGGCCTGTATACGGAAGTGCTCGGCGAGGCTGTATCGGCCGGCGACCGGGTCATCGTCGGCCTGGTCCGCTCGGACAGCTGATTCGCGCCGACCGTGTCCATCCGGAACGACCCCAGCAGGACTACTTCGCCCACCGTGCTGCAGATGAGCGGCATCTACAAGCTCTACGGCCAGGGTGCAGCCGAGGTTCGTGCACTCGACGGCATCGATCTCGACATCACGGCCGGCGAGTTCGTGGCCGTCATGGGCCCGAGCGGTTCGGGCAAGTCGACCTGCATGAACATTCTCGGCTGCCTCGATGTCCCCAGTGCCGGCGAGTACCTGTTTCGAGGCGTGGATGTCGCCTCGCTCGATCGCGATGAACTGGCCTTGCTCAGACGCAAGTTCATGGGCTTCGTGTTCCAGAGCTTCAACCTGTTGCCGCGAACCAGCGCCCTGGCGAACGTCGAATTGCCCCTGATCTACGAGAACGTCTCACGCAAGCGCAGAGAGCGCCTGGCGCTCGACGCCTTGAGGCTCGTGGGGCTGGAAGACCGTGCCGACGCCAGGCCCAACCAGCTATCCGGCGGCCAGCAGCAACGCGTGGCCATCGCCCGTGCGCTGGTCACCGAACCACCCTTCCTGCTGGCCGACGAGCCGACCGGCAATCTCGACACGCGCACGGCCGACGAGATCATGCACCGCCTGGTCGAACTCAGAACCGAGCGCGACCTGACCATCGTCATGGTCACGCACGAACCCGACATTGCCGCATACGCCGAGCGAGTGCTGTACTTCGTCGATGGGAAGATACAGCGCGACGGTCCTCCCGGGGAGGTGCTGGCTTGAATAGCGCCGACACACTGACCATGGCGGGCCAGGCCATTGCCCGCAACAAGCTTCGTTCCTTCCTGACCACACTGGGCATCATCATCGGCGTGGCCAGCGTCATCACCATGGTCCACCTCGGCCAGTCGGCCACGCGATCGGTCGAGCAACAGTTCGCCAATATCGGTTCGAACCTGTTGTTCGTGATGCCGGGCGTATCCCAGCAAGGCCCAAGCGCGCTTCGCGTTTCAGCCGAGGCCTTCGAAATGGAGGATGTAGCCGCCATTGGCCGCGAAGTGCCCGGCATCCTCGTCGCACCCGCGGTCTCGCGCAACGAAACGGTGGTTTTGGGCAATGCCAACCAGAACATTCGCGTGGAGGGGAGCAGCAATGAGTACTTCACGGTGCGCAACCACCCGGTCGCCCGCGGCCGCGAGTTCGAACAAGCCGAGCTGAGCTCCGGCGCGGCCGTTTGCATCATCGGCACGACGGTCGTCGAGGAAATGTATCTCAACGCCGAACCCCTGGGATCCAGTCTGCGCGTCGGCCGGACAGCCTGCCGCGTGATCGGTGTTCTGGAGGAGCGCGGCTTGTCCATGGGCCAGGACCGCGACGACGTCATCATCATGCCGATCAAGGCCGTACAGCGACGCCTGGCGGGCAATCTGGACGTCAACACCATCTATATTTCTGCGCTGCAGGACGGGACCAGTGCGCGCGTGAAAAGCGATGTCGAATCCCTGATGAGGCAGCGCAGACGCGTCGTACCGGGCGAGGAGGACGACTTCTACGTCCGGGACACGCAGGACATCATGGACGCGCTGTCGGAAACCACCGCAACCATGACGCTGCTGCTGGGCGGGATTGCCGCCGTCAGCCTGCTGGTCGGCGGCATCGGCATCATGAACATCATGCTGGTGTCGGTCACCGAAAGAACACGGGAGATCGGCATCCGCCTGGCCATCGGAGCCCGTTCCCGCGACGTGCTGCAACAGTTCCTGGTCGAGTCGGTGGTGCTGGCCACGCTGGGTGGCGTAATCGGTGTCCTGATAGGAGTGGCCGGCACCTGGCTGATGACCCGGCAATTCAACATGCCCTTCGTCGCCTCGCCCGGCGTGATCGTGCTCGGCTTTACTTTCTCGATGACGATCGGAGTTGTATTCGGCTACTTTCCAGCGCGCAAGGCGGCGCATCTCAACCCGATCGATGCTTTGCGGCATGAGTGACGGCCTTTGAAAGGAAAAAGGCCCGCATGGCTGACGCTGCGCGCCAGCGAGCTCGCTTTGCTCGGTTCGAACCCGTACATGGGCAACCGAAAGCTTTGGGACTTCGGGAATCAAGGCGATTGCTGGGTTGTCGTCACTTCGGATTGCTGGGTTCGAATGCGGCGTGGGGGCGTCAAAACAAAAAAGGCCCGCACTTGGCGGGCCTTTTCTGTTTTGGCGTCCCCACGGGGATTCGAACCCCGGTCGCCGCCGTGAAAGGGCGGTGTCCTAGGCCTCTAGACGATGGGGACTGAAAACGTCTTACGGAGATGCTTTCAGAAACCTATTTGGTGGAGCCAGGCGGGATCGAACCGCCGACCTCTACAATGCCATTG
This sequence comes from Wenzhouxiangella indolica, assembly GCF_042310355.1. Classification (NCBI taxonomy): domain Bacteria; kingdom Pseudomonadati; phylum Pseudomonadota; class Gammaproteobacteria; order Chromatiales; family Wenzhouxiangellaceae; genus Wenzhouxiangella; species Wenzhouxiangella indolica. The sequence continues at coordinate 445,484 of NZ_JBHJMR010000001.1, read as the reverse complement.
TAGCGCTCTCCCAGCTGAGCTATGGCCCCACAACAAGCCGCGCATTTTAGTCGAGGTTCCGGGGGCTGTCAAACCCTTTCGGCTGTTTTTCAGGTCGACTTGAGCACCAGGTCGGAGAAACTGAACAGGCCGGCCGGCTCGTGGAGGATTCGGCGTGCGGCCAGCAGCGCGCCGCGCGCAAACACCCGCCGGTCGCTCGCCCGATGTGTCAGCTCCAGGCGCTCGCCGTCAGCGAGAAAGTAGACCGTGTGCTCGCCCGCCACGTCGCCGCCGCGAATGGCCTGGAAGCCGATTTCGCCGGGCGTGCGGGGCCGGCGATGTCCGCTACGGTCGTTTACGGCCTGGTCGGCGAGCTTGTGACCGCGCGCCCGGGCCACGGTTTCACCCAGCCACAGCGCGGTTCCGGAGGGTGCATCCAGCTTTCGCCGGTGGTGGGCCTCCAGGATCTCGATATCGAAGTCTTCACCCAGCGCGCGGGTGGCGCGTTCCGCCAGCTGCAACAGCACGGTGACGCCGATGCTGAAGTTGGCCGCCTGGCAGACCGCGATGCGTTCGGCGGCCTCGTAGAGTTCGCACTGGCGTTTCTGGCCCAGGGCGGTGGTTCCCGTGACCAGGGGAATTCGCCGGCGCACGGCAAAGTGCACCACCTGTTCTAGCAGTTCGGGATGGGAAAAATCGACGATGACGTCGGCGTCGACATCCGGTTCGAAGAAGTGGCGGCTGGTCGCCTGGCCGGCCAAGGCCAGGTGATCGTCGGATTCGATCACGTCGAGAATCGTCCGGCCCACCGCGCCGGTGGCACCGCTAACAAGAATCTGCAGGCTCATGCGGCCAGATTACCGCATCGGAATGCGCTCAACCAGCCAGGGGATCGAAACCCCGGGTCAAAACCCCATCCGGTCGAAGAAACTCTTGACCTTGTCGGTCCAGCCGGAGGACTGCGGACTCTGCTCGGGCTGGTCGTCGAGCGTTTCCTCCAGCTGCTTGAGCAAGTCCTTTTGATCGCGCGTGAGATTGACCGGCGTTTCGACGTCGACGCGGCAGAGCAAGTCCCCGGACGTACGCGAGCGCACCGACTGCACACCCTTGCCGCGCAGGCGAAACACCTTGCCGGACTGCGTTTCGGGCGGAATCTTGAGGATGACCGAACCGCCGAGCGTCGGCACCTTCATCTGACCGCCGAGGGCGGCCGTCGTGATGGTGATGGGAACCTCGCAGAACAGGTCGTCGCCATCACGCTGGAACAGCGGGTGCGGGCGCACCTGGATGTCGACGTACAGGTCTCCGGCGCCGCCGCCCTGCGCCCCGGCACCGCCTTCGCCGCCGAGGCGGATGCGGTCGCCGGTGTCCACGCCGGCGGGAATATTGATCTGCAGGGTCTTCGTTTCGCGCACCTGGCCGGTTCCGCTGCAGTCGCCGCAGGGATCCTTGATGGTCCGGCCGCTGCCGCGGCAGGCCGGGCAGGCCTGCTGGACGGAGAAGAATCCCTGCTGCATGCGCACCTGCCCCTGCCCGCCGCAGGTGGAGCACACGTCGAGCTGGCCGCTCTTCGATCCGGTGCCCTTGCAAGTACCGCACTCGCCCAGGGTGGGCAGGCTGACTTCCTTCTCGATGCCCGCGACGGCTTCCTCGAGATCGAGTTCGAGCGTGTAGCGCAGGTCCTGGCCGCGGCGCGACTGGCTCTGCCGCCGGCGCCCTCCGCCGAAGATATCGCCGAAGATATCGCCGAAGATGTCGTTGATGTCGCCGAAACCGCCCTGGGGACCGGCACCACCGCCGCCCATGCCGCCGTTGACGCCGGCATGCCCGAAGCGATCGTACGTGGCGCGCTTTTGCTGGTCCTTGAGAACATCGTGGGCCTCGCGGACCTCCTTGAACTTGTTCTCGGCGTCGGGATCGTCCGGATTGCGATCCGGATGATACTTGCGCGCCTTGCGCCGATAAGCCTTGCGGATTTCGTCGGTCGAGGCGTCGCGCGAGACGCCGAGAATGTCGTAGTAGTCAGCGGGCATTGCAGAAAAGTTAGCTTGTTGGCTGGTTAGCTTGTTTGCTGGCTGGATTGTTCGCCGGTTGACCGACTAGCTGGAATTTCAACCAGCTAAGCAGCCAACCAGCGAACGAACCAACCCTATTTCTTTTCATCGTCGTCGACTTCGGTGAACTCGGCGTCGACCACTTCCTCGTCGCTGGAGGAGGCATCGCTGCCCTGCTCTGCGCCGGCTTCGCTGCCGCCCTCTTCGGCCTGGGCCTTCTCGGCGGCGGCCTTGTAGAGCTCGGAACCGGCCTGCTGCAATTCACCCACAGCCGACTCGATGGCTTCCTTGTCGTCACCCTTCATGGCCTCGTCGACCTTGGCCAGGGCGTCTTCGATCTGCTTCTTGACCGAATCATCGAGGTTGTCGCCGTGCTCCTGCAGGCTGGTCCGGGTGGCGTGGGCCACGCTATCGGCGTTGTTGCGAGCGCCGACCAGCTCCTGGAACTTCTTGTCTTCCTCGCGGTGCGCCTCGGCGTCCTGGACCATCTGATCGATTTCTTCGTCGGACAGACCCGATCCGGCCTTGACCTCGACCTTCTGCTCGCGACCCGTGGCCTGATCCTTGGCCGAGACGTGCAGGATGCCGTTGGCATCGATGTCGAACGTAACCTCGATCTGCGGCACGCCCCGGGGCGCGGCCGGAATGCCGGTCAGGTCGAAGCGCGCCAGCGACTTGTTGGCCGAGGCCTGCTCGCGTTCACCCTGCAGCACGTGCACCGTAACGGCCGACTGGTTGTCTTCGGCGGTGGAAAACACCTGCGAAGCACGCGTCGGAATGGTGGTGTTCTTCTCGATCAGCTTGGTGAACACACCGCCCAGGGTTTCGATACCCAGCGACAGCGGCGTGACGTCGAGCAGCAGCACGTCCTTGACGTCGCCGGACAGCACGCCGCCCTGGATGGCGGCACCCACGGCTACGGCTTCGTCGGGGTTGACGTCCTTGCGCGGTTCCTTGCCGAAGAAGTCGGTTACGGCCTTCTGCACCGCCGGCATGCGCGTCTGCCCGCCGACCAGGATGACCTCGTCGATCTCGTCAACCTTCAGACCGGCGTCGTTGAGCGCCGTGCGGCAGGGCTCGATCGAGCGCTTGACCAGCTCTTCGACCAGCGACTCGAGCTTCGAACGCGTGACCTTGATGTTGAGGTGCTTCGGACCCGCCTGATCAGCCGTGATGTAGGGCAGGTTGATCTCGGTCTGCTGGGCGGAGCTCAGCTCGATCTTGGCGCGCTCGGCGCCTTCGCGCAGGCGCTGCAGCGCGAGCGGGTCGTTGTGCAGGTCGATGCCCTGCTCCTTCTTGAACTCGCCGGCGAGATAGTCGATCAGCCGGAAGTCGAAGTCCTCGCCACCCAGGAAGGTATCGCCGTTGGTTGCGAGCACTTCGAACTGCTTCTCGCCGTCGACATCGGCGATCTCGATGATCGAGATATCGAAGGTGCCGCCGCCGAGGTCGTAGACCGCGACCTTGCGGTCGCCGCCTTCCTTGTCCAGCCCGTAGGCCAGCGAGGCGGCCGTCGGCTCGTTGATGATGCGCTTGACGCTGAGACCGGCGATCTTGCCGGCGTCCTTGGTGGCCTGGCGCTGCGAATCATTGAAGTAGGCCGGCACGGTAATCACCGCCTCGGTCACTTCCTCGCCCAGGTAGTCCTCGGCGGTCTTCTTCATCTTCATCAGAACGCGCGCGGAGATTTCCGGCGGCGCCATTTTCTTGTCGCCGACCTGTACCCAGGCGTCGCCGTTGTCGGCCTCGATGATCTTGTAGGGGACGAGCTTGATGTCCTTCTGGACGACCTTCTCGTTGAACTTGCGGCCGATCAGGCGCTTGACCGCATAAAGGGTGCGGTCCGGGTTGGTAACAGCCTGGCGCTTGGCCGGCTGGCCGACCAGTACTTCATCGTCCTTGGTGAATGCCACTACGGACGGCGTCGTGCGATCGCCTTCGGCGTTCTCGATGACGCGCGTCTTGCCGCCTTCCATGACGGCGACACAGGAGTTGGTCGTTCCCAGGTCAATGCCGATTGTCTTGCTCATGGTGTCTTGATCCTGTTCGATTCGTTTTGAAACTCGGTTTATCGAAAGTGCCTTGATGCACTCAATTACGCTCTAGCCGTTTAGTGGGGCCCGCGAGGCGTCATTTCAATCACTGCCGGGTTCTGCGACCGCCTCAAGGTGCGCTGGCGACGATCACCCGGGCGGCGCGCAAGAGCCGATCATCCAGGCGGTAGCCCTTCTGCAGAACCATCAGGACGGTATCGGGTTCGGCGTCCTCGCTCGGCTGCATGCTCATCGCCTCGTGCCACTGCGGATCGAAACGCTCGCCCTCGGGATTGAGCACTTCCAGCCCGTGATCCTCGAGCGCCTTGAGCAGCAGCTTGCGCGTCAGCTCCAGGCCCTCACGCGCCGAATCGCCTTCGCTGGCGTTCTCCAGCCCCTGCTCGAGCCCGTCGATGACCGGCAGCAGGTCGCGCATGATCGACTCGTGCTGGTAGCGGCGCGCCTTGGCCATCTCGCGCTCGGACCGCTTCTGCATGTTGTCCATGTCGGCGCGCGTGCGCAGCAGCGCCTCGCGCAGCTTCTCGACCTCGCGCTCGAGCGCGCCGGATTGTTCTTCAGCTGGCGCAGCATCCGCTTCGGCCTCGACATCGGCCGCGGAGTGCTGCTCCTCGGACTGATCCTGCGCGGCCTTGGCTGCTTCCTTGTCGTCACCCATATCACTTCGCCTCGGTCGTGAAAGTATTGATCCTGCGCGCAAGAATGGGGGCCGGGTGTCGGCAATACAACCGGCATTGCCCAAGCCGGTTCTTGGTGCTAGTTTGTGGGGCTTCTGGCCCGACCGGAACCGTGCATGCTTCGTCACCTCGCGATTCGCCATTTCGCCATCATCAGCGAAGTCGAGATCGATATTGAACCCGGATTCACCGCGATCACCGGCGAAACCGGCGCCGGAAAATCCATCCTGGTCGACGCGCTCGGGCTGCTGCTGGGCGATCGAGCCGAATCGGGTTTGATTGCCGAGGGACACAAGCAGGCGGAGCTGGAAGCGGTCTTCAGACTCGACGAAGACGATCCCGCACGCCACTGGCTGGCCGAGCAGGCGCTCGAGGAGGGAGACGAGCTCATCCTGCGCCGCGTCCTGACCGCCCCGAGCGGCTCGCGGGCGTGGATCAACGGTCGATCGGCCACCGTCGGTCAGCTATCCGAACTGGGCGGCCTGCTGGTCGAGATCCACGGCCAGCACGAGCATCAGCAGCTGGAGAAACCGGCGGTGCAGCGACGCCTGCTCGATCGCCAGATCGACGGCAAGACGGTCGAAGCCGTGGCCGAGACCTATCGCCACTGGCACGAAGCCCGCCAGGCCCTCGATGTACTCGAATCCGAACTGGGCGACAGCGACCGACTGGATCTCCTGCGCTTCCAGGTCCGGGAACTGTCGGACCTTGCCCTGGCGGATCGGGAGTTCGAGTCGCTCGAGCTCGAGCAGGAGCGGCTCGCGCGCAGCGACGACGTGCGCCTGGCCGTCGTCCAAGCCGGCAACGCGCTCGACAGCGATGAAGGCCCGGGCGCCCGCAGCCTCCTCCACCAGGCCATCCAGGCGCTCGAGCCGGTGCGCGAGCTCGAATCCGAGCTCGACGAGACGACAAGAATGCTCGAGGAGGCGCGGATCAACATCGACGAGGCGCTGGCCGCTCTCGAACGCCTCGGCAGCGAGGACGAGGGTGACCCCGAACGGCTTGCAACCGTCAACCGTCGACTCGAGAAAGCGCTGGATCTTGCGCGCAAGCACCGCGTCCAGCCCGGCGAACTGCCGGCGCTGGCCCACGAGCTCTCCGAACGGCTGGAATCACTTGAGAACCAGGGCGAAAGGCGCGAGAAGCTCGGCCGCGACCTGGAGCAGGGCCTGGAGCGCTGGCGCGAGGCTTCCCGGCAGCTGACCCGGGCACGGTCCAAGGCAGCCGCGGACCTTTCCGGGAAGATCACGGCGCGGCTCGGGGACCTGGGCATGGACACGGCAGATTTCGCCTTCCGGGTCGAAGCCGACGCCGATGCCTCACCCTCGGATCACGGCATGGACCGCGTTCGCATCGAGTTCAGCGCCAATCCGGGCCAACCGATGCAGCCGCTATCGAAAGTTGCCTCCGGCGGCGAACTGTCGCGCGTGGCACTGGCATTGATGATCGCGGCCGACCGACAGGACGGCCCGAAGACGCGCATCTTCGACGAAGTGGATGCCGGTGTCGGCGGCGAGACGGCGCACATCGTCGGGCAATTCCTGCGCGAGGCGGCCGGAACCGGCCAGGCCATGTGCGTGACCCACCTCGCCCAGGTCGCCGCGCGCGCCGACCACCAGCTGTGGGTGCGCAAGGAAAAATCGAAGGGTACGACCGCCCTGATGATCGAATCGCTGGATGCGCAAGCCCGGCAGCGCGAGATTGCAAGAATGCTCGGCAGCGCCGACTCGGAGAAGAGCCGGGCGCACGCGGCGGAGCTGTTGGGCGAGAGCTGATCCTGAAACTTGCCCCCTGAAACCTGAGCCCTACTTCTTCGGCCGCACGTAGAGCACCATCGAGTGGTCGACGATTTCGTAGCCGTGTTCGGCCGCGATTTCTTCCTGTCGCTTTTCGATAGCTTCGTCGAAGAACTCGAGGACTTCTCCGGTCTCCAGGCACACCATGTGGTCGTGGTGGTCGCCCTCGTCGAGTTCATAGCAGGCCTGCTGGGACCGGCCGGTGCCGTCGTCGAACAGGTGCTTGCGCACCAGGTGGGCCGATTCGAACTGGGCCAGGACACGATAGACGGTGGCCAGCCCGATTTCCTCGCCATGGTCGACCAGGGCGCGGTAGATGTCGTCGGCCGTCATGTGCTTCTGGTCGGTTGTCTCCAGCAGGCGCAGAATCTGCCGGCGCGGGTGCGTCACCTTCAAGCCGGCCTTCTTGAGTTCGCTACTTTGTCCCTGCATGCTGCAACCTGCCTGGGTGACCCGTGAACTGGGCATATATTGTATCATTGCGCTCATGAACCAAGCCTCCTTTGCAATGACTCTGATTCGGATTTCGACCCTGCTTGCCGCCGGGGCGCTCTGCGCCTGCAGCAGCCTCGCCTACAAGCAGGACATTCAGCAGGGCAACGTGCTCGACAACGAGGACGTGACCCAGCTCGAGACCGGCATGACCAAGCGTCAGGTCCAGGTGCTTCTGGGTACACCTTCCATCCGCAGCCCCTTCCACACCGACCGCTGGGACTACATGAATTCCTACGCGCCTGGCGGGGAAGACCCGGAGATGCGCGTGCTGACCCTGTTCTTCGAGAACGGTGCGCTCGCTTCGATCGAGGGAAGCTACCTCGACGAGGAGAGCATGGCCAGCGAGGCACTCGACGAGCTGCAGGATCCGGAAGACGCGCCGATCCAGAACCTCGACTCCCTGCGACAGGAAGAGCGCGACGGCCCCGGAAGCCCCGGAAACTGAAGCCGCGGCGCGGTTTTCAGTTCTTTTTCCCGGCCCCCCGGGCGAGTTCGGCGAGTTGGCGACGTACCTCCTTGGGGTCCGCAGCCAGCGGGCGATAGACTTCGGCACGATCACCGTCCTGCAGAACGGTATCCGGCGGGCGCAGCTTGCCGAACACACCCAGGCGCTGATCGTCGACTTCCAGCTCCGGCAGCACGCTCGACAAATCGGCCAGGGCCACGGCTTCGGCCAGCGTGGTGCCGCACGGCACCTCCAGGGGAATCACCACTTGCCGCCGCGGCAAACCAGCGGCCACCTCGATGGAAATCCGCTCAGCGTCCATGAACCTGGTGAGCGCGGCGGGTGAAGTCATCGACCATACGGTCGGCCATGCGCGAGAAGTTGCGCTGAAAGGGGCGCAGGAACAGGCTGCCGCTGACGTGAAAGCGCAGGTCCAGGCTGACCCGGCAACCATCCCCCAGCGCGGAAAACTTCCAGCTTCCGCTCAAATCCTCGAACGGCCCCCGGTCGAGCGCCATGACTAGCTCCTCGTCGGGCACCAGGGTATTGCGCGTGGTGAAGCGTCGCACCAGTCCGGCCAATTGCACTTCCAGCGTCGCCAGCTGGTGGCGCTCGTCCTCACGGTGCACTTCGGCCGCGCGCACCCAGGCTAGGAACCGGGGATAGCTCTCGACGTCCCGGACCAGCCCGTACATCTGGGCCGCGGTGAAGGGAACGAGCGCTGAGCGGTGGACTTGGGGCATCGAAAGAAGGGTTCAGGTTTCAGGGTTCAGGTTTCAGGAGAACAAGGCCACCCGCCACCTGGCCGGGCATTGTACCGCCCGGGAACACCGCTCGCCGCGCGTCTTCGTTCCGGAAACCGGAACCCGTATCTTTTTCCTGAAACCTGAAACCTGAACCCTGAAACCTTCTTCACCAAACCTGAAACCTTGTCCCTGCGCTATCATTGCCCCCCGTTCTCAATCGATCGCCCCCAAAGCAATGGCCAAGCAGTCCTCCTCCACCATCGCCCTGAACAAGCGCGCCCGGCACGAGTACCAGCTCGACGAGCGGCTGGAGGCCGGCATCGCCCTGGAAGGCTGGGAAGTCAAGTCGTTGCGCGAGGGCAAGCTTCAGTTCGGCGACAGCTACGTGCTGCTCAAGAACGGCGAGGCTTTTCTGTTCGGCTGCCTGATCACGCCGCTGCCGTCGGTGTCCACGCATTTCACGCCCGATCCCACGCGCACGCGTCGATTGCTGCTGCATCGCCGCGAGATCGACCGCCTTGTTGGCCTGGTCGAGCGCAAGGGCCAGACCATCATCCCCACGGCCATGTACTGGAAGCAGGGCAAGGTCAAGGTCGAGATCGCCGTGGCCACCGGCAAGAAACAGCACGACAAGCGCCGGGCCGAGAAAGAGAAGGACTGGCAGCGGCAGAAGAGCCGCATCCTCAAGCACAGTTGAATACCCCCGCCAATCCTCGAATCGCCCGACTCGGGCTATCATGACGGCATGAAAGGGGAACAAGACAGCAACTCCGAGGCGGCGCGCAAGGCGGCGCGATTGAGCGATCTCGGTCTCATGCCGCGCCGCGTCTATCGTTTGCGCATGCTGGGCATGGGCCTGGCCGCACCACCGGTCAGCGTCGTCCTGATGGAAACCGACGCCGGCTGGCCGAGCTGGGCACTGCTTGTCTTCATCGCGCTGATCTGGCCGCAGCTTGCCCTGCTGCTGGCCCGCTCCAGCCGCGACCCCTACCGCGCCGAGCTGCGCAACCTCATGATCGACTCGGCCGTGGCCGGGCTGTGGGCGCCGCTGATGCACTTCAACCTCTTGCCCAGCGTGCTGTTGATCACCCTGGCAACGGTCGACAAGATCAGTACCGGAATTCGCGGCCTGTGGCTGTGGTCGCTGCCCGGGCTGTTCGCCGGCCTGCTCGGCGGGGCGCTGGTGACCGGTTTTCGGTTCCAGCCCGAGTCGAGCATGCCGGTGATCCTGGCCTGCATGCCCCTGCTGCTGATCCACACGATCGCCGTGAGCCTGACCGGGTACCGACTGGTGCGCAAGGTCCAACGCCAGAACCGTCAGCTCGACGAGTTGAGCCGCATCGACATGCTGACCGGCCTGGCCAGCCGCGGTCACTGGCAGGCGCAGGCGGAATTGATGCTGCAGGCACGCCACGAGGGCGGCGACACCGTCAGCCTGTTGCTGATCGACCTGGACGAGTTCAAGGTCATCAACGACGATCACGGCCACACCGCCGGCGACGACGCGCTGCGCGGCGTGGCCGGCGTGATCGGCCGGCAGATCGGGCGCGGTGACGTGGCCGGACGCTTCGGCGGCGACGAACTGACCGTCGCGATCGAAGGAGGTGTCGAACGCGCGCAGGCCGTGGCCGAGTCCATCCGCGCGGGGGTGGCCGGACTCGACCTGCCCCACCTCGACGGAGACCGCCTGTCCGTCAGCATCGGCTTCGCCGAAGCCCGCGACCGCGACCTGGGCCTGCGCGAATGGCTCGAGTCGGCCGATCGCGCCCTCTACCGCGCCAAGGAAGCCGGGCGCAACCGCGTTGCCGGCCTGGCCGATGTCGACGGCGAAGCGCCGCTCGCGCCCGCAACCGGAAACTGAACCGGTTCGCATTGCGGAACTCTGCCCGATACTGGTAGTCTTAGTAAACAACTTCGGGGGCGTTCCGGCTTCGACGCGGATCAGACGTACCCTGGGGCATGCCGAGGTCTCAACTCACCTCGTAAAACAAGTTGAACCAAAGTTAGTTGCCAACGACGACAACTACGCACTGGCTGCCTAAAAACCAGCCTGCTCTCCGCCGGTTGAGCCTGCGCTTCCGACCGGAGATCATTTAGCAGGATCGCGTCATGTCGCGTCTCTGGGCATGGTGTTAAATCAAACAGGGACTGGTCGTTGCATATGCCCTGCCCCTCGGGCGTTGTAACGACGAGAAATAATCGAGCGGGCTAAGCATGTAGAACCAGGATCAGAAGGTTCGCGGACGGGGGTTCGACTCCCCCCGCCTCCACCAAGATCCCCGACGAAAAAGCCGGCCTCGCGCCGGCTTTTTCGTGTCCGAAACCGTCATTCGATCCGCTCGGCCCGCTGCTCGATGCCGCCCTGGTGCAGCACCAGCGCGTCGACTTCGCCCTGCTCGTTGCGCTGGAAGTGCAGCTCGGCGTCGACCACCTTGTAGAAGAAAACGTCGTCACCCTTGAAGTGGATCGGGAAAAAGGGCTGGCCCGTCAGCCGCGCTTCCAGGCCGTCGTCCGATATTCGAATCGTGAAGCGGGCGCCAGGCGCCAGGGCATACTCGCCAACATAGTCCGCCAACTGGTCCCGATCCGTTTCCAGGCTGCGGCGCGACAGGACTCGAGCGGTGTCCGCGACTTTCTCCGCGCGCTGCGTGCGCCCGTTCTGCACCAGCTCCACCGCCGTGATCTCGCCGTCTTCGCGCAGGAACTTCATGCTGGCGTCGGCGACGTTGAAGGCGTACCAGCCATCGCCGGCCGGCATGATCGGCGTCGGCGACTGCCCGCTCAGCTGCGCCATCGGTCCCGAGTCAGCTTCGTAAACGCCAATGCCGACCTGCGGCGTGAGGCGGTATTGACCGGCCATGCCCGCCTCGAGGGCCGGGCCGTCGTCGGCCCCCGACGACGCGTCGAACCAGGCCAGCGCCAGCTCGGCCGGATCCAGGTCGCCGGCGGCAAGCAGGACGACGGCGTCCGCAGTGGCCGGACGGAAGCCGATGAAACTGCGGTGACCGGCGGTCGCGCCGTTGTGCCAATAAACCGGGCCGGCGGGCGTTTCGGCGACATGCCAGACCGGGGTTACGGCCCGTCCCCCCTTTGCCGGCGCGACGATTTCCCGCCCCTGGGCGGGCTCGTGTTCGAGGGCCCGTTCGGCGAGCCCGAGCTCGGCCCGGGCCAGCCGTGCCATGTCGGCGGTCGTGCTCCACAGGGCGCCGGCGCCGGCCAGTGCCGCGAGGTTCCAGGCGGGAACGGCTTCACCACCGGTGAAGGCAGCGGCCACGGCTGTGCGCGGCTCGACGCCGGTGTCGGCCAGGCCCAGCGGCTCGAGCACCAGCGCTTCGAGCGCCGCACTGTAGCCGCCGCCGTGCACGCGTCCCAGCAGGTAGCCCATCAGTCCGACCCCGTAGTTGGAATAGGCGTACCGATCTCCCAGGGGCTGGCCTTCGCGCGTTCTGCCGAGGGCGTCGAGAAGATCGGCCTCCCCGTAGTCGGCGTAGGGGTCGGCGGGGTCGCTGATGCTCAGGTTCAACGGCAGCCGCGGCAGGCCGCTTGTATGCGTGGCCAGTTCGAGCAGGGTGATCTCACTGACGGCGGGATTGGCGAACTCGATCTCGTCTCCGAGCAGATCCGCCACGCGCGTGTCGTAGGCCACCTTGCCCGCGGCAACCATTTCGGCCAGCAGCAGGTTGGTGAATGCCTTGCTGACCGAACCGATCTGGTAGGACGTGGCGGCATCCGGCTCGGCTTCGCCGCCGGGCTCGAGACGCCCTGCGCCGAAATGGCGCAGCTCGCCGTCGCGCACGATTGCGGCGCGGGCGGACAGCACGCTGCCCGATGCAACCGCCTCGTCCAGTTCGGCCTCGATCGAAACATTCGATTCGGCGGCCGCAAGACCGAAAGCCATGGTCAGTGCGATCGGGGCCACGGCGCCCCGCAGAAACGTCCATTTTGAGTCAATACGCATCGTCTTCCTCCATTCTTGCAATCTGTTGTTCGAGTTCGTCCAGCGCCGGCTGGATATGCGTGCGAACCGCTGCCCGGTTGGCGTATTCGATGATCAGGCTGACCAGCACCACGACCGCCACATAGGCCGCCGACTGCCAGTGCCAACCCCGGATACTGACGTAGAAACCGATGACGCCAACGGCAATCGGCCCCCAGTACCAGCGCCAGACCGATGCCAGCATGGCGCGTTGTGCGAGCAGGGCCCGGCGCTCGACGCGCAGGAATTCGATCACCGGCTGCTCGGGATCGGCTTCCGGAATGAGTCGGCGCACCCGCGCGAGCTTGAGCGGAATGTAGATGCACACCAGCGTCAGCCAAACCGCGAATCCCGCCGGCACGGGCATCGCTGCCAGGAGCAGCACCCCGGCCGTCGCACCGAAGAACAGCGCCAACAAGACGGCAACGGCCGTCTCTACCCAGTCGCGCCGGCGAACGCGTCGCCACAGGCGGCTGAAGCGGGCGGGTGGCAGTAGCGTACGGTCGGCCGCCTCGGCGGGACGCGACTGCCAGTCGGATCGAATGCGGTCCCAGTCCATTATCCTTCCTCCACGAATTCATCGTTGAAGCGCTGCTTCAGGCGGGTCATCCGAACCGCGACCGCCCCCGGGCTGATCCCGAGCACCTCGGCGATTTCCTCGCGCGAGAGCCCTTCGAGGTCCATCAGCAATACCGCACGGTTGACCGGATCGAGCCTCGCCAGGAACGACTCCAGCAGGGCCATGTCGTCACCCACATCGGTGCTGCCCGCCGGCTCGTGCGAGAGTTCTCCGGTTGCCGGCCGCCGCTTGCGGACGAACTGCAGGGCGGTGTTTACCGCCACTCGATAGACCCACGTCGACAGATGCGACCGACCCTCGAAACCGGGCAGGCCCTTCCATAACGCGACGGTGATCTCCTGCAGCAAGTCTTGCCAGTCATTGGGACCGGCATACTGGCGGGCGATGCGCACGAGTCGCGCTTGGTGGTCGCTGATGAGCTGTTCCAGGGCCTGATTCACTTCGGGCATGATCCTTTATAGATCCTTCCACTCCTTGGATGCACGAAGCGGCCGTTTTTTACACGCCCTCTGATTCCCGCGATTGGCGATTCGAGCCGGGAAAGGTTTATCCTCGACCCAGGCGCATCAACCGGGGGCGGAATCTGGCACCCGACCACGGGGAAACCGGAGATCTTCAAGGGAATGCATATCGCCACTATCCTCATGATCGTACTGGCCGCGGGCCTGGCCAGCCAATGGCTGGCCTGGCAAGTCCGCCTGCCCGCCATCGTCGTCCTGATCGCCAGCGGTCTCGTACTGGGCCCGGTCACCGGGTTGATCGATATCGCCATGGCACCGGGGGAGTTGACCGAGTTGATCGGACTGGGTATCGCGATCATCCTGTTCGAGGGCGGAATGGATCTCAAGCTCGGCGAGTTCCGGCGCGCGGGCCACGGCATCACGCGACTAACGACGATCGCCCCCCTGCTGGCATGGCTGTTCGGCACGCTCGCCGCGCACTTCGTGGCCGGACTGACCTGGCCGGTCGCCATCGTTCTGGGCGCCATCCTGGTCGTGACCGGGCCCACTGTCATCGTGCCGCTGCTGCGTCAGGCGCGCCTCAACAAGGAATCCGCCTCGCTGCTCAAGTGGGAAGGCATCGTCAACGATCCAGTCGGCGTGCTGCTCGCGGTCCTGGCCTTCCAGTACTTCACGATTTCCGGAGAGGGCTGGTCGGATGTACTTCTGGGCCTGGGCAAGGCCGTTGCCGTCGCCGCCCTGCTTGGCGGGCTCGGCGGCTGGCTGACCGGCTGGTTCTACCGCCGCGGCATCGTGCCGACCCACCTCAAGCCGCCGATGCTGATGGTGCTGGTCCTTGCCGCATACTGGTCGAGCAACCAGGTGCAGCACGAGGCCGGGCTACTGACGGTCACGGTGATGGGCATGGTGCTTGGCAACATGCAGCTGGTCGAGCGCGAGCCGTTGCGCCATTTCAAGGAAAACCTCACCGTCGTGCTGCTTTCGGTGTTGTTCATCGTCATTCCGACCCAGCTCGACGCTTCCCATCTCCAATCCATCGGCCTGCCCGCCTTGATGTTCGTGCTGGTGGTACTCGTGCTCGTTCGGCCCCTGACGATCGTGCTCGCCACAGCGGGCGCGCCCATGCGCTGGCAGGACAAGGCGCTGCTGGCCTGGGTCGCCCCGCGCGGTATCGTGGCCGCGGCCACCGCCAGCATTTTCGGCCCCGGCCTGGTGGCCGCCGGCTACCCGGAGGCGGAGGTCCTGATGCCGCTTGTATTCCTGGTCATCCTGGTCACCGTGATCCTGCACGGCGTCACCCTCGGTCCGCTGGCGCGCCGGCTTGGGCTGGCCGCAGAGGAAGAAAACGGGCTGATGATCGTGGGGGCCGGCGACTGGACGCGCGCACTGGCCTCGAAGCTCGAAGAGCTCGACATCAATGTGATGATTGCCGACGGCTCATGGCATCGCCTCAAGCCGGTGAGGATGGACGGCATTCGCACCTATTACGGTGAAGTTCTTTCCGAGCACGCCGAGCACGAGCTCGAAGACGAACACCTCAGTTACCTGCTGTGCGCAACGGAAAACGACTACTACAACGCCCTGGTCTGCAAGGCACTTGGTGCCTCGTTCGGCCACCATCGCGCCTTCCAGCTGGCGCCGCCGAAGGAATCCAGCGACGAGCAACGGCGCCTGACCCTGCAGCAGCGCGGCTACTTCGCCTTCGAACCGCCGGTGGACGCCCACTCGCTCGAGGAGAAGTTGCAACAGGACTGGACAATCCAGACCACCCGGCTGAGCAAGGACTTCGACATGGAGCAGCTGGAGGAAAAGCTGGGTGACCCGGGCGACGACTGGCTGCTGCTCGGAAGCGTCTCGCCCGACGGGAAGCTCAAGCTGTATTCGCGCGAGCACGCATTCAGCCCCGAGGAGGGCTGGCTGCTGCTCTACTTTGCGCCGTCGACGTCGTGACGGATGAACCAGCATCGGTGAATACGCGGATTGCGCTCGAAGTCCTTCGGGACGGACCAGCGCGACCGGTCCTCGACCGACCAGGATTCGGAAACCTGCTCGTCCAGGCGAAAGCTGCGGAGGTTGGTGGAAAATACCAGCGTGCCGCCGGGTGAAAGGCAGCGCATCGCGTCGTCGATGAGCCCGACGTGGTCGCGCTGGATATCCAAGCTGCCGTCCATGCGCTTGGAGTTGGAAAAGCTCGGCGGGTCGAGAAAGACCAGGTCGTATTGTTCCCCGCATTCGGCCAGCCAATCGCGCGCGTCGGCGTGGACCGTTCGATGGCGTTGTTCGTCGCAGCCGTTGAGCGCGAGGTTGCGACGCAACCAGGCCAGGTAGGTCTTCGACAGATCGACGCTGGTGGTTTCAACCGCACCGCCCAGCGCGGCTTGCGCCGTGGCCGCACCGGTGTAGCAGAACAGGTTCAGAAACCGCTTGCCGCGCGCGTTCGCGCCCAGCCATTCGCGCACCGGGCGATGGTCGAGAAACAGGCCGGTATCGAGGTAGTCGGTCAGGTTCACCTCCAGCCGGCAGGGGCCTTCGCGCACGATCAGCGTGCGCGACTGCTCGCTCATGCGCTCGTACTGCTCGCTGCCGCGCTGACGCCGCCGAACCTTGAACACCATGCGCTCCGGCGGCACGCCGATCGCGGCGGGAATGGCGGCCAGGGCCGAACGCAGTCGGGCCTGTGCCTTGCCCGGGTCGATGCTGCCCGGCGGCTCGTACTCCTGCACGTGCAGCCAGCCGCCCGACTCGGCGCCGTAGACATCGACGGCGAGGGCGTACTCGGGAATGTCCGCATCGTAGAGACGATAGCAACTGATATCCGAGCGGCTGAGCCACTTCCTGAGCTGGCGTTGGTTCTTGCTCAGGCGATTGACCAGGTCCGGCGCTGCTTCCTGTCGGGTCGATTCGCCGGCATCGACGCCGATCTCGAAGCGCTCGAGCCGGCACTCGAGCGCGCCGTTGAAAAGCTGCCAGCTCTTGTCCGGCTTGAGGCCGATCTGGCAGCCCGCGCCGTTGAGTACCACGGCCCGCCAGCCGGGAAAGCGGGTGCGCAGGTTTTCGCCCAGGCGCAGGTAGAGCGGCACCAGCTCGTGCTGCTCGCCGATGCGCTCACCATACGGCGGGTTGGTCGCCACCAGGCCGGCCCGGACGCCGGAAGGGGGCGAAGCCTCCGAGACTTCGCGCCGCTCGACGTGAACTTGGCCGGACAGTCCGGCGCGCTCGACGTTGATCATTGCCAGGCGGACGGCCTGCCGGTCGTGATCGAATGCCACGATCGGCGGCAGCCGCGCCATGCCGGCCTCCTGGCGATCGAGGGCCTCGTCGACCAGGGCCTTCCAGATTGCGTCGTCGTGCCCGCGCCAGCGGTGAAAACCGAAGCGGGTCCTGAGCAGGCCCGGCGCCGTGTCGGCGGCCATCCAGGCGGCCTCGACGGCCAGCGTGCCCGAACCGCACATCGGGTCGACGAAGCCGCCACCCGCGACGGCAATCTCCGGCCAGTCGGCGCGGTAGAGCATGGCCGCGGCGAGATTCTCCTTCAATGGCGCGGAGACACCGGTCTCGCGATAGCCGCGCTTGTGCAGGCTCTCGCCGGACAGGTCGATGGCCACGGTCACCTGCGTGGCGTGCATGTGGACGTTGATGCGAACGTCGGGCTGACGGATATCCACCGAGGGACGCCCGCCGTCGGCCTCGCGCAGCTGGTCGACGACGGCGTCCTTGACGCGCTGGGCGGCAAATCGACTGTGGGTGATGGCGGCCTGGATGCCGGTGAAATCCACCGCGATCGTGTTGTCCGCGCCGAGATGCGCGCGCCAGTCGATCGAGCCCGCGCCGCGATAGAGACCGTTGTCGTCCTCGGCCTCGAACTCGGCAAGCGGTAGCAGCACCCGGTTGGCGATCCGCGACCACAGGCAGGCACGGTAGGCCGCTTCGAGCTCGCCCTCGAAGGTCACGCCGCCGCGCCGGGCGTGAACGCCGGCCAGGCCCAGCGAGGTGAGCTCCGTCGCCAGCAGGTCCTGTAGTCCGCGGGGCGCTGTTGCAAACAGCGTGATGCGCCCGCTCACCCGCTCGCTCCCGAGCCGGGCTGCAGCCCGTCGCAGCCAATACGAGCGCGGTTTCTTCGTTGCTTCATTCGATGCATTCATCCTCGGCTTCACTGCAAGTCGTCTACGATAACCGTTTGCACATGCAGCGAGTGACCGACGCGATGGATTCGGACCAATGAAACGTCTCGCAGTACTTTTCGTGCTGGTCGCCCTTGCCGGCGGCCAGGTCGTTTCCGCCTGGGGACAGACGCCGGTGACGGTGGTCGAGCCGAGCACCGGCCGCAGCACCGAGTCGCTGCGCATGACCGGTAATCTTCTCGCGCGCCAGGTCTCGGGCCTGTCGACACAGGAGTCCGGCCTGATCGCCGCCATCCATGTCGATGCCGGCGACGCCGTCGAACAGGGCGACCTGCTGCTCGAGCTCGACGCGGGCCTGGTCGAGCAGGATGTGGCCCGGGCCGAGGCCGCGCGCGACGAGGCCGCCGCATCGCTCGCCGAAGACCGACGGCTGGCGGCCGAGGCGCGCCGCCTCGGCGACGACAGCTTCTTCCCGGAGACCGAGCGCCGCGCCCGCGAGTCAGCCGTGGTGCTGGCCGAGGCGGCGCTGGCGCGCGCCGAAAGCGAATTGTCGCGAGAGCGCGAGCGGCTCGAACGCCATCGCCTGCACGCGCCCTACGACGGCATCATCAGCCGGCGCCATTTCGACCGCGGCGAATGGGTGGCCCCGGGCTCGGCCGTGGTCGAGCTGGTCAAGGTCGACGAGCTGTGGCTGGATGTGCGCGTTCCGCAGCGCTACTGGTCGGAGCTGCGTGATCGCGACAAGGTGTCCGTCCGGGCCTGGGCGGACGTCGATCCCGAGCGCGAACTCAACGCCCGCGTCCACGCCCGCGTACCGGTCAGCGACCCCACCGCCCGCACCTTCCTGCTCCGGCTTCTGGTCAGCGACGATACGGGGGCCATCACGCCGGGCATGTCGGCCGGTGTCGAGGTCACGATCGAGCGCGACGAGACCAGCGTGCGCGTCCCGCGCGACGCCATCCTGCGCTACCCCGACGGCACCACCACGATCTGGATCGTCGAGGAAGGCTCCGATCGCGTCGCCGAGCGCGAGGTGATCGTGCGGCGCAATATCGGCGATGTCGTTGAACTCGAGGACACGCTGCCCGAGGACGTTCGCGTCGTCACGCGCGGCAACGAAGTCCTCAGCGAGGATGAACGCATCCGAATCGTCGAGGGCGAGTCCTGATGTTCGAAGGCATCATCCGCCACGGCATCATCGTCACCGTGGTCGTGCTGATCATTGCCGTGCTGGGGGTTCTCGCGGCCCTGCGCATCCCGGTGCAGATGATTCCCGACCTGGAAGTGCGCGTTATCGGCGTCGAGACCAACTGGCCGGGCGCGACACCGCAGGATATCGAAAAAGAAATCCTGATCGAGCAGGAGCAGTACCTGCGCGGCATCCCCAGCCTCGATCGCATGATCTCGACGGCCAGCTACGGCAGCGCCGAGATCGAGCTGGAATTTCCCTTCGGCACCGACATCAACGAGGCGCTGATCCGCGTCAACAACGCGCTCAGCCAGGTGCCGTCCTACCCGGAGAACGTCGACGAACCACGGCTGGAGGCGAGCTCCTTTTCGCAGAATTCCTTCATGTACTTCCGGATCACGCCGCTGGAGGGCAATCCCTTCGAGCTCGACATGCGGCTGATGTACGACTTTCTCGATGACAACGTGCGCCCGCGCCTCGAGCGGGTCGACGGGGTCTCGCGCATCAACATCGGCGGCGGCGCCGAACGCCAGATCCGCATCCTGGTCGACCCGGGCGCCCTGGCCGAGCGCGGCATCACGCTCACCCGGGTGCGCGATGCCGTGCGCGGGCGCAATCGCGACACCTCCGCCGGCGACGTCGAGCTGGGCAAGCGCCGCTACCTGCTGCGCACGGTCGGGCGATTCGACAGCCTCGAAGAGATGGAGCGCCTGATCGTCGACCGCCAGGGCGACAGCCTGGTCCGGCTCGAGGACGTCGCCCGGGTCGAGGAGTCCTACTACGAGCAGCGCAGCCTGAGCTTTGCCGGGGGCCGACCGAGCCTGAGCATCTCGGTCGATCGCGAACCCGGCTCCAACGTCATCGACATCAAGCGCGCCATCCTGCCCGAAGTCGAGCGCATCAACGAGGAAGTGCTGGCGGCGGCGGGCATGCAGATGGCCCTGACCAGCGACGACGTGCGCTACGTCGAGGCCTCGGTGGCCAACGTATGGCAGAACCTGATCATCGGCGCGGTGCTGGCTACTCTGGTCATGTTCCTGTTCCTGCGCTCGTTCGGGGCAACACTCGTGGGCGTGGTCGGCGTGCCGATCTGCACCATCGCCGCCTTCCTCGGACTGCTGGCGGCCGGGCGCACCATCAACGTCATCTCGCTCGCCGGCGTGGCATTCGCTGTCGGCATGACGCTCGACAACAGCATCGTCGTGCTCGAGGCGATCGAGCGGCGGCGGCGCGAAGGCCTGGACCGACTGGCCGCCGCCATCGACGGGGTCAGGCAGGTCTGGCCGGCGGTTCTGGCCTCGACCATGACCACGGTGCTGGTGTTCGCCCCCATTTTCTTCATCCGGCAGGAAGCCGGGCAACTCTATTCCGACGTGGCCGTGGCGATCTCGGCGTCGATCCTGGCGAGCATGCTGGTCGCCATCTCGGTCGTCCCGACCCTGAGTGCCCGCCTGAACTTCGGCGTGCGCGAGTCCGGGCGGGCGCACGGCCACGCCCTGCGCGACAAGCTGCTCGGCGGCGTGGGCTGGCTGATCGAATCGGCCCGGCGGCGCTGGGCCACCCTGGCGGCGGTCCTCGTCGGCGTGGGCCTGATCATTGTCGTGCTCACCCCACCGGCCGAATACCTGCCCGAGGGGGAGGAGCCCAAGACCTTCGCCACCCTGATCGCCCCGCCCGGCTACAACCTCGAGGAAATGCGGCGCATCGGCAAGCGGGTCGAGGACTACCTGATGCCTTTCGTCGACGATGATCCGGCGCGCTTCGAGCGCGGCGAGGCCGAGGTGCCGGCCATTGCCTACTTCAACCTGCGCGTGAGCACCGACAGTATCTGGGTGCTGGCCGAATCGGTCGATCCCGGTCACATCGAGGACCTGATGAGCGCCATCGAGGCGCACTACGAGACCTACCCCGGCATGCGCGCTTTCGTCAGCCGCGGCTCAATCATCTCCAGCAATGACGGCGGCACGCGCAGCGTCAACCTCGATATCACCGGGCGCGAGCTGGCCGACATCTACCGCGTGGCGAGACTGGCCTACGATCGCGCCGAGGACCTGTTCGACAATCCCCGGCTGGGATCCTCGCCCTCCTCGCTGTCGCTGGACCAGCCGCTGGTCGAAATTCGACCGCACTGGGACCGCGCCGCCGAGATGGGCATCGACGGCGCCGACCTGGGCTTCTCCGTGGCGGCCCTGACCGACGGCGCCTTCATCGACGAGTACTTCCGCGGTGACGACAAGATCGACATCTTCCTGTTCAGCCAGGCCGGCAACCAGCAGCGGCTCGACCGGATCGAGGAATTGCCGGTGCACGTGCCCAACGCCGGCGTGGTGCCGCTTTCCAGCCTGGCCGAGGTGGTCGAGACGGTCGACACCGACGCCATCCGCCGGCTCAACGGCCGCCGAACCGTCACGCTCAACATCATCCCGCCGCGCTCGGTCGCGCTGGAAACCGCCCTGGGCGAGGTCCAGACGGAAGTCGTCGACTGGCTTGCCCGCGAGGGCCACCTGGCCGATGAAATGAGCCTCGACATCTCCGGTGCCAGCGACCAGCTGATGGAAACGCGCGCCGCACTCGGCGGCAATTACATCGTGGCGATCATCCTGTGTGCGCTGGTCATGGTTGCCATCTTCGGGCACTGGGGCTGGCCCTTCGTGATCCTGACCTCGGTGCCGCTGGGTATCGCCGGGGGGATCGGCGGCCTGGCCCTGCTCAACGGCGTGGGCAGCCTGCTGCCCCTTGTTGGCGGCGCGCAGATCAGCCAGCCTTTCGACATGATCACCATGCTCGGCTTTCTGATCCTGCTCGGGGTGGTGGTCAACAACCCGATCCTGATCGTCGACCGCACCCTGCGCAACCTGCGCGAGGGCGTGACCGACGCGGTCGAAGCGGTTCGCGAGGCCGTGGCCACGCGTATTCGTCCGATCATGATGTCGATGATCACGACCCTGTTCGGCCTCGCACCCCTGGTATTCATCCCCGGCGAAGGCACCGAGCTCTATCGCGGGGTCGGCGTGGTTGTCCTGTCCGGCCTGCTGTTCGCGACCGTCGTGACCCTGACCTTCCTGCCGGCGCTGCTGGTGACGATCCTGAAATTCAACGAACGGCGGGCGGGCGCTTCCGGGCGGTAGGCAGTAGCCGGTGTCCGGTGGCGCTTCGCTTTACAACCTTTTTGTCCACAGATGAACACAGATAAACACAGATACTGACTAAACAAAAAACAATGAAATCCTTGATCATTGGTTCCCGTTTCCAGTCTGTAGACAGGTTCTCGAATGCGGGTTTCATTCTTTCATCTGTGTTCATCTGTGTTCATCTGTGGACAATTAGGTTTTTTCGGCTAGTGGCACAAAACAAGATCCAGTTTCCGGCGGTTGGGGTAATCTACCGGCCTTGGCGAATCGCTTCGGAGGAGTTCGTAGTGCAGTTGATTACCCGCAAGACCGCCGGCCTGGCGTTGCCTGGCCTGTTGTTCGTCTCGATGCTTTCGGGTTCGGCCGGTGCCGCCGAGCTGCTGGTCGCCCCCGGCGTGACCAGCCAGGGTGAAACCACGGCGAACATCAGCCTGGCTTTCGACTGGGACAGGCGCTGGTTCGAAAGCCAGACCGGGCATCTGGGCGGCTACTGGAACGTGGCGTATACCTGGTGGGAAGCCGGGCGCTTCGGCAGCGACGAGCAGTCCCTATCGGTCTCGCCGGTGTTCGTCTATCGCTTCAACGCCGACGGCTGGCAGCCGTTTATCGAGGCCGGCATCGGGGCGGCCTACTTCAGCGACGATCAGGTGGGCGACCGCGATCTGGGCTCGCAGGCACATTTTGAAGACCGTTTCGCCCTGGGCGTGCAGCTCAGCGAACGCGACGCGCTGCGGCTGCGTGTGATTCATTACTCGAACGCCGGGCTGGAAGACCCCAACCAGGGCATCAACTCCTGGTCGCTGGTCTACAGCCGGCGCTTTTGAATCGAGTCTTTCAGGGCGCGTCTTTCTTCCCGGAGTCCTGGTCGACGGCGTCTTCCTTGACGGAAACTTCCGGGTCATCGCCTTTGTTGGTCGACGACCGGGGTTCTGAAACTCCGGGTGTCCGGCCGGAGGGCCCGGATGGCCCGGATGGCCCGGATGGCCCGGAAGGACGATAGTCCCTGGGCGCCCCGATATGACGCAGCCGCACCTCGCTGTGGCCGACCTGCGGCATGCGCTCGCGCACCGCCTCGCTGTCGACCAGGCGATCGGCGCCGTCGCTGAGGTGGTCGAACACCTTCTTGTAGCTGTCGGTCAGTTCGTTGATCAACTCGGCCGTCTGGACGAAGTGGGCATTGACCTCTTCGCGAAAGCGCGCGTTCTCCTTCTTCATTTCGTTGACCGACATCGGGCCGGCGCGACGCACGGCCAGCATCCATACCAGTCCGGCACCGATTGCACCGCCGACGACCAGGCCTATGACGACCCAGATGATGGTATTCACTGAACAACTCCTGCCTTCGAGCCAGACTGCATCCTAACAAGCCTTGCGTTACCGGGCCGTTATTCGTCCCCGTCCTTCCAGCGCAGCTCGTACAGGTCGTGGCGGCGATCGGCGAGATTGCGCACCGAACCGTGCGAGCGAATCTCGCGCAGGTTGTCGAGGTCGAGGTCGGCGATGAGCATGGTCTCGGTGTTGGGCGTGGCCTCATGCGCGATGGCATCGTGCGGGAAGGCAAAATCCGAGGGCGTAAACACCGCGGCCTGGGAATACTGCATGTCCATGTTCTCGACCTTGGGCAGGTTGCCGACCGAACCGGTGATGACGACGTAGCACTCGTTCTCGATCGCGCGTGCCTGCGAGCAACGCCGAACGCGCAGGTAGGAATTCTTGGTATCGACCCAGTAGGGCACGAACAGGATGTTCATGCCGCCGTCGGCCAGCAGACGCGGCAGCTCGGGGAACTCCACGTCGTAGCAGACCAGGATGCCGATCTTGCCGCAGTCGGTGTCGAAGACCTTGACCTTGTCACCGCCTTTCAGGCCCCAGTAGCTGACCTCGTCGGGCGTGACGTGGACCTTGTACTGGCGATCCCAGGTGCCGTCTCGCCGCAGCAGGTAACAGACGTTGCGCAGGCGTTCGCCGTCGTACTCCGGCATGGACCCGGCGATGATGTTGATGTTGTAGGACACCGCGAACTTCAGCATCTGGTCGCGGATGGTCTCGGTATAGCCGGCTAGCTGCCGCACGGCCTCGGCCGGGCCCTGGTCGTTCCAGGGCGCCATCAGCGGGCCGTTGAAGAACTCGGGAAAGAGGACAACATCGGCCTGGTAGCCGGAAACGGCATCGACGAAATACTCGATCTGGCTGTAGAGGTCGTCGAGCGTCTTCATCGGACGCATCTGCCACTGCACCGCGCCGACGCGTACGTCCGACGGCCGCCCGCCGATCATCTTCTGCGCGCCCTCGTCGAAGTAGATATTGACCCACTCCAGCAGGACGGCGTAACCGGCGGAATCGCGGTCATCGGGCAGGTAGCCGCGCACGATGCGCCGAACCTGGAATTCGTTGGCCAGCTGGAAGGTCAGAATCGGATCGACGAGCTCGCGGGCTCGCACCCGCGCCACGTACTGCTGCGGCGTCATTTCTTCGGCGTGATGGCGATAGCCCGGGATCCGCCCGCCGACGACGATACCGCGCAGGTTGAGGTTCTCGCACAACTCCTTGCGCGCATCGTAGAGGCGTCGGCCCAGCCTGAGATCACGGTAATCCGGATGGACGAACACATCGACTCCGTAGAGCACGTCGCCCTTGGGGTCGTGGGTGGTCAGGTAGCCGTTACCGACAATATCCCAGTAGCGGTGCTCCTGCCCCCAGCGGCTGTACTTGACGATCAGGGAAATCGCCGCGGCGACGACCTTGCCGTTGTCCTCGATGCAGATCTGGCCTTCCGGGAAACGCGTGACCTGGGACTCGAACTGCTCGCGCTCCCAGGCGCCGTCCAGGCCCTTGTAGACCCGGTCCATGATCTCGGCGATGTCGTCGTAGTCCTCGATCCGCGACTGGCGCAGGATCAGGCGGTGGGATTCGGAGCTGGAGTCGGAGTCAGTACTGTTCACAAATGTGATCCTGGAGCCTAAGGCAAAAAATGATCTAACCGCAGATGAACGCAGATTAACGCAGATGGACAATCCTCCTGGTGATTTTCTCCTTATCTGCGTTCATCCGCGTTCATCCGCGCTCATCCGCGGTTCCTTCATTCCATCTTTTGAAAGACCGTCTCGCCAGCGACGACAGTCTGCAAAACTTCGACATCGGCCAGGCCGGAGGCTTCCACTTCGAAGGGATCGGCATCCACCGTGATGAAGTCGGCCTGCTTGCCGACCGCCAGGCTGCCGACTTCTTCTTCGGCGAACCCGGCATAGGCCGCATCGCGGGTGAAGCCGCGCAGCGCCTGCTCGAGCGTCAGGGCCTCCTGCGGGCGCCAGCCGCCGGGCGGCAGGCCGTCGCGCTGGCGGGTGACGGCGGCGTGGACGCCCAGCCAGGGGTTGACCGGTTCGACCGGGAAGTCGGAGCCCAGGGCCAGGTGAATGCCCTGCTCGAGCATGGTCGCCCAGGCGTAGGCGCCTTCGAGGCGCGCTTCGCCCAGGCGATCGCCGGCCCAGCGCATGTCCGAGGTGGCGTGGATGGGCTGCATGCTGGCGATGATCTCGTGATCGGCCAGGCGCGGGATATCGTCGGGATGGATGATCTGGACGTGCTCGATGCGGTGGCGGCCGGGATTATCGGAATGGGCCTCCTTGCCGACGGCGATGGCATCGGTCACCTGCCGGTTGGCGGCATCGCCGATGGCGTGGATGCCCAACTGCAGGCCGCAGCCCATCGCCCGGTCCACCAGGGCCTGGAGGTCGTCGTCGGACTCGAACAGCAGACCGCTGTTGTCGGCATCATCGCTGTATTCGTCGAGCAGGGCCGCGCCGCGGCTGCCCAGGGCGCCATCGGCGTAGAGCTTGACCGAGCGTGCGTTCAGTCGATCTGACTGGTACTGGCCGTTCTCGCACAGCCAGTCCAGCATGGCCTCGTCGCCGTCGGCGAAGGCGGTGATGCGCACCGACAGCTCGCCGGCGGCGTCGAGCCGGCGGTAGAGCCTGAAGTCCTCGAGGCTCGCGCCCATGTCGTGCACGCCCGTCAGTCCGAAGCGGGCCATCTCTTCCAGCGCCAGCTCGAGCGCGCGTTCGCGCACTGTTTCGCCGGCGGCCGGCATGGCGTCCTCGACAAAGCGCATGGCCGTGTCGATCAGGATGCCGGTCGGCCGATCGCCGTCGTCGCGGTGAATCGACCCGCCCTGCGGCTGCCATTCGCCCGACAGGTCTTTTGTCGCGCGCTCGAGCGCGGCCGAATTGGCCCAGCCGGCGTGGCCATCGACGCGCACCAGCCAGACCGGGCGGTCGGGAAAGACCTCGTCGAGGTCGGCGGCCGTCGGAAAGGCCTGGCCTTTCCAGCGCGTCTGATCCCAGCCGCGCCCGGTCAGCCAGGCGCCTTCGGGCAAGGTCTCGGCGTGTGCCTCGAGCATCTCGATGGCGGCCTCGAGACTGTCGGCGGCGCTCAGGTCGGCCTGCAGCCTCGCCAGGCCCATGCCCATGACGTGCCCGTGGGCGTCGATCAGCCCCGGCAGGATGGTCCTGCCGCCGGCGTTGAGGGTTTCGAGCCCGGGATGCTCGGCCGCCAGCTGGTCGGCTTGACCCAGGAAGGTGATGCGCCCCTGCCCGTCCCAGGCCATCGCCTGGACAAGCGGGGCATCCGGGTTCATGGTATGAATGCGTGCGTTGACAATCGCGCCGGGCTCGACGGCACGGGCGATCAGGGAAACGAGCAGGAGCAGGACGGACAGGGCAATGCGTGACATGGCGGAATCGATTCAGGCAGTCGGGACAACGCCGGCCAGTCTCCATCGCCGTCACGGTTTCGTCAAGCGCTTGTCACCGACCTGCCACGCACCCATCCTAGCCTGCAGTCACATCCTTTCCGAGGTGGCGACATGACACAGCGCAACCCGTTTCCATTCAAGCGCAACGTCCGTACGATCTGGATCTCCGACGTGCACCTGGGCTTTCCCGGCTGCAGCGCGGACTACCTGCTCGATTTCATTCGCGACATGCGCTGTGAGACCCTCTACCTGGTCGGCGATATCGTCGATTTCTGGTACCTCAAGAAGAAGCGCCACTGGCCGCAGAGCCACAGCAACGTCATCCGCTCGCTGCTGGGCAAGGCCAAGCACGACACGCGCGTGGTCTTCGTGCCCGGCAATCACGACGAGGCCATGCGCCAGTACGACGGCATGACCATCGGCAATATCGAGGTCACCAACGAAATCATTCACGAAACCGCCGACGGTCGCCGCCTGCTGGTGCTGCACGGCGATCAGTTCGACGCCGCCGTGGTCAGCTCGCCGCTGCTGGGCCTGATCGGCTCGCGGCTCTACGACGGGCTGCTCAAGCTCAATCGCCTGGTCAACTGGGCGCGCACGAAAATGGGGCGCGATCACTGGTCGCTGGCCGCCTACCTCAAGCAGCGGGTGAAGAAGGCGGTCAAGTTCATGTCCAACTTCGAGGAGGCCGTGCGCCGTTCGGCCGAGAAGAACGAGGTCGACGGCCTGGTCTGCGGCCATATCCATCGCCCCGAGATCGCCGTCGGCGAGGAGGTCATCTACCTCAACTGCGGCGACTGGGTGGAGAGCTGCACGGCCCTGATCGAGCACCACGACGGCACGATCGAGCTGATCCGCTCCAGCGACGTGCAGGAAGTGGTCAAGCGCCTGCCGCCGCGGCGCAAGCACGCCCCGACCCCGGACGCGGTCAAAGCGGCATGAACATACTCCTGGTCACCGACGCCTGGGCGCCGCAGGTCAACGGCGTGGTACGCACGCTCGAGCGCACCCGCGATGCCCTGGTCGAGCTGGGACACCGGGTGACCGTGCTGTCGCCGGCCGGCCGCACCCTGCCCTGCCCGGGCTACCCGGAGATCCGCCTGACGCTGCGGCCGCGCAAGCAGATGCGACTCGCCATGGCCGGCGGCCCCTTCGACGCCGTCCATATCGCCACCGAGGGCCCGCTGGGCCTGGCGGCGAGCCGCTGGTGTCGGCGCCACGGCCTGCCCTTCACGACCTCCTATCACACGCGCTTTCCCGAGTATCTTCGCATGCGCGCGCCCGTTCCCCTGGGCCTCAGCTACGCCTGGATGCGCTGGTTCCACTCCCGCGCGAGCCGAACCTTCGTCCGCACGCAGACCCAGAAGACACTGCTGGCCGAGCGTGGCTTCAGAAACCTGCACGTTTGGCCCGGCGGCGTCGATACCCGGCTTTTCCGGCCGCGCGAGCGCGATCGGCTCTGCCTGCCCCGCCCGATCAGTCTCTACGTCGGGCGAGTGGCGGTCGAGAAGAATATCGAGGCCTTCCTGGAACTGGACCTGCCCGGCTCGAAGGTTGTCATCGGCGGCGGCCCCGCGCTCGCCGAGCTGGAAGAGCGCTACCCCGGCGTCCACTTCCTTGGCTACCGGCACGGCGAAGAGCTGGCCGGCCTGATGAGCTCGGCCGATGTCTTCGTCTTTCCGAGCCGGACCGACACGCTCGGCCTGGTCATCCTCGAATCCATGGCCTGCGGCGTCCCGGTCGCCGCCTTCCCCGTGCCCGGCCCGGCCGACCTGATCACCGACGGCGGCAATGGCGCGCTCGACGAGGACCTGCGCGAGGCGGTCTTTCGCGCCTTGTCGATCGACGGCGACAGCTGCGTCGAGTTCGCCGCCGCGTTTTCGTGGCGCGCTTCCACCCAGCGCTTCCTCGGCCTGCTCAAGCCGGTCGATGAGAGCGGCTCGCAGCGGCGGTATAATCCCGCCCCATGTCACTCCCCGCCCCCGGACCCGAAACCCGCGTCTATCGGCCTGCCGAACTGAACAAGGAAGTCCGCTTCCACATCGAGGCGGGATTTCCCAGGCTCTGGCTGTCGGGCGAGATTTCCAACCTGGCCCGACCGCCATCCGGGCATATGTACTTCACGCTCAAGGACGAGCGCGCCCAGATCCGCTGCGCCCTGTTTCGCGGCAACGCCGCCGGAATGGGCTTTCGGCCGGAAAACGGCACGCAGGTGCTGGTGCGCGGGCGGCTGAGCCTCTACGAACCGCGCGGTGACTATCAGCTGATCGCCGACGGCATGCTCGAAGCCGGTGCCGGCGCGCTGGCCCAGGCGTTCGAGGCGCTGAAGAAGAAGCTCGAGGGCGAGGGCCTGTTCGCCGACGAACACAAGCAAGCCCTGCCGCGCTGGCCCGAACGGATCAGCGTCGTGACCTCGCCCTCCGGGGCGGCCATCCGCGACATCCTGCAGACCCTGGAAAAGCGCTGGCCGCGCGCGAGGGTGCGCGTCTACCCCAGCCAGGTGCAGGGCGAGGCGGCCCCGGCCGAACTGGTTCGCGCGCTGCTGGCCGCCGACGGGCACGGCTTCGGCCAGGTGATCGTGCTGGCACGCGGCGGCGGTTCGCTCGAGGATCTGTGGGCCTTCAACGACGAGAACCTGGCCCGCGCCATTCATGCCTGCAAGACCCCGGTCATCAGCGGCGTCGGCCACGAAACCGACTTCACCATCGCCGACTTCGTCGCCGATCTGCGCGCGCCCACGCCGACGGCCGCGGCGGTTGCCGCCACGCCCGACGGCCCCGAACTTCTGGTCCAGCTGGGCCGCCAGGAGTCTCGCCTGCAGCGCGCCATCGATCAGCTGCTGCAGCGGCAGATGCAGCGGCTCGACCACGCCGAGAACCGACTCCGGCAGCAGCACCCCGAACGCCGCCTGGACGAACTCGCGCGGCGCGGCACGGAACTCGAACGACGCAGCGAGCTGGCCATCAAGCGCCAGCTGGACATGCGCGATCGGCAGCTGCGGAGCCTCGATGGCCGCCTGCTCGCCCGCCATCCCAGGCGGCAGTTCGAACAACTCGAGCACCAGCTCGACGCCCTGGGGGCGCGGCTCGAACGCGCTGCGAGGCAGGCGCTGGAACGGCGCCAGCAGCAGCTGGCGGCGGTTGCCCGCTCGCTCAACAACGTCAGCCCGCTGGCCGTGCTCGAACGCGGCTATGCCGTCGTCCGCGATCCCGAGGGCCAGGCGATGACCGAGAGACAGCAATTCAACAAAGGCAACAAAATCAATATCCTGATGGATTCTTTTGAAGTCGATGCGGAGGTCGTGACCGAGCCCCGGGACGCCAGCCTGAAATGAGCCATCGCCTGATCGCACCGGTCAGCCTCGAGGCCGAGATCAAGAAGAGCCGGTTCATCGCCCACGCGGCGGCGGCCGACGACGAGGACGCGGCCAAAGCGTTCATCGAGCGCGTCAGCGACCCGGGCGCCAATCACAACTGCTGGGCCTGGCTGATCGGCGACAACTACCGCTTCGACGACGACGGCGAGCCCGGCGGAACGGCAGGCCGCCCGATCCTGCAGGCGATCGAGAGCCAGGGCTACGACTTCACCGTCGTGGTGGTCACCCGCTTTTTCGGCGGCACCAAACTCGGCACCGGCGGCCTTGCAAGAGCCTACGGCGGCACCGCCAACGAGGCACTTCGCACCGCCGAGGCCGCGCCCATCGTTCCCAAGGTCCGGCTGCGCCTGAGCCTGCCCTTCGAGTTTGTCGATGCCGCCCACCACGCCCTGTCGACGTTCGAGGGCGACAAACTCGACGAGGACTACGATAGCGACGGCCTGACCCTGATCGTGACCATCCCCGCCGCCAGCCGCCAGGCCTTTGCGGATCATATGAGGGATCTTGCGAAGGGGCGGGTGAAGGTGGCGAGGATTTAGGAACGAAACCGGCAACCGATGGCGCTATGGCTTTCGATCAAGCTCGGAAATTTTCAAATCCCAAGCACCAAGTACCAAACAAATTTGAATGACCGAAATTCGAATGATCGAAACAATGGCAGTGCTGAAAACCAAGCCACTGCGGGTGCCCCGGAACCAATCCACACAGACGAGCAAACCTCAAAAACCAAGGTCGCGCAGCCGCCACGTATCCTTCGGCACTTCACACAATGGATGAAGTGTACAAAAGCCAACTTATCAGTCAGTTGGAAGCCACAAGTAATACTCTTTGGGATGTTCGTTTCGATCAATGAACCGCAGCGCTTCGGGGTAAACTGACCTGACGATGCCTTCGGACTCCAGCCACTTCCATGTCGCCATTGTCGGCGCCGGGTTCGCCGGTATCGGTACGGCAATTCGACTGCGAGAGCGGGGGGAGACGAACTTCCGGATATTCGAGAAATCCGGGGGAGTCGGCGGCACCTGGTGGGTCAACCGCTACCCCGGCTGCGCTTGCGACGTACCCTCGCGGCTTTACTCGCTGTCCTTCGCCCCCAACCCGGACTGGACGAGGCATTTCGCGCCGCGCCGCGAGATCCAGGCCTACCTGGAACGCCTGGTCGATCAGCATGAACTGAAACCCCGCCTGCTCAGCGGCACCGAGATCATGCAGGCCCGGTGGCAGGACTCGGACGGCTACTGGCGACTGACCGACGGCCAGGACCGGCACTACACCGCCGATGTACTCGTGAGCGCGATCGGCGGTCTTTCGCGGCCGGCCTGGCCGCAGTTTCCGGGACTCGATGCGTTTGCCGGACGGGTTGTGCATTCCCAGGAGTGGCCCGACGAGCTCGACCTGACCGGACAACGTGTGGCCGTGGTCGGCACCGGCGCTTCGGCCGCCCAGCTCGTGCCGGAAGTGGCAAGACGGGCCGGGCAGCTGACGGTCTTCCAGCGCACGCCGGCCTGGATCATTCCGCGCCGCGACCGGCCGATCGGGCCGCTGAGGCGCCGCCTGTTCCGCCGCTTTCCCTTCCTGCTGCGCCTGGCCCGGTTCACGATCTTCGCGCGCAACGAACTGCGGGTGCCGGCCCTGATGCGCTGGCACTGGCTCGGCGCCGGGCATCGCTGGCTGGCCGATCGGCATCGCCGCCGCCAGGTCGCCGACCCCCGCACTCGCCGGGCACTGCGGCCGGATTACGACATCGGCTGCAAGCGGGTCATCCTCTCCGACGACTTCTACCCGGCCTTCAACCGCGACAACGTCACGCTGGTCGACCGGTCGGTCGAGCGCGTGACCGACACCGGCGTCGTGGACGCCGATGGCCGGCATCACGAGATCGACACGCTGATCCTGGCCACCGGCTTTCGCGCCACCGAACCGGTGCCGGAAGGCATGATTCTCGGTCGCGGCGGCCGCGACCTGGCCCGCCAGTGGCGCGACGGGCCGGCCGCCTACAAGGGCACGACCGTGCACGGCTTTCCCAATCTGTTCATCCTGCTCGGCCCGAACACGGCGCTGGGACACAGCTCGGTGCTATTGATGATCGAGTCGCAGATCCGCTACCTGCTCTCGGCGCTGGATCATCTCGGGTCCGACGACGAGCCGCTGGAGGTCAGACAGGAAGCGCAAGCAGGCTGGAACGAGTGGATCGAACGGCGACTGTCGCGTTCGGTGTGGAACGCTGGCGGCTGCAGCAGCTGGTACCTGCACCCCGGCTCGGGGCGCAACACCACCATCTGGCCGGGTTTCACGTTCGACTTCCGGCGCCGACTGCGGCGTTTCGACCCGCAAGCCTACAGCGTCCCGCGACGCTGAGCGCTTCTTCGGTGTCTTCGGTGTCTTCGGTGATTTCGGTGGTTGCCTTGTTGTACTACGGTTTCCTCTCAGCTGGTGACGAACCACACGATATTTGGAAGAGCCTCCCTACTTGAGTAAGCCGATTTCGCGCAGGCGCTCGAGCAGGTAGTCGTGCGAGGCGATCGGCTTGTAGCGGTCGGGATTATCTTCGCTGGCGCAGCCGGGCAGCGTCTCGATGACGAAATCCGGGTTCGGGTGGAGGAAAAAGGGGATCGAGTAGCGCGAACGCTTCGCCGCCTCGCCCGGCGGGTTGACCACCCGGTGCGTGGTCGAGGGATAGACATGGTTGGTCAGGCGCTGCAGCATATCGCCGACGTTGACCACGATGGTGCCCGGCAGGGTGGTCACGGCAACCCAGCGCCCGTCGCGGGTGAGGATTTCCAGACCCTGCTCGCGCGAGCCGACCAGCAGGGTGATCAGGTTGATGTCTTCGTGCCGGGCGGCGCGTACCGCGCCTTCCGGGGCATTGTCGATCGGCGGGTAGTGCAGCGGGCGCAGGATGGAGTTGCCGTAATGGGTCTTGTCGGCGAACCAGTCCGGCTCGAGGCCCAGGTCGCAGGCGGCCGCGGAAAGCACGCGATCGCCGACCGACTCCAGCGAGTTGTAGACGGCCGTCGCCCGCTCCCTGAAGCCCGCGACTTCCTCGGGCCACAGGTTCGGCAACAGGATATCGGGGTGCGGGTTGTTGCCGGGCGCCAGTTCACGGCCCACGTGCCAGAACTCCTTGAGATCCGGCACTTCCCGCCCCTTGGCGTGTTCCACCCCGAAGCCGGTGTAGCCGCGCGCACCACCCTTGCCGGGCTGCTGATAGCGCATCTTGGTGTCTTCGGGCAGGGCGAAAAATTCCCGGAAAGCATCGTAGGCATCGTCGATGATCTTCTGGTCGATGCCGTGGTCGGTGATGCCGACAAAGCCGAATTCGCGCCATGCCTGGCCGAGCGCGTCGCTGAAATCGCCGCGTCGGCCGTCGAAGTCGGCCAGGGAAAGTACGGGAATACCGGTGTCGTGTGTCGTCATGCTACCAATGCCTGTTTGACCGAGCCGGCCAGTTCCTCGGCCAGCCGTTGAACCTGTTGCGAATCGAAGCCTTCGACCGTCACGCGAACCAGCGGTTCGGTGCCGGACGGGCGCAGGATAACCCGCCCTTGTCCGTCGAGTTCCTCCTCGACCCGGCGTACCGCCGAGTCGATCTGCTCGTTGCCGTCGAGCACGGAACGGCCGTTGCCGCCGCTGGGGACGTTGATCATGACCTGCGGGCACTTGGTCATGCCCGAGACGAGTTCGGCCAGCTTGCGGCCGCTTGCCGCGACGACCTCCAGGACCTGCAGGGCGCTGACGATGCCGCAGCCGGTGGTGGCCCGGTCCAGGCACAGGATGTGTCCGGACGACTCGCCCCCGAGCACCCAGCCGCGTTCGACCAGGGCCTCGTGAACGTGCCGGTCACCGACCGCGCTGCGCACGAATTCGATGCCGTGTTCGGAAAACGCCTGCTCGAGGCCGAAATTGCTCATCACGGTACCCACCACGCCGCCGTGGAGGCCGCCGTTGGCGTGCCGGGCCTGCGCCAGGACATACAGGATCTGATCGCCATCGACCAGCTCGCCGCGGTGGTCGACCATGATCACCCGGTCGCCGTCGCCGTCGAAGGCCACGCCCAGGTCGGCTCGCTCGGCGGTGACCATGCGCGCGAGATTCTCGGGATGGGTCGAGCCGCACTCGCGGTTGATATTGAGCCCGTCGGGCCGGTCGAAAATGCTGATGACCTCGGCGCCGAGCTCGCGAAAGACTTCCGGGGCGATGCGATAGGTTGCGCCGTTGGCGCAGTCGACCACGATCCGCAGCGCATCGAGCCGGGTGCCCCAGGTGACGGTGCCCTTGCAGTACTCGACGTAGCGTCCGACCGCGTCTTCCATGCGGTGCGCCTTGCCCAGCCGCTCGGGACTCACCTGCTTGAAGGGCGCGTCCAGGCGGGCCTCGATCGCGGTCTGCAAGCTGTCCCCCAGCTTCTGCCCTTCACCCGAGAAGAACTTGATGCCGTTGTCCTCGAAGGGATTGTGCGAGGCCGAGATCACGATCCCGGCGGCGGCATGCATGCTGCGCGTCAGGTGCGCGATGGCCGGGGTGGGCATCGGACCGAGCAGCAGGATATCGACCCCGGCGGCGGCGAATCCGGCTTCCAGCGCCGATTCGAACAGGTAGCCGGATATACGGGTGTCCTTGCCGATCACCACCGTGGCGTCCTCGCCGAAGGCCTCGACCAGCACGCTGCCGGCGGCCCAGCCGAGCTTGAGCACGAAATCGGCCGTGATCGGTGGCTCGCCCACGCGACCGCGTATGCCGTCGGTTCCGAAATACTTCATTGTCGTCATCCCCCTAGTTTACGAGTTTACGGTGCTTACCGGGCTTGCCTCGACCGCCTGCAGAACCTTGAGCGCGTCCACCGTCTCGGCCACGTCGTGGACGCGGACCACCGCTGCCCCTTTCTGCGCGGCGAGCAGATGCGCGGCCACCGAGGCAGCAACGCGCTGAGACGGGTCCTCGCGGCCGGTAATCTTGCCGAGCATCGACTTGCGCGACATGCCGGCCAGGACGGGGAAGCCCAGCGCCACCAGCGCGTCGAGCCGCGCCAGCAGTTCCAGGTTGTGCGCCAGGGTCTTGCCGAACCCGAAGCCGGGGTCGAGCACGATGCGCGAGGCCGGAACGCCCGCCTGCTCACAAGCGTCCACCCGTTCGCGCAGAAAGTCGCGGATATCGTCAACCACCGACGCGTAGCTCGGGTTCTTCTGCATCGTGCGCGGTTCGCCGAGCATGTGCATGATGCACACCGGCACGGCGAGTTCGGCGGCGGCCTCGAGGGCGCCGTCGGCCCGCAGACCGTTGACGTCGTTGATCATCGCCGCACCGGCGGCGACCGCGCGACGCATGACGCCCGGCTTGGCCGTGTCGATGGAGACCGGCACCGCGGTGGCCGCAACGATGCCCTCGATGACCGGCAGGACGCGCCGAAGCTCCTCGGACTCGTCGACCGGCGCGGCGCCCGGCCGGGTCGACTCCCCGCCCACGTCGAGAGTATCGGCCCCGGCTTCGACCAGCGCGAGCGCGTGACGAACGGCCCGGTCGGGCGCCAGGAACTCGCCGCCGTCGGAAAAGGAATCGGGCGTGACGTTGACCACGCCCATGACCAGGGTCCGGCCGGTGGCGTGCGCTTGCTGCAGGCGTTGTTCGAGCGAATCGGTCATGGTCTCGCGGGGGTCGGAAATCCAGCCGGGCATTTTATCGTGTCGGGCGCCCTCGCCGAAGCCCGCGGCCGGGGAAATGAGGTCACGAATCGGAATGCGCGCGGGCGTCGGCGGCGATATGCTTTCGCCATGGACGATGCCGACCTTCAAACGCAGAGACTGGCCCAGGCGCTCAGGACCGCCGCGGTTGACGACTTCGACATCGACGTCGCCGGGCTGGCGAGCCTGACCGGCTACAGCCGCGGCCACTTCCAGCGCCTGTTCCGGCGCCACTTCGGGATCAGTCCGGGACAGTTCCTGCGTCATTCCCGCATCGACCGCTTCGGCCAGCTGCTGCGCAGCGGCCTGGGTGTCACCGAGGCGGCCTGCGAGGCCGGCTTCGGCTCGGCGAGCCGTGCCCACCAGGCCGCACGCGACGGCCTGGGCATGCAGCCCTCGAAGCTCGCGCGCGGCGCCGCCGGTGAGGTCGTGCGATTCGCCACGGCCAAATGCCATCTCGGCCGGGTGCTGGTTGCCGCGACCGCCCGCGGGCTGTGCGCCGTGCTGCTGGGCGAAACCGACGCCCGACTCGAGGCCGAACTGGCCAAGCGTTTTCCGCGCGCCGAGCGGCGCGCGGGCGATTCGACGTTCAGCGCGACGCTCGAGTCCGTGCTGGCCCTGATTGATGGAGGTCGAAGACCGGCCGAGGCGCTACCGCTGGACCTGCGCGGCACCGTCTTCCAGCGTAAGGTCTGGGCGGCATTGCAGCAGATTCCGGCCGGCTCGACGCTGACCTACGGCCAACTGGCCCGCCAGGTGGGCCTGCCCGGCGGCGCCCGGGCCGTGGCGCAGGCCTGCGGCGCCAATCCGGCGGCGGTCATCGTGCCCTGCCACCGGGTAGTGGCCGCGGACGGAAGCCTCGGGGGCTATCGATGGGGAATCGAAAGGAAGCGGGTATTGTTGGCGCAGGAGCAGCGTGACGCGTAGAGCCAACGGCTTGGAACGTTGGCTGGTTCGCTAGTTCGCTGGTTGGCTAGTTCGACAACCGGCAGCGTTGCGGGGCGGCTATGCCGCGAGACCGATGGAGAAGGTTTCACATCGGTTTGCCATCCGTACTTTCGCGGCAGTGCCGCCTCCCAACCGTCCCGGATGCCGAACCAGCCAACCAGCGAACCAGCCAACCAGAATCACCCCATCGCTGGGTGCCCCGAGGGCTCCTCATCACCCTTGTCGTCGCCGTCGCCGCCGCTCGGCGGTTCGCTGTCGTTCCAGCCTTCGGGCGGGTCGGGTTCTTCGCCGTTCATGATCTGGTCGATCATTCTCGAGTCGATGGTCTCGAAGCGCATCAGCGCGTCGGCCATCAGGTGCAGCTGCTTGTCGTACTCGGTCAGGATCTCCCTGGCGCGACCGTAGGCCGAATCGATGATCTTGCGAACTTCCGCGTCGATCTTGCGATGGGTCTCGTCGGAGATGTTCTTGTGCTGGGTCACGGAGCGACCGAGAAAGACCTCGTCCTCGTTTTCGTCATACGACAGCGGGCCGAGCTCGTCGGACAGGCCCCACTTCGAGACCATGTTGCGTGCGATGGCCGTGGCGCGCTCGATGTCGTTCGATGCCCCGGTCGTGACCTTCTCCTTGCCGTAAATCAGTTCCTCGGCCACGCGGCCGCCGAACAGGCTGGCCAGCTGCGAATCGAGTTCGGTCTTGTTCAGGCTGTACTTGTCTTCCTCGGGCAGGAACATGGTCACGCCCAGGGCGCGACCGCGCGGAATGATGGTGACCTTGTAGACCGGGTCGTGCTCGGGCACGATGCGGCCCACGATCGCGTGCCCGGCTTCGTGGAAGGCGGTCAGGCGCTTGCCTTCCTCGGACATGACCATCGACTTGCGCTCGGCGCCCATCATGATCTTGTCCTTGGCCAGCTCGAAATGTCGCTGCTCAACGGCCTTGCTGTCCTCGCGGGCGGCGAACAGGGCCGCCTCGTTGGCCAGGTTGGCCAGGTCGGCCCCCGAGAAACCGGGGGTGCCGCGCGCGATGACGCGGGCATCGACGTTGTCGCCCAGCGGCAGCTTGCGCATGTGGACCTTGACGATCTGCTCGCGACCCTTCAGGTCGGGCAGCGGCACGACCACCTGGCGATCGAACCGACCGGGGCGCAGCAGCGCCTGGTCGAGCACGTCCGGCCGGTTGGTGGCCGCGATCATGATGATGCCTTCGTTGCCCTCGAAACCGTCCATTTCGACCAGCAGCTGGTTGAGCGTCTGTTCGCGCTCGTCGTGACCGCCGCCGAGGCCGGCACCACGCTGGCGGCCGACCGCATCGAGTTCATCGATGAAGATGATGCACGGGGCGTGCTTCTTGGCCGTCTCGAACATGTCGCGAACGCGCGAAGCGCCCACGCCGACGAACATCTCGACGAAATCGGAACCGGAAATCGAGAAGAACGGCACCTTGGCCTCGCCCGCGATGGCGCGCGCGAGCAGGGTCTTGCCGGTACCGGGCGGGCCGACCATCAGGATGCCCTTGGGAATATGGCCGCCCAGGCGCTGGAACTTGCCGGGGTCGCGCAGGAAGTCGACCAGCTCGGTCACCTCGTCCTTGGCTTCCTCGCAACCGGCGACGTCGTTGAACGTGACCTTTACCTGGTCCTCGCCCTGGAGCTTGGCGCGCGACTTGCCGAAACTCATCGCACCGCCCCGGCCGCCAGCGCCGCCCTGCATCTGGCGCATGAAGTAGACCCACAGGCCCACCAGCACCAGCACGGGCAGCAGGCTGATGAGGATATCGAGAACGATGGATCGGCCCTCGGGCGGCTTGGCCTCGATCTGCACGTCGTTGTCGAGCAGGTCCTTGATCAGGCCATCGTCGCGCGGCGCCATGACCCGGAACTCCTGGCCGTCGCCGGTCTGACCCGTAATGGTCTTGCCGCCGCTGCCTTCCTGGATCTCGACGCTGGACACGTTGCCGCTCTCGACCTCTTCGAGGAACACCGAATAACT
Source organism: Wenzhouxiangella indolica (assembly GCF_042310355.1). Taxonomy (NCBI): domain Bacteria; kingdom Pseudomonadati; phylum Pseudomonadota; class Gammaproteobacteria; order Chromatiales; family Wenzhouxiangellaceae; genus Wenzhouxiangella; species Wenzhouxiangella indolica. The sequence continues at coordinate 407,040 of NZ_JBHJMR010000001.1, read as the reverse complement.
CATCTCGCGCGGCTGCGCATCGGGCTGTGAATAGTGATTGAACACGCTCATCAGCACGACGGCGATGATGATCCACATCACCAGGTTCTTGGCAAAATCACTCAAAATGCTTGTCTCCGTTGGGAGCGGTCAGTCAGGGTCAGCCTCGAAACTAGATTCTACGACAATGCGATCAAGGCTGCGTTCAACCGCGCGGCCGGCTGGCGACGATATAGACCTCTCGGCTTTCAGCCCGCGAGGCGCGGGGCTTGCGAACGCGAACGGCCGTGTACTTGTCTTTCAACTCGGCCAGGAAGGGATCGAAACCCTCTCCCTGGAACACCTTGACGACGAAACTGCCGGTCGAATCCAGCCACTCATCGGCAAAGGCCGCGGCCAGTTCCGCCAGGTGGATGCTGCGCGCCTGGTCGGCCGGGCCGATACCGGAGATATTGGGGGCCATGTCGGACAGCACAAGGTCGGCCCGACGGCCGTCCATCGCCGTCTCCAGCGCCGCCAGCGGCTCGTCCTCCCGAAAGTCGCCCTCAATGAACACGACACCGTCGATCGGATCCATGGGCAGGATGTCGAGCGCGACCACCCGGCCCCGCACGCCCACCTTCTCCAGCGCCACCTGGCACCAGCTCCCCGGCGCCGCGCCCAGGTCGACCACGAACTGCCCCGGCTTGAACAGCCGATCCTTCTCGTCGAGCTCCAGCAGCTTGAAAGCCGCCCGCGCCCGGTAGCCCGCCTCGCGGGCGCGCTTGACGTAGGGGTCGGATTGTTGGCGCTTCTTCCAGTCCATGGGGGTGGTTCGTTGGTTCGTTGGTTCGTTGGTTCAGGGATAGTAACGGTTTACGGTTTACGGTTTACGGCGGCATCGTCCGGGCGTTGGGGGGCGGCTTCGCCGCGTTGCCGGGTCGGAATCCGTGTAGGTCGCGGTTACATCCGCGACGGACGAGCCCAGAAATCTTGAACACGCGTAGCTACGCACGAACCACTCCGGAGCTTCGTCTTGTTTCCCGTAAACCGTAAACCGTAAACCGCAAACCGGAACCCGGAAACCGATTCACGTTACCATTACGGGCTCAATCCAAGCGTCACCCGCCATGCCCCTGACCAACGTCCAGAAGAAGCACCTGCGAGGCCTCAGCCACGACCTGCATCCGGTGGTGATGGTGGCCGACAAGGGGCTCAACGAGAACGTGCTGTTCGAGGTCGAGCAGGCGCTCGAGCATCATGAACTGATCAAGATCAAGCTGCGCGGCGAGCGCGAGCAGCGCAGCGCCTGGGTCGACGAGCTGGTTTCGACCACCGGTGCCGAGCTCGTTCACCGCATCGGCCAGGTCGTGTGCCTGTACCGCCGGCACCCGAAGAAACCGAAGATCGAGCTGCCCCGCCGCTGAACGAGCCGTCCCATGGAACTGACCGAACACACGGCCGGCAATTACCACCAGATTCGAGGCGTCGAACCGGGCCGCGTGTTCGTGACCGACCAGTGGTACGAATCGAGCCTGGTTGTCGGCGCGCGCTACCTCGATCCGGACTGGCCGATCAAGGACCTGTCCGAGCTGGACGAGGCAGGCATCGCCACCCTGGTCGAACTCGGGCCGGAGCTGGTGATCCTCGGCGTCGGGCAGCGTCAGCAGTTCCTTTCCCCGCAGCTGCAGGCCCGCTTCATCCGTCGGGGCATCGGTATCGAATGCATGACCCTCGACGCCGCCGCCCGCACTTTCAACGTCTTGATGAGCGAAAACCGCCGCGCCCTGGCGGCGCTGATCATCTCTTCGGAAGATAATCGAGGGGATTGACCGGCTCGCCGTCCCGGCGAACCTCGAAGTGAAGCATCTCTTCGCGGCGGTCGTTGCGGCCCATCTCGGCGATTTTCTGGCCGCGCTCGACGCGATCCCCCTCACCGACCAGCCTGCGCCGGTTGTGGCCATAGGCCGACAGGAGCTTGTCGGAATGCTTGATGATGATCAGCTCGCCGTAGCCGATCAGGGCCGTGCCGCTGTAGACGACCTGCCCCGCCGCCGCGGCCACGACATCCTGCCCCGCCGCACCGGCCAGTCCGATGCCCTTGCGGGTATCGGCCGGATCGAAGGATCGGGCCAGGCGGCCCTCGGTCGGCCACTGCCAGCCCACGCCGGCAACCGTTCGGGTTTCCCCCGCATCCGAGGAATCGCCGCCGGCGGGCGGCGGCGCCCTGGATTCGGAAGGCTCGGGGGCATCATCCTGTTCCGGCGCCGGCTCGGGTGACGGCGCCGGAGCCTGCGTGGTCTGCTCGGCTTCCTGCCGCTGCGACGGCGGCGCCGGCGGCGCGCTCATGCGCAATTCCTGCCCCACGCGAATGGTGTAAGGCGCCTCGACCCCGTTCCAGTCCGCGACCCGACGCCAATCGAGACCATAGCGAAACGCTATGGAATAGAGCGTGTCGCCGCGCTGCACCCGGTACCAGGCCGGTGGCGCCTGGACAACGCGCCGGTCTGCTTCGGCGCGTTGGGGCGACGGACGGTCCGGGCCCGGCTGCCAGGGCGCACATGCGGCCAGCAGCAACACGGCCAGCAGCAGCGGCCATGCGGCTCTTGTGCCTACCAGAACCACCAGATCAGCCCACCGAGGGCAACCGCGGCAACGACCAGCCAGCCGATCAGGTCGACCCAGTCGCCCAGTCGTTCCGCGGCGCGCTCGCCGCCGGCCCAGATAATGCCCGAGACCAGATAGAAGCGCGCGCCCCGCCCGACCAGGGAACCGACGACGAAACCCAGCATGGGGGTGCCCAGGGCGCCGCCGGCAATGGTGATGATCTTGAACGGGATGGGCGTGAACCCGGCGATCATCACGAACCACACGCCGTATGCTTCGAATGCCTCGACCGCCGACTGGTAGGCGTCGAGATAGCCGACCCGCTCGATCAGGGGCAGCACCGCCTCGATCGCCAGCCAGCCGATCAGGTAGCCGAACAACCCGCCGAGAACCGAGCTCGCCGTGGTCAGAAATGCCAGCCGCCAGGCCGCCGAACGCTCGGCCAGCACCATCGGTGCCAGCATGACGTCGGGCGGAACCGGGAAGAAGGTCGCTTCGGCGAAGCTCAGCCCGGCCAGGTAGCGCCGCGCGTGGCGGTGGCGCGACCAGACGAGCACTCGATCGTAGAGGCGCCGGAACATGGGATCAGCTCGCCATGGGTCAGTCGAGTCCCTCGAGCAAGGGCACGAAAGTCACCGCGCCCAGCGTCTCGCGCTCGAAGCCCGTCTCTGTCCGGGTGATTCGGACCAGCTGCTGGTGATGGTCGGCGTGCTCGGGGGCGACCAGAACGCCGCCGACGCCCAGCTGCTCGAACAAGGCTTCGGGAATGCGTCCGCCGGCGGTGACCACGATGGCGTCGAAGGGCGCTTGAGAGGCCCAGCCTTCCATGCCGTCGGCGTGCCGGGTGTAGATGTTGTGCAAGCCCATGCGGTGAAAGCGCTGGCGGGCGCTGCGTTGCAGTTCGCCGATGCGCTCGGTGGTGAAGACCTTGTCGGCCAGGCGCGCCAGGATGGCGGCCTGGTAGCCCGAGCCGGTGCCGATCTCGAGCACCTTTTCGAGCCGCTCATCACGCATGACCGCCTGCGTCATCATCGCCACCACGTAGGGCTGGGAGATCGTCTGCCCGCGCCCGATCGGCAGGGCGGTGTCCTCGTAGGCGCGCGAGGACAGCGCCTCGTCGACGAACAGGTGGCGCGGGGTTTCGAGGATCGCCTGCAGCACGTGCTCGTCGCCGATGCCCTTTTCGCGCAGGCGCCGCACCAAACGCTGGCGGGTGCCCTCCGAGGTCATGCCGATCCCGCTGTGCGCCCTCGTCGTCATCATCGCGCTTGGCGGTAGCGCCCGCTGTTGAGTTCGTCGATCCAGTGACTGACGTCGTCGAGCGCCTGGTAGCGCGTCAGGTCGACATGGATCGGGGTGACCGACACGTAGCGATTGCGCACGGCGTGAAAGTCGGTTCCCGGCCCGTTGTCCTCCTCCGAGCCCGCCGGACCAATCCAGAAGAACCGGCGCCCGCGCGGATCCTCGATCGGAATGACGTCCTCGGATCGATGACGATGTCCCAGTCGCGTCGTTTCGAAGCCCTTGATCTCTTCCCACGGCAAGTCGGGTACGTTGACGTTGAGAATCGTATCGGCGGGCAGCGGCTTTTCCTTGAGCTGCGCCATCAGCAGACAGGCCGCCTCGGCCGCCGTGGCGTAGTGATGAGGCTGACCCTCGCTGTAGACCAGGGAGACGGCCATGGCCGGAAGCCCGAGAAAACGGCCTTCCATGGCGGCAGCGACCGTGCCCGAATAGAGCACGTCGTCTCCCAGGTTGGCGCCGGCGTTGATGCCCGAAACCACCATGTCGGGCTCGTCGCCGAGCAGGCCGGTAATGGCGATATGAACGCAGTCGGTCGGCGTGCCGTAAACCTTGAACACGCCGTCCCGGCGCTTTTCGACCCGGATCGGCTGGTCGAGCGTGAGCGAATTGCTGGCTCCGGAGCGGTCGCGGTCGGGCGCGACGACCGTGACCTGGTCGGAGTGTTCGACCAGGCGTTCGGACAACAGCTGAATCCCGGGCGCGTGAAGCCCGTCGTCGTTGGCGATCAGAATATGCATGCTTGAACCGGAAGGTCAAAGGCATAACTATAAACGAAGACCGCAATCGAGAAATGACCATGAGCGAATCCGACGACGATACCGACCTGTTCCGTTCCGCGGTCGGCGACGTGCGCCGGATCCGCAGCAAGCGTGATCATTCCCGGCCGGCGCCCCCGCCACCGCGACCGAGCCAGAGAGAGCGCGACGAGGCGCAGGTGATGCACGACCTGGCGCACGGCCCGATCGATTTTTCCAGCGTGGAGACGGGCGAGGAAATCACCTACCTCCGCCCGGGGCTGCAGAACCGCGTGCTCACCCGGCTTCGGCGCGGCCACTGGCGGGTCGAAGACGAGCTCGATCTGCACCACATGAATCTGGAGGCAGCGACCGGCTCCATCCGGCGGTTTCTGCAGGAAGCCGATCGGGACCGCATGAGCTGCGTGCGAATCATCCATGGCAAGGGATTGCGCTCCGGACCTCAGGGGCCGCAACTCAAGCGCCTGACCGCCCGGCTGCTGAGCCGCCACGACCGCGTGGCCGCCTTCGCCTCGGCCCCGCCGCATGACGGCGGAACCGGCGCGGTCTACGTGCTATTGCGAGCCCGGCGATGAGCGGACTGGAAGGGCCTTTCGGGGCCTTGCTCACACTCGCGGCGGTCATCGTGTTCTGGCTTTCGGCCGTCAACGCCCGGGACCGGGCGCGCGAACTGGCGCGCAATTTCTGCAAGCGCCAGCACTGGCAGTTGCTCGACCAGACCGTGGCATTGCGATCCCTGCGCCCCGTCCGGACCGGAGACGGCCTGCGCTGGCAGCGCCGCTACCGCTTCGATTTCAGCCCCGAGGGCACGGGACGACGATCCGGGGAACTGACCCTGATGGGGCGGCGGCTGGTTCGGGTTTGGGGGGAACTGGATGACGGTGGGCGCTTGATCGAGCCGGAGTAGGAAGACGGTTTACGGTTTACGGTTTACGGTTTACGGTTTACGGGTTACGGATTACGGGTTCTGGATTCCGTAAACCGTAAACCGTTGACCGTAACCCGTTATTTGACCACCTTCAGATTCGGCCGGGACTTCCGCTCCGGCCCGGACCGGTCGTCGGTGCTGTCACCCGATTCGGACTCGTCCGCGCCGTCTTCGTCCTCATCGACAGGGAACATCATGCCGCGGCCGTTCTCGCGCGCGTAGACGGCCTCGATGCCGGGCATCGGCACGGTCACCGCGCGCGAGGCACCGCCGAAGCGGGCCACGAAAGTGACCATTTCGCTGTCGATCAGCAAGTCGCGCACGGCACTGGGCGACACATTGAGCACGACCCGACCGTCCTGGATGCTCGACTGCGGCACTTCGAGCCCGGGCTGGTCGGCATTGACCAGAAGATGCGGTGTCAGGCCGCTGTCGACAATCCACTCGTGAATGGCACGAACCAGGTACGGACGACTCGAGAGCATGTTCACTCGCCCTCCCGCAGAATGCGCTCGGCCTCCGTCAGGCTGCGCTTGAAAGAGTCGCGGGCGAACATCCGCTCCATGTACCGCAGGGTGTTCGGCGCCTTCCTGGCCGTCAGGTCAACGTCGTAGGCGGGCAGGCGCCAGAGCAGCGGCACCAGGGCGCAATCGACCAGCGAAAGCTCGTCGCTGAGCAGGAAGGTGCGCAGCCCGAACAGCTCGTCGGAGGCGATGATCTCCTCGCGCAGCTGCTTCTTGGCGGCGGCGACCTTCTTCTGGCCGCCCGAGGTCTCGATGATCTTGGCCGCCTCGACCCAGTCGCGATTGATGCGATACATCGCCTGGCGCAAGTAGGCGCGAGAGAGGGGATCGACCGGCATCAGGGGAGGATGCGGATAGCGCTCGTCGAGATACTCGGTGACGACCCAGGTTCCGTAGAGCTTGAGGTCCTTGTCGACCAGGGTCGGCGTCTCGCCATAGGGATTGAGTTCGGCGAGATCGGCCGAGGCGGCCCTGTCCTGCTCGACGTGGATGATCTCCACGTTGATTCCCTTTTCTGCCAGCACGAACCGGACGCGATGGCAATCCAGGCAATTCTCCGAAGAATAAAGGGCCATCATAAAGCAGCTACTCCCTTGGTCAGTGCATCGAAACGTTGCCCCCGCCCACGCACGATCACTTCTTCACATCCTTCCAGAACTCCTGGTAGAGGAGCCAGGCCAGGCAGGTGAAGGCAACCAGGAAGAGCAGCACCCAGATACCGATTTTCTCGCGCTTGAGCACAGCCGGTTCGGCCGCGTAGCTCATGAAAGCAACCAGGTCGCGCATATGGTCGCTGTAGGCTTCCGGCGAAAGCTTGCCTTCCTCGTCGAGCTCGAGGTCGACCACCTCGGAATGCTCGATGCCATCATCGTCAGTGTAGGACTCGGTGATGGGGCGCTGGATCCCCTGCAGTTCCCACAGCACATGCGGCATGGATGCATTGGGCAGAACCGTATTGTTCCAGCCCTCATCGGTGAGGTAGAAGCTCTTGAGGTAGCTGTAAATCCAGTCGGCACCGCGCGAGCGTGCGGTCAAGGTCAGGTCCGGCGGTGCGATCCCGAACCACTCCTCGCCCGCCTCGGCACTCATGGCGCTGAGCATCGGGTCCGCCACCTCCTGGTCGCCCTGGACCAAAAACTTGTCCACCTGCTCCTCGCTCAACCCGAGGTCCTCGACCAGGCGGTTGTAGCGCAGGTATTGCATGGAATGGCAGCCCAGGCAGTAGTTGACGTACATCGCGGCACCGCGCTGGAGAGAGGCCTTGTCGTGCACGTTGATGTTGGCGTGCTCCAGGTCCTCGCCACCGCCGGCGGCGGAGGCCAGTCCGGAAGCCAGCAAGGCGGCCGCTGCAAGAATGTTTCTGAGTCTCATCACTTGGTCACCCGCTCCGGTTCCGGTTTGGTTTTTTCGAACTTGGTCACGAACGGCAAAAGCGCGAAGAACGCGAAGTAGTAAATCGTCCAGATGCGCGATTCGAGCGTCTGGAGATCCGTCCCCTCGCCCAGCGCCAGCATGCCGAGGCGAATGAAGCCGACCACGAACAGGGCGAGCATGATCTTGCTCGGCAGGCCCTTGTAGCGGATCGAGCGCACCTTCGAGCGATCCAGCCAGGGCAGGAAGAACAGCACGAAGATGGCCGCACCCATGACGACCACGCCCAGGAACTTGTCGGGCACGGCCCTGAGCATGGCGTAGTAGGGGGTGAAGTACCAGACCGGGACGATATGCTCGGGCGTGACCAGCGGATCGGCCGGCACGAAATTATCCGGTTCGAGGAACAGCCCGCCCATCTCCGGCGCATAGAACAGCACGAAGGCGAACAGGATCAGAAACACGCCGGCGCCGAACAGGTCCTTGACTGTGTAGTACGGGTGGAAGGGAATGCCGTCGAGGGGACGACCCTTCGTATCCTTGTTCTTCTTGATGTCGATGCCGTCGGGGTTGTTGGAGCCGACTTCGTGCAGCGCCACCAGGTGCAGCACGACCAGCGCCAGAAGCGCCAGCGGCAGGGCCACGACATGCAGCGCGAAGAAGCGGTTGAGCGTGGCGTTGGAGATCATGTAGTCCCCGCGGATCCACTCGACAAGCACGTCGCCGACGACCGGTACCGCTCCGAACAGGGAAATGATCACCTGCGCACCCCAGTAGGACATCTGGCCCCAGGGCAGCACGTAACCCATGAATGCCTCGGCCATCAGCACGAGCAGGATGAACACGCCGAGAATCCAGATCAGCTCCCGCGGCTTGCGGTACGAGCCGTACAGCATGGCGCGGAACATGTGCAGGTAGACGACGATGAAGAAGAACGACGCCCCGGTGGAGTGCATGTAGCGAATCAGCCAGCCCCACTCGACATCGCGCATGATGTATTCCACCGAACCGAAGGCCTGGTCGGCCTGCGGCGTGTAGAACATGGTCAGCCAGATACCCGTGACCAGCTGGTTGACCAGCACCAGGATCGCGAGGGAGCCGAAGAAGTACCAGAGGTTGAAGTTCTTGGGCGCGTAGTACTCGGTCAGGTGATCGCGCCAGAACTGGCTGACCGGAATGCGCTCATCGATCCAGGCGCCGACCGCCTGGGTTGTCTTGCTGAGGTTGCTCGCGGGCTTGGCCATGATCAAGCTGCTCCTTCGGGACCGACGCCGATGATGATGGTATCGTCGTCAACGAAATGGTACGGGGGAATCACGAGATTCAGCTGCGCCGGTACGCCGTTGTAGACCCGCCCGGCGAGGTCGAACTTCGAGCGGTGACAGGGGCAGAAGAAACCGCCGCGCCATTCCGCGTCGAACGGCTGCGCCTCGACTTCCGGCAGCACCTGCGGAATGCAGCCCAGGTGCGTACAGTGGATGTTGGCCACCAGGTACTCGGGCTTGATCGAGCGGTGCTCGTTCTGGGCGTACTCCGGCTGTTGCGAGTTCACATCGGACTGCGGATCAGCCAGCTTCTCGTTGAGCCGCGGCAGATCTTCGATCATGCGCTCGCTGCGGCGCATGATGCCGATCGTCTGCCCGCGCCAGACCACGCGCATGATCTGCCCGGACTCCAGGTTGCCGATGTTGACTTCGACCGGCGCGCCGACGAGTCGGGCCTTTGCGCTCGGCTTCCAGGATGCGGCAAATGGCCACAGCGCCACACCCGCACCGACGGCGCCGACCACACCCGTCGTCCAGGTCAGCAGTCGACGCCGGCCGGGATTCTCCGGCGGCTGCGTGGACGCAAGATCAGTTTCCGACATGAAACACTCCCGATAAATACGATCAAAAGATCAATCCAAATCGCCGGGCAGCCCTGTGCTGGCACGGCCTGGCGACGCTTAACCCGAAAGCGCCGGCGGAGCCGTTGGCAACCACGGCGACCGGTGTTCCGGCAACGAGAAGGCAATCAGCCCGCTATTTTAGCGAAAAATTAAGCAAATACTCAATTCCGGACTGGTATCCTGCGTCATTCGCGACGGCGGCAAGCCGTCGTGCCGTGCCCGCCAGGGGATTCATCGGCAGGCGCCCTATAATTTACCCGTTCCCTAGCCTGACAGATTCCACCCTGCCAAGTCCATGACGCGCATCATTCATTTCGCCGTACAATTCGTGCTGATTGGCCTGGCCGTGGCTTTCATCCTCGTGTGGATGTGGCCGCAACTGCTGCCGGCGTGGCGGGAGCCGGCGGCTGAGCCGGTGCGATCCTACGCCGACGCCGTCAACCGCACGGCCCCGTCGGTCGTCAGTGTCTATACGCGCACCATGGTCACCGAGCCCCTGGGGCTGGAGTTTTCCGACCCGCTGTTCAGCCGGCTCTACCGCGACCGCACGGTAACGCGACCGCGCCGCGGGCTCGGCTCGGGCGTGATCATTTCCAGCGACGGGCTGATCCTGACGACCCGGCACGTCATCTCCGGCGTCGACGATATCCTCGTCGCGCTGTGGGACGGCCGGGTGGCCGATGCCAACGTCGTCGGATCCGATCCGGCAACGGACCTGGCGCTGCTGCGCGTCGACCTCGACGATCTGCCCGTGGCCACCCTGGCCGGAGACGCCCAGCTGCGCGCCGGCGACGTGGTGCTGGCCATCGGCAACGCATTCGGCCTGAGCCATACCGTGACCATGGGCATCGTCAGCGCAACCGGGCGCGGCCACCTCAGTCTTGCCTCGCACGAGGACTTCATCCAGACAGACGCCGCCATCAACGCCGGCAACTCCGGCGGGGCCCTGATCAACCCGGCCGGCGATGTCGTCGGCATCAACAGCGCTTCCATGGGCCAGGAGACCGGCGCCCAGGGGATCTCCTTCGCCATCCCGGCCTCGGTCGTGCAGCGCGTGACCGAGCAGATCATCGAGTACGGACAGGTCACGCGAGGCTGGATGGGCGTGGAACTGACCGACGTCAACCTGCGCCTTTCCAACGCCGAGGCGCTGCAACCCGGTGCCCGGGTCAGCGAAGTCCATCGCGGCAGCCCGGCCTGGCAGGCGGGACTGCAGCGCGGCGACGTTCTGGTCAGCAGCGACGGCCAGCAAGTCCAGAGCGCGCGTGACCTGATGCAGCGCATCGCCGGCAAGGAACCGGGCTCGGAGATGGAGATGGAAGTCATCCGCGGCAACCAGCTGTTCACCACCAGCGTGGAGTTGATCCAGCAGCCGCCACCTCAGGATTGACCGTCCCGAAGCCATGCGATAATCCGGCACCCGCACGCTGCAACTTGAGACACCGAAGAACATGAGCATCAAATCCGACCGCTGGATTCGCACCATGGCCGAGGAGCACGGCATGATCGAGCCGTTCGAGCCCGGCCAGATTCGTCAGTCGCAAGACGGACGCAAACTCGTCTCCTACGGCACCTCCAGCTACGGCTACGACGGTCGCTGCGCGAACGAATTCAAGATCTTCACCAACATCAACTCCGCGGTGGTCGATCCCAAGGCCTTCGACGAGAAGAGCTTCGTGGACTTCACCGGCGATGCCTGCATCATTCCGCCCAACTCCTTTGCCCTGGCCCGCACGGTCGAGTATTTCCGCATCCCGCGCAACGTGCTCACCATCTGCCTGGGCAAGTCCACCTACGCGCGCTGCGGCATCATCGTCAACGTCACGCCGCTGGAGCCGGAGTGGGAAGGCCACGTCACGCTGGAGTTTTCCAACACCACACCCCTGCCCGCCCGCGTGTACGCCAACGAAGGGGTGGCGCAGTTCCTGTTCCTCGAGTCCGACGAGCCCTGCGAGATGTCGTATGCCGACCGGGCCGGGAAGTATATGGGGCAGCGGGGGGTGACGTTGCCGAAGGCTTGAAAAGAAGGTTTCAGGTTTCAGGGTTCAGGTTTAAGGGGGCGAACGGAGAAGGCGGCTGGTGCGGTGCCGAAAGCCAGCTGCAGATCACGCCGCGACACCAAGGCGAATCGAAGCCGACCTGAAACCTGAACACTGAAACCTGAAACCTAATCCGAGTTACGGATTCTCAATCCGTAATCCGGATTTTAGGCATCCGCACCTTCGCCTCGCGCGACTGGGTCGAGAGGCGGCCGGCGACGCGGCGGGCGATTTCCCTGAATCGCAGGGCGGCCGGGTGGTCGGGCTCGGCGACCACGATCGGTGTGCCTTCGTCCGTGGTTCGCCCCACCACCGACTCGAGCGGTAGCTGACCCAGGTTGGGCACACCCGTCTCGCGGGCGATGCGCTCGCCACCGCCGCGCCCGAACACGGAATCCTCGTGTCCGCAGTTCGAACAGATATGGGTGCTCATGTTCTCGATGATGCCCAGCACCGGCACCTTGACCTTGTTGAACATGGCGACCGCCCGGCGAACGTCGTCGACGGCCACGTCCTGCGGCGTGGTCACCGTCACCGCCCCGGCCACGGGAATACGCTGCGCCAGGGTGAGCTGGATATCGCCGGTACCCGGCGGCAGGTCGATGACCAGGTAGTCGAGCCCTTCCCAAAGCGTCTCCGAAACCATCTGTTGCAGCGCCTGCGTGGCCATCGGTCCGCGCCAGATCATCGCCTGGTCGGTGTCAACCAGCACGCCGATGCTCATCACCTGCAATCCGTGGGCCTGCATGGGCAGGATGCGGCGGTTCTCGGTGGTCTTGGGGCCGCCGCTGAGCCCCAGCATCCGTGGCTGGCTCGGGCCGTAGATATCGGCATCGAGAACGCCCACGCGGGCGCCCTCGGCCGCCAGGGCCAGGGCCAGGTTGGCGCTGACCGTGGACTTGCCCACGCCACCCTTGCCGGAAGCCACGGCAATGATATTGCGCACGCCCTCGATCGGGTCGAGGCCGCCCTGGACGGCGTGCTGCGGAATCTGCCAGTCGATGTCGACGGTGACCTCGTCGATCTGCTCATCGGCGCGCAGGCGTTCGGACACGATGCGTGCCAATTCCTCGCGCCAGCCGGCCGCGGGATAGGCCAGGCGAATATCGACGGCCGCGCGCCGATCGCGCACGGCCACGCCGCGCACCGCATCGCCCAGCGGGCGGCCGGTGTTGGGGTCCTCGATCGCGGCGACCAGGGACCTGACTTCGTCGTTGTTCATGCCGGATATCATCTGTCTGAATCTGGACTGATATTGTACCGGTTTGCTTGGTTCGCTAGTTGGCTAGTTCGGCAACCGACGGCCTGGCGGGGCGGCTGCGAGAGCCTGAAGCCAGCCGGCGAGTTGCCACCATTCACTCCGCGGCGAAGCCGCCCCGCCAATCGATCGGCGCCGAACAAGCCAACAAGCCAACAAGCAAACCAGTCAGACGCATGCGATAATCGTTCCGCGCCTCAAACCCAACTCAACGCCCGCTTACCATGACCACCCCCCGCCGCATCCTGGTCACCGCCGCCCTGCCCTATGCCAATGGCTCGATCCACATGGGGCACATGCTCGAGTACATCCAGACCGACATCTGGGCACGGTTCCAGCGCGCGATGGGCCACGAGGTGGTGTTCGCCTGGGCCGACGATGCCCACGGCACGCCGATCATGCTGCGCGCCGAAAAGGAGGGCGTTTCACCGGACGAGCTGATCGAGCGGATGCACGCCGAGCACCTGAAGGACTTCGAGGACTTCGCCCTGTCCTTCGACAACTTCTCGTCGACGCATACCGACACCAACCGGGCGCTCGTCGAGCGCATCTGGTCCGCACTCAAGGACCTTGGCGCGGTACGCACCGATACGATCGAGCAGTACTACGACACCCAGCGCGAGATGTTTCTGCCCGATCGCTTCATCAAGGGCAGCTGCCCGCGCTGCGGCGCCGAAGAACAGTACGGCGACTCCTGCGAGGCCTGCGGCGCCACCTACGACCCGACCGAGGTGGTCGATCCGCGCTCGGTGGTTTCGGGCACCACCCCGGTCATGAAAAAGACCGAACACTATTTCGTCACCCTGTCGGCTTTCCAGGACAGCCTGCAGGAATGGATTCGCTCCGGCGCCCTGCAGGGCGAGGTGGCCAACAAGCTCGACGAGTGGTTCGCCGACGGCCTGCGCGACTGGGACGTGACCCGCGACAAGCCCTACTTCGGCTTCCGGATTCCCGACACCGACGACAAGTTCTTCTACGTCTGGATGGACGCGCCGGTGGGCTATCTCGCCAGTTTCATGGAGCTGTGCGAGCGCCACGGCTGGGACTTCGAGGACTGGCTGCGGCCGCAATCGAACGCCGAGATGCACCACTTCATCGGCAAGGACATCATCTATTTCCACTGCTTGTTCTGGCCGGCCATGCTCGAAGGCGCCGGCCTCAAACGCCCGACCGGCGTTTACGCCCACGGTTTCCTGACCGTCAACGGCACCAAGATGTCGAAATCGCGCGGCACCTTCATCATGGCGCGCACCTGGCTCGATCACCTGCACCCGGACTACCTGCGCTACTACTTCGCCGCCAAGCTGGGCTCGGGCCTGGTCGACATCGACCTCAACTTCGAGGACTTCCGCTACCGGGTCAACGCCGACCTGGTCGGCAAGCTGGTCAACATCGCCAGCCGCTCGGCCGGCTTCATCCACAAGTTCGGCGGGGGCAGGCTGGCGGCCGAACTGCCCGACCCTCAGCTGCACCAGCGTTTCGTCGGCGAGCACCTGGCCATCGTCGAGGATTTCGACAAGCGCAACTACCACTCGGCCATCCGCCGCATCATGGCCCTGGCCGACGAGGCCAACGTCTACATCAACGAACGCGAACCGTGGAAGCTGGCCAAGGAAGGCGGCCGTGAAGACGAGGTCGTGGCCATCTGCACCCAGGCGCTCAACCTGTTCCGGCTGCTGATGACCTGGCTCTCACCGGTCATTCCGCTCACGGCCGGGAAGGCGGCCGAATTCCTGAATACCCGCCTGGACGACTTCAGCCTGATCGGCGAGCCCCTGCTCGACCACGAGATCGGCAAGTTCAAGCCGCTGCTCACGCGCGTGGAAGAAAAGCAGACCGACGCGTTGATCGAGGCCAGCAAGGCCTCGCTCGAGGACGCCGGCAAGAAGCCCGAAGCCAACAAGTCAGACGAGAACGACATGATCCAGTTCGACGATTTCATGCAAGTGGACCTTCGCATCGCCCGCATCGAGCGTGCCGAAGAGGTCGAGGGTGCGGACAAGCTGCTGCGCCTGCAGCTCGACCTGGGCGAGATGGGGAGCCGGCAGGTCCTGGCGGGCATCCGCGGCCACTACGAGCCGAGTGAACTCGAAGGCCGCCTGACCATGGTCGTGGCCAACCTGGAGCCGCGCAAAATGCGCTTCGGCGTATCCGAGGGCATGGTGTTGGCTGCCAGCGGCAAAGACGGCCGGCCGTTCCTACTCGAACCCGACTCGGGCGCCAGACCGGGCATGCGCATCAAGTAGAACAATGGAACCACCGAATACACCGAAAGCACCGAAGGCAATGAATTTCCAACTTTATTCGGTGCGTTCGGTGCATTCGGTGGTTCCAAGGCCTTAGTGGAAAGATGGACTTGGTGTTGATCGTCATATCGGCCGCGCTGGTCAATAACTTCGTGCTGGTCCAGTTCCTCGGCCTGTGCCCTTTCATGGGTGTATCCAGCAGCGTGTCCTCGGCGGTGGGCATGTCGATGGCGACCGCCTTCGTGCTGACCCTGGCCTCGGTGGCGAGCTTCATGATCACCGAGTGGCTGCTGATTCCGCTGGGGCTGGAATATCTCCGAATCGTCGCCTTCATCCTGGTCATCGCCGCGCTCGTGCAACTGACCGAGTTGTACATGCGTCACGCCGCCCCGCTGCTGCACCGCGTGCTCGGCGTCTACCTGCCGCTGATCACGTCCAACTGCGCCGTGCTCGGCGTGGCCCTGCTCAACGTGCGTGAGCAGCACAGCCTGGTCGAGTCGGCTTTCTACGGCTTCGGCGCCGCGCTGGGCTTCGGCCTGGTGCTGGTCATGCTGGCCGCCGCGCGCGAGCGGATCGCCATGGCCGACGTACCCACCAGCTTTCGCGGGGCGCCGATCGGGTTGATTACCGCCGGGCTGATGGCGCTGGCCTTCATGGGCTTCGCCGGCTTCGCGAAGCTGTGATCCGCGGCTGCTAAGATACCGACATTATCGGACCAGCCTCACCTGGAGGAAATCAGCCATGAAAACCCTTTTGCTTGTCATCGGCACCATCGTGCTTGCCGCCTGCAACACCGAACCGAGCTCCAGCGCGGCCGAGCAGGAACCCGCCAGCGACGCCTCCAGCACGACGGCGGTCGACGGCGGCGAGCAGGAATCCACCGCCAGCGCTGCAGGCGAGGAAGGGGAAACCGAAAGCCCCCGTACGGAGGAGACCCGCGACCGCGAGGCGCCGCACCTGGAGCCGGCTTTCTCGGGACAGACGCGCGCGCCGATTCCCGAGAACACCGAGAACTGGTCGCTCGAAACGGTGGCCGAGGGTCTCGAACATCCCTGGGCCATTGAGTTTCTCCCCGACGGTTCGATGCTGGTCACCGAGCGGCCGGGCCGGTTGCGTCACATCACGCCGGACGGCAGCGTCTCCGACCCGCTGGCCGGGGTGCCCGAAGTCGACAACCGCAAGCAAGGCGGGCTGCTCGACGTGGCGATCGCGCCCGATTTCGAATCGAGCCGCACCGTTTTCCTGAGCTTCTCGGAGCCGCACGACGACGGCACGAACAACACCGCGCTGGCCCGCGCCCGCTTGAGCGACGACCAGACGGCGCTCGAGGACGTCGAGGTCATCTTCAGCCAGGAGCCGGCGGTCGAGTCGACCGGGCACTACGGTTCGCGCATCGTTTTCCAGGACGACGACACGCTCTGGCTGACCATGGGTGACCGCCAGGGTCACCCGGTGCGTCAGAACGCGCAGGATCCGACCAACCACATCGGCACCGTGGTGCGCCTGAACGTCGACGGCTCCGTGCCGCAGGACAACCCCTTCGTCGACCACGAGGAGAACGCGGCGGAGATCTGGTCCTGGGGCCACCGCAACATCCAGGCCGCGGTCATGGACGCCGACAGCCAGCTCTGGACCATCGAACACGGCCCGCGCGGCGGTGACGAACTCAACCTGACCCAGGCGGGCAAGAACTACGGCTGGCCGACGATCAGCTACGGCATCGAGTATCGCGGCGGCGATGTCTACGAGGGCCGCACCGAGGCCGAGGGCATGGAGCAGCCGGTCTACTTCTGGGACCCGGTGATCGCGCCCTCGGGCATGGACTTCTACACCGGCGACGCATTCGAGGCATGGCAGGGCGACCTGTTCGTCGGCGGCCTGCGGGAGCAGCGCGTCTCGCGCCTGATTCTCGAGAACAACCGGGTCACGGGCGAGGAGTGGCTGTCGATCGGCGCTCGCGTGCGCGACGTCAAGACCGGACCGGACGGCGCCATCTACCTCGTCACCGACCAGCCCGACGGCGGGGTCATGCGGATCGTGCCCGAAGACCGCTGAACGGCAGCCGGCCCATGAAGAACCGAACCGCGATTCTGCGCGAGGCGCCGATCAAGCCCCAGGTCATCCGCTACCAGCTCTGGGGTACGGCGATTCTGCTGACACTCATCGTCGTCGGCATCCCGCTGATCCCGATCGTGCTGCCCATCGTCTACCTGGTGCTCAAGCGCTACTACGCCCGCCTGGAGATCGTGCTGACCCGGCGCGATCTCAAGGTTCGCCGCGGAATCTGGAACGTCGAGGAGAAAAGCATTCCGCTGGAGAAGATCACCGATCTCGCGCTCTACCAGGGCCCCATCATGCGCCTGTTCGACATCAAGGGGATGCGCGTGGAAACCGCCGGCCAGTCGTCGCAGGGCGCGCTGGTCAGCATCGTCGGCATCGACGAGGTGGATGACTTCCGCGACGCCGTGCTCGATCAGCGCGACCGCATCAGCGACTGGCAGGAGTCCGACGACACAACGGCGACGCCGGACCCGGCATCGGCCGAGACCGCCGGCACGCTGGGCCTGCTCACCGAGATCCGCGACAGCCTGCAGCGAATCGAGCGCGGCCTGGCCGACGATCGCGACGCGGGCCAGTGAACGCGGCTTCGAAACAGCCGACGCCGCCGGAGGAACTGCCCTTTGCCGCACCCTGCCGGCAACTGGCGCTGTCCGAGCCCATCGGCTGGCTTCGCCTCGGCTGGGCCGACCTCAAGGCCGCGCCGCGCCAGAGTCTTTGCTACGGCGTCATCATGCTGGCGCTGAGCTACCTGATCACCGCTGCGACCTGGCTGTTCGGCAACGCCGGGCTCTACCTCGGACTGGTGTCGGGTTTCGTATTCGTCGGGCCGTGGCTGGCGCTGACCCTCTACTCGATCAGCCGCCGGCTGGAGGAAGAGCGACGGGTCAGCCTGGCGCGCAGCATGGGCGATGCCGCCCGCGCCGTCGGCAACGCCCTGGTTTTCGCCGTGATCCTGACGGTGGTCTTCCTGGTCTGGGCCCGGGCGGCGACCATGGTGCACGTGTTCTTTCCAGCCGCCGACAATCCGGGCTGGTCCGAGCTGCTGCCCTTCCTCGCCGTGGGCTCGCTGATCGGCGCGGTCTTCAGCGCCATCGTGTTCGCGGCCAGCGCCTTTTCCCTGCCGATGCTGATGGACCGGCGCACCGACACCGTCACCGCGGTGGTCACTTCGATCAACGCGGTGTTGAGAAACAAGGGCGCGATGGCGATCTGGGCGGCCATCATCGTCGGCTGCGTCCTGCTGGGCGCGCTGACCGCGTGGCTGGCATTCATCGTTCTGTTGCCGCTGATCGGTCACGCCACCTGGCACGCCTACCGGCGCACCATCGACGCCGGCCAGTGGCCGGCGCTCGAATACTGACGCCGATCAGGACGCCTCTTCCCGGGATTCGTGCTCGGTGCCCGGCTCGTGCTCCGGCGGCGAGTAGGTGGTGTAGAGCTTGAGCATTCCGGAGCCGGTGTTCTTGAAGTTGTGCCAGGTGCCCGAGGGAACGATGCTCACGTCGCCGGCAACGACTTTTTCTTCGCGCTCGCCGATCTTCGCCAGCCCCTCGCCGTCGACGAACCACAACAGCTGGTCGTGGCCTTCATGCACCTCGCCGCCGATTTCGTCGCCTTCGGCGATGGCCATCAGCACCAGCTGACTGTTTTCACCGGTCCAGATGACCTTGCGGAACTCGTCATTGTCCCGGGCCATCTGCACGATCGGCAGGGTTGTCTTGTTGGTCTCGCTCATTCCTCTTACCTCACTGTTCCGAAACGCGTCAGTCGGATTATGCCGCACATCAACCCTGCTGCATTTGCTTCAAATCAACGGCCACGCAGGCGATTCAATCGCACTATCATGACGCCATGATCACCGCCATTCTGACGCTGACCGCCATGGCGCTCTTGATCGGGGCCGTGCTGTTGTGGCTCGGCCGTCGCCTCGCGCCCGACGAGGACAGCCTGGTCGAGCACATCAACGCGACCCTGCCGCAGACCCAGTGCGCACAGTGCGGCTACCCGGGCTGCCGACCCTACGCGCAGGCCATCGCCAACGGCGAGGCCGACATCAACCAGTGCCCGCCCGGCGGCGAGCAAGGCGTGAAGAAGCTCGCCGCCCTGCTCGACGTCGAACCCAAGCCCCTCGACGAGACGCGGGGCGAGCACAAGCCGCCCATGGTGGCGGTCATCGACGAGGAGCGCTGCATCGGCTGCACGCTTTGCATCCAGGCCTGCCCGGTCGACGCCATACTGGGAGCGCAGCGCCAGATGCACACCATCATCGAGACCGAGTGCACCGGCTGTGAACTGTGCATCGAGCCCTGCCCGGTCGACTGCATCGACCTGGTCGAACTGGGCGAACCCTGGCGCTGGCCGCGCCCGGCGCCCATCCCGATCAGGATCCGGGAGCCGGCGCATGGATGAAGCCCTTCCCGGCGACCGTATCCACGGGTTTCCAGGCGGGCTGAAGCTCGCGCACCACAAGCAGGTCGCCTGTCGCCAGCCGATCGCGCGACCTGCGCTGCCCGGCCGCCTGTTCATCGCCCTGCGCCAGCACCAGGGCGATGCCGGGCGTCCAGTCGTCGCCGCCGGCGACCGGGTTGCCAAGGGCCAGGCGCTGACCGAAGCGGGCGACGATTTCATCGTGCCCGAGCACGCGCCGACTTCCGGCACGATCGAGGGCGTTGTCGACCACCCCGCCGCCCTGCCGCCCGGCGGCACCCGGCGAAGCATCGTACTGGTCCCCGACGGCGAAGACCGCTGGACGACCACCCATCCCCTCGACGACTGGTCGCGGCGCTCGCCCGAAGCAATCGTCGACCACCTGCACCGCTTGGGCCTGGCCGGCCTGGGTGGTGCCATGTTCCCGTCCGCGGCCAAGCTTCGCGGCGACTGGGCGCGGCTGCACACCGTCATCCTCAACGGCGCCGAATGCGAACCCTGGATTGCCTGCGACGAGATGCTCATGCGCGAGCGCGCCAGCGACGTGGTCGAGGGCGGCCTGGTCCTGGCGCGTGCCGCCGGCGCGCGGCAGGTCGTCATCGCCATCGAGGACCGCATGGGCGCCGTCGAGGAGAAACTGCGCCAGGCGCGAAGCGAGCTGGAGGCCGAAGCGGCCGTGCGGATCCGCAAGGTCTTCACGGTCTATCCCGAGGGCGGGGAACGCCAGATCGTCCAGGCCCTGACCGGCCGCGAAGTGCCCTTTGATGGCCTGCCGCAGGACCTGGGCATGGTCGTTCACAACGTCGGCACGGCCGCGGCGGCGCGCGACGCCGTGGTCGAGGGCCGTCCGCTGATCGAGCGCGTCGTCACCGTCACCGGTCCGGGCATTCGCGCGCCGCGCAACCTGCTGGCGCTGATCGGCACGCCTTTCAGCCACCTGGTCGAAGCCGCCGGCGGCTACCAGGGGGAGGTGACCCGGTTGATCCTGGGCGGCCCGATGTCGGGCACCGCCCTGGCCAGCGACGAGATCCCGGTCACCAAGGGCAGCAACTGCGTGCTCGCCCTGACCCGCCGCGAAACCTCGCCGACGCAACCGGTGATGCCGTGCATCAACTGCGGAGAATGCGTGCGCGTCTGTCCGGCGCGTCTTCTGCCGCAAACCCTGTTCAAGCTCGTCGAGGCTGCGAACTACGACGGCGCAGCCGACTACGACCTGGCCGACTGCATCGAATGCGGCTGCTGCGCGGCGGTCTGCCCCAGCCATATTCCGCTGGTCGACTTCTACAAGCACGGCAAGGACGAGCTGGCCCGCCGCCAGCTCGACCGCCGCCGGGCAACCCTGGCGAAGAGGCGCTACGAGGCGCGGGAAGAACGCCTGGCGCGGGAGAAAGCCGAGCGCCAGGCTCGCCGCAAGGAGCGCGAGAAAAAGCTCCAGCGGCCCGACAAGGCGCAGGACGAAATCCAGGCCGCCATCGAGCGGGCCAGGCGCAAGAAGGAGGGGGGCGATGACTGAGCGTCCGCGGTATGCCGAAGTCGTTGCGGCAAGGATCGGCGAGGTTTCAGGTTTAAGGTTTCAGGTTTCAGGAAAACCACCTCGCGACCGACGGGGGCCCGCGTGAAATTCCCCGTCTCCGGCGCCCCTTTTCAGCCGCCTGCCACCAGCGTGGGCGGGGTCATGCGGCAGGTGCTGTATGCCCTGGTGCCGGCCGTTGCCGCGCATATCTGGTTCTTCGGCTACGGGATTCTTTTCCAGATCGCTCTGGCCGTCGGTTTTGCCGTCGGTTTCGAGGCGATCATGCTCAAGCTGCGCGATCGCCCGGTCCGGCTGTTCCTGTCCGACTACAGCGCAGTTGTCACGGGCGTGCTGTTCGCCCTGTGCCTGCCGCCGCTGGCGCCGTGGTGGATCGCCGCCATCGGCATGCTGTTCGCGGTCGTCATCGCCAAGCACCTCTACGGCGGGCTCGGCTACAACCTGTTCAACCCGGCCATGGTCGGCTTCGCCGCCGTCATCGTCGCGTTTCCGATGGAGCTGAGCCAGTGGCTTCTGCCGCGCTCCCTCTCGCCGGGCCTGCCCGGACTGATCGAAACCGGCCGGGCCGTCCTGACCGGCAGCCTTCCGGCCGGGCTGGACATCGATGCGGTCACCGGCGCGACGCCGCTGGACACGCTTCGAACCGGCGTGCGCGAAAGCCTGCTGGTCACCGAAATCCGCCAGGCCCCGATTTTCGGTGACTTCGGCGGTCGCGGCTGGGAGTGGATCGCCAACTTCTACGCCCTGGGCGGCCTCTACCTGGTCTGGAAGCGGGTGATTTCCTGGCACGTACCGGTCGCCCTCATCGCCACGACCATCATCGTGTCGATGCCGCTGTGGCTGCTCGGACCCGATATCCACCCCTCGCCGGCGCAGCACATCTTCTCCGGCGCGCTCGTGCTGGCCGCCTTCTTCATCGCCACCGACCCGGTCAGCGGCTGCAGTACCCCGCGCGGCAAGCTCGTCTTCGGTGCCGGCGTCGCCATCCTCACCCTGGCCATCCGTCGCTGGGGCGGCTATCCCGACGGCGTGGCCTTCGCCGTGCTGCTGATGAACATGGCCGCGCCGCTGGTCGATCGCCTGACGCGGCCGCGAACCTACGGGCACTGAAGCCATGGATAACAGCAGCGTGAACTCCCCGGCGCCAGGCTGGGTCGCCAGCCGCGAAGCGCTTGCGTACAATCCTGATCGTGAATCCGGTTTCGAAATCGCTTCTTTCACCCCTTGCCGCCCTCGGTGCGCTGGGGCTGGCGGCGGCCTTGTTGCTGGCCGGGTTGAACTCGGTGACCGAGGAGCGCATCGCGGCGGAACGTCGCGACCACGCTTTGCGGGGGATCCTGTCGATGCTCGAGGGCGTGGATCACGACAACGACCTGCTCGAGACCGGTCGGAGGATCGACATCGGCGGCCTCGAGGCCGTCCGTGTCTATACCGCTCGACGGCAGGGTCGGCCCGAGGCGTACGTGACAGACTTGACCACGCCGGACGGCTACAGCGGCGACATCCGGCTGCTCGTCGCCATCGACTCGGGGGGGAGCGTGCTGGGCGTGCGCGTGCTCGAACACCGCGAAACGCCCGGCCTGGGCGACAGAATCGAGCGCAGCAAGAGCGACTGGCTGAAGCAGTTCGAAGGCAAGTCCCTGGCAAGCCCGCCAGCCGACGCGTGGGCGCCGGATCGCAGGGGCGGCGAGTTCGATACCGTCACCAGCGCAACCATCACGTCGACCGCCGTCATCAATGCACTCAAGATTGTCCTGCAGGCCTTCGAGGCGAACCGGGACACGCCGTTTGCGGGCATGGAAGACACCGACAGCCGGGGGCAGGATGATTGACCGCAAGCGCATCTGGGGCGACGGGCTTTGGCGCAACAACCCCGGCCTCGTTCAGTTGCTGGGCCTGTGCCCCCTGTTGGCCGTAACCAACAGCGCGATCAACGGGTTGGGCCTGGGCGTCGCCACGCTGCTGGTGCTGACCATCAGCAGCCTGCTCGTTTCGATGCTGCGCGCATCCTGGCGCCCCGAGATCCGCATCCCAGCCTTCGTCCTGATCATCGCCACGACGGTCACGGCCATCGATCTGGCGATGCAGGCCTGGCTGCACGAACTCAGCCGCACCCTGGGCATTTTCGTGCCGCTGATCGTGACCAATTGCACCATCCTGGCGCGGGCCGAGGCCTTTGCCTCCAGGCAGCCCGTGGGGGCCGCCGTGCACGATGCCCTGGCCCAGGGCAGCGGCTTCGCCGCGGTGCTGATCGTGCTGGGTGCCGGACGCGAGATCGTCGGCCAGGGCACCCTGCTGGCCGACGCGGAGATGCTGTTCGGCCAAGCGGCCGCCGACTGGACACTGCGGCTGCTGCCTTTCGATCAGGGACTGCTGCTCGCCGTCCTGCCGCCGGGCGCCTTCATCGGCCTGGGACTGATGGTGGCGCTGTGGCAGTTCCTGGCCCGTCGGCCGCGCAGCCGTGAAGTAGAATCCGGCGCTTCGCCAGCGACTGCCGAAGCGACGACCCCATGAACAAGGCCGACCGAGAAGCGTTCTTCCACCGTCTCCGGGAGCTCGATCCCCACCCGACCACCGAGCTCGAATACGACAGCCCCTTCGAACTCCTGGTCGCAGTGATCCTGTCGGCCCAGGCCACCGACGTCGGCGTCAACAAGGCCACGCGCAGGCTGTTTCCCGTGGCCAACACGCCCGCGCAGATCCTCGCGCTGGGCGAGGACGGCCTCAAGGAATACATCAAGACCATCGGCCTGTTCAATTCCAAGGCGAAGAACATCATGCGGACCTGCCGGGACCTGATCGACAAGCACGATGGCGTGGTGCCGGATTCGCGCGCTGAACTGGAAGCGCTGGCCGGGGTGGGACGCAAAACCGCCAACGTGGTGCTCAACACCGCCTTCGGCCAGCCGACGATGGCCGTGGACACGCATATTTTCCGGGTCGCCAACCGCACGGGACTGGCGCCGGGAAAGACGCCCCTGGCGGTGGAGAAAGCCCTGCTCAAGCGCGTTCCAGAAGCCTACCTGCAGGACGCCCATCACTGGCTGATCCTGCACGGCCGCTATACCTGCAGGGCGCGCAAGCCCCTGTGCGGCCAGTGTCCGGTCTACGACCTGTGCCGCTGGCGTCAGAAGCAGCGCCACCTCGAGGCAACTCGCCCGAACCCGATGTAACCGGGCTTCTTCCGTAGCGGGCAGACCACGTAATTTCCCCTAGCGACTGTTTAACCTTGAGGTGCTAGAGTAATTGACGAACATCAAGTTCGGTGTTCGGTCTCATTCCAATTCAATGGAGGATCTGTCATGTCCGACAAGAAACACCTGTTAACCGCGATCAGCACCGTGGCCGCCGCTTCGTTTTCCCTCAGTGCAATGGCTTCCCAGGGCGCCGGCGCGGATCCCTTCCAGGCCGAGGATCTCCCGGCCGGATTCCAGGTCTCCGCCGACGACCACAAGGAAGGCAAGTGCGGTGAAGGCTCCTGTGGTGAAGACAAGGACGAAGAAGGCAGCTGCGGCGAAGGCTCCTGCGGCGAAGGCTCCTGCGGCGAAGACTCCGATGACGACAAGGATGACAAGGACGACAAGGACGAAGAAGGTTCCTGCGGCGAAGGAACCTGCGGCGTCGCTTGATTCGCACAGGGTCATGTCACAGCCAACAAGCTTCGAACTCGGGGGAGCCGGCCTGGGCCTAAGGCGCGGCCTGCTCGAACCCCTCCGCGAGGCCGACCTCTCCGAGGTCGGCTTCATGGAGGTCGCTCCCGAAAACTGGATCGGCGTCGGCGGCCGCCTCGGCCGCCGCTTCGCCGAGTACACCGAGCGCTTTCCGTTCGTCTGTCACGGGCTGTCGCTCTCGCTGGGCGCGCCCGATCCGCTCGATCGCGGCTTTCTCGAGCGGGTTCGGCGCTTTCTCGACGAGCACGACATCCGCGGCTACTCCGAACACCTGAGTTACTGCTCCGAGCACGGCCACCTCTACGATCTGATGCCGATTCCGTTCACCGAGGAAGCCGTCGACTGGGTCGCCTCGCGCATTCGCCAGACCCAGGACATCGTCGGTCGCCGCATCGCCGTGGAGAACATCTCGTATTACGCGACGGTCGGGGCGGAAATGAGCGAGCTGGAGTTCATCAATGCCGTGCTCGATCGGGCCGACTGCCGGCTGCTGCTCGACGTCAACAACATCTACGTCAACAGCGTCAACCATCGCTACGACCCGCACGCCTTTCTCGCCGGCCTACCCGCCGAACGGGTCGCCTACATTCACGTCGCCGGCCATCACAACGAAGCCGAGGACCTGATCGTGGACACGCACGGCGCGCCGGTCATCGACCCGGTCTGGCAACTGCTGGCCGAGGCCTACCAGCGCTTTGGTGCCGTCCCGACCCTGCTCGAACGCGACTTCAATTTTCCGCCGGTCGAGGAGTTGCTCGCCGAAGTGACCCGGATCCGCACCCTGCAGGACCAACATGCCACCGCTCAAAGACAGCAATACGCCTCCTGACAGCCTGCTCGCCCTGCAACGGCGGTTCGCCGGGCATATCCGGGACCCGGAGCGGGTCGAGGCACCGGAAGGACTGGAAGACCGCCGCCTGGCGATCTACCGCCGCCTGTTCTTCGGCAACCTGAGCAATCTCTTCTCGAAGAACTTTCCGGTGCTGTTCAAGCTCGTCGACACGGAACGCTGGCAGGCGCTGATCCGGGAGTTCATGACCGGGCACCGCGCCACGACCCCCCTGTTCACCGAAATCGGGCGGGAATTCGTGCGTTTCCTCGAAACGGAGCAACCCGACAAGCTGCCGCCGTTTGCGCTGGAGCTGGCACACTGGGAGTTTCTCGAGACCTGCGTTCGTCTGGACGAAGCGGACCCCGACGCGGTCGACTGCAACGACGACGGCGACCTGTTGTCGGCGGCGATCGCGATCAACCCCACGCTGCGCCTGGCGCAATACCGCTGGCCTGTGCACGAAATCGGACCGCGGTACCAGCCCGAAGCGCCGCTCGAGCAGCCGCTGATCCTCGCTGCCTGGCGAAAGCGCAACGACCACACCGGATTCATGAAGCTCAACGCCGTCACGGCCCGCCTGCTGGAGCTCATCGAGCGCGAACCCGAAAGCCGGGGCCGGGCGATTCTCGAGCGAATCGCCGAGGAAATGAAGGCGGCCGATCCGGGCCCCATCGTCGAATCCGGCCGTGCGATGCTCGAGCGCCTGCGCGAGCGCGAGGTCATTCTCGGCGCCCGTTGACGCCGGCTCAGTAAATCTCCTCGAGCCGCCAGCCGCGCTGCCTCAACAATTCAATCAAACCATTGTCGCCGTGCAGGTGCAAGGCGCCGACGGCGATGATCAGCCCGCCTTCTTCCAGCCAGCCCTCGGCCCGCTCGAGCATGCGCCGGTTGCGCTCGTTCAGCCCACGCTCGGCGAAATAGCGAACCAGCCCCTCGTCCAGCCCGGCCAGCTGTTCGGTGGCCAGGGCGTCGAGGCGAGCGAGGTCGCCGTCGAGGTAGGCCGCGACCAACTCGTCGAACTCGGCCGCGTAGGCGTCGTGGTCGACAACGGTTTCACGAATCAGGCTGATCTGGTCGGCTCGCCGCATACCGGCCAGGAAATCGATCTGCTCGTCGACCGACTCCAGGGCCACCACATCCAGCCCGGCGCCCTGGGCGCGGTAGGACAGCATCAGGTCCATGTACATGCCCGTCTCGGGCGGCTGCGTGCCCAGGGTCAGCGCCGCCGCCCAGGGTTTCAGCCGGTCCACGGCCGGCTCGCTCATCCCGTACTTCTCGGTCAGGATGGACACCACGCGCTCGTAGAGCGCCGGTTCCAGGACTTCGCTGAGCGGCTCGTCGCGCGAGCGCATCGCCGCCTGGAGCGTGTCGAGCATGCCCGCGTCGGGTACCAGCTCGAGCGCGATGCGATCAGCCTGGCGAAGCGCATCGACCAGGGGTTCCGGCCACTCCAGCAGGCGCGGATCCTCGCTGTGCATGGTACCCAGCAGCCAGTTCTGTCGCCCCTGGTCGTCCGTGACCGACCAGAAGACCGCCGCCGGGGCCGACAGCGGTAGCAGCAACAGCAACGCGAGAAGGGGGCGCCACCGACTTCGGTGGTCAAACGGGAGTCGGTGCATTATCCTGCCTCTTTTGCCTGCTCGCATTCTCATGCCTTCAATCGTCAACCGCTTCCGCGGTTTCCAGCCCGTAGTCGTCGACGTCGAAACCGGCGGCTTCAACGCTCGAACCGATGCCCTGCTGGAACTGGCCATGTGCATCATCGAAATGGATGAAGACGGCTGGCTTTCGCCCGGCGAGGTCATGATGCAGCATATCAAGCCCTTCGAGGGCGCCAACATCGAAGAAGCCGCGCTCGAGTTCAACGGCATTCGCCCCGACCACCCGCTGCGCCCGGCGGTGACCGAGCGCGAGGCCCTGCAGCAGCTGTTCCTGCCGGTACGACACAGCCTGCGCGAGACCGGCTGCAAGCGCGCCGTGCTGGTCGGCCACAATGCGCATTTCGACCTCGGTTTCCTCAACGCAGCGGTCGAGCGCACCGGCTACAAACGCAACCCCTTCCACCCCTTCAGCTGCTTCGACACCGCCACGCTCGGCGGCCTGGCCTATGGTCAGACCGTACTGGCGCGGGCAGTGGTCGCCGCCGGCCTCGACTGGGACAAGAGCCAGGCCCACTCGGCCGCCTACGATACCGAACGGACGGCCTCGCTTTTTTGCAATATCGTCAACCGCTGGCGTCATCTCCAGGAAATCGAGGATGAAATCGGATGAACGCCAGGTAGCGTGGATTCGCGCCCCCTTGAAACGAAGGGTTTATCATTCGCACATAGTTTATTGACTGTCCAAGCAACGGAGGAACGCACCATGGCTTTTGAGCTTCCCGAACTGCCCTACTCGATGGATGCGCTCGCACCCAATATTTCCCGCGAGACGCTCGACTACCACTACGGCAAGCACCACCAGACCTACGTGACCACCCTCAACGGCATGATCGACGGCACCGAGTTCGCCGACATGGACCTCGAGGAAATCGTGCGCAAATCCTCCGGCCCGATGTTCAACAACGCCGGCCAGATCTGGAATCACAACCTGTACTGGCGCTGCATGACGCCCGACGGCGGCAAGCAGCCCGAAGGCAAGCTCGGCGAGCTGATCCAGCGCGACTTCGGCGACTACAACCGCTTCGTCGACGCTTTCACGCAAGCCTGCGTCAAGCGCTTCGGATCCGGCTGGGGCTGGCTGGTTCAGACCCCGGACGGCAAGCTGGAAGTGACCTCCACGCCCAACGCCGAGAACCCGCTGCTGAGCGACAACACCGCCCTGCTCGGCTGCGACGTCTGGGAACACGCCTACTACATCGACTACCGCAACGCCCGCCCCAAGTACGTCGAAGCGTTCCTTGAAATCGTCGACTGGGACTTCGTCGCCTCGCGCCTTCACGGCTGAGCGCATCGGCCGGCCCATTACCGGCGGCGCGAACGCGCCGCCGGTACCCGATCAGCGGTAGAATGACCGCGTCCTTCACTTTCCGACGCGCTTGATGACGCATCTGTTCAACACCTATGCGCGCATGCCGGTGCGCATCGTCCGCGGCGAGGGCGCCTGGCTGGTCGACGATCAGGGCAAGCGCCACCTCGACGCCATCTCCGGCATCGGTGTGTGCAGCCTGGGCCATGCCCATCCGAAACTGGCCGACGCGATCGCCGACCAGGCGCACAAGCTCATCCACACGGCCAACATCGTCGAGCTGCCCCTGCAGGAGCAACTCGGCGAGGCGCTGTCCGAAATCAGCGGCCTGGACGCCGCCTTCATCGCCAACACCGGCGCCGAGGCGATCGAGTGCGCACTCAAGCTTTCGCGCCTGCACGCCCGCGAGCGGGGCATCGAGCGCCCGGCCGTCCTGGTCGCCGAACACGGCTTTCACGGCCGCACCCTGGCCGGCATCAGCGCTTCGGGCAACCCCGCCATCCAGGACGGCTACGCGCCGCTGGTCGAGGGCTTCGTGCGGGTGCCGTTCGGCGACACGGACGCGGCCGAGCGGGCCCTGGCCGACAACCCCGGGATCGTCGCCGTGCTGGTCGAATCGATCCAGGGCGAGGGCGGTGTGCACGTACCGCCCGACGACTACCTGCCCGGTCTGCGCCGTCTGTGCGACGAGCACGGCGCCCTGCTGATGCTCGACGAGATCCAGAGCGGCATGAACCGCAGCGGATGCTGGTTCGCCTTCCAGCATCACGCCGGCCTCGAACCCGATGTCGTCACCGTGGCCAAGGCGCTGGGCAACGGTGTGCCGGTGGCTGCCTGCCTGGCGCGCGAGCCTGTGGCCGCGTTGATGAAGCCGGGCAGCCACGGCACGACCTTCGGCGGCAATCCCCTCGCCTGCCGCGCGGCGCTGACCGTCATCGACATCATGCGCGAGGACGGCATCGGCGCGCGCGCCGCCAGCGCCGGCCGCCGACTCGTCGACCGGCTTCGGCAGGGACTCGACGGACTGCCTCCGGTCAGGGAGATTCGTGGCCGCGGACTGATGGTGGGGATCGAACTCGACCGCGACTGCGCCGACCTGAAGGCCGACGCCCTCGACGCCGGCGTGATCATCAACGTCACCCGCGGCCGGACCGTTCGCCTGCTGCCGCCCCTGATCGTGGACGAGGACGAGGTCGACCGCATTGCCGATGTGGTCACCTCGAGTATCCGCAAGCGCTACTGCCCATGATTCTCGAAGTCGACGATATCTGGCTCGGCTACGAGGAGACCAGCGTCATTCGCGGCCTGAGTTTCGAGCTCGACGTCGGCGAAATCGGTTGCCTGCTGGGCGCGTCGGGTTGCGGCAAGACCACGGCCCTGCGCGCCATCGCCGGCTTCGAACCGCTGCGCGCCGGCGAGATTCGCATCGGCGGCCGGGTCGCCTCGACGCCCGACTTCCGGCTGGCCCCGGAAAAGCGCAGCGTCGGCATGGTGTTCCAGGACCATGCGCTGTTCCCGCACCTCGACGTGGCCGGTAATGTCGGGTTCGGCCTGCGCAAGCTCTCGCGTGCCGAGCGCGGGCGCCGCATCGACGAGTTGCTCGAGCTGACCGGCCTGGGCGGCTACTCGCATCGCTATCCCCACGAGCTTTCCGGCGGCCAGCAACAGCGCGTGGCCCTGGCGCGCGCCCTGGCGCCCGAGCCGGACGTGCTGTTGATGGACGAGCCCTTCTCCAACCTCGACGCCCGCCTTCGGCGCCACGTCGGCGAGGAGGTCCGCAGCATTCTCAAGGCACGCGGCACGGCTACGCTGATGGTCACCCATGATCAGCAGGAAGCCTTCGCCCTAGCCGACCGGGTGGGGCTGCTCAAGGACGGACGCATGCTGCAATGGGATTCGCCCTACCAGCTCTACCACCGCCCGGCCAGCCACTACGTGGCCGCCTTCACCGGTCGAGGCAGTTACCTGCAGGCGCATGTCGAGGAGGAGATGCTGGTTCACGGCCTGGGCCGTTCGGCGCTGCCGCGGGAACGACCCGAAGGCGACGAGTTGGCCCTGCTCATCCGCCCCGACGATATCCGTCCCGACGCCGACGGCCCGCGCGCACGGGTGGTGGCCCGCCAGTTCCAGGGCGCGCAGATTCTCTACCGCCTGCGGCTCGACACCGGCGAGGAAATCGCGGCGTTGTTCCCCAGCCACGATGACTACGCCGTCGACGAGCTCATCGGCGTGACCCTGGACGCGCGCCACCTGGTGCTGTTTCCAACGGCGCAGGCCGAATCCTTCATCAGCCCGAGCCAACATGAGCACTGAAGACGCACGCCAGCCCTCGCTCTTCGTCGTGTGCCTGGGCGGGCGCATCGCCGGCTGCCGGGTCGAATTGCACGATATCGCCTTCGCGCTGGGGACGGATATCGAGGCAACCCACCATCAGTTGCTCGATCAGTGGTTCGGCGACCCGGACGGACTGCACATCGACGCATGGGCGCGAATCGAACAGGTGCCGGGCTATCAGGTGGCACTGTCGCGGGCGCCCTCGGAGACCGGCATGCGCCTGTACTTCGTCAACATCGGCGGCTACGCCCCGGGCGAGCTTTGGGAGCGCCACGCCTATGCGCTCTATCCGGGACAGTCGCTGGCCGAAGTCAAGGCGCGGGCCCGCAAGGAGCTGCTGATCGGCCGCGATTCGGTCCATCGCGACGATCTCTACGATATCGACGATGTGCTCGAAGTACGCCCGGGCTCGTCGCAGGAGTGGCATATCCATCTCGAGCCTGATCCCCGAGCCGGCGAGCCGGCCGTCACCAACGGCTACCTCCCGATTCCCCGGCGCAGCGTCGCCGAGTGGCGGCAGCGACAGCAGCCGGGCTGATCACTGGCTTCAGATCTTCACCAGATCGGCGAGCAGGCGATCGAGCGGCTCGGGCAATTTGCGCTCGAGCTCGAGCGCGACGGGCACCAGCGCGGGCCAGGTCTCGGCCATCAGCGTGGCATGGCCGACCTTGCGGCCGGGCCTGTCCTGCTTGGCGTAGTCGTGCCAGTGCAGGTCCGGGACCCGCAGCCATTCACCAGCCGGCGGCATCTCGCCGATCCAGTTGAACATCAGCGACGGCGCGCGCAGCTCGGTGCTGCCCAGGGGCAGGTCGCAGACGGCCCGGATGTGATTCTCGAACTGTGAACAGACCGCGCCCTCGATGGTCCAGTGGGCGGAATTGTGCACGCGCGGGGCAAACTCGTTGCCCAGGATACGATCGCCGGCGACGAACAGCTCGAGGGTCAGGCAGCCGACGTAGTCCAGGTGCTCGGCCAGCAGCTTGCCGCAGGCCTCGGCGCGCTTGCGCAGGCCGTCGTCCACGCCCGCCGGTGCAGCCACCAACCGCAGCATGCCGTCGGCATGTACGGTGCGCGAGAGGGGATAGCAGCGCATTTCGCCGGTGGCGCTGCGCACGACCGTGATCGCGCACTCGAAGTCGAAGTCGACCCAGCCTTCGAGAATCAGATCGTGATCACCCAGCTCGGCCCAGGCCGGCTCGAGGTCTTCACGCGAACGAAGCAGATACTGCCCCTTGCCGTCGTAACCCATGCGCCGGGTCTTGAGCAGCGCGGGATAGCCGATGCGGTCGAGTGCTTCGAGCAGGTCGGTGCGACCGGAAACCGGCGCGAAAGGCGCCACCTCGATACCGAGGGACTCGATCAGGCGCTTCTCGGTCAAGCGATCCTGCGCCGCGGAGAAGGCGTTCGCGGCCGGGCGAACCGGATGCCCGGACTCGGCCAGGCCCTCGAGGACCGCGGCCGGCACGTTCTCGAAGTCGCAGGTAATGCGATCACAGTCCGCCAGCTGCGCCAGCGCCGCCGGGTCGCTCCAGTCGGCGACGATCAGCTGGCCGAGCGGGCCGGCGCAGGCATCCGGCTTGGGATCGAGAAAAACGAAGTCCGCGCCCAGCTCCAGCCCGGCCTGCGCCATCATGCGAGCCAGTTGCCCGCCGCCGAGAATGCCGATCCTGCTCATGAACGCGGGTCGGTCGCGGCCAGGACGGCATCGGTCTGTTGCTGCCGCCACTGGCGATAGCGATCGCGGATGTCGGGATGGGCCTGGCCGAGCATCGATGCGGCCAGCAGCCCGGCGTTGATCGCACCCGCCCTGCCGATGGCCAGGGTGCCGACCGGCACGCCGCCCGGCATCTGGGCGATCGACAGCAGCGAGTCGAGACCGTTGAGGGCGCGCGACTGCACCGGCACGCCGAGCACCGGCAGCACGGTCCGGGAAGCGACCATGCCGGGAAGGTGCGCCGCGCCGCCGGCACCGGCGACAATCACCTCGATACCGCGCTGCTCGGCCGATTCGGCGTACTCGAACATTGCCTCGGGCGTACGGTGTGCGGACACGACCTTGACCTCGTGGGGCACATCGAGCGCCTCGAGCATGTCGACCGCGTGCGACATCGTCTCCCAGTCGCTTTTCGAGCCCATGATGATGCCGACCAGGGGTTCACTCGCCATGACGGTCCCTCCCGCAGGGGAAAAGCGAGAATGTTAGCAGCGCCCGGAGCCCGAGTAAACGCGCTTCCCGCGCCGGCGCCGAGCGGATACAATCACGGGCATGGCCATTGCTGATCCCCTCCTCGACATCCTGTGCTGCCCGGTCAGCCACCAGCCGCTGCGGCCGCTGGAGAAAAGCCGGGTCAAGAAGCTCGCTGACCGCATCGCCGCCGGTGACGTCCAGTACGTCGATCACAGCCCGGTGGCGGAAAAGCCGCGCGAGGCCCTGATCACCCGCGACGACAAGGTCATCTACCTGGTCGTCGACGGCATCCCGGTCCTGCTGCCCGACCGCGGCATCGGCACGACCCAGTTCACCGACCCGATCTGAATTCACAGCTCGTCGACCCGGCGCTTGACTGACTCGGCCCGCGCCTCGACCGCGCGGCGCCGCTCCCCGCTCATCCGGTCGACGTGCCGGTACATCATCTTCATGCGGGGATTGGATTCGAAGCGCTCGCGATGGCGGATCAGGAAATCCCAGTACAGCGCATTGAACGGGCAGGCCGACTCGCCGGTCGTTTCCTTGACCTTGTAACGACAACCGGCGCAGTAGTCGCTCATGCGATCGATGTACTTGCCGCTGGCCGCGTAGGGTTTCGAACCCAGCAGGCCGCCGTCGGCGTGCATCACCATGCCGAGCGTGTTGGGCAACTCCACCCAGTCGAAGGCGTCGGCGTAGACCGCCAGGTACCACTTGCAGACCTGCTCGGGCACAACGCCGAGCAGCAGGGCGAAATTGCCGGTCACCATCAGGCGCTGGATATGGTGGGCATAGGCATTGAGGCGGGTCGCGCCGATGGTCTCGCGCAGGCAGTTCATGCCCGTTTCCCCGCTCCAGTAGAAAGCCGGCAGATCGCGCTCGTTGCCCAGGCCGTTGAGACCGGCGTAGGCCGGCATCTCGCGCCAGTAGATACCCCGGACGAACTCGCGCCAGCCGATGATCTGGCGGATAAAGCCCTCGGCGGCATTGAGCGGCATGTCGCCGCCGCGCCAGGCCTGCTCGACCGCGTCGCAGACCTCTGTCGGCGTGAGCAGGCCGATGTTGAGGCTCGACGACAAGCGACTGTGGAAGAGCCAGTCCGAGTCGCTGTGCATGGCGTCCTGGTAGTCACCGAAATGGGCGGCGGCCGAGCGCATGAAGTGCGACAGCGCGCGGCGCGCCTGCTCGCGGGTGACGGGGTAGTCGAAGCCTTCGAGCTCGCCGAAGGCGTCGATGTGCTGCGAGACCGTAGCGATCACCTCGCGCGTGATCGCGTCGGGCGTGAACGACATGGGGCTGGCCGCCGGCGGGTCGCCCTTCCAGGCCTTGCGATTGGCGCGATCAAAGTTCCATTCGCCACCGGCCGGTGAATCGCCGTCCATCAGGTAGCCCGTCTGGCGACGCATGAGGCGATAGAAGAACTCCATGCGCAGCTGCTTGCGCCCGGCCGCCCAGTCGTTGAAGAACTCGAGCGTGCTCAAAAACCGCGAATCGGGCAGGAGGGTCACCGTCACATCCAGGGCATCGGACCAGGACTGGATTTCCTCCAGCACGCGCCACTCGCCCGGCCAGGTCACGACGATCTCATCGACGTCGTTCTCGCGGCAGGCCTTTTCGACCAGGTCCGTGAAGCGCACGATGCCGCAGTCGGCGTCGAAGCGGTGGTAGTCCACGCGCCAGCCTGCATCGCCCGCGGCTTCGGCGAAATGGCGCATGGCCGAGAAGATCAGCGCGATCTTCTGCGCATGGTGCCAGACGTAGCGCGTCTCGCCGGCGAGCTCGCCCATCAGCAGGCGATCGCGATCCGGATCCAGCGCCGCGCAGACCGGATTGGGCCAATGCAACTGGTCGCCGCAGATCAGGCCGAGACGAATACCCATGCAGCTTTCTCCCCGTGGAAACGCTCAACGCTAGCACGCGCGGCGTCGCCGTCGCGTCGCCACCTCATCGTGCCCGATGCGGCGATGCGGGCTAGAATGGTGGCTTTGGTTCATGGAGTGCGCGCATGGGTCCGGCCACCCGCTACTTCGATCTCGAGAAACCGTTTTCGCTCTACCGCGGCGGGCGGCTTCCGCATGTTCGCCTGGCCTGGGAATCCTGGGGCACGCTCGATGCCGACAAGTCCAACGCCATCCTGATCTTTACCGGCTTGTCGCCCGGGGCCCACGCGGCGTCGAGCGCGCAGGATCCGGAACCGGGCTGGTGGGAAGACATGATCGGACCGGGGCGCTACATCGACACCGATCGCTTCTTCGTGCTGTGCGTTAACTCGCTCGGCTCGTGCATGGGCTCGACCGGGCCGGCGAGCATCAACCCGGAATCCGGCAAGCCCTGGCGCCTGGCCTTCCCCGAGCTGGCCATCGAGGACATCGCCCGCGCCACGCGCCTGGTGGTCGAAGATCTCGGCATCGAGACCCTGCATGCGGTCATCGGCCCGTCCATGGGCGGCCTGACGGCGCTCGCCTGGCTCAAACAGTATCCGCAGAGCACGCGCAAGCTGGCGCTGATCTCGAGCGCCTGCTCGGCCACGCCGATGGCCATCGCCATCCGCTCGCTGCAGCGCGAGGCCGTCGTGACCGATCGCAATTTCCGCGACGGGCAGTACACCGAGGACAACTGGCCGGAAGTCGGCATGCGCCTGGCGCGCAAGCTGGGCATGATCTCCTACCGCTCGGCCACCGAGTGGCAGGCGCGATTCGGGCGCCAGAGCCAGGACTACTTTCCCCCCACGCTCTTCGGCATGCGATTCGCCGTGGAATCGTACCTGGAATCCCATGCGCGCAAGTTCGTGGGCCAGTTCGATCCCTGCAGCTACCTCTACCTGTCGCGGGCCATGGACAATTTCGATTTCTGCGACAGCGACGAAACGCTCAAGCGCATGTTCGATCGCTGCTTTGCCGGCGAGGCCCTGGTGCTGGGCGTGAAAACCGATATCCTCTTCCCCCTGACGCAGCAGAAGGAACTCGCCGCCGCGCTCGAGAGCAGCGGCAACGAAGTCAGCTATCATGAATTGCCGTCGGTGCAGGGGCACGATGCCTTCCTGGCCGACATCCCGACTTTTGGAAAACCGATCAGGAAGTGGTTGAAATGAGCCTTGATTTTCCCGGCAAAACGCGCATGATCCAAAAGATCCACCACGCCGTCTCGGCCGGCAGCGCCGAGGAAATCACGCAGAATCTTCGCCAGTGTCTGTGCGAACTCATGGCCGACGATTCCATCCGCCTGCCCGACTGTGTCTACGAATACAGCAACGACCACTACTGCCGCAGGCTGTTGCATCAGGACGAGGAGCTTGGCTACAGCGTGCTGGCCATGACCTGGGGCCCGGGCCAGGGCACGCCCCTGCACGACCACGCGGGGATGTGGTGCGTCGAAGCCGTCTGGCACGGTGAGATCGAAGTGGTCCAGTACGAACTGGTCGAACGCGGCACCGACGAGTTCCGGCTCGAACCGCGCACCACCATGCGCTCGGGCGTCGGCAGCGCCGGCAGCTTGATCCCGCCGCACGAGCATCACACCATTGCCAACCCGAGTGGCGACGAGCCGGCCGTCACAGTCCACATCTATTCCGGCGTAATGGACGAATGCTGCGTGTTCAGGCCGGTCGAGGGCGACTGGTACCAGCCAAGCCCCACCCCGCTGAGCCTGGATTCGGATTAGTCGGCTGCTGGTCTGGACAAAAGCCGGCGCGCAAAAGACAATAGGCCTCCCGCTGCCGGGGTGGCGGAACTGGTAGACGCGACGGACTCAAAATCCGTTTGCCGAAAGGCAGTGCGGGTTCGATTCCCGCCCTCGGCACCACAATATCCACGGGCCTTACAGCCGATCTCGGCTACCCGAAGAGTCAAACGAAGATTTCAGCGTGTAGGCACTGTGTAGGCACCAGGGCGAATTCCGCCGGCCTACACGCCGCCTACATGCCGCAGCGGAAAGACGGGCGCGCGGATCTCCTACGGACTGGCAGGCAGGATTCGGACAGGATCGCGGGGCGGTATGATGCGCGCTTTCGTTGCCGCCGCTGTCGGGCTGATCTGACTCACGCCTGCCGATGTTCGATGTGTTCATCGTCGCCGTGGTGCCGTGCTTGGTGGTGTAGGTACGGGGTGGGGGCGGTTCGTCATTCTCACTGGTAACCGTTTCCAGTGATACTCGAATGCGCGACACGAACGGATGAGTGACCGAGCACTTTCTCGCAATCTCCCGATCCGACCACTGCGACCATTCATCATCTTCCAGCAACGTCATCACCGCCTTGCGCTTGTCGGCATTGGTGCGGCGCTGGCCGTGGGCGGCGTTCGCTCCGACGCTGTAAAGGATCGCGTCTCGAAGTCATCTTCGGGCACGTTGGCGACCCGGAGTGCTTGCTTGCGTTGGTGGTCGGACATGCCGGCAGATTCGGCGGCTTGTTTGCGCGTTAACCTGGGGTGGTCGCCCTCCCTAGGTTCTACGTCTGTCCGCGCTCCGGCTGCCGGCTCTATCTGCCTCAGCAGCTCCCCGGCCCGACGAATGGCGCGGGCCTGGATTCGGTCATTCGACCGCCTGTTCATCCTCGGGCTGTTCCTGCTGCTGTTCCTCCTGCGGTTCCTCCTCCGGCTCGCCAAAGGCCGGGCGGAACATCGGTCGGAACATGGGGCGAAACATCGGCTTGAACATAGGCGCTCCGAATAGAAAAAAGCGCGGCCGACTGCCAATTGCGAAAAAGCCGGCCGCGCGGGCACCCTCGCGCGGGTGCTAGGTGGTCTTTCGCGAGGACCGGCACCACCACTCCGGCTGGATCTGGATTACTTCCGGTCGCGGGCGATCTGATCGACCTTCGCGTAGTCGCCAGGCAGGCCGGGGCGGATATTGAAGCCGCCATGCCGACCGGCCAGCATTGCCGACGCGGTATCGAACTCACGCTTGCTCGGCAGACCTTCGGGCAGTTCGGCCAGCTTGGGGGCGGCCACGTCCAGTTCGCGCGCGGCGCGTTCGCTGCCGTCGCTCAGGATCGAATACGCGGGCGCGATGCCGGTCGCCAGGGCCATTGCTTCAAGGTCAGCCACCAACTGCCTCACGCGCTCAACTGAGGGCATCAACTCTTCGGCTCGGTCGGCAAGGCGCTTGGCGTTGTCGGGCGCTTTCTCGACAAGCTCAGTCAATCGCTGCTCGGCTCGCTTGCTCTGCTGTTCGGCTTCGGCCTTGCGCGCGGCTTCGCGGCTTTCCAGCTCTTGTTGAATGGCGACGATGCGGCGCTCGGAGCGTTCGACCGCTGCGAGATTGTTTTGCATCGACCGATTGCCTTGGGCGCGCTCTTTCCACGCAGCCGGGGCCATGCCGTCTCTGTCCGGCTTGGTGCTCTCGGTTTCCATTAGCTGCCGGATGAATTGAATGTCACTAGACAGGCATTGCTTCAGCTGGTCGTCGTTGGCGTTCGATATCGAAGGCATACCGAGACCGCCAGGCAGTTGCATGCCGGTCATCTGTTCGGCGGCGGCGCTCATGACAGCACCCCCTTGTTGAGCGGGCGGGACTTCTTCGGCTTGTTCTGATTGAACAGGCCGCGATTCGTGGCCGGCGCTGCGGTCTTTTCGGATAGCTGGCGCTCCAGTTCCTGTTCGACCTTGCGGGCGATATCTTCACCGCCGCAAGTGCAGCCGCCGCCGTTGTGAACTACAAACTTCCTTTTCATGACGTTTACCTCTTGGGTTGTGGTTTCACCAGGTGCCGGCCCGTTTGCGCTTAGGCTTGGTTGAAGCGACAAGGCCAGCGACAGCGTTACAAAGATCGTCATTAGCGCCGGGCGCATGGTCGATGGCATCGCGGCCTGCTCGCCCGGCTCGGCGTTCCAGTCCGCAGAATTGAGCGACCAGACGATCATTGTCTAGAAGCTCAACACGTTTTGAATTGAGCAATGGCAAGGTGTCTTTGTATAGCTCTGTTCGCGGCTTGCGCGCAACGTCGTAGGTTATTCGGTGAACGCTGAATCTTTCGCGGGGCCATTCGCCGCCATAGCGATCACCTTCAACGCGACTAATCCTGTATTCGCGCATTAGCTCGGAAAATTCCGCCACTACCGCTTCGGGGCTGAATGGTGGGACAGCTTCGCGGATAGCGTCGATAACAATGGTCTGCCCCTCTTCATGGCCGATACACAGTGTCATTGAATCACTGCTACCGCCGGATGGATCGCAGAATGCGCGATAGCTGTTGCAGCTCAAGAACGGCAGCTCATAGCGGCCAGGGATAACGCAAGCATCCACAACCTCGCGCTGAACAAACGAAGCAATGTCGTTTCGGAATTGTCCCAGCCATTCGGCCTTCGCGGCCTCGGGATCATCTTCCATTGCTTCATCAATAATTCGCTTGGGCAGCGTCGGATTGAAATCCAGCGTACCCCCTTGCACAACCAGGACATCACCACTCTTGCCAAAGTGCTGCCTGTGCTTTTGCCAGAGCAATCCTTTTTGAGCGTATGGACTGGAGACGCCAATCAGCAGGCCGCCGGTTGTGGCAAGCGACGGGACAACGGCGCGATACGTTTCAATGTCCGGGCTGGCCGTTTGGTCGCTGCGGTAAAAGGCGCATTCGTCCAGGATCACGGCTAGCAGGGTGCGGCCTCGAACGGCCCGGTAATTGTTGGTGAACACCTCAATTCGCACGCCATTAACAAGCTCGATGGCCTCGGTGCCAGACTTCGCCACCATTCGCGATAGCAGCGGGCTGTTCTCCAGGATGCCGCCAATGTAATTCGACAGCACTCGGGCCTGGTACCGATCAACCGCTAGCAGGGCTACCACTGGGGTCTCGCCAGGACTGAGCCGGCTTAGGATTTGCTCGGCTCCGACCGTCGCGAGATAGACAGCGACACCAGCGCTCACGTTGCTCTTCGCGCTACGGCGGCCAGCGACCGCGTAGAACTCACGGACTTGACTCTGGGGCGGCCTACGGCCCCCGGCTAGCCGTTTGAATGCGTCTAGCCGCTTACCGCTCAGGGGCAGGCCGAAAGCGCCAGACAGGGCAGCTCGCCAGGCCTCCCAGGTAGCGCCGGAGAATGAGCCGCCCATAAGCTGCGAATCGCTCATGGCGTCTAGGATCGTCATTGCCTGGTCAGTCTTTCGGGCCGGCTCGGTCATCGTGCTACCCACCAGTAGAACAGCAGCGTGATGGCGGTCATGTCCATCAGCTCGCCTCTGCCTTTTCGGCTGCCCGTTGACGCAGGTAGGTTTGCAGGTCAGGAACCTGTGATGCTTTCCGCTCCAGCCCTAACGTCTTCAATATCCCGATCAGCGAGTTAAGGGCGCTCACCTGCTGGCCGATCTCGATCTTCTCCCCATCGGCTGCGTTGGCCTCCTGGGTCTCGATCCAAGCTTCCAGCCAGACCGCGCGACGGGCTAGCGACCGCTGCGCATAGGACAGCTGATCCGCACCCCCTAGATCGGACTGGATCTCCGCAAGTCTCTGGCGAAGAACGCGGGCGGTCTGGGTGCGACCGTCCAGGGTGTCCAGAAACCGGGGCCGGAATTCCGATGGCAGGGTGTCACGTGGCATCGATGCCTACACCTTGCCTACATACAATACTCATGGCGTTCCTATCATGTTGGTTTAACGTGTCTTTCGTGCGTCCAACCTACGGATATATTATCCGATATGCCCCGATAATACTATATTTTCATACAGAACAGGTGGTACGGCAAAAGTCGGCCCGATTTGCGCGCTCCCCTGAGACCAGCTCGTCATTCCAATCACCGACCCGCTCGGGCATCCTCACCTCGACAGCGACCTTGCCGCTGAGGCGATGCGCCAGCGTGAAGGCGGCGGCTTGGCCTGCGAAGTTCAGGTCATGGTCTGCGAAGACGACAACGTGCCCGACGCCTTGGGGTGGCGTCCATGCCTTGAGGAGGGAGGTATTCAGTGCGGCCCATACGGGAATACCGAAGAGCATGTGCGCAGCAATCGCGGTCTCTACCCCCTCCGCGATTCCGAGCGTCTGGCCGGCGGGATAGAGTTCGACCGCTCCGCCTTTCAGGCCAGGGCCGGGTAGTAGCTTCCGGCATGGGTCGACCGGGGCCTTGTGGCCGTCCTGTAGATACGTGACATGCATCGTCAGGAATCGACCGGCTCGGGTTACTGGCGCGAGCATCGCGGGATACGTGCCGACCAGCTCACCATCCTGTCGGTATTCGACATTCGGGTGCCAGAGTAACCCCGGCGGCAAGATCAGCCCCCGGCCTTCAAGATACCGGCTGCGGGGTGTCCTTTCCGCCTCGCCTCGCAGTCTCTGAGCGTAGGATTTTGACTGCGTAAACGATGGGTCTATTTTATCACGTGGACGCTCTCCGATCACCTCTTCGACTAGCTTAACCGCCCCTTTGAAGTCGACATGACGGCAGCATTGGATCAGGTCGAAGCCATCCTTATCACCATCGGAGCATCGGCAAAAATAGTTGCCCCTGCCATTGATGTTGCTGAACCTGAAACAGTCCCGACCATCACCGTTCGGGCAAGGGTGATGTTTACCGTCGACGTACTCGGAGCCGACTACCGCTTCGATGATCTCCGGCCATTTTCCATGCGCCCATTCGGAAGACTTCATGGTCTGGCCTCCCTTTTCTGGCGCTTGGCAAACCGGATGTTTTGCGACCGCACCCAGGCTTGTGTTTCAAGCGAGGGTTCTATCGGCGGCTCGTCTTTCAGACCTTGAGGCCAGACGCCGGTTTTCGTCCGGTACTTGTGCGCTACCCATCCAGGCTTGTAGCCGTGGCGCTGGGCAATGGCCTTTAGCTCTGCGTAAAATCGACGCTTGTCCTCGAACGTCCATTGCCGGGCGTCGGCAAGTTTCCGCTGCCTGTCGATTTCACGCAGCTCCGCTTCATGCGCTTCGATGGCCTTCGAGTAGGTACCGCCCTGCTCTGCCCCGCAATTCGGACATTCACGTGCGGGCCGGAACTCAGCGCCACAGTCACCGCATTGGATCGGCTCGGGTTCCGACCGCTCGCCGGCAATACGATCCTGTACCGTTTCCTTCCCTTCCAGGCTCCACGGCATCGGGTCGTCGACGAAGCCAATTTGCTGAACAGCGCCAGCGTGGTCTAGCACCAGGCAGTCGTCCTTTCTGGGGTGCGTCCGCAAACCCCGCCCGACCATCTGGAAGTACCGCGCGATGCTCTTCGTCGGCTTGGCGAGCACGACGGCAGAGACGGGAGGAAAATCGACGCCATAACTCAGCACGTCGCAGTTCGTTATCACCTGCGTATCGCCTCGCCGGAGCCGTTCTAGGATCTCCGCACGCTCATCGTTAGGCGTATGTCCATCCAGGTGTTCGGCCTTTACGCCGATGGCCTGGAATTCCTCACACAGTGCCCGACTGTGCGACACGTTCACCGCGAAAACGAAGCTCTGGCGATCTCGGGCGATGCGCGCCCAGTTCTCGACAACATCACCGATCAGCTCGACACGGTTAACGCGCTCTCCCAGTTCTCGCTGGTTGTAGTCGCCGGCCTGAACCTTGACGCCTTCGAGGTCGGGCTTTGCGCCGGCAAAGTACCGGGCGGGCACCAGGTGGCCTTCGTTGATCAGCGTGGCAACACTCGGCCCTTCCACCAGGTCATCGTAGATTTGTCCGAGACCAGCGCCGTCACTTCGGCAAGGCGTGGCCGTGAGACCGATAACCGCCGCTCCCTTGTCCACGTAGGCGTCGATGATGGCGCGGGCGGTCTTGGCGATGCTCAGGTGCGCTTCGTCGACCAGCACCAAGTCCGCCTTGGGCAGGGGCAGGCGTTCGTCCGCGATGCATCGGCGGTACATGGTCGGAATGCAGCCCACCTGTACTTCGGGATAGAGACTTCGTGGCTCGCCGGCCATCAGCACGCCGTGATTCACGTCGACGCCGGCCAGCTTCTCGGAGGTCTGGTAGATCAGTTCCCGGCGGGGCGCGAGAAACACGGCACGATTGCCCTTGTCGACGCAGGCGCGTATCAGGTGCGCGGCCACGTGCGTTTTGCCGGAGCCTGTCGGCATCACGAGACAAGGCGCTCTGCGGCCCTGGGCAAGGGAAGCTCGCAGGGCGTCGACCGCATCAGATTGATAGGGGCGTAAGGAGGTCATCAGTACGGCACCCCGCTTACATCATCCCCTTGCACAAGGGAGTCTTTAGAAGTGTTTTCCCTTTCTGGTTTCACTCTCCCGAACGGTTGTGTTCCGCTCTCCCGAACACTTCGACCTTCACTGTTACGCTCTCCCGAACAGCTGGCCGATTCACCAGGTGTTATTGGCTCCCGAACAGTAGGTGTTACGCTCTCCCGAACAGTGTTGAGGTGATAGACGGTCGACCTACCTCTGCGCTTCTCGGTTCGAACTAACCCCTGCTCCTCAAGTTTTCGGACAGCTTGGACTGCTCCGGTCATCCCGACGCCGGCATACTTGCAAAGATTCCTGATAGACGGATTGCAGGTCGGATCGTCTCGCTTGGCTCGAATGGCTAGAACCAGCCCGACAGCTCGGACAGTAGGCGTCGTCCTGGGTGATTCGGCCAGGCGCTCGAAGAAGGCCCAGTTCATACCCGCCCCCTATTCCGCCAGGCGGCGAACGATGCGGGCCAATATGGCGGGCGGCGGCGCAGGGTGTTAGGATTAACCCTAGATCGCTTGCCGCTGATCTCTGGCCGGTTCCCTGTTTGCTCCAGGGGCCGGCCTTTTCGATGGGGCCTCACTACGCAACCTCGCCGATCGTATTTTCACGCAGGCGAGATTCAATCCAGGCATCCAGATCGACGAGACGGTAGCGAACGGCGCGCCCCATCTTCACAAACCGGGGGCCACCTCCACGGCAGCGCCAGGCTTCGAGGGTGGATTTCTGGAGACCGACATACTCGGCGGCCTCCTCGGTGGTCAAGAATGATTTGTTCGGCATGTTCCAGTCCTATCGGTTTGAACCTGATAGGCCAGTGTTCGACTGGCCATGACTGGAATGTTGGCGTTACACTTTTCGTTTGGGGGGCAAAAAAGGAGGGAGAAGTTTCACACGTCTTACTCTATGGGTTCCGGCACAAGCTGGTCCGTATTCATGATGCGCAACCCGGGAAACTGCTTTTGCCAAGTGCC
The DNA here is from genome assembly GCF_042310355.1 of Wenzhouxiangella indolica. NCBI lineage: Bacteria > Pseudomonadati > Pseudomonadota > Gammaproteobacteria > Chromatiales > Wenzhouxiangellaceae > Wenzhouxiangella > Wenzhouxiangella indolica. The sequence goes on along the minus strand of NZ_JBHJMR010000001.1, from coordinate 363,072 downwards.
TTCATGATCCTGCTTCATGAAACTCAAAAGCATATCGCCATGAGCGCGCTGTTCATCGTTCAAGCCATTGAAGTCGTAATACAGTCTCCTGAGCGACTGGTGATCAAAAGCGGTGTATTCCCTGGTGCTGGGCTTAGACTCGGCACCTTTACGCCATCGCCGATCATCCGTGTTGTAAATGGAGAATCGGCTTCCGGTTTTGACTAGAAAGTTCTCTAGTCGCCGGCATGACTGAGTTACGTCCGTGCCGTCCCGCCACATGAGAAACTTAATCCTCGCCCAGATAGAAGCCATTACCTCAGCCGTCCGCTTTTCGCGGGTGTCAGTCACTTCACGCGGGTTCGGCCCGGCGGCGTCATTGTCGAATGTCCGCCCCCTCTCGATAAACTGATTGACCAGCTCGTTGAACTGCTCCGGGTCTGCGCGCCAAAGTTCAGCCAGCTTCTGCTGAAAGTCACTCATGCCCGCTTGCCCTCCATGCTCACCACGTTATCGGCCTCGAATATGCGGCGCTGATCCTCATAGAAGGCAGCGATACGGTCGGCCTCGGGCTTGAGGAAACGGCGGTCGGGATCATTCGCATAGCTGGCGAGCGTGACGTCATTTTTCGGCAGCGCGTGATTGCTCAGCAGCTTGACTCGGAATATCTCGATGCGCTCTTCGCCGGGCAGGTATTTCAGGCCGATTTGAATAAAGGTTCTGCGCAGATCGTGATGGGTAACTCGAACGCCGGTCTGCTCAGCGATCAGTTCCAGCTGACCGCGCGCATCCACTAGATGCCCCTTGCCGGATCGGGCCGGGAAGAGATAACCAGTGCCCTGTCGGTTGCGCAGAATGTCGACGGCCAGGTCGGAGAGCGGCAGAATGGCGTCCGCCCTGTTCTTTGTATCCGTCAGCGTCACACTTGGATCTTCGAGGCAGACCTGATCCCAAGTGAGCGAGCGCGCCTCGCTGAGCCGCAGGCCGGTCAGCGCGATGAACGCCACCAGGTCGACGGCGGATCGACTCGAACGGGTCAGACCGGGATCAGCGCGCATGGCCTGTACCGCGCTCCACCACCTACCCAAGTCCTCCCTGTCGACCTTCGACTGCCTGGCCGGCACCTCACGCCACAGTGACCGCTTTTTGAGCACCTCGACAGGGTTGTAGGAGATGATCGGCTTGTTGTCTGCGTCCCGGCTCGCGGACGCATAGTCGATCAGCGCGCGCAGATTGCGCATGGCCTGATTCGCCTGGGCAACTGATCGGCGGCAAAGTGCGGAGTATCGCGCCGTGACCATATCGTGCGTGATGGCAGTTACCGGCCTGTCCGCCCAATCCGCGAAACTGGTCTTGAGGTGACGCCGGATGTCCGCCTTCGTCCTATCCTTAAGGGCTTTGCCGCCACGGGTGCGCCGATTTTCGAGGTAGTCCCGCACCAGATCAGCGAGCGTCTGTGATTCGACCTTGAGGCGTTTGCGCTCGGCATTGGGGTTGACGCCTTGGGCCATCCCCCCAAGTTCGCCCTTGGCGATCTTGCGCGCCTGTTCAGCCGTAAAGGTGCCGTGCTTTCCAATCGTGACGCGGCAGGTCTTACCGTTAACTCGGCCCTCGGCTATGTAGCTCCGCGCGCCGGCTGCCGTGACGCGAACGCCGAAGCCGGACAGGTCATCATCCCAGTGCAGCTCATACCCCTCCTGGGGCTTCTCCAGATTGCCGACCGTCGTGTTGGTAATGTTTATCTTCTTCTTTGCTTCTTTCTTCATTTTCTGAATCCGTTGCTTTGCCGTGTAGGCACTGTGTAGGCATATGTAGGCATATCCCATCCAAGTGCATCGGATTCATTATCGCGCTATGTCACTGATTTATCAATACCCGTCTGCCTACATAGTACGCAGTCAAACCCCTAGAAAATGGACTCAAAATCCGTTTGCCGAAAGGCAGTGCGGGTTCGATTCCCGCCCTCGGCACCAATTTCCTTTTACGGCTACTTGCCGGTCAATCTGGTGATACCCAGCGCCTTGAGCACGTAGCGCTCGTAGACCGGCTCGGCGTGTCCCTTGCGCACCTTGCGCAAGAAGTACTTCTCGAACGCGATCTTGGCCCAGTGGACCCATTTACCCTGCCGAGCCCAGGTCACATTGCGCGGCGGAATCTGTGGCAGGGCCACGAAGGCGACCCCCGAATCGCCGAGATCGGCCAGGCAGATGGCGTTCCAGGTTGCCTTCGATTCGACCGGCTTGCCCTCGATGTCGGCGGCGATGTTGCCGACGATGGCGCTGATCATCGACTCGATCATGTAGCCGGTCTTGGGCGCGCCGACGGGCAGCGGCGTTTCTTCCACCGGGGGTATCGCAACGCACACGCCGGCCGAGTAGATTTCGGGATACTCGGGATTGCGCTGGTAGTCGTCGATATTGACGAATCCCTTCGGGTTGCACAGTCCCTTGGTATTGGCCACGGCGGGCACACCCCTGAACGACGGCAGCATCATCGAGAACCGGAAGGGCAATTCCTGGCTACGGCGGTCCTCGCCGTCGTCATCGACCTCCGTGATGTGCATCAGCCCGGCTTCGACGCGGTCGACCCGGGCATTGGTCACCCAGCGGATGTGGCGTTCGCGCAGCTCGTGTTCCATCAGGCTCTTGGAGTCGCCCACGCCGCCCAGGCCGAGGTGGCCGATGTAGGGCTCACTGGTGACGAAGGTGATCGGAACCCGGTCGCGCAGCTTGCGCTTGCGCAGGTCGGCATCGACGATCATCGCGAACTCGTAGGCCGGCCCGAAGCAACTCGCGCCCTGCACCGCGCCGATCACGATCGGTCCGGGGTTTTCGAGAAAGCGCTGGTAGTCGCGCCAGGCCGCCTCCGAATGCTCGAGCGTGCAAACCGAATGGGTGTGCCCCGCCTCGGGCCCGAGCCCTTCGATCGCATCGAAGGCAAGCTCTGGCCCGGTGGTGATCACCAGGTAGTCGTAGTCGAGCGTTTTACCGCCTGCGAGGGTGACCTGCCGATTCTCAGGCTCGATGGTCGTCGCCGTATCCTCCAGGAAACGAATGCCGCGCTTCTCCATGGGCCCTGCCAGCTCGACGGTGATCGCCTCAGCATCGCGCCAGCCCACTGCCACCCAGGGATTGGAGGGAACGAACTGAAAATAGGACTTCGCACCGACGATGGTGATTTCGTGCTCGGAACCCAGCGTATCCCGCAGCTCGTAGGCTGCCGGCACGCCGCCGATGCCGGCACCGATGATGACGATTCTGGCCATTCTCCACCTCCTGGTAAGGGGGCTCACCCACCATCGGCCGACAGACCGGGCGCGGCGCGCCGCTTAATATCAGACGCATCTAATATACGAGCTTGCGCGTCGCTGTGCAAGCGAGTCGCCCGCAAGGCGTCCGGGTGGAAGAAAAACGGTCGCGGATGAAGTTGCCGGGCCCGGTGGACCCGGCGATTATCGATCTCGGCTTACAAGTCGCGCGCGATGCGAAAGCCCACGCGCATATCCGTACTGGTGGTCGAACTCGAAATGCGAAACGCCGAGCGCGACATCGACGGCGTGCTGGACCAGGATGCACCCTTGATCACGCGGCGCTCACAGCCCGGGTTGACCCACGCCGACCCGTCGCTCGGCGCACGCACGAAGCTGTCATGCCAGCAGTCCTGGACCCACTCCATGACGTTGCCGCCCATGTCGTTGAGCTCGAAGGGATTGCGCATCAGGCTGCCGACCGGGGCCGGCCCCCAGTGCCCGTCAGCGTAGCGCCGGAAGGCCACATTCCAGCGCGCACCAGTGGGCGATGTGTCGCGGTCACCGGTGACATTCTCCATGTTGTTCTCCGGCGGTGAACCGTCGCCCCACCAGTAGGGCGTCTGGCTGCCGGCTCGAAGGGCATACTCGAACTCCGCTTCCGACGGCAGCCGATAGCTGCGACCGGTTTCCTCGGCGAGCCACTCGGCATAGGCGTTGGCATCACGCCAGGAGATATGGATCACCGGCAGGTCATCGCTCGCCTCTTCGCCCGAATAATCGAGACGCCAGTTCACGTCGCTACGCTGATCCATGCGGCCCGAGTCCAGATCATAGACCCTCGACCCGCCGGACATCTCGGCGTCGGTTCGATAGCCGGTGGCGCGAACGAAGGCGGAAAACTGTCCGACCGTGACTTCCGTTCGCGACAGCGCGAAGCCGCGATCGAAGGTCACGCGATGTTGGGGACCCTCGTTGTTCATGCGATCTTCTTCGTCCTCGGGAGAGCCCATCATGAAAGTGCCGGCTGGAACCACCACCATTTCCGGGCCCGAACTACCGAGCCGCGCTACTTCGTCGCTGAAAACCTGACCGGGTTCGAAACTGCCGTACAGGCGCGCATCGGCCAGCGATGCCTGCAGCGACTCGACCCGCTCCCGATCGTGGCCCAGGGCAACCAGCTCCGTAATGCTCGCCTCGGCCTCGTCGTAGCGCCCTTCGTCGATATGCGTAAGCACTTCGGCGTGTAGGTCCGCAATATGCCCTTCACGGAATTCGGCAATGCTCTCACGGGCCTCGGCGACGGCATCGGGCGCCTCTTGCACATCCTCGGCCTCGGCCAGGCGTGCCTCTGCACCCTCGAAATCGAGGTCCTCGCGCGCCATGGCAAGGGCATCGGCCACGATCGCGTCGTGGGTTTCCGCCAGACCCGACTGCGCCGTCGGGTTGCCCGGCTCGATTTCGAGTACGCGGGCGAACAGCTCCGCCGCATTGTCACCGGCCGGCTGCGTCAGTCGGCCGCCCTCGAGCGCGGCAGCGGCCTGATCCAGCGTCTGTCCAATGGTAGACTCGCGATCGACAGCGGCCTCGACCTCCTGAACGATCGCGCGCTCGGAATCGACTTCGGCCACGACGCTCGCCAGTTGCTGGGCCAGGGTCAGATCCTCATCGGCCAGCGCCTGTTCGATATCCGCCTCGACTTCGTCGAGCAGGTCGCTGATGGCCGCCAGGGTATCCTCGTCGTTGGGAACGAAGGCACGCGTTCGCAGGAGCGTCTGCAGCCTCTCGTCCTGCTCGGGATCGGGCAGGCTGACCTCGGGCACGTCCTCGACCGGCTGCTCCGGGATGTCCAGGCCCTGGAAATCGATATCGAATTCCGCCGTGCCGGAACCGACGATATCGCCCAGCCGGCGGACCCGACGTTGCTCTTCCGAATCCTCGGCCTCCGCCTGGGGTTCGGCCCCTTCCGTCGCCTCGGATTCGTCCTGGGCACTCGCGCCCCAGGGTGCGAATATCAAGGCGACGCTCATTGCGAGCAGCAGATGTCTCATCTGAGTTTCAGCTCCTGTTGCTGGTAAAACGAATGGCTGGCGTTCCCCTTGCGGGCATCACGTGCCCTGTTAAAGCGTCAGTCACGCCAGCCGAATGTGTGAAAATAGCGTATCGAGCCGCTCGCGACAACCATCGCCCTCAACGGAGTACCGCATTCAATGCCCGCAGAACTTCCCAGCCAGCCCGTTGCGGACGACGATCTCCGCGCCGCCCGCGAGGCGGTCCAAAACGCGCGACTCCTCGATAGCGAGGACGCCGTCAGAAAGGCGCTCGAAAATCGTGACCCGGCGCACACTGTCGGCATCGACACCGAGTTCGTCCGCGAGCGCACTTTCCAGGCCCGTCCAGGGCTGATCCAGATCAGTGACGGTCACAGCGTGTGGCTACTCGACGCGGTGGCCTTGCCAGAATCCGCCGCACTCGGCGACATGCTGGCCCATTCCGGAACCACCAAGGTCCTTCACAGCGTGGGCGAAGATCTTGATGTGCTGCATGCCGTGGGCGCGCGCTGGCCCGAACGGCTGTTCGACACGCAGGTCGCGGCCGCCCTCCTCGGCATGCCGCTGCAGCTTCGATACGAACACCTGGTCGAGGCCACCCTGGGTGTCGAGCTCGAAGGCGGCAAGGCGCGCAACGACTGGTGCCGGCGACCGCTGGCTCCGGCGCTGCTCCAGTACGCCGCCGAGGACGTCATCTGGCTGCCGCGGCTGAAAGCGCACCTCGAAGCGCTGCTCGAAAGCGCCGGTCGTCTCGACTGGCTTGAAGAGGACTGCGAGCGCATCCTCGAGCGGGGCCGGGCCGGCGACACGACGCCAGCGCTGACCCGGGTCAAGGGAGCGGGTCGCCTGGAAACACCGGCGCTTGCGCGGCTCGACGCCCTGGCGCAATGGCGCGAAACGGTCGCACGTGAACGCGACCTGCCGCGGCGTTTCGTGGTTAGCGACGAGGCGCTGGTCGATCTCGCCCAGTCGGACAACAAGGGCACGCTCGGCCAGGCCCTCGGGCGGCTGCCCGGAAAGCTGTCCAGGCGCTTCGGCCCGGCCATCGAAGCCGAGCTGACGGCAGTCGACCCGAATGCCTACCAGCGCCCCGGCTGGATCGATCCACTCAGCCCCGGGCAGCGCGATCAATTGCGCGAATTGCAGCAAACCGTCAAGCAGGTCGCGGCCGATCTGGGCATCGAACCGGCAGTCATCGCCAGCAAGAAAGCCCTGACCCCGCTCATCCGCGGCGAACGACCGGAATGGCTAGACGGCTGGCGCGGTCACGTTCTGGCCGGGCGACTCGAGGCGGCTTCTGTTAGTATTTCGGCTCCCTGATCGACGCCCACGCAGCTTCCCCGCCCCGGTAGCTCAGCAGGATAGAGCAGCCGCCTCCTAAGCGGCAGGTCGCAGGTTCGAATCCTGCCCGGGGCGCCAGTCTTATGAGTTGACTCCAGCGTTTAAGGCACGCCATTCAATCGAACGAGAACTCCATTCGAACCTGCGACTCATGACAATAAGGTTCGAATTGTGCGAAGCACAATCGCTGGAGCGAAGCGACAGGCCGAAGGGCAAGCGGCCACAGGCCGCGCAGCAATCCTGCCCGGGGCGCCATTCCGATGAGTTCACTCCAGGCTTTAAGACACGCCACTCAATCGAACGAAGGCTAAATTCGAACCTGCGACCCATGACAATTAGGTTCGAATTGTGCGCAGCGCAATCGCTGGAGCGAAGCGACAGGTCTTCGGATGCGTGGAGGCCTTGTGGCCGCAACGCATCTTCGCCCGGGCCTCGCCTGATGCGTTGCGCTGACGCTCCACGCATCCTGCGACCTACGGACGAGCAAGAACGTCTTCACCGCCCGCAGAACGCGGCAAAGTTCTTGCTCCAGCCGGCCACCTGCTCGGCGAGCTTGTCGTCCGGCTTACCGTCCTCGCCGAGCCGATCCCCCGCCCGCGATATCCTCAGGTGATCCGGAAACAGGTGGCAGCCGAGCTGGCGCAGGTTGATCAGGGCGCCGGCTTGGGCGAAGGCGGTTCCCCAGGCGCCCGGTGTGGCGCCGGCCAGGGCGGTCGGCCGGCCGCCGAACGTCGGCTTCATTTCCTCGCCGGGCCGCGTCAGCCAGTCCAGGGCATTCTTGAGCACGCCAGGCATGGCGGCGTTGTACTCGGGCGTGACGATGATCAAGCCATCGGCGGCCTTGATCCGCCCACGCAGCGACTCGACCGCCTCCGGGATGCCGTTGGCATCCTCATCATCGCCGTCGTAGAGGGGAATTTCGTGGAGCGTCGCCACTTCCACGTTCACGTTATCGGGCGAGCGATCGGCGATCGCTTGTGCCAGGCGCGTGTTGAACGACTGCCTGCGCAGGCTTCCGGAAACTGCAATCCATTGCATGTCACGACTCCATCGGGGTGGAAGTTTGCTCACGTCGATGACCCAAACGGCCCTCGATCAACGAGTAGGCGGCCGGTACGACCACCAGGGTGAGCAGCGTCGAACTCAGCATACCGCCGATGACGGCAACGGCCAGTGGACCATTGGTATCGGCGCCCGCGCCCAGCCCCAGGGCCGGCGGCATGAGCGCCAGGATCACGGTGAAAGAGGTCATCAGCACCGGCCTGAGGCGAACCGGACAGGCGTTCTTCAAGGCTTCATCGACATCCTGGCCGCTTTCGCGGTACTGATTGGCCAGGTCCACCAGAAGAATGGAGTTCTTCGCGACCAGGCCGACCAGCAACACCATCCCGATCATCGAGTAGATATTGAGGGAGTGACCGGTCAGCCAGAGCAGGAAAATGCCGCCGATGACGGCCAGCGGCTGGGCCGTCATGACGATCAGGGGCTGGATGAAGGAATTGAACTGGCTGGCCAGGACGATGAACACCAGCACCACCGCCAGGCCGAAAGCGAACAGCAGGTAGCCAAGGGTTTTCTGGAACTCCCGCGCCTCGGCCTTGTAGGCGACGCGATAACCCAGGGGCAGAATGTCCTCGGCCGCGCGGTCGATGGCATCCACCGCCTGGCCCAGGGGCATCTCGGGGTTGCCATAAAAGTCGGCGGAGTAGCTCAGATCGAAACGCGTGATCACTGCCGGACCGACCGTCTCCCGGGCCGTGGCCAGCGAATCGAAGCGAACGAGCGAGCCATCGGGCGAGCGCAGGTAGATCCGGCCCAGATCCGACGGCTGCGTGACGTCACCCCCGGCCGCCTTGACGCGAATATCGTAACGCTCGCCGTCGCCCGGTTCGTCGTTGTAGCGGGCGATGTCGACACCGCCGACGAGCATGTTCACGGCGAAGGCGACATCGGCCGCCCGCAGGCCCGCTTCGGCCGTCCTGACGCGATCGACCTCGATGTCCAGCTGCGGCAGGTTGAGCTGCAGGTCGAGATCGAGCTGCCCCATGCCCTCGAGATCCTCCAGGCGCTCGCGCATGCGGTCGGCCAGCTCGGCCACCTGGTCGAGATCGGGGCCGCTGACGACGAACTGTAGCGGGTCACCGCGCTGCCCACCGACGATCGACGGCGGCGAGGCGAACGCACGCACGCCGGGAACGTCGGCCAGTTCGGACCGGATGGTATCCAGGAAGACCTGCTGGGAGACTTCGCGCTCGTCGCGGTCGACCATGCGCACGAAGGCGATACCGCGGTTGACCTCGCCGGCCTGCCCCAGGCCGATGGCCGTGAAGTAGGTCCGGATCTCCTCGTGCGAGGCCAGCAGCTGCTCGATCCGGGCGAGATAGCGATCCGTGGCCTCGATGCCGCTGCCCAGCGGGGCCCGGAAGGACACGACGAAGCGCCCTTCGTCTTCCTCGGGCACGAATTCCTTGTCGATATCCAGCAGGAAAAAGGCCGAGCTGAGCACGACCACGAGCGCCAGCAAGAGCACGCCCCAGCGATGGTCCAGGGACCAGTGAAGGGCCCGGCCGTAGGCGTCGTTCATGCCGGCGAAAAAGCGGTCGAGCGCGCGGTAAAGCCGGCCGTGCTCTTCGCCCTTGCGACGCACGCGCAGGAAACGGGAGCTGAGCATTGGCGTGAGTGTCAGAGATACCACGGCCGAAGCCAGCACGCCGACGGTGACCGTCACGGCGAAGGACTCGAAGAAGCGGCCGATGATACCGCCGAGAAAGATCACCGAGGCGAAGATCGAAACCAGGGTGAGCGTGGTCGCGATGATGGCGAAGAAGACCTGGTTGCTGCCGGCGATGGCCGCCTCGATGGGGTCGGGCGTGACCTCCTCGCGGAAGCGGTAGATGTTCTCGAGCACGACGATGGCGTCGTCGACCACCACGCCGATCAGCAACAGCAGCCCGAGCAGCGTCATGGTGTTGAAGGTATAGCCGAGCATGTAGATCGCGGCCACAGCAGCCAACAGCGACACCGGGATGGCCAGGGCGATGATGATCGTGCCGCGCCAGCTGCGCAGGAAGAACAGCACGACCAGGGCGGCCAGCAGCGTGCCTTCGATCAGGTGGTCCTCCAGCGCCTGGACGATCTCCTCGATCAGCTCGGAGTCATCCGAGGCGATCTTGATGGTCATTCCCGGCGGAAGCTGTGGAATGATTTCCTCGTCGAGCCGCCGCTGAACTTCCTCGACAATCGCCACGGTGTTGGTGCCGGCGATCTTGACGATGCCCAGACCCACCGTCGGCTCGCCCATGAAGCGTGCGACGGAGCGGTTGTCGGCCAGCCCGTCGACGATCTCGGTGAAATCCGACAGGCGCACCGGCGCGCCGTCGACATGGCGAACGACCATGTCGCCCAGGGCTTCGGGCGAGTGATACTCGAGGTCCAGCTTGACCAGCGACTCGGTCGCGCCGGACACGAGAAAGCCGCCGGGAAACTGGACGTGCTCACCGGCGAAGGCCGCGCGAACATCCTGCGCGGTTACGCCCAGACTCGCCATGCGGTCGAGATCGACCTCGACGCGAATGGTGCGCTCGCGCCGCCCGCCGATCTGCACCTCGCCCACCCCGTCGATGGTCTCCAGGCGCTTGCGGACCACGTTGTTGGCGTACTGGTTGAGCTGCTGCAGCGTGCGGTCACCCTGCAGGGAAACCCACATGATGGCGCTCGCGCCGGCCTCCACCTTTGCGACCACCGGCGGGTCGGCGTCTTCGGGCAGCTGGCGCAACACCTGGTTGACCTTGGCCTGCACCTCGTTGAAGGCCACGTCGATGTCCTTGTCCAGGCCGAAGGTCACGACGACGTTGGAGACCCCCGGCGAAGAGTTGGACTGGATGAAATCGATGCCGGGCACGCTGTTGACCGAGCTTTCGACGATGTTGGTGATGCTGGCATCGACGATCTCGGGACTGGCACCGGGAAGCACCGTTGTGATCGACACCAGGGGGAACTCGATTTCGGGGAAGCGATCGACGCCGATCGACCGAAACCCGATCAGCCCGAACAGCACCATCACCGCCGAGATCATCCACGCCAGCACGTGCCGGCGGATCGATAGCTCCGGCAGGGTCACGAACCGTCTCCCGAGTTGCGGATGTCGAGCAGCGCGCCGTCGGTCAGAAAACCGGCGCCGTCGACGACGACTTCCTGGCCGACCTCGACCCCGTCGACGATCTCGACCCAGCCTTCACCGCGCAGACCCACTTCGGTCGTATGCTCGCGGGCACGCTCGCCATCGACGACATAGACCACCGTACCGGCGGGACGGCGCACCACGCTGGTCGGCGGCACCACCACGCCCTCGTGGCGCTCGAGAATGATCCGGGCGTTGACCGAACCGCCCGGGCGCCAGCCCTGCGGATTGTCGAGATCGACGATCAGTTCGATCGCCCGCGAACCCTCGCCGATGACCGGCCGAAGATCCGTCACTTCGGCCTCGATTTCACGACCCGGTCGAGCCGGCACCGACAGATGCACCGGCTGGCCGATTCCGACCTCGTCCTGGAACTGCTCCGGCAGCGGCAGGATGGCTCGCAGGGCCTGGCCGGAAACCAGTTCGAAGACCGGCATCCCCGGCGTGACGTAGTCGCCGACGCTGATCATGCGCGCCTGAATCCGTCCGCTCACCGGGCTGACAATGCGCGTGTATCCGAGATTCAGCTCCGCATCCTCGACCCTGGCCCGGGCGGCTTCGATCTGAGCGGCAATCGTCTCGACGGCGGTTTCGGCTTCATCGAGCTGGTCCTGGGGAATCGACTGCTGCTCGGCCAGGTTGGTCAATCGCCGGACGCGGCGGCGTTCGTTGTCCAGCAACGCCCCGAGGCGAGCCAGTTCCGCGTGCGAAGCGTTGACCGCGATCCGCTGGACCTCCGGATCGATCTCGGCCAGCACGGTGCCGGCTTCGACGGTGTCGCCCGCGTCGACGTGGATCGCGCGAATGCGCCCGCCGGTCTCGGCCGATACCGCGGGGGCGGTATGGGCCCGAAGGCGGCCGATGGACAAGGCCACCCGTTCGACCTGCCGGGTCGTCACCGCGGTGGTCGTCACCGGCGTGGCTCGCTCCTGCGATCCCGGCTCTTCCGATTCGCCGCAGGCGACCATCAGCAGGGACAGGGCCAGCAAAACCAAAATCCTGGCATTCATGTTTCGGCTCCGTTCGTGTCCTGGGGCGCAAGCCCGTTGTAGAGAACGTCGATCACGGCCTCGGCAAAATCGTCGGGGCTGTCGGTCAACTGCAGGCCCGGCAGCTCGGCCAGTTCGCCGGCATGCTGGAAGAAGAAGGCGTTGGTGGCGAAAAGCACCAGGGCCGCGACCGGGCCGTTGGCCGTTGACCTGACCCGCCCCTCCTGCCGGGCCGCTTCGAGGCGGCGGACAAGGCGGGTGAAGTTGGTCGACAACAGCTCGATGATCAGCGGGCGCTTGTGCTCGAGCGCCGGGTCCTGCAGTTCGCGCAGGATCAGTCGCACGACCTGCCGGTGGCGCTGCATGTGGTGGATATGCTCGCGCTGGAAAATCTTCAGTGCCGTGGCGATGTCGCCTGAAACCGACAGCGCATGGTCCAGCCGCTGCCCGAAATCGGCGACCGCCTCGCCGATCACGGCCAGGTAGAGCGCTTCCTTGGACGGGAAATGATGAAACACCGTCGACTTGCTCATCCCCGCCGCGCGCGCGATCCCGGCGATCGAAGTGCCGGCATAGCCGCCCGAGGCAAAACACGCGGCGGCTGCCTCCAGCAGCCTCTGGTGCCCGCTGGGAGCGTCTTCAAGGTGACTGGCGGCAATACCCATGCAGTTTCTCCTGGCGAGCCGACCGACCGGTCGGTTGGTGTCATTCTAGCATTGCGGCCGTTACAATCTGCGCACTTCCAGACAAACAGAAAAAGGAAACGGAAACATGGGCATGCTCGAAGGCAAGAAAGCCTTGATCGTCGGGGTCGCGAGCCAGCGCTCGATCGCCTGGGGAATCGCCGAGGCGATGCACCGCGAAGGCGCTGAACTGGCGTTCACCTACCAGAACGAAAAGCTGCTGTCGCGGGTACAGAAAATTGCCGACCAGACCGGATCAAGGCTCATCATGCCGCTGGATGTCGGCAGCGACGAGCAGATCGCGGCGGTTTTCGAAACCATCGAAAAGGAATGGGGCGCGCTCGACATCATCGTCCACGCCGTCGGCTACGCTCCGCGCGAGCAGCTCGAGGGCGAGTTCGCCGATGTCGTCGATCGCGAGGGCTTCCGCGTCGCGCACGATATCTCGGCCTACAGCTTTCCGGCCCTGGCCCGCGCCGGCCGCCCCCTGATGAAGGGGCGCAATGCCGCCCTGCTCACGCTCAGTTACCTCGGGGCGGTGCGGGCCATGCCCAGCTACAACGTGATGGGCCTGGCGAAGGCGTCGCTGGAAGCCTCGGTGCGCTATCTGGCCCACGGCCTGGGCGCCGACGGGATCCGGGTCAACGGCATCTCGGCCGGCCCGATCAAGACCCTTGCGGCCTCGGGCGTTTCCAAGCTGCGCGCCATGCTCGACCACGTCGAGGAATCCTCCCCCATCCGGCGCAACATCACCAAGGAAGACGTCGGCAATGCAGCCGCCTTCCTCTGCTCCGACCTGGCGGCCGGCATCACCGGCGAAATCACCTACGTCGACGGCGGCTACAGCATCGTCGGCATGGCCGGCCTGGACTGACCCAAAACGAAAGAAGCCGGGCAGTGCCCGGCTTCTTTCTGATTCCTGCTGACTACCCGCCACGCCGCGGGCCCTTGTCAGAGTCGATCCTCCACCACGGTAATTTCGGTCTCCTGGCGCAGGCGCGACAGCAGGCCCTCGATGGCCTCCTGGGTGCGCGTCATGCGCAGCTGTCGACGCATCATCTCGCGTTCGCTGTCGCTGGCCTCGGCCGGATCACCGGCGGTTACGCCCTCCAGACGCACCACGGCGGAACCGCCCTGGCGGGGCAGGACGTGCAGCGCGGGCTCCTCGCCCGGAGCCTGCAGGCTGAAGACCTCGCGGACGAACTCAGGGCCCTGTTGGAAATCACGACGGCTGAGCGCATCGATCCGCAGCATTTCGACCTCTTCGGATTCGGCGATCGATTCCATTGACGCTTCGCCGGAGGCGATCCGTTCGCGCAGGGACTCCGCCTTCTCCTCGGCCAATTCACGGCTGCGCTCGGTCGTCAGGCGCTCGCGAATCTGATCGGACACTTCGGACAGCGGGCGCGGCTCCGAGGGCTCGTGCTCAACCACCCGGATCGCAACCATGCGGTTGCGCTCGATCTCGATGGGATCGGACACCGCCTTGTCCAGCAGCACCAGGTCGGAAAAGGCGGCTTCGACCACCTCCTCGTTCGAAGCGATGCCTTCCTCGGCGCCGGCTCGCGTAAACCAGTCCGTCTCGGAGATCTCCAGACCGATTTCCTCGGCGATCGGCTCGAGGCTGCTGTCGTCGGCGAAGACCAGATCGACCATGCGCTCGGACATATCCATGTAAAGCTCTTCGCGCTCGCGCTGCAGATGGTCGTCGAGGATCTCCTGGCGCGCCTCCTCGAAGCTCATGCCCTGCGGCGGGCGAACTTCTTCGAGCCGGATCAGATGCCAACCGAACTGGGTCTCCACCGGCTGCGACAAATCGCCCGGCTCGTCCAGTTCATAGAGGCTGTCTTCGAACGGCTCGACCATGTCTTCCGGCTCGATCCAGCCCAGGTCGCCGCCCTGCTCGGCCGAGACCGGGTCATCGGAATACTCCATGGCAAGTTCTTCGAAGGACTCACCGTCGGCGATACGCTCGCGCAGTTCCTCGGCCAGCGCCCTGGCGGACTCTGCATCACCGGCCGAATCCGGCGTGATGAGAATGTGCGAAGCCTGGCGCGCTTCAGGCGTCAGGTAGCGCTGCCTGGCCGCCTCGTAGCGCTGCCGCAGCTCTTCTTCGCTCAGCGACGCCTCCTCGATCAGTTCCTCGGGCCGCAGTTCGACGTAGGCCAGGCGAACGCGTTCCTCGGTGGTGAAGGAATCGATATTGTCTTCGTAATAGGACTCGATGTCGGCCTCGGTGACTTCCACCTGATCCTCGAACTGCTGCGCGTCGACCTGGAGCAGGCTGAGTTGCCGCGTCTGTTGCTGCAGGCCCATCATGCGATCGATCTCGGCCTCGGTAACCACGGCCGACTCCGACACCGCCTGCGGAACCAGGCTGGTCTGGATGTCCTCGCGCAGGCTGCGTTCGAAACTCTGCGGGCTTTCTCCGGCGCCCCGCAGCGCCTGACGGTAAGCATCGGGATTGAACTCGCCCTCGATCTGGAATGCGGGAATGTCGCGGATGATATCGGCCACCGCGCGATCACTTACCTGCAGGCCGAGGTCGGCAGCGTACTGGCGAAGCAGTAGCTGGTCGATCATGGTCTCGAGATGCTCGCGACGCACGGCGGGCTGATTGGTCTCGATGTCGCTGTAGCGATCACCGAGTTGCTCACGCTGCTGTGCCCGGTACTGGGCAAAGCTCGTCTGATACTCGCTTGAAGAAATCTCGTCGCCGCCGACCACGGCCACCGCATCCTGCGGTACCGAGCGCATGTAGCTTTCCATGCCGAAGAAAAGAAACGGAACGGCCAGCAGGCCGAGCACGAAAATGGCGACGATCCCGGTTACGCGATCACGAATGGCCTGAAGCATGATCCTTGAAGACCCCGGTTGTAGTTTCAGTTGTCAGAAATGAACAGGGCGCCCGTCGGGCGCCCTGTAGATTAGTGGCGGAGTGGACGGGACTCGAACCCGCGACCCCCGGCGTGACAGGCCGGTATTCTAACCAACTGAACTACCACTCCTAATCCTGGTGGGTGCTGGAGGGCTCGAACCTCCGACCCTCGCCTTGTAAGGGCGATGCTCTCCCAGCTGAGCTAAGCACCCCGGGCACAAGCCCGTTATTTTATCGCGTCTTTGAAGCCTTTACCAGCCTTGAATGAAGGAGTTTTCGAGGCCTTGATCTTGATCGTCTCGCCGGTGGCCGGGTTACGGCCCGTGCGAGCGGCGCGCTTCTTGACGGAGAAGGTGCCGAATCCAACCAGCGACACCGTGTCTCCCTTCTTCAGCGTCTTGGTAATGGACTCGATGGTGGAATCCAGGGCGCGCTGTGCGTCCGCCTTGGACAGGCCGGCGCCATCAGCAATGCTGTCGATCAATTCAGATTTATTCATATTTCTGTCGCTCCAGACATTATCTGTTCATTGTGGGTGGCAGCGGCCAGTCCCCGCACTGCTGCGTGCGATGTCCCCCATGGGCAGCAACCGACCGTCTGTTGGCCATCGATGGTATATCACCGAACCCCGTGCATCAATAGGAGTGGCGAGAAAAAACGCCGAAAAGGCCGTTTTACGGGCCTTTCCGGCCTTCCATCAGTGCGCGCGAACGCCCGTCGTCGTTTCACGACCACCGGAAGCCGTCTCTTTTTCGTCGGCTTCCTCAACCGGCGGCAAACCCGCCAGGGCTAGCTCCAGCACTTCGTCGATCCACTTGACCGGCCGGATGTCGAGATCCTTCTTGATGCGCTCGGGAATTTCGTCGAGATCCTTCCTGTTCTCCTCCGGGATGAGCACCATGCGGATGCCGCCGCGCAACGCCGCAAGCAGCTTCTCCTTGAGCCCGCCGATCGGCAGAACCTTGCCCCGGAGAGTGATCTCACCCGTCATGGCGACATCGGCGCGAACCGGCACACCGCACAGCACCGAGACAAGCGCGGTGACCATGGCGATGCCGGCGCTCGGTCCGTCCTTGGGCGTCGCGCCCTCGGGGACGTGAACGTGCAGGTCGCGATTCTGGTAGAAATCCTCGGGGATGCCCAGGGCGGTTGCGCGCGATCGGACCACCGAGAGCGCCGCCTGAACGGACTCCTTCATCACGTCGCCGAGCTTGCCGGTGTGCGTCAGCTTGCCCTTGCCGGGGACCACCGTCGCCTCGATCTGCAGCAGCTCGCCGCCAACCTCGGTCCAGGCCAGCCCGGTCACCTGGCCGATTTCGTTCTGCTCCTCGGCCCGGCCATAGCGGTAGCGACGCACGCCGAGGTACCGGTCCAGGTTCTTGACCGTGACGTGTCGCTTCTCGAGCTTGTCGTCGAGACTCAGTTCCTTGACCACCTTGCGGCAGACCTTGGCAATCTCGCGCTCGAGGCTTCGCACGCCGGCCTCGCGCGTGTAATGGCGGATCATGTCGGTCACCGCGCCTTCGCTGAGCTGCAGCTCGCCGTTCTTGAGCCCGTGCTGCTCGAGCTGCTTGGGCAGCAGGTAGCGCATGGCGATGTTGAGCTTCTCGTCTTCCGTGTAGCCCGGAATCCGGATGATCTCCATGCGGTCGAGCAAGGGCGCCGGAATATTGAGCGAATTGGCCGTGGCCACGAACATCACTTCCGACAGGTCGAAGTCGACTTCCAGGTAGTGATCCGAGAACGAGTTGTTCTGCTCCGGATCGAGCACCTCGAGCAGCGCCGAAGACGGGTCGCCGCGGAAGTCCATCGACATCTTGTCGAGTTCGTCGAGCATGAACAGCGGGTTGCGTGTCCCCACCTTGCTCAGGCTCTGGAGCACGCGACCCGGCAGCGAACCGATGTAGGTGCGGCGATGACCGCGGATCTCGGCTTCGTCACGCACACCGCCCAGGCTCATGCGAATGAACTTGCGGCCCGTGGCCCGGGCAATCGAGCGACCGAGCGAGGTCTTGCCCACACCCGGCGGACCGACGAGGCAAAGAATCGGGCCCTTGAGTTTCTTGACCCGCTTCTGCACGGCCAGGTATTCGAGAATGCGATCCTTGACGCGCTCCAGACCGAAATGATCCGCTTCCAGGATCTCCGAGGCACCCTTGATATCGTGGCTGATCTTGCTGCGTTTCTTCCACGGCAGCATCAGCATCCAGTCGAGATAGTTGCGCACCACCGTGGCTTCCGCCGACATGGGTGACATCATCTTCAGCTTGTTGAACTCGGTTCGCGCCTTCTCCAGCGCCTCGGACGGCATGCCGGACTTCTCGATCTTGGCTTCGAGATCACCCAGGTCGTTGCCCGACTCGTCCAGATCCCCCAGCTCTTTCTGGATGGCCTTCATCTGCTCGTTGAGGTAGTACTCGCGCTGGCTCTTTTCCATCTGGTTCTTGACGCGACCGCGGATGCGCTTTTCCAGCTTGAGGACGTCGATTTCGCCCTCGACGAGCCCCATCAGGAACTCCATGCGATCGGAAACCGGCGCGATCTCGAGTACGCGCTGCTTGTCTTCGATACGCACCGCCAGGTGCGCGGCGATGGTGTCGGACAGGCGGCTGGGGTCCTCGATGCCCGACAGGGTCGTCATCAGCTCCGGCGGCACCTTGCGGCTGAGCTTGACGTACTGCTCGAACAGGTTGGTCAGGCTTCGGGTGGTCACTTCCAGGGCGCGCGGATCCTCGGACTCGTCGCCACCCAGCTCGGTGAAACGGGCAGCCAGGTACTCCTCGCCATCCTCGAGTTCGTCGACCTGCACGCGCTGTCCGCCCTCGACCAGCACCTTGGTGGTGCCGTCGGGCAGGCGCAGCATCTGAAGCACCGTTGCCATGGTGCCGCAACCGAACAGATCCTCCGGCCCCGGCTCCTCGACCTCCGGGTTCTTCTGGGTGACGAGCAGAATCTGCTTGTCGACATTCATGCACTCCTCGAGCGCACGAACGGAACGGTCACGGCCCACGAACAGCGGAATGACCATATGCGGATACACCACCACATCGCGCAGGCTGAGAACCGGCACGGGCTGGCGGGGCGGATTGGTTTTGCTGACTTTATCGTCGGCCATTGATCTCTCTGGATTCGCCGCGGACCGGGTGGCCCGTCAGGCTTGGTGTGAACTGCAATCAGATATTGGCCCAGCAGCGGGCCGATTCAACCCGCGCGGAGCCGTGTGAGGGCACCGGGCCTTCGCGAACCCCTCAGGATTCGGCGCCGGCGCGCTGGGGCTGGTTCTCGTAGATGAGGTAGGGAGCGGACTCGCCGTTGATCACGGCTTCGTCGATGACGACCTTGGACACGTTCTCGGTCGAAGGCAGGTCGTACATCACGTCCAGCAGCACGTTCTCGATGATGGTGCGAAGCCCGCGCGCGCCGGTCTTGCGAGCCATCGCCTTGCGGGCAATGGCGTGCAAGGCGTCGGTGCGAACTTCCAGCTCGCAATTATCCATCTCGAACAGCTTGTAGAACTGCTTGACCACCGCGTTCTTCGGCTCGGTGAGAATGCGAACCAGCGCCTCCTCGTCGAGCTCGGTGAGCGTGGCCACGACCGGAAGCCGGCCGACAAACTCGGGAATCAGGCCGTACCGAATCAGGTCCTCGGGCTCGACGCCCATGAGAATCCGGGAGACGTCCTCGGTCTCGGGGTTGCGAACTTCGGCCCTGAAGCCGATGCCCGCCGACTGGGAACGTTCCTGAATGACCTTGTCGAGGCCGGCGAATGCGCCGCCGACGATGAACAGGATGTTGCGCGTGTCGACCTGCAGGAATTCCTGCTGCGGATGCTTGCGCCCGCCCTGCGGCGGAACCGAAGCCATGGTGCCCTCGATGAGCTTGAGCAGGGCCTGCTGAACGCCCTCGCCCGACACGTCGCGCGTGATCGAAGGATTCTCGGCCTTCTTGGAAATCTTGTCGATCTCGTCGATATAGACGATCCCCTGCTGCGCCTTCTCGACGTCGTAGTCGCATTTCTGCAGCAGCTTCTGGATGATGTTCTCGACATCCTCGCCGACGTAACCGGCCTCGGTGAGCGTCGTGGCGTCGGCAATGGTGAACGGCACGTTGAGCATGCGCGCCAGGGTCTCGGCCAGCAGGGTCTTGCCCGAACCGGTCGGACCGATCAGCAGGATATTGGACTTGGCCAGCTCGACATCGTCGCGGTGCTTGTAGGACTCGAGGCGCTTGTAGTGGTTGTAGACGGCCACCGAGAGCACTTTCTTGGCCGGCTGCTGGCCGATGACATAATTGTCGAGAAAGCCGTGAATCTCGTGCGGCGTCGGCAACTCCTCGCGCTCGGCCTCACCGGCACCTTCGAGCTCCTCGCGAATGATGTCGTTGCAAAGCTCGACGCACTCGTCACAGATGTAGACGCTGGGACCAGCTATCAGCTTGCGCACTTCGTGCTGGCTCTTTCCGCAGAACGAGCAGTAGAGAATCTTGCCGTCGCTGGGGGATTCGCTCATGGTCCGTACATCTTCCTGATTCTACTCATAGAACCCGAGTTTAACCGAAAATGCCTTCGGTTACTGTGAGTGGCGGTCGCTGAGGACGTCGTCGACCAGCCCGTATTCACGCGCATCCTCGGCCGACATGAACTTGTCGCGGTCGGTGTCGCGCTCGATCGTTTCCATGTCCTGCCCGGTGTGCTTGACCAGGATACGGTTGAGCGTGTCCTTCATCTTGAGTATCTCGCGGGCGTGGATGTCGATATCCGACGCCTGACCCTGGTAGCCGCCGAGCGGCTGGTGGATCATCACCCTCGAATGCGGCAGCGCATAGCGCTTGCCCTGCGCGCCGGCGGCCAGCAGCAGCGCGCCCATGCTGGCGGCCTGGCCGATGCACATCGTCGCCACATCGGGCTTGACGAACTGCATCGTGTCGTAAATCGCCATACCGGCCGTCACCGACCCGCCGGGCGAGTTGATGTAGATATTGATGTCCTTGTCGGGATTCTCCGACTCGAGGTAGAGCAGCTGCGCCACGATCAGG
Source organism: Wenzhouxiangella indolica (assembly GCF_042310355.1). Lineage (NCBI taxonomy): Bacteria > Pseudomonadati > Pseudomonadota > Gammaproteobacteria > Chromatiales > Wenzhouxiangellaceae > Wenzhouxiangella > Wenzhouxiangella indolica. Next base: position 342,690 of record NZ_JBHJMR010000001.1, on the reverse strand, counting down.
TTGGCCGAGTAGTCCTCGATCGGCCCGACGATGAAGATGACCCGCTCCTTGAGCAGGCGCGAATAGATGTCGTAGGCCCGTTCGCCGCGAGCGGACTGCTCGACGACCATCGGCACCAGATTGAGCGCTTTCTCGTTCATCCCTGCCCCATCAGTTCGTTGAATGTCATGGTCTTGTTGCTGACCTTGGCATTTTCAAGCACCCAGTCGATCACCTGCTCTTCGAGCACCATGTTCTCGACCTGGTCCATCAGGCGCGCCTCCGAGCGATACAGCTCGATGACCTGCTCGGGCTGGTCGTAAGTCTCGGCCAGCTCCTCGATCTTGGACTGGACGCGACCGGGATCGACCGAAATATCGTGCTGGCGCGCCACTTCGGCCAGCAGCAGGCCCAGGCGAACGCGCTTTTGTGCGCCTTCCCGGAACTGATCCGCCGCCGGCGGCTGCTGCCCGGTCTGCTGCTGCATCTGCTCCTGCATCTGCCGGATCTCCTGGTTGACCGCGCTGGCCGGCAGACCAAGGTCGCCATAGCGCGCGGCCAGCCCGTCGGTCACGGCCTGCTTGACCCGACTGGTCACGGCCTGGCGCATTTCGCGCTCCAGGTTCTTCTTGACATCCGCGCGCAGCTGGTCGACCCCGCCTTCGACACCGAAGCTCTCGGCAAAGGCCTCGTCAACCTCCGGCATCTCGGACTCTTCCACGGCCTTGACGCGCAGCTTTACCGGGGCGGTCTTGCCCGCCAGGCTGGCATGGCGATAGGACTCGGGGAAGGTCAGCTCGGTCTCCTTCTCGTCGCCGGCGCTGGCGCCGCGCAGCAGCTCCTCCAGCTCCGGGAAGGACGACAGCTGGCCGATGACCGGAGCGATCTCGTGCTCGCCGACATCGGGAATCTGCTCTCCGTCGAGCTCGGCGACGTAACCGAGGCGGACGCGGTCGCCGTCTTCGGCACCGCGGCTGACTTCCTTCCAGCTGCGGCGCTGCTCGCGCAGGGTGTCGATCATGTTGTCGACGTCGGCTTCCGCGATCTCGACCTCCGGCCGTTCGATTTCGAGGTCGCCGACCTCGATTTCCGGCATCTCCGGAAACACTTCCAGCTCGGCGGTGAACTCGAAGTCGCCCTCGCCTTCACGCGGCTTGGGTTCTATCCGATTGACACCGGCGACACGCATTTCCTGCTCGCCGATGGCCTCCTGCAGGCTCGACTGCATCACTTCCTGCAGAATCTCGTCGCGCACCTGCTCGCCGTATCGCTTCCGGATGATGTTCATGGGCACGCGCCCGGGCCGAAAGCCCTTCAGCCGCACCTGCCGGCGCAGCTCGTCGAGACGGCCGGAAACCTTGCTGTCGATGCTGTCGCCGGGCACCTGGACGGTCATTCGCCGTTCCAGATCGCCGGTCTTTTCAACGGATACCTGCATATTCGTGTCTTTATGAAGTGTCGGTCAGTATTGAATGGAGCCGGCCGGTGAACCCGGCCGGCCACAGAAATGGTGGGCCGTCAGGGACTCGAACCCCGAACCTACTGATTAAGAGTCAGCTGCTCTACCAATTGAGCTAACGGCCCTCTGATGGGGTGAGCGACGGGGTTTGAACCCGCGACCTCTGGAGCCACAATCCAGTGCTCTACCAACTGAGCTACGCCCACCATTGAACAAATTTTATGGCGACTCGCGGTCGCGAAACCGCCATTATAACCCGTAAAGCGACGGGTTGGCGCGCCCGGCAGGACTCGAACCTGCAACCCTCGGCTTAGAAGGCCGATGCTCTATCCGGTTGAGCTACGGGCGCTGAAGTCGCCTGCCGGACCGTTCCCACGATGCGACTTGGTCGGGGTGACAGGATTCGAACCTGTGACCTACTGCTCCCAAAGCAGTTGCGCTACCAGGCTGCGCTACACCCCGATATTCCAAGCCGATCAATATTACGGACTCCCGCCCAACCGGTCAACTGCCGAAATCGCTTTCACAGCCCCGGTCCGCATCGATGCGCGCCACGCGCACGCGCTGCACATCGTTGTCGCGCCCCGTCCAGGCGATCACCGGACGGCAGCCGTGCAGAACCCCGAGCCGCGGAAAGCCGCTCGCACGACCGGCATCCAGCCCCTCGATCGCCGCCGCGCCCAGCCGCCGACCCTGCCAGCCGTAATCGACCAGTTCCACTACACCCGCCGGGCCGGCGCGATCGACCCAGGACAGCACGAAGCCGCGCTCCGACAGGGCCAGGTCGACGCGCCCCAGGGCGGTGCCCTCACCCAGCGTGTCGATCCGCTCGAACGACTTTCCGCTGTCGCGCGAGATCGCGAGCTGAACCCGCGGCGCGCCATCGGCCATGGTGAACCAGGCCACCGCCACGCGCTCGCCGTCGGCGATGATCGCGGGGCCGTTGACCGGACAGCCGCCGATGCGCCAGTTGTCCTCGTGAACGAGCGCGGGCTCGCTCCAGCCGTCGGCGGTTCGCCGCACGACGAAGTGATCGCGAATCTCGTCGCGGCTGCGGCCGCGATAAACCACGATGGGGCCGTTCGCCGTTCGAGCCGATGCAGTCTGACAGCAGTCGCAGACTCGCTCGTCGAGCAATTCGCGCTCGGAGACGCTCTGGTCACGCTCCAGCACGGCCGTTCGCAGGGTCATGGCGCCCTCGCCTTCCGGCTCGGTGTGCATCCTGCGCCCATCGAGCCAGACCACGCCGACGGCATGATCCGAAGCGGCGAAATAGCTGACAAAGCCGTGCTCGGTGGGCGTGCCGTCGCGGTGCGGAGCGATCGGGTCGCTCCAGCTCGCGCCGTGGTCCGTTGATCGCGCCAGGGTCACGTCGTAGGCATAGATCGACGGGCCGGACTTGACCAGCCAGTGAGCCACCCAGTCCCCGCCGGGCAGGACGAACAGCCCGGGCGTATCCGCCCAGTTCGCGAACCAGTCCTCGCCCCGGGCGATGGTCTTCGCAGGCCCAAAGCCGCCATCGTCCAGCAGGGAAAACTTCAAGGCATGACCTCCCTCGAAGGGCTCGAGCCAGGTCAGGACAAGCCGCCCGTCGGCCAGGGTCGCGATCGAAGGCGCCAGGCTGCCGGCGGCCGCAGGGCTATCGAGCTCCTGGAACTTCGCGGCGGACGCGGAGAAGGCCGCGAGAAGTAGCGCAATGGTCAGGGAAACTCTGGGCAGGCGGGGCATGGCGGGCGGGGGCGATTGGTGTATCCGGAAACGTTACTACAGATTGACTCCGCAAGGGCGCCTGGAAGGATGGCTGACGCTCCGCGTCAGCGAGCTCGCGCCTTAAGGCGCTCGGTTCGAACCGATTGTTTATTGGTCGGAGGTTCGAATCGAGGCTTTAGATACGAAAAAGCCCCGTCCGGGGACGAGGCTTTCTCTAATTCTTGGCGCGCCTGGAAGGATTCGAACCTCCGACCGCCTGGTTCGTAGCCAGGTACTCTATCCAGCTGAGCTACAGGCGCGTTGTGAAGCGGGGCATTATCGGGAAAGGGGCGGGCTCTGTCAAGCCCGTCGCTGGATTCCAGACATCTTGAAGCATTCTAAGTGCTTCTTTGTGGCAGTATGAACTCTGTAGAGGAGGTTTCGGTGAGACTTTTCACCGGGCAACCGGAGACGACGGATTTGATCTGGCTCAAAAGGTGGATTGGATATGCATCTAATATGGGCATCAGGCAAAAGCCGTCTCACCCAACTGGAGGGCAGACATCATGAGCACACCGCACTACACCATTTACTGGCTCGGGGCCATCGGCCTTTCCCTGGCGGTCACCACCGCATGCGGGGCCGAAACCTCGCAATCCTCGCAGAACGATGCCGAGGTGCACGCCGCGGAGGTCGCCAAGGCTTCGGCGGGCGACATGGAAGCCGGCGAGAAGGGATACAAGACGCACTGCCAGGCCTGCCACCAGGCTGACGGCAGTGGGCTGCCCGGGGCCTTTCCTCCGTTGGCGGACAATCCGAATCTCGACGGCAACGCCGGGATGGTCATCGAGAACGTACTGGCCGGGCGTTCGGGCGAAATCGACGTCGACGGCGTGACCTACGACGGCGTCATGCCGCCGATGAGCTACCTCTCCGACCAGGAAGTGGCCGACATCGTCACCTACGTCATGAAAACCTGGGGCAACGACGACGCCAGCATCAGCACCGAGCAGGTTGCCGACAAGCGCGTCGAGCTGGGCCTGACCGATCGGGCCGAGGGCGAGCGCCACTCCGGCGCTTCCGAAGGTGAAATGGCCTACCGCGGCGCGCCCTCGCCCGTCGAGGGCGGCAAACAGGTACGCACGCCCGGCGCGCCGGACATGACCGAGGCCGAGTTCGAACGCTCGCAGGAGATCTACTTCGAACGCTGCGCGGGCTGCCACGGCGTGCTGCGCAAGGGCGCGACCGGCAAGCCGCTGACCACCGACATCACGCAGGAAAAGGGCTCCGACTACCTCAAGGCACTGATCAACTTCGGCTCGCCGGCGGGCATGCCCAACTGGGGCACCTCGGGCGAGCTCAGCGACGAGGAAATCGACATGCTCGCGCGCTTCCTGCAACACGACCCGCCGCAGCCGCCGGAATGGGGCATGCCGGAGATGACCGACAGCTGGACCGTCCACGTCGCACCGGAAGACCGCCCGGAATCACCTCAGCACGACTACGACGTCGACAACTTTTTTGCCGTGACGCTGCGCGATGCCGGTGAGGTCGCCATCATCGACGGCGACAGCAAGGAAGTCGTCAACTACGTGCCGACCGGTTACGCCGTGCACATCTCGCGTGCCTCGAGCTCGGGCCGCTACTTCACCACCATCGGCCGCGACGCCAAGGTCGACCTGATCGACCTCTACATGGATCCGCCGCAGGTGGTCGCCGAGATCAAGATCGGCATGGAAGCCCGCTCGGTCGAGAACTCGCGCTACGAGGGCTACGAGGACAAGATCGCCATCGCCGGCGCGTACTGGCCGCCGCACTACGTGCTGATGGACGGCCAGACGCTCGAGCCGAAGAAGATCGTCTCCACCCGCGGCATGACGGTCGATACGCAGGAATACCACCCGGAGCCGCGCGTGGCCGCCATCGTCGGCTCGCACCAGCACCCGGAGTTCATCGTCAACGTCAAGGAAACCGGCCAGATCCTGCTGGTCAACTACGAGAACATCGACAGCCTGCAGGTCACCACGATCGGCGCGGCACCCTTCCTGCACGACGGCGGCTGGGACGCCAGCGGACGCTACTTCCTGACCGCGGCCAACGAGTCCGACAAGATCGCGGTGGTCGACGCGCTCGATCGCGAGCTCGAGGCCCTGGTCGACGTCGAGCGCATCCCGCACCCGGGTCGCGGCGCCAACTTCGTCCACCCCGAGTTCGGCCCGGTCTGGGTGACCAGCGCCCTGGGCAACGCCGATATCACGCTGATCGGCACGGATCCGGAAAACCACCCGGAACACGCCTTCAAGGCCGTACAGGTGCTCCAGGGCCAGGGCGGCGGCTCGCTGTTCGTCAAGACGCACCCGGAATCGACCAACCTGTGGGTCGACACGCCGCTGCACCCGGACGAGGAGAAGGCCCAGACCGTTGCGGTTTTCGACATCAACGATCTTTATGCCGGCTACGAAGTGTTGCCGATCGCCGAATGGGCCGATCTTGGGCCCGGGCCGAAGCGCATCGTCCAGCCCGAGTACAACAAGGGCGGTGACGAAGTCTGGTTCTCGGTCTGGTCAGGCATGGAGGAAGAATCCGCCATCGTGATCGTCGACGACAAGACGCGTGAGCTCAAGCACGTGATCAAGGGCGACAAGATCGTCACGCCGACCGGCAAGTTCAACAACTACAACACGCGCAAGGAAATTTACTGATCCCGGACGCGCGAAGTTACCGACCCTGCAACCAGCGCCCCGGAACTCCGGGGCGCTTTGCGATCGAGAATGATCAATGCATTTCAAAAGCCTAAATCTTACCGCGCTTCTTCTTGCAGCTACCGCACCCGTCCTCGCTCAGAATGATCCGGCGAACGATGACGATGGGAAGGAGGAGTCCCGCGAGCTGGACCCGATCACCGTCGTCGCTCACCGCCAGCCGCGCCAGCTCTCCGAAGTGGCCGGCACGGTCACCGTCATCGGCCAGGAAAGGCTCTCGCGCGACATGGTGTTCGACGCCGCCGACCTGGTGCGCTACGAACCCGGGGTGGAGATCGACGGCGGCGGCACGCGCTTCGGCTTCAACGGGTTCCGCATCAGGGGCATCGGCGGCAACCGCACGGCCATAGTCATCGACAACGTTCCGGTGGCCGACCAGTTCGATATCGGCAGTTTCGCCGACTCCGGCCGGGGACTGCTCGAACTCGGCCTGGCCCGGCGCGTGGAGATCCTGCGCGGACCGGCGTCGACGCTTTACGGCTCGAAGGCGCTCGGCGGCGTGGTGGCGGTCACCACCATCGACGCCGACGACATCATTACCGACGGCCGCCGCGGCACCCGCATCGGACTGCGCGGGGCCAGCGACAGCAACCGGGCACGACTGACGGCGGCCACGGCGATGCGCCAGGGCGACTTCGACCTGCTGATCGCCGGCGCCGCCCAGGTCGGCTCGGAAACCGACGTGGCCGATCGCCCCGAGGGCACGCCGGTCGACCGACTCGAGCGCGAACACAACGCGGTCCTGGTCCGTAGCGGCCTGGATACCGACGCGGGTCGCATCCGCCTGACCCTCGACGGCATGCGCGAGACCCGCGACGCCGACATCCGCGCCATGCTTGGCGCCGGCCGGCTGGTGAATACCGAATCCCTGCTCGGCGACGACCGCCGGCACCAGTGGCGCGCGCTGCTCGACCAGGAACTGACGGCCATCGACCCGGTCAGTCGAGGCCAGTGGCGGGCCTGGCACCAGGTCAGCGATACCCTGCAGGAAACCGACGATCGTCGCCCCAACGCAGCGACGCCGGTGTCCGTGTTCCGTCGCTTCGAGTTCCGCCAGGAAACCACCGGCCTGGGCACCGACCTGGAAACCGATTTCAACGCCCTGGGCCTGTCGCACCGGCTGGGCTACGGTTTCGAGTACAGCCGCTCGGAAGTGATCAACAAGCGCGACGGCCTGCAAAACAATCTCGAGACGGGAGAGACGACCAGCAACATCATCGGCGAGTCCTTTCCGCTGCGGGATTTCCCGCGCAGCCGCGTGAGCGAGCTCGGCGTCTACCTGCACGACGAGATCCGGCTGTGGTCGGGCGGCCCGACCCTCAGCCCGGGCATTCGCTACGAGTACTACGACCTGTCGCTGCTCGACGATCCGCTGTTCGAGTCGTCCTTCCCGAACGCGGAAACGACCGAGCTGAGCACCAGCAGCTGGCTGCCCAGGCTGGGCCTGGTCTGGCCGCTGGGCGATTCCATGGAGTTCTTTGCCCAGTACGCCCGCGGCCTGCGCGCCCCGCCCTTCGAAGACGTCAACATCGGCCTGGAGTATCCGCAGTTCAACGTGCGCGCCATTGCCAATCCCGACCTCGAGCCCGAGAAGGGGCGTACCGTCGAGGCGGGGCTGCGCTGGCGCGGCAACGATACGCTGGCCGAGCTGGCGCTGTATCGCAACGACTACAAGAACTTCATCCAGACCCGCGCACCGCTGGGCTTCGACCCGGCCAGCGGCTTCCTGCTGTTCCAGTCGATCAACCGCGACCGCGTCCGCATCGAGGGCGGCGAACTGCGCCTGAGACAAGACCTCGGTGGCGGCTTCAGCACCGAACTGGCCGGCGAATGGTCGCGCGGGGAAGACCGCAACAGCGGCCGCGCCCTGCCCGGCATCTCGCCGCCGGGCCTGATTGCCGAACTGTCCTGGCGCTCGCCCGACGCCAGCCTGGACACCCGGCTGATCGCAACGGCCCGGCGCGGTCAGCGCCGGCTGGTCGACGAGGAAGGCGAGGTGCTGTTTTCACCGCCGGGCTATGCCACGGTGGACTGGCTGACCCGATGGTTTCCGCGCAACGACCTGGAAGTCAGCCTCGGCCTGTTCAACCTGGCCGACCGGCAATACTGGCAAACGGGCCGGGTGATCGGCCGCGCCCCGGACGACCCCACCTTGCCCTTGTTGGCCGAAGCGGGTCGCTGGGCCATGATCAGCCTGACCTGGCATCGCTAGACCCTCAACCCGACGTCAATCTACATTGCCGCCGAGCCAATAAAGTACTCTGGAGGCCTTGAAGCCAGACCGGAGCGCCTCATGCCACACCATCGACTGATCATTCTCGGGGCCGGCACCGCTGGCCTCAGCGCCTGGAAGCAGGCACGCGACCTGACCGACGACATCCTGATGATCGACCCCGGCCCGCTGGGCACGACCTGTGCGCGCGTCGGCTGCATGCCGTCAAAGGCCCTGCTGCAGGTCGCGAAGGACCATCAGGCCGCCTGCGGCCTGCACCGGAAGGGGCTGATGAGCGGCACGGCCGGCGAGCTGGACGGCGCGGCGGTGATGAAGCACGTGCGCGATCTGCGGGATCGATTCACCGCCGGCCCGGTCCGCGCGGTGGAGAAGATGGGCGATGGCTTTGTCCGAGGCGCCGCGCGCTTTGTCGGGCCCGACTGTGTCGAGGTCGACGGTACGCGCTACAGCGCCGACGCGTTCGTCGTGGCCGCGGGCACAAAGCCGTTCGTACCCGGCCCCTGGCGGGAACTGGCCGAGCGCCTGCTGACCAGCGACGATCTGTTCGAGATGCCCGATCTTCCGGCACGCGTGGCCGTGATCGGTGCCGGCGCCATCGGCTGCGAGATCGGCCAGGGCCTGGCGATGCTCGGGGCAGATGTTCACCTGTTCGGCCGCGAGAAGGTTCTGGCCGGCATCGCGGACTCCGATATCAACTGCATCATGGACGAAACGCTGGGCCAGCAGCTGGCGTTACACCTCGGCGACGACGCCCTGCCCGAACCCGCGAACGACGGCGCGACCGTGCGCTTCGGCGAGGAACGCTTTGAAGTCGACCTGGTCATCGCCGCCATCGGCCGCCGCGCCCCGCTGGATGCACTGGGGCTCGAAGCGCTGGGCGTGCCCATGGACGACAAGGGAATGCCGCAACTCGATCCCGACAGCCTGCGCGCCGGTGATGCCCCGGTCTGGTTCGCCGGCGACATCAACGGCATCCGCCCGATCATGCACGAGGCCGCCGACGAAGGCCGCCTGGCGGCCTGGCACGCCATGCACCCGGATGCCGAATGCATGGCCCGGCGAGCGCCCATGGGCATCGTCTTCACCGAGCCCCAGGTCGCCTGGGCGGGGCTGCGCGGCCGGGAGCTTCCCGACGATGCGCTCACCGGCGAATGCGACTTCGGCAGACAGGGCCGATCCATCATCAAGGGCTACGACACCGGCCTGATGAAGGTTCATGCCGACGCCTCGGGCCGGCTGATCGGAACGGAAATGGCCTGCGCCGGCGCCGAACACCTGGCGCACGAACTGGCCTGGCTGATCCAGCGTCGCGTCAATGTCGTCGAGGCCCTCCAACTGCCCTTCTACCACCCCGTGCTCGAGGAAGGCCTGCGCACGGCGCTGCACGGCGTCCGTCGCCAGCTACCCGAGCGCGAACGTCGGCCCGACCTGCCCTTGTGTCGGGACGGAGACGACGTACTGCCCGGCGCCTGATCCCACCCGATCGTCGAAATCCGCGCCGAAAACCCGCCCTGATTGACCCAGGTCAAGTCGCTCCAGGCCGCATCGATTAAGATGCATGCGAAATGCATGTTATGGCATTTCGGACATCGAAATCGTGCTCGCAAAGGAGCTGCAAAAATGAAACTGTTCAAGTCCCCGACCATCGCAACCGCCCTCGCCTTCGGCCTGATCTCCGGCGGCCTGAGCGCCGACGACCGCCTCGTCCACGACGGTGAATTCATCGTCGACGGCAAGATCTTTGGCCTGCCCGAAGCCCGCGTCTACACCGAAGACTACAGCGGCCCGCCGGTCGTGGGCGATTACCTCACGGCCGTGCCCCACCTGGCCGAACTCGACTACGAGGGCAACCGCAGCCACGATGTGCGCATGGACGTCATCGCCCAGCAGATCGAGGTCGCGCCGGGCAAGTCCTTCAACGCCTGGACCTTCGGCGGCAGCGTGCCCGGACCGACCCTGCACGTGCGCGAGGGCGACCGGGTCGTGTTCACCATGAAGAACCGCTCCGACGAACCGGTAGTCATCACCGAACCGGTCGCCGGCGGCAGTCCCTTCTTCGCCCAGCTGCAGGCCAACCCGACCCAGAACCACCAGCCGGCGACCAGCCCCATGCCGCACTCGATGGATTTCCACAGCGGTACCGTGGCGGCCAACGACAAGTGGCAGACCATTCCTCCCGGCGCCACGATCGAATTCGAATGGGTCGCGAACTACCCCGGCGTGTACATGTACCACTGCGGCACGCCCAGCGTGCTGATGCACACCGCCCAGGGCCAGTACGGCGCCGTCGTGGTCTCGCCGAAGAACGGCTTCCCGACCGACGCCCAGGTGGACCGCGAGTACGTTCTGGTCCAGTCCGAGTTCTACCTGACCGAGGACGACTACAACGGCGGCTACCGCTACGACCACGCCGCCGCGATGGCCCGCGACCCCAGCCAGGTCACCTTCAACGGCCACGTCAACGCCCTGCACGATGCGCCGCTGCGCGCCAATGCCGGTGAGCGGGTTCGCCTGTACGTGCTCAACGCCGGCCCGAGCGGCACATCCAGCTTCCACGTCATCGGCGCCATCTTCGACCGCGTCTGGTACGAGGGCAACGTCGAGAACGACTGGCACGGCATGCAGACCGTCCTGCTAGGCGCCAGCAACGGTGCCGTGATGGACTTCATCGTGCCCGAGGAAGGCAGCTACAAGCTGGTCGACCACGAGTTCGCCGACGCCGAACGCGGCGCCGCGGGCACCCTGGTGGCCGGACCGCGCCGACAGTAGTCGCACCCCACATCCCAAACCCCAAGGAGCCGCCGTCATGCGCACACTGCTGATCATTCTTCTGCTGGCCCTGCCCCATGCAGCCCTCCCCGAAGATGCCGGCATCGTGCTCATCGACGGCGGCGATTGGCAGCTGCCCATCGTGCGCGAGGACAACGGCGACAGCGGCCCTGTCGATGACTTTCTGCTCGATAGCCGCCAGGTCACCAACGCGGAGTTTCTCGACTTTGTCCAGGCCCATCCCGAGTGGCGCCGCGACCGCGCGCCCGGGATCTTCCGGGATCGCCGCTACCTGGCGCACTGGCCCGGGCCCGACACACTCGGCGGCGGCAATGCCGCTGCCGACCGTCCCGTCACGCGGGTTTCCTGGTACGCCGCGCGCGCCTACTGCCGCGAACTGGGCGGGCGCCTGCCGAGCATGATCGAATGGGAGTACGCCTCCGAGCGCCAGCGCCGCGCGCTGGGCATCAGCGACGACGACTACGCGCACGAGCTGTTCGGCTGGTATGGCAACCCGTCCGCCGGAAACCTTCGTGCCGTCGCCGACGGCCCGGCCGGGGGACTGGGCATCCACGACCTGCACGGCCTGGTGCTCGAATGGGTGGAGGACTTCCAGTTGGTGCTCGGCCGCGGCGACGATATTGACCTGCTCACCGGCTCCTGCGGCGACACCGCGCGCTTTTTACCGGAATTCGACGAGGCCCACTACGCCACCTTCCTGCGCTTCCAGTCGCGCAGCAACTACCAGCCCGACACCACGACCAGCACACTGGGATTCCGCTGTGCCTACGACCCGGAGTAAGACCATGAAAACCGCAATGATCACCCTGACGATCAGCTCGCTGATGGCCCTTTCGGCCTTCGCCAACAACCCGCACGCCGGGCATGACGCTCACGCGAATCACACGCCGATGAGCGCCGAAGCGGTCACGCAAGACCATTCCATGTTCCACCTCGATGCCGACTGGCTGGCACAGGATGGCCGCTCGTTCCGGCTCGATCAACTGGCCGGCAAGCCGACGGTCATCACCATGATCTACGGTTCCTGCACCACCGCCTGCCCGGTGCTGGTCAACGACGCGCGCCGCGTCGAGCGCGCCCTGCCCGAATCGATCCGGAAGGATCTGCAGGTCGTCGTCGTCAGCTTCGACCCGGCCCGCGATACCCCCGAGCGCCTGGCCGACTATGCCGCCGATTACGACGTCGACCCCGAGCGCTGGTACTTCCTACAAGGTAACGCGGCCGACATCCGCACCCTGGCGGCCATGCTGGGCATTCGCTACCGCGACAACGGCGACGGCACTTTCGACCACAGCAACGTGGTCACCCTGCTCGATGCACGGGGCCGGATCGCCGAGCGCAGCGAGGGACTGGCGCGGCCGGTCGAACCCCTTGTCGAGGCGCTCGAACGCCTGCGCTAAGCTGCTAGGGACCTCAGGATCAGTGATCGAGCGCGGCTAGGAGTCGCCGCGCCCGCGCTTCGATGCCTTCGAAGTCGCCGGCGGCGACAAGCTGCGGATCGAACAGCGGCGCCACGAAGCCGATCGCGTGCGCCCCGGCCGAAAGCCAGTCGGCGGCGTTGGCCTCGGTCACGCCGTGGGTCGGCACGATATTGAGAAACGGCATCGGACCCAGGCAGGCCTTGACGAAGTCCGGCCCGATTCCGGGCGCGGGAAACAGCTTCTGCAGGCCCGCGCCGGCGCGATGCGCGCGCAGCATCTCGGTCGGCGTGTGCGTGCCCGGCATGGCGGCCACGCCCAGTCGACCGGCCGCCTCGATCACCGCCTCGTCGGTCACCGGCGAAACCAGGAACTTCGCGCCCGCCTCGACGGATTTCTCGGCTTCGGCGACCGTCAGAACGGTACCCGCGCCGAACACGACGTCCGGGTAGCGCTTGGAGAAATCGGCGATCAGTTCATACACGCGGGGAACCGTGAGCGTGAACTCGCAGATTTCGAACCCGCCGCGAATGGCCGCTTCCATGGCCTTCTGCGCCGCGTCGGCGTCGTCGGTGCGGAGGATGGCGGAGGCGCGGGTCTGGCCGAGGTGATGGACGAAGTCGTTGGGGGTCATGGGGGTTTCTAGGTTTCAGGTTTCAGGGAGAATAACGGTTTACGGTTTACGGTTTACGGTTTACGGTTTACGGTTTACGGGTTACGGGTTCCGGGTTCCGGGGTCCGGGTTCCGGATTACAGAGCAGCTAACAGGCAATTCGTTACGCGATCAATCTGTTCCTCGGTCATCTCGGGGTAGATCGGCAGGGACAGGCAGCGCTTGGCAACCGCCTCGCTGTTGGCGAGGGAGCCGGCGCGGTTGTAGTGGGAGAACGCCGGCTGGCGGTGCAAGGGTGTCGGGTAGTAGACGGCGCTGGCGATGTCGGCCTGCTTGAGCGCGGCCTGGAGGGCCTCGCGGCGGCCTTCCGGGACCAGGGTCGTGAACTGGTGGTAGACGTGTCGGCCGTGGCCGTCCTCGAGGGGCAGCTCCAGCGCCGAACCGGCCAGGCGCTCGCGATAGCTTGCCGCCACGCGCCGGCGCTGGCGGTTGAAGTCGTCGACGTGGCCCAGCTTGACCCGGAGGATGGCGGCCTGGAGTTCATCCAGGCGGCTGTTGTAGCCGACCTTCTCGTGCTGGTAGCCATCGACCCGCCGGCCATGATTGCGCAGCATGCGCAGTTCGTCGGCCAGGGCCTCGTCGCGGGTCGTGACCAGCCCCCCGTCGCCGCAGGCACCCAGATTCTTGCTGGGGAAAAAGCTGAAGGCCCCGGCCAGGCCGAGCGAACCGGTCTGGCGCCCACCGATGGTCGCACCGAAGCTCTGGGCGCAGTCCTCGATCAGGATCAGGTCGTGGGCGTCGGCGATCGCCTGCAGAGCCGGAATGTCCGCGGGCTGGCCGAACAGATGAACCGGCAGGATCGCCCGGGTTCGTTCGGTCACGGCCGCGGCGACGCGCTCGGGATCGATATTGAAACTGCGCGGGTCGATATCGACGAACACCGGCTCGGCACCGCAGTAGCAGATGGCCTCAGCCGTGGCGATGAAAGTGAACGGGGTCGTGATCACCTCGTCGCCCGGACCGATACCGGCCGCGCGCAAAGCCAGGTGCAAGGCGTCGGTTCCGGAAGCACAGCTGACGGCATCGGCCACGCCCAGGTAGTCGGCCAGTTCGGACTCGAGGGCCTGGACGTTGGGGCCGAGAATGTAACGGGTATCGGCCATTACGGTGGCCATGGCCTCACCCAGCCCGGGTTGAAGACGCTCGTGTTGAGCGCGCAGGTCGACCATCGGAACCGGCTTCATGCCGAGCGAACGTGTCCGGGCTTCGGCGCCGACTCGACCAGTGCGCTGATATGCATGGCCGTCTCCAGCGCCAGCAGGCCATCTTCTCCGGTCACGACCACCGGTGCCCCATCGCGTACCGAGGCGACGAAGGCCTCGATCTCGCGTCGGAGCGCATCGTTTTGCTCGAACGAGGACTCCTCGCGCAGGATTTCGGGCACACCCGGAAACATCTCGCGGTCGCCGATGCGGTGCACCGCGAGGCCACAGTTCTGGAAATCGATGGAGATATAGGCCTCGGGCTGGAAGATGCGCATGCGCCGCTCGGACTTGACGCTCACCCGGCTGGAGGTGACGTTGGCCACGCAGCCGTTGTCGAATTCCAGGCGCGCATTGACGATGTCGAGTTCGTCCGACAGCACCGGCGTGCCGTTGGCCGCCAGTGAGCGCACCGGGCTGTTGACCATCCCGAGGATCAGGTCGATATCGTGAATCATCAGGTCGAGCACGACGTTGACGTCCGTCCCGCGCGGCTTGAAAGGCGCGACGCGGTGCGACTCGATGAACAGCGGGTTGAGTTTGAAACCGCCCAGATCCATGAACGCGGCGTTGAAGCGCTCCAGGTGGCCGATCTGGAAGACCACGCCGCGCTCGCGCGCCAGGCGCGTCAGGGCACGCGCCTCGTCGAGCGTGCTGGCAATCGGCTTTTCGAGCAGCACGTGCACGCCGGCATCGAGAAAATCACGCGCAATGTCATAGTGGCGCACCGTCGGCACGGCGATCGAGACGGCTTCGACCTCGCCGATGACATCCCGGTAATCCGTCAGGGCACGGCAGCCGCAATCCTCGGCCGAACGTCGGGCAGCCTGCTCGTCGATGTCGACCACGGCAACAAGCTCGGCCGAGTCGATGGCGGCGTATTTCTGGGCATGAAAACGGCCCAGATAGCCCACTCCGACGACGGCGCACTTGGTCAGTTGCATGGTGATCGGTCCGACATTTGGTGATCGAGGCCCGAAAAGCCCGCCTCCCTTCGATTCGGACCCGTTGGCGGCGTCTTGCGGGTGTGGAATTCGGCTGTGATTATCGGCTGCAATTAGTGGCGGAGAGGGAGGGATTCGAACCCTCGAACGGGGAAAACCCGTTACCGGTTTTCGAGACCGGCGCATTCAACCACTCTGCCACCTCTCCGTTTTGTCCGGCCCGCGAAATCGCGCAGCCACTTCGAAACTTTGTGCCCGGGGCGGTCCTGCGGACCGCGAGAGGGAGGGATTACTGCGCGACCTTCGGTCGCTTGCCCTCCGGGCTCGCCAGCCTGTCGGCCGGCTCGTGAGCTCGCTGACGCTCGGTTCGAACCCTCGAACGGGGAAAACCCGTTACCGGTTTTCGAGACCGGCGCATTCAACCACTCTGCCACCTCTCCTTATTCAGCGGGCGAATTATACATGACAGACCCGGACGCCGCAGTGCCGGTTATAGCCCTGCTGGGGAAAATCCCAATTACCAAATTCCAATTTTCAAACAATTTTCAATGATCGAAGCTCCAATGACAAAAACGGGGACGATCCGCGCCGATGGCAGGCGTGTCAGACCGTTTGGTCATTGGAAAACTGAGCATTGGTCCTTGTTTGAAAATTGATGCTTGAGAATTGGACATTGGACCGATTTACAACCGCTCCCGCAGCCAGTCCGCCACCGAGTCCAGGGCAGCCGGCAGCGCCGAGGCATCACTCCCCCCGGCCTGTGCAAAGTCGGGTCGCCCACCACCCTTGCCGCCGACCTGGCTGGCGACGTGGTTGACCAGGTCGCCGGCCTTGACCTTGCCGGTCAGGTCCTTGGTGACACCGGCGACCAGGCGCACGCCGTCGCCGGCGGCCGTGCCGAGCACGATCACGCCCGAGCCGATCTTGTTCTTGAGCTGGTCGACGGTGTCACGCAGGCTGTTGGGGTCGGCACCCTCCAGCTTGGCGGCGATCAGCTTCACACCCGCGACTTCGACGGCCTGCGAGGCCAGGTCGGAGCCGGCCGCCGAGGCCAGCTTGCCCTTCAGGCGCTCGAGTTCCTTCTCAAGTTCGCGCGAGCGGCCCAGGAGTTGGCCGACGCGCTCGGACAGCTGGTCCGGGCTGGTCTTGAGCGCGCCGGAGGCCTCGCGCACCGAGTGGTCGAGCCGCTGCAGCCAGTCGACCGCCACGCGGCCGGCGACCGCCTCGATCCGGCGCACGCCGGATGAAATGCCGGTCTCGGAAACGATCTTGAACAGGCCGATATCGCCCATTCGATTCACGTGCGTGCCGCCGCAGAGCTCCATCGAAAAATCGCCGAAGCGCAGCACGCGCACGTCGTCGCCGTACTTTTCGTCGAAGAAGGCCAGCGCGCCGGCCTCGATCGCCTCGTCGAAGGGCATCTCCTTCACTTCGGCGGCGACATTGGCCTGGATCTGCTCGTTGACCATCCGCTCGATCTCGGCCAGTTCGTCGTCGCTGACCGGCGCATGGTGCGAAAAATCGAAGCGCAGGCGGTCGGGCGCGACCAGCGAGCCCTTCTGCTGGACGTGCTCGCCCAGGACCGCGCGCAGGGCCGAGTGCAGCAGGTGCGTGGCCGAGTGGTGGCGGACGATATCGGCGCGGCGCTGCGAGTCGATCTGCCCGGAGAGGCGGTCGCCGACCCTGAGCGAACCTTCCGCCAGGCGGCCGACGTGCCCGTGGAAAGCGCCGGCAAACTTGCGCGTGTCGGTCACTTCGAAGCGCTTGCCCTCCTTGCCCAGGGTGCCGGTGTCGCCGACCTGGCCGCCGGACTCGGCGTAGAACGGCGTGCGATCGAGCACCAGCACGGCCTCGCCGCCGGCATCGATGGCGTCAACCGACTTGCCGTCGACCAGGATCGCCAGCACCTCGGCGTCCTCCACGCTGTGCTGCTCGTAGCCGAGAAAGAGCGTAGCCGGCAGCGCCGCGATCAGGTCGGCCGGCATGCCGTCGCCGCCGGCAAACTTACCGGCCGCGCGTGCGCGCTCGCGCTGCTGGCCCATTGCGTACTCGAAACCTTCCTCGTCGACCGTCAGCCCGCGCTCGCGTGCGATGTCGCGTGTGAGGTCGACAGGAAATCCGAAGGTGTCGTAGAGCTTGAAGGCCACATCACCCGGAATCTCGCCACCGTCGAGATCGGCGATCGCGCCCTCGAGCAGCGCCATGCCCTGCTCGAGCGTCTCGCCGAAGCGCGTTTCCTCGCGCTCGAGTACGTCGGTGACGAATTCCTGCTTGTGCACCAGCTCCGGGTAGGCCTCGCCCATCACCTCGGCCAGCGGCGCGACCATGCGGCTGAAGAACAGGTCCTCGCAGCCGAGCTTGTAGCCGTGGCGGATGGCCCGGCGGATGATGCGGCGCAGCACGTAGCCGCGGCCTTCGTTCGAGGGCAGCACGCCGTCGACCACCAGGAAGGCGCAGGCGCGGATATGGTCGGCGATGACCTTCAGCGAGGCCGCGCCACGATCCTGCGCGCCCGTCAGCTTGGCCGCTTCGTCGATCAGGTGCTCGAACAGGTCGATTTCGTAGTTGGAATGCACGCCCTGCAGGATGGCCGCCAGGCGCTCCAGGCCCATGCCGGTATCCACCGAGGGCGCCGGCAGCGGGCTGAGCGTGCCGTCGGAAGCGCGGTCGTACTGCATGAACACCAGGTTCCAGACCTCGATGTAGCGGTCGCCGTCTTCCTCGGGTGTACCGGGCGGGCCGCCGGGCACTTCGGGTCCGTGGTCGTAGAAGATCTCCGAGCACGGCCCGCAGGGCCCGGTGTCGCCCATGGCCCAGAAATTGTCCTCCGCGCCGATGCGCGAGAACCGCTCGGGGTCGACGCCGATTTCCTTCAACCAGATATCGGCCGCCTCATCGTCCTCCTCGTAGACCGTCACCCACAGCTTCTCGGGCGCAAAGCCGCAGGTCTGGGTCAGGAATTCCCACGCGAATTCAATCGCCTCGCGCTTGAAGTAGTCGCCGAAACTGAAATTGCCCAGCATCTCGAAGAAGGTGTGGTGCCGCGCCGTATAGCCGACGTTTTCCAGGTCGTTGTGCTTGCCGCCGGCGCGCACGCAGCGCTGCGAGGTGGTCGCGCGCGAATAGGCGCGTTTCTCCGAGCCGAGAAACACATCCTTGAACTGCACCATGCCGG
Source organism: Wenzhouxiangella indolica (assembly GCF_042310355.1). Taxonomy (NCBI): domain Bacteria; kingdom Pseudomonadati; phylum Pseudomonadota; class Gammaproteobacteria; order Chromatiales; family Wenzhouxiangellaceae; genus Wenzhouxiangella; species Wenzhouxiangella indolica. Next base: position 324,366 of record NZ_JBHJMR010000001.1, on the reverse strand, counting down.
CGTTGGTGAACAGCAGGGTCGGGTCGTTGGCCGGAACCAGCGGGCTGGACGGCACGATGCGGTGATCGCGCTCGGCGAAGAAGTCGAGAAAGGCTTGGCGGATTTCAGCGGTGGTTTTCATCGGGTCTGTGGGCGTCGCAGTTTTTTGAAATGTACCCCTATAGTTTAAGGGCTTGGGCGAAGGAACGAGCCGGAAGTTTCTCGTATCCGGTATTCCGGCGAGCGAAACGGGGGCGAACAGTTCCCGAATGTACTCGTGGGCGAAGCCACGCCGTGCCAGGGCCTGCTGGCGTCGCGATGGCGCATGTGGCCCTCGGCAAAGCGCTCGTCGGACTGCAGGATTCAGACAACGATCTGAGCTCGCCTGAAAATCAGGCGGGAAAAGGGGAGAATGAGCCTGATCGAATGAAGTCCGCAAACGAGGGAGCCGTGTCTCACCATTTTCCCAGCCAGAAAGACGGCGCGACGCAGTCCGGATGGGCTCGATTGTCCGAACGGATGCGAGCGGACCTGCGGCTGGCGGTCGTCACGCTTTTCGCCGTCAGCTCATTCTGCATCATCGGTCCCTTTGCCCTGTACCGCTTCTCGATCGGACAGTGGCTGACCGGGCTGGCCGACGTGGTCATCATTGCGATTTTCTGCGGCATGGCGCTATTGGCCTGGATTCCGCGCTGGACAAAGCTGGCGGCCAACATCTTCGCGACTGCCGCTTCACTGGGCGGGCTGTTCATGGTGCTCGGTCTGGGAAATAGCGCCATGTGGCTGTTCGGCGCCCTGGTCGGAAACTTCCTCATGGCCGAGCGGCGCTTGGCGATAGCGGTCAGCGTGGTCGTCATCGCCAGCGTGGCACTGCGGCCGACAACATTCTCGAGCGGGACTGAATACTTCACCTTCATTGCCGTCGCGACGATGGTCAGCCTGTTCAGCCTGATCTTTTCCACCCGGGTCGACAACCAGCACCGGGAACTGTCGAGAATCGCCGCCCGCGACGGGCTGACGGGCGCGCTAAACCGCCGGTCGCTGGATCGGGACCTCAGCGCACTGGCCGAGGACTTCGATCCGGCCGACGACCCACACTGCGTCGTGATCATGGATATCGACAACTTCAAGGAGCTGAATGACGTGCACGGCCACGAAACCGGCGACCGCGTCCTGGCCCGCCTGACTGAACTCGTTCAGTCGAACACCCGCAGCAGCGATCGTTTTTATCGCTACGGTGGCGAGGAATTCGTGCTCATGCTGCCCAATACGACCCTGGACGGCGCCAGGACCGCCCTGGACAAGCTGAAGGGCATGCTGGCCGCACAACTCAGCGGTCCGGAACGGTCAGTGACCGTCTCCTTCGGAATTGCCGAACTGCACCCGCACGAACCGGCGTCCGACTGGCTTTCGAGGGCCGACAAGGCCCTGCTGCTCGCCAAGCGCTCGGGCAAGGACTGCTACAAGGTCGCCTGAAGTCACCGTCGGAGTGGTTGCTCAGTCGATCAGTTCCCGAATGTGCTCGTGGGCGAATCCACGCCGTGCCAGGGCCTGCTGACGTCGGGACTTCTCCTTAAGGTCGATCGGCGCTTGGGCACCATATCGACGCTCGTACCAATCGGCCGCGATGGCGAGCCAGTCGGGTGACTCGGCCTCCATCGCCCGGGCGGCCTGGCTGGCATCGATGCCGCGCTCGGACAATTCTCCCCGGATGCGTACCGGCCCGTAAGCCTTGGCGGCGCGCTGGCGCACGTAGCCCTCGGCGAAGCGCTCGTCGGACTGCAGGTTCTCGGCCGCCAGTTCATCGACGACCGGGTCGATATCCGAAGCCGCCCAGCCGCGGCGGGTCAGCTTGCGGGTCAGTTCAAGGCGCGAATGCTCGCGCCGCGCCAGCAGGCGCAGCGCGGCCTCGCGCAGCTCGGCCGGGTCGGTGGGGTTGTCTTGGCTCAAGCCCGGCCCCGGATCAACCGGCTTTCGACTCGGCTTCTTCGCCCTCGGTCGCCTCGGCCTCGGCCGCCCCCGGCGTCGACTTGGGCAGCAGCTTTTCGCGCACCCGGCGCTCGATATCGGCGGCCATGTCGGGATGCTCCTTGAGGAACTGGCGCACGTTGTCCTTGCCCTGGCCGATGCGGTCGTCGCCATAGCTGTACCAGGCGCCGGACTTCTTGACCAGGCCGTGTTCGACGCCCAGTTCGATCAGTTCGCCTTCGCGCGAAATGCCCTCGCCGTAGAGAATCTCGAACAGGGCCTGCCTGAACGGCGGGGCCATCTTGTTCTTGACCACTTTTACGCGGGTCTCGTTGCCCACTGCCTCGTCACCGCGCTTGATCGCGCCGATGCGGCGGATATCCAGGCGCACCGAGGAGTAGAACTTGAGCGCGTTGCCGCCGGTGGTGGTCTCGGGCGAGCCGAACATCACGCCGATCTTCATGCGGATCTGGTTGATGAAGATCACCAGGCAGTTGGTGCGCTTGATGTTGCCCGAGAGCTTGCGCAGCGCCTGGCTCATCAGCCGCGCCTGCAGGCCGACGTGGGAGTCGCCCATCTCGCCCTCGATCTCGGCCTTGGGGGTCAGCGCCGCCACCGAATCGACGACGACGATATCCACCGCGCCGGAGCGCACCAGCATGTCGGTGATCTCCAGCGCCTGCTCGCCGGTATCGGGCTGGGAGACCAGCAGGTCGTCGACGTTGACGCCCAGCGCCTCGGCGTAACTCGGATCCAGGGCGTGCTCGGCGTCGACGAATGCCGCCGTGCCCCCGAGCTTCTGCGCCTCGGCGACGGCATGCAGGGTCAAGGTCGTCTTGCCCGACGATTCCGGCCCGTAGATCTCGATGACGCGACCACGCGGCAGACCACCGACGCCCAGTGCCACGTCCAGCGCCAGCGACCCGGTAGAGACCACCGGCACATCCTTGCGCCCGGCGTCGTCGCCCATGCGCATGATCGCGCCCTTGCCGTACTGCTTTTCGATCTGGCCCAGTGCTGCGGCCAGTGCTCGTTTGCGATTGTCGTCCACGATAGATGTCCTCTCTTCTCGATTCGTTTCGGGGGTGCCGCGATCGGCTGCGATTATCTCACAGCGCCGTCACGATCCAAGCGATCGCCGGGCAGCCGCAAGCATTTCCTACACTCGATCGCGTCGTGTTCCTACGTTCTTGCCGAAGATTCTAAGGGCCACGTTCTCAGAACCTGATAAGGACGGCCGGAAATCGACTCGACGAGGGCAAATTCCCGCACCGGCCAGTGCAATGGCCGGGGTTCAGGCAGTTCGGGCCGGCGCCGGACTTTCCGAAACAGCGTCACATGCGGCCGGAACGGGCGTGGATCGAGCTCGATCCCCAGCGCCGCCATGGCCGCGCCGAGCTCGCCGGCCAGGGCGAGCATCGGATCCGGAGCCTCTCCACCAAGCCAGACGACCCCGGCGCGCGCGAACCAGCCGAAGCGATCGAGAACCAGGTCGAAGGCTTCCGCCTTCAATCCATCAGCCGCGCGCTCGATGGCCACAAGCTCGGCGTCGGGACGATCGCCGATAAAGACCAGCGTCAGGTGCAGGTTGTGGTCCGGCACCTGCTGACGGCTGACGCGGCCCAGACGCTCTCGCCGCGTGGCGATTTCTTCGCGAATTTCGTCGTCGGGCCAGAGGGCGAAGAACAGGCGGCGGGTAGGTTTGGGCATCAATTCGGTTTTCGGTTTTCGGTTTACGGTTTACGGGCTCCGGGTTCCGGGTTCCGTAAACCGGAAACCGACAAACATCCCCTCCCGCCCGGTCAGCATCAAACGGCCAGACGCTCCAACAAGCCCTCCAGGGCCCGGGCGACGCTGGCGCGGCGCACTTCGTCGCGATCGCCGGTGAAACGATGGATTTCGGTTTCAACGATGTCTCCGGGCAGGGCCCAGCCGAAGCACACGGTGCCGACCGGCTTGTCGGGCGAGCCGCCGCCGGGGCCGGCGATGCCCGAGACCGAGACGGCCACGTCGGCCCGGCTGTTGTCGACCGCGCCGCGCGCCATGGCCGCCGCAACTTCCTCGCTGACGGCGCCGAACCGCTGAACATTGCCGGCTTTTACGCCCAGCAGCTCGCGCTTGGCCTCGTTGGAGTAGCTCACCAGACCGCGCTCGAACCATTCCGAACTGCCGGGGAGGTCGGTACAGACCTTGGCGATCCAGCCGCCGGTGCAGGACTCGGCCGTCACCAGCCGGCGCCCGAGCATCTTCATCTCGGCCGCCAGGGCGGCGGCCAGCATCGAAAGCGCTTCGTCGTCGTGTCGGGTTGCCATGACTTCTATAATGCCTTGAATGTAAGGTTTCAGGTTTCAGGGTTCAGGTTTCAGGGCGGGCGCCGGTGTCCGTGCGGGGCGGCTGCGCCGCGTTGCCCGATCGAAATCCGCGTAGGTCGCGGTTACATCCGCGACGGACGACGTAGACGGTCTGTACACAAGTAGCGATGCGTGTACAGATCTTCAACGTCGACCGTCGGCGATGCGACGCCGACCTACGCCATCTTCGGTCACCCGCACAGCCCACGCGGCAAAGCCGCCCCCCATACCAGTATGATGCCGCCTGAAACCTGAACCCTGAACCCTGAAACCTTTTCCACCACCATATCCCGAAGCCAGAAACCCAAGCCGATTCCACCCTGATGTCAGACGCCACCCCCCAACACACCCCCCTGATGCAGCAATACCTCCGGATCAAGTCGGATTATCCGGACATCCTGCTGTTCTTTCGCATGGGCGATTTCTACGAGTTGTTCTACGACGACGCGCGGCGCGCGGCCGGCCTGCTCGACATCACGCTGACCCACCGCGGCAAGTCCGCCGGAGAGCCCATTCCGATGGCCGGCGTGCCCTATCACAGCGTCGACGGCTACCTGGCCCGGCTGCTGAAGAAAGGCGAGTCCGTGGCGATCTGCGAACAGATCGGCGACCCCGACACCGCCAAGGGGCCGGTCGAGCGCAAGGTCGTGCGCATCGTCACGCCGGGCACGGTGACCGAGGAATCCCTGCTGGAGGAGCGCGCCGAGCGCCTCCTGGCGGCCATTCTGCCGGCGAAAGACGGCTTCGGCCTGGCCTGGCTCGACCTGGCCGGCGGCCGACTACGCTGCTGCACCCTGGCCTCGGCGGCGGAACTGAGCGCCGAACTCGAGCGCCTGCGCCCGGCCGAGATCCTGCTGCCCGAGGATGCCGAACTGCCCGTCAGCCAGGACGGCACGGCCGTGCGCGAGCATCCGCCTTGGGCTTTTGACGTCGAATCGGCCGAGCGCGAGCTGTGCCGGCAGTTTCGCGTGCAGGACCTGTCGGGTTTCGGTGTCGAGGGTCGCGGCCCGCAGGTCGGCGCCGCCGGCGCCCTGCTCGGCTATGCGCGCGACATGCTTTCCGGTGACTTGCCTCACCTGGCCGGCATGCGCGCCGTGCGCCCGGCCGAACACCTGATCCTGGATGCCGCCACCCGCCGCCACCTGGAAATCGACATCCATCCCGACGGCCGGACCGAACACACCCTGGTCGGCCTGATGGACACCGCGGCCACGCCCATGGGCAGCCGCAAGCTCAAGCGCTGGCTGACCCATCCGCTGCGCGATCGCGCCCTTCTCGGCGCGCGTCATCGGGCCGTGTCCGCGCTGCTGGAAACGCATGCGCACCCCGACCTCAACGAGCAGCTCTCCGGCCTGGGCGATATCGAACGCGTGCTCACCCGCATCGCGCTCAAGACCGCCCGGCCGCGCGACCTGGCCACCCTGCGCGAGGGCCTGGGCCGGCTTCCGGCGCTGGGCGACGCGCTCGAGCGCGTCTCGGTGCCGTTGATCGACGAGCTGCGCGACGACCTCGCGCCCTGTCCAGACCTGTCCGAGCTGCTGGAATCGGCCGTCGTCGAGCAGCCGCCGATGGTCATCCGCGACGGCGGGGTGATCGCCGAAGGCTACGATGCCGAACTGGATGAACTGCGCGGCCTGAGCCAGAACGCCGGCGACTTCCTGGTCCGCTACGAGGAACAGGAGCGCGAGCGCACCGGCATCCAGACCCTCAAGGTCGGCTACAACCGGGTGCACGGCTATTACATCGAGATCGGCAAGTCCCACGCCGAGAAAGTGCCGACCGAATACGCGCGCCGCCAGACCCTCAAGAACGCCGAGCGCTACATCACCGAGGAACTCAAGGCCTTCGAGGACAAGGTGCTGTCGGCGCGCGAACGGGCGCTGGCCCGCGAAAAGGCGCTGTACGAAGCACTGGTTGAGCGTCTGGCCGGCGAGCACGGCCGCCTGGCGATCATCGCCGCCGGGCTGGCCGCGCTCGACGTGCTGGTCGCCTTCGCCGAGCGCGCCGAAACCCTGCGCCTGAACGCCCCCCTGCTCGACGAGCAGCCCGGCGTCGACATCGTCGAAGGCCGCCACCCGGTCGTCGAACGCGTCCAGGACGAGGCCTTCGTGCCCAATGACTGCCGGCTCGACCCGGACCGGCGAATGCTGGTCATCACCGGCCCCAACATGGGCGGCAAGTCCACGTATATGCGGCAGGCTGCGCTGATCACCATCCTGGCCCATGCCGGGGCTTTCGTGCCGGCGAAGTCGGCGCGCATCGGCCCGATCGACCGCATCTTCTCGCGCATCGGCGCCGGCGACGACCTAACGCGCGGGCGCTCGACCTTCATGGTGGAGATGGTCGAAACGTCCAATATCCTCCACAACGCCACCGAGCACTCGCTGGTGCTGATGGACGAGATCGGCCGCGGCACCTCGACCTTCGACGGCCTGGCCCTGGCCTGGGCGGTGGCGACCGAGCTGGCACTGAACCTGCGCGCGCTGACCCTGTTCGCCACCCACTACTTCGAGCTCACGCGCCTGGCCGAGGACCACGCGGGCATCGCCAACGTGCACCTCGACGCGCGCGAGCACGGCGACGAGATCGTGTTTCTTCATTCCGTGAGAGAAGGCCCGGCCAGCCAGAGCTATGGCATCCAGGTCGCGCGCCTGGCCGGCGTGCCCAAGCCGGTTATCGCCCAGGCGAGGAAGCACCTGGATCGTCTCGAAAACGATGCCGCCGCAGCCAGCACGCCCCAGCTGGGCCTGTTCAGCGCCCCGGCACGGGCACAGGAGTCCCCGGCCGATCCGCTGCGGGAAATGCTCGACGACATCGACCCCGACGATCTGAGCCCGCGCGAGGCACTGGACTGGCTCTACCGGCTCAAGAAAACCGGCGACTGAGCACCGAGATCAAAGCAGCACGTAGGCCAGCAGCAGGCCGCCGAGCACGATCCGGTAGGCCACGAAGGGCTGCATGCCGATGCGCTTGATGAAGGCCAGGAAGTAGTGGATGCAGACGTAGGTACTCAGCGCCGAAACCACGAAGCCCAGCAGCAGCAGACCCCAGGGCGTGGTCAGTTCGGCGGCCGACAGGTCGCGCAGCCCGAGCACGGTCGCACCGGTGATGACCGGGATCGACAGCAGGAAGGAAAAGCGCGAGGCGGCCTCGCGGGTCAGGCCCATGAACAGCGCGGCGGTGATGGTGATGCCCGAGCGCGAGGTGCCGGGAATCAAGGCCAGCACCTGGGCGAAACCGATGACGAGCACGGCCCGCAGCCCGAGCTGGTACTCGTCGCGATCACGCCGCCCACGCCAGTCGGCCCAGCCCAGCAGCAGGCCGAAGACGATCAGCGAAGTGGCCATGATCCAGATGGCGCGCAGCTCGTCCTCGGCCAGGTCCTTGAGCAGGAAGCCGAAAACCACCGCCGGCAGGGTGCCGATGATGATCCACCAGGCCAGGCGCGAATCGCCGTCGGCGCGCCCGCCAACCAGCGAGCCCGTCCAGGCGCGCGCCATGACCAGCAGTTCCCGCCTGAAGTACGCGACCACCGCCAGCAGCGAGCCGGCGTGCAGGATGATGTCGAAATCCAGCCCCTGGTAGACGCCGCCCGTGGCCCAGGAGTACAGCACCAGGTGCGCCTGGCTGGAGACGGGCAGGAACTCGGTCAGGCCCTGGATGAGGGCGATCAACAGGGTCTGCAGCCAGTCCACGCTTTCTCCTCGAGCTTGCTTGGTCGTCGCCACGCACCCGATCGGCCTGCGCCGCGGTCGTTGACTCGACATTGGAATCCGGACGGTATGATACCGTTCGAATCGATCGGCCGGAGCTGTCCGGCTGAATACCTTCGGGGAGAGTCAGAATGAAAGCACTCCGCATCATCGTTCTTGCCACCGCCGTGGTCGCCGCCCTGCTGCTGCTGGCCGCCGGTCCGGGTACACGCATGGAATGGTGGGATTTCGGCTTCGGATTCACGCTCATGCGCTGGGCGCTTTACGGCGGGGTGGCCGCCGGCGGACTGGCGGTGCTGATGCTGCTCATCCCGGCAACGCGTCGCGGCGGCGCCGTGGCGCTGCTGGTCGCGGCCGTGCTCGGCCTGGGAACGGCCGCCCTGCCCTTCTCCCTGGTGCAGAAGGCGCGTTCCGTGCCGCCGATTCACGACATCACCACCGACACGACCAATCCGCCGGAATTCGTCGCCATCGCACCACTGCGCGCCGACGCACCCAACCCGGTCGAATATCCCGGCGAGGAAACGGCCGAGCAGCAGCGCGAGGCCTACCCGGACATTCGCACGCTGCAAGCCGAGGCCTGGCCGGCGATTGTCTTCGAACGCGCCCTCGAGACGGCCCGGGCGCAGGGCTGGGAGATCGTCGAGGCCAACGAGGAGCAGGGGCGCATCGAGGCCACCGCCACGACCTTCTGGTTCGGCTTCAAGGACGACGTGGTCATCCGCATCCGCGGGGACAATGACGGTACGGCTGTCGACATGCGCTCGAAGTCGCGCATGGGCCGCAGCGACGTGGGCGCCAACGCCGCGCGCATCGAGGCCTTCCTGGACGATCTGCGGGCGCGACTGAGGTCCTGAGAAGTCAGTCGCACGCCCCGTGCTGCGCCAGCGCCCACTCGACGTGCTCGCGAACCAGTTCAGAGGCATGATCCCGGCGCGCTTCAAGCGCGGCGACGACCCGGCCTGAACTCGGGGCGTTGCCCAGGGCGACGGCCAGGTTGCGCAGCCAGCACTCGTAGCCGGTGCGGCGGATCGGATTGCCCTCCGTGCGTTGCAGGAAGGTCTGCTCATCCCAGCCGAACAATTCGACCAGGTCCCCGCCGTCCAGGTCCTTGCGCGGCGCGAAGTCGGCCTCGCCGGTGTGCTGCGCGTAGCGATTCCAGGGGCAGACCATCTGGCAGTCGTCGCAGCCGAACACCCGGTTGCCCATCAGGGGACGCAGCTCTTCCGGAATCGATCCCTTCAGTTCGATCGTCAGGTAGGAAATGCAGCGGCGCGCATCGAGCTTGTACGGCCCGGTAATGGCCTGCGTGGGGCAGACATCGATGCACTTGCGGCAGCTTCCGCAGTGCGGGGTCACGGGCTCGTCGGGGGGCAGCGCCAGGTCGGTGTAGATCTCGCCGAGAAAGAACCAGGAACCAGCGTGACGGCTGAGCAGCAGGGTGTGCTTGCCGATCCAGCCCAACCCGGCCTTCTCGCCCAGCGGTTTCTCCAGCACGGGCGCCGAGTCGGTGAAGACGCGGTGACCGAAGGGGCCGATCTCGCGCTCGATGCGCTGACCGAGATGCTTCAAGCGCTTGCGGATGAGCTTGTGATAGTCGCGCCCCAGGGCGTAACGCGAGACGACGGCGAGATCAGGCTGCTCGAGCAAGTCCTCGACCTTCCGGGCGGACTCGGGCAGGTAGTCCATGCGCGCGACGATCACCGAGCGGGTACCGGGGTGGAGTAGCGCGGGTCGGCTGCGCTTGCGGCCGTGGGCGGCCATCCAGTCCATCTCGCCCTGCCGGCCGTCGGCCAGCCAGTCATCGAGGCGCTGCTCGTAGACGTCCAGATCCGTGTCGGCAATCCCGACCTGGGCGAAGCCCAGTTCCCGGCCCCAGGCTCGAATCTTTTCGACCAGTTCCCCGGCGTCGAGCTCGCCTTGCCTATAATCGCGGTCATGACTCATGCGCGACATTATCCCATCGTGCCGCTCTACCGTGCCGAATCGGTGCGCGAACTCGACCGGCAGGCGATCGAAGAACACGGTATCGACGGCTACGAGCTGATGCGCCGGGCCGGCCGGCGGGCTTTCGAGATACTGCGGGCGCGCTGGCCGGAAGCGAAATCGGTCAGCATCTGCTGTGGCGGCGGCAACAACGGCGGCGACGGCTACGTCATCGCGCGCCTGGCCAGCGATGCCGGGCTGGCCGTGCAGCTGATCGCCATGAAACCGCCTGGCGAGCTCGCTGGCACGGCGGCACGGGCGGCGAAGGACTGGCTGGACATGGCCGGTTCGATCGAGGGCCCCGGCGAGCGGCTGCGTGGCGACGTGATCGTCGACGCCCTGCTCGGTACCGGTCTCGACCGGCCGGTGCGCGAGGACCATGCACGAATGATCGACCATATCGAGGCGTCCGGACGACCCGTGCTGGCCGTCGACGTACCCTCGGGTCTCGACGCCGACACCGGCATGCCGCGGGGCCGTTGCGTGCGCGCGGCAGCAACGGTGACCTTTATCGGTCGCAAGCGAGGTCTCTACACCGGCCAGGCGGGCCGCTGGTGCGGCAGCGTGCACTTCGACCGGCTCGACACGCCCGCGTCAATCGAGCAGTCGGTCAAAGCGGATGCGACGCTGCTCGACGCCGGGCTGCTGAGGGCCTTGCTGCCGACCCGCCGCCCCGACACGCACAAGGGCGAGCTCGGGCGGACGCTGATCGTCGGAGGCAATCACGGCATGGCCGGTGCGCCGGTGCTGGCCGGGCGCGCGGCGCTGCGAACCGGCAGCGGGCTCGTCACCCTGGCCACGCGCGCCGCCCATGCTGCGCTGGCGCCTTCGCTGCAGCCGGAGCTGATGAGCCACGGCGTCGAAACCCTGGCGGAACTCGAGTCCCTGCTCGAAGACAGCGACGTGCTGGCCCTGGGCCCGGGCCTGGGCCGCGACGACTGGGCCCGGGCCGTGTGGAAGCGCTCGATCGAGCAGGACTGCCCGCTGGTGGTCGATGCCGACGGACTCAACCTGCTGGCCGCCGAGCCGACCCGGCGCGACAACTGGATCCTCACGCCCCACCCGGGCGAAGCGGCGCGCCTGCTCGACACCAGCGTGGCCGATGTCCAGGCGGATCGCTTTGCCGCCGCGGCCTGCCTGGCCGAACGATTCGACGCGGTCGTGATCCTCAAGGGCCACGGCAGTCTTGTCGCCGGCCCCGGCGCGACCGTGGCCGTTTGCCCGCACGGCAACCCCGCCATGGCCTCGGCCGGCATGGGCGACGCCCTGACCGGCATCGTCGCGTCGCTGTTGGGCCAGGGCCTCGGCCCGCATGATGCCGCCTGCTGCGGCGCACTGGTCCATGCCCTTGCAGGCGACCGCGCCGCCCGCGGCCAGCGCCAGATCCTGGCCAGTGACCTTATCGCCGCCCTGGCCGGAGAGCTGCCGGCGTGAGTGACGCGCGCGAGTTCGTCGCGGCCGACGAATCGGCCACCCTGGCGCTGGGCCATGAACTGGCGGACCTGTTCCGCCTCGGCGGCATCGTCTATCTCTCCGGCGACCTGGGCGCGGGCAAGACCACGCTGGTCCGGGGCCTGCTGCGCGCGCTGGGGTTCGAAGGCCGGGTGAAGAGTCCCAGTTACGGGCTGATCGAGAGCTACACGATCGGCGGCCGCGACATTCATCATCTCGACCTCTATCGCCTGGGGCACGGCGAGGAGATCGCCTATCTGGGCCTGGAAGACCTGGTGGGCGAAAGCAGCCTCCTGCTGGTCGAGTGGCCCGAGCGCGGCGCAGGCTGGCTGCCGGCCGCGGACTGGCAGGTGCGCATCGATGACCACGCCGGCGGCGGACGCCGCATCGTCGTTGCACGGCCCGCGGACTAAAAGTTGCGCGTGGAAGCCTTTTGGGCCGCCGCTTGCTACAATATCCGGTTTATTCCGCTGCGAGACCACCCTACAAGGAGACGCGCGTGAGCATCATCAGCAAACTCGACACCCTGCGCAAGATCGGCGGCAAGCCGCTGACCACCGGCCTGGCCGACGACGTCATCGAACGCTTTGCCGAAAGCGATCCCCGCCTGCCCCAGGCCGTGGACGATGCGCTGGGCGTGCTGGAGTGCTGGCGCGAAGCCTACCCGGAGCTGATGGCCATCGACGAGGCCGACCAGAAGGAAGCCCTGCAGTCGGGTTACGTCAACTTCTACGCCGACGACTGCGTCAACCCCTACGTGGCGCTGGCTGCCCGCGGGCCCTGGATCGTCACCGCCAAGGGCGCGGTGCTGCACGATTCCGGCGGCTACGGCATGCTCGGCCTCGGCCACAACCCCGACGCCGTCCTGCAGACCATGAACCAGCCGCACGTGATGGCCAACATCATGACGCCGAGCTTCTCGCACCAGCGCTTCTTCGATGCGCTCACCACGGAGATCGGCAATCGCCGTCAGGACGGTTGCCCGTTCCACCGTTTCCTGTGCATGAACTCCGGCTCCGAGGCGGTTACCGTCGCCGGGCGCATCTGCGACATCAACGCCAAGCTAATGACCGACCCGGGCGGCCCGAAGGCGGGCCACAAGCTGCATCGCCTGTCGCTGTCGGGCAGCTTCCACGGCCGTACCGACCGGCCCGCGCGCTTCTCCGACTCGACCCGCAAGACCTACACGCAGCACCTGGCTTCCTACCGCGAGGAGGACACGCTGATCACGGTCGAGCCGAACAACATCGAGCACCTGCAGCAGGTCTTCGACTGGGCCGCGAAGAACAAGGTGTTCATCGAGGCCATGTTCCTCGAGCCGGTGATGGGCGAAGGCAACCCGGGCATGGCCGTCACCCCCGAGTTCTACGCCGAGGCCCGGCGCCTGACGGCCGAGCACGGCACCCTGCTGCTGATGGACTCCATCCAGGCCGGCCTGCGCACCCAGGGCGTGCTGTCGGTGGTCGACTACCCCGGCTTCGAAGGCCTGGAAGCCCCCGACCTGGAAACCTACTCGAAAGCGCTCAATGCCGGGCAGTATCCGCTGTCGGTGCTGGCCATGAACGACAAGGCCGCCGACCTCTACCGCAAGGGCGTTTACGGCAACACCATGACCGCCAACCCCCGCGCGCTCGACGTGGGCACGGCCGTGCTGCGCCAGGTCACGCCCCAACTGCGCGACAACATCGTCGAGCGCGGCCGGGAATTCCTCGACAAGTTCGGCAAGCTGGCCGATGAGCTGGACGGCCGCATCACCCGCGTCCAGGGAACCGGACTGCTGTTCTCCGTCGAGCTCGACAGCAGCGTCTACAAGGCCTATGGAGAAGGTTCGACAGAGGAGTACCTGCGCATGCACGGCATCAACGTGATCCACGGCGGCGCCAACTCCCTGCGTTACACCCCGCCTTTCGGCATTACCACCGCCGAAGTCGACCTGATCGTCGAAGCCACGCGTGACGCGCTGCTCAACGGTCCCGTCCGCCGGTCGGAACAAGCCGCCTGACAAGCGCAAATAAGCGCGCGGACCCGCCGGGTCCGGCGCCCGGCGGACCACGCCGCACTAGTGCCCGCCGACGAGCCCGGAAACGAGCATCATGCCGGTCGTCAGTGCGAGTGCGAGGCTGGCGAGCGCCAGCAGTTCACCGGCCAGGGCGCCGAGCTGGCGCGTCTGGTGGCGAAAAAAGTCACGGCGCCGGGTTCGTGAACGGGCCTGGTTGAATCGTATTGCCGCCTGCATGGCTGTACTCCATCACTTTTAAGGTGATGACAGTTCAGCACGGCACCTTCTCAAAACCTGAGAAACCCGTTCGTCCGGCGGCAATGAGATTCCCGCCGGGCCAACTCAGCTCGACGAGCTGCCGTCGCCGAGCTCGCGCTCCATTTCGGCCAGGCTGGCGTGGCGAAGGTCCTTGCCTTCCACCAGGTAGACGATGTATTCGCCGATGTTCTTGGCGTGGTCACCGATCCGCTCCATCGAGCGAGCCACCCAGATGGCGTCGATGATGCGCCTGGTATTGCGAGAGTCCTCGACCAGGTAGGTGTGGTACTGGCGCAGGGCCGCCTCGTAGTCGGCGTCCACGTTCTTGTCCTCGCGCACCAGCTCAACGGCTACCTCGGGCGCGAGGCGCACGAAACCGTCAAGGGCGTCGTGGAGCATGCCGCGCACCGTCGTGCCCATGATCTCGAGCTCGCGGTAGTTGTTCCGCGGCCGGTCGGCTTCGGCCAGGCTGATCGCCATGCGGGCGATCTTCTCGGCTTCATCGCCGATTCGTTCGAGGTCGTTGATGGCCTTGATCATGGCCACCACCAGGCGAAGGTCGCTGGCGGTCGGCTGGCGCCTGGCCAGTACCATGATGCAACGCTCGTCGATGGTCTTCTCCATCTCGTTGACGCGATCGTCGGACGCGATGACCTTCTGCGCCAGCTCGGTGTCGCCCTCGACCACCGCGCGCGTTGCGTCGTTGATCATCTCCTCGGCCAGCCCCCCCATGGCCATGACCTGCTGACGCAGTGACTCCAGCTCCTCGTTGAACTGGCGAGAAATATGCTTGTCGAGATGAAGCTTGTCCATATCTGATTACCCGTAGCGACCCGTGATGTAGTCTTCCGTCGCCTTGCGGCGCGGGTTGGTGAACAGGCGCGAAGTATCATCGAACTCGATCAGCTCCCCCATGTACATGTAGGCGGTGAAGTCCGAAACGCGCGCGGCCTGCTGCATGTTGTGCGTCACGATGACGATGGTATACCGTTCTTTCAGCTCGATGATCAATTCCTCGACCTTGGCGGTCGAAATCGGATCCAGCGCCGAGCAGGGCTCGTCGAGCAGGATCACCTCCGGTTCGATGGCAATCGCGCGCGCAATGACCAGGCGCTGCTGCTGACCACCCGAGAGCCCGAAGGCGTTGTCGTCCAGTCGGTCCTTGACCTCGTCCCACAAGGCCGCCGCGCGCAGGGCGTTCTCGACCACTTCCGAGAGCTTGCGGCGATCGTTGACGCCCTGAAGGCGCAGCCCGTAGGCAACGTTCTCGTAAATCGACTTCGGGAACGGGTTGGGCTTCTGGAACACCATCCCCACGCGCCTGCGGTGCTCGGCCACGTCGACATTACGGTGGTGGATATCCTGATCGTCGATCAGGATTTCACCTTCGATCCGGCAGATATCGATCAGGTCGTTCATCCGGTTGAAGCAGCGCAGCAAGGTGGACTTCCCGCAGCCGCTGGGCCCGATGAAGGCGGTTACCCGGTTGCGCGGAATGCGCAGGTTGACGTTCTTGAGCGCCTGGTCCTCGCCATAGTAAAGATCGAGGCCGCGCGTTTCGATGCAGATGTCCTCGCGCTCGATATTGAGCGCCTGGCGCTCCTGGTTGACGGATACACCGGGCGAAATCTGCGTTGCCTGTTGATTCTCTTCCATTATTGACTGCTCAGTTCTCGACGTTAATTTTGTTGGAACCACTAAAGACACCGAATTCACCGAAATCCGAATCAAAGTAGACGCAAACCCCACAGAACCTTTTCGGTGACTTCAGTGTGTTCGGTGGTTCTGTCATTTTGAATCGCTCCATGGAAACGCTCAATCGCTTTCTGAGCGATATTTCTCACGCAGGCGATTGCGGATCGCGATCGCGCTCAGGTTCAGGATCAGGATCAGGGCTACCAGCGTCAAGGCCGTGGCATACACCAGCGGCCGAGCGGCTTCCACGTTGGGGCTCTGGAAGCCGACGTCGTAGATGTGAAAGCCCAGGTGCATGATCTTTCGCTCGAGATGCACGTAGGGGAACTCGCCGTCAACCGGCAGGCTGGGAGCGAGCTTGACCACGCCGACGAGCATCAGCGGCGCCACCTCGCCGGCAGCGCGCGCCACGGCCAGAATCAGCCCCGTCATCATGGCCGGCGCCGACAAGGGCACGACCACCTTCCACAGGGTCTCCCACTTGGTCGCGCCCAGGGCCAGCGAGCCCTCGCGCACGGTACGCGGAATGCGCGCCAGGCCTTCCTCGGTGGAAACGATGACCACCGGCAGCGTCAGCAAGGCCAGGGTCAGCGACGCCCAGAACAGGCCCGGCGTACCGAATGTCGGTGCCGGCAGGCGCTCGGGGAAAAACAACTGGTCGATACTGCCGCCAAGCATGTAGACGAAAAACCCCAGGCCGAAAACACCGAAGACGATCGAGGGCACGCCGGCCAGGTTGTAGACCGACACCCGGATCATCTTCAGGATCGGCCCCTGGCGGGCGTACTCGCGCAGGTAGATGGCCGCCAGCACGCCGAACGGTGTAACCAGCACCGACATGATCAGCACCATGACAACCGTGCCGAAAATCGCCGGGAAAATGCCGCCCTCGGTATTGGCCTCGCGCGGGTAGCCGGTGAGGAAGTCGGTAATGCGATGCCAGTAGAAAGACAGCTTGCCGCCGAGACCCAGCGCATTGTTCTGCGACGCCATCACGATCTTGGCGACCTGAATGCTCACCTCGCGCCCGTCGGCCGTTCGCGCGTGCAGCACATCGCCCTGGTTTCGCTGCTGAAGATCATTGCGCTGCGCGCGCAGGGCTTCGTACTCCTCTTGCAGCACTGCCCGGCGCGCGTCCAGGTCGGCCATCGCGGCCTCACGCTCGGCACCGGTTACGCCGCGGTGATCGAGACCGCGTTCTTCGAGCCGGATGGCTTCCAGTTGACGGTTGATGCGGCCGATTTCGTAGCGCTCGATCTGCTGGATGCGCTCGTGCAGTTCGTTGGCCCGCTTGATGCGGACCTGGAGTTCCGGCCACAGCGCCTCGCCGCGGGCCACGGTCTCGCCATTGTCTTCGAGCCGGAGTGGATAGCCGTAGAAATTGCCCCACTCCCGCCGCTCGAGCATCATGGCGTCCTCGGGGTAAGTCCACGGCCCCATCGCGGCCTCCAGGTGCCAGACGAAATCCCGCCCGGTCTGGTCGCGGTTGCCGACCTTGAACAAATGCCGCGTGATGACCAGCGTGTCGTCGTCGATGAGCTGCCCGGCCTCGCGAACACGGTCGGCGGGCAGCGTCTCGCTCTCGACCACTTCGCCGAGAATCACCGATTCGCTGCCGTCGACGGCCGTGACCGTCGTTTCGACCAGCTCGGCCGGCCAGAAGTGGGCAAATCCGCGAACGGCGATCAATAGCAGCAGACCCACGACCATGATGATCGAGATACTCAAAGCACCGCCGATCATCCAGATCCACGGATCGCCCGACTTGAACCATTCCCTGAACTTCACTGCGACCTCACAGATTGCTGTAGCGCGCGCGCAGACGCTGACGCACGATTTCGGCGATGGTGTTGACGATGAAGGTCATGGCGAACAGCACCAGGCCGGCCAGGAACAACACGCGGAAATGGGTCGAGTTGACGGCCGTCTCGGGCAACTCCACGGCGATGTTGGCCGACAAGGTGCGCATGCCTTCGAAGATATTGAAGTTGACCACCGGACTGTTGCCCGTGGCCATCAGCACGATCATGGTCTCGCCGACGGCGCGGCCGAAGCCGATCATGACCGCCGAGAAGATACCGGGACTGGCGGTGAGCAGAACCACCCGGGTGACCGTCTGCCAGGGCGTGGCACCCAGCGCCAGCGAGCCCTGCGTCAGATGTCTCGGCACGGTAAAAACAGCGTCCTCTGCGATCGAGAAGATCGTGGGAATCACGGCAAAGCCCATGGCGATGCCGACCACCAGCGCATTGCGCTGATCGTAGTTGATGCCGATATCGGTAAACCACTGCCGCATCGAACCGTCGAAGAACCAGATTTCGATCAGCGGCGAGAGCTCGACGAGGCCCCACACCAGCAGACACACGACCGGCATCAGTATCACCGCCTCCCAGCCGCCGGGCACGCGATTGCGGAATCCTCTCGGCAGTTGCGACCAGACCCAGGCAATGAACAGGAACGACAGCGGCAAACCGAGCAACACCGTGAACACCGCCGGGATGTGATTTTCAAGGAACG
Source organism: Wenzhouxiangella indolica (assembly GCF_042310355.1). Lineage (NCBI taxonomy): Bacteria > Pseudomonadati > Pseudomonadota > Gammaproteobacteria > Chromatiales > Wenzhouxiangellaceae > Wenzhouxiangella > Wenzhouxiangella indolica. The sequence continues at coordinate 306,448 of NZ_JBHJMR010000001.1, read as the reverse complement.
GCGCCAGCCACAGACCGGCCAGAAAGCCAAGAATCACTGTCGGCAGCGCTTCCATCACCTCGATGGTGGGCTTGACCTTGCCGCGCAGTTTGGGCGACATGAAATAGGCGGTGTAGATCGCCCCGGCAATCGCCAGGGGCATGGCGAAGAGCATGGCGAAGAAGGCGGCCTTGAGCGTGCCGACGGTCAGCGGCACCATCGAGTACTTGGGCTCGAAACTGTCGCTGCCCGACGACGCCTGCCAGACGTAGTCGGGATCGGAGCGGCCTTCGTACCAGACCTTGCTCCAGAGAGCACGGAACGAGGTTTCCGGATGCTCGTTCCATACATCGAACTCCGTGATCGTGCCGGTCCGGTCCTCGACGAGGATACGCTCGTTGACGGGAGAGACGGCAACGCCGACGAGGGGCTCGTCGGATACCCGGTCGAGAAACAGCGTTCGCGCCGAGGTGCCGTAGTGAAGGCCGAGATGACCGGCGTCGTCGACGGCGATAAAGCCCTTGCGCGCGTACTCGGGCTGAATCGCCATGATCGCACCCGGGTGCTGTTCGAAGTCCCGTGCCCGGGCCAGGTAGAAAATGTTGTCGCCGGCGTCCTCGGTCTCGTCGCGCACGAGAAACCATTGGGACAAGTTGCCTTCCGAGGTGCCGACGACGGCCGAAAAAGTGCCGTTGAGAAACTGCAGGCTGGTAATCGATTCGCCCTGTTCACCGGCGACCTGGCGGCGATCGCGCATCACGGCCTCGGCAGGCCGGGAAATATCCCAGTAGATCAGGCTGCCGCCGGCATCCGCGGCGACCAGGTTCCAGAGGTTGGCGCTTAGCTGAAGCTGGGTGACCGGCGTGCCGAAAGCCGGAAGGTCGTGCTGCTCACGCTGGATCTCGCGCTCGCCCGACAGAAAGCCGGTGCGCACCCGGTAGCGCACGAACAGCATGCGACCGTCGGCCGTCTGCGCCGCCACGCCCGTGTCGTCGCGCGACTCCTGGACGGCAATCGCGGTCAGGGGCTCGCCCGAATCGTCGACCACGACGGGGTCGGAGCCGACGGGAAAGCTCGGATCCGGAACCACGTTGCGAACGCCCGCTTCGGGAAACTCGAGTTCATGGTTGTGCTCGACAATGATCGCCGTACCGTCGCTCAGGCCGAAGGCTACCCGCCGGGCGCGCGGCTCGCCGTTTCCGACGCTGGTCACCCGTACGCCTTCAGGCACGGCCAGGTCGATGCGGCGGATCACCTCGCCGTCGCCGAGCCGGAAATATACCAGTTCGCCGGAACGACTGTAACGCATGCCGATTTCGCCATAGCGCTCCAGCGCCATATAGGCCGGCGCCGTCGTCCCTGAATCGGCCGTAACGTAGCTGTCCTGGCGCTCCACCGATGCACCCTTGAACAGTGGCAAGACCTCGCTGAACAGGTACACGAAAATCAGCGCCAGTGCCACAACCACACCGCCGCCGCCGGCGCGCACCATCCAGCGCGCTGCACCGTCAGCCAGGTAGCGGCTGCGCCGACGACGCGCCATTGCCTCGGCGCTGGGCAGATTGGACTGCCGCTGGCCTGCTTGTGTCGCGTTGTTGCTCATCCAGGAACTCGTGATGGATCAATGATGGTGGTAACCGGCAGGTCGATATCGAACGGCCCCGAAAGTGGCGGGGCCGTTCGGACTCAACATGCGATCCGGACGATGTCTATAGTCCCAGCTCGTCGCGAATGCGCGAAGCAGCCGACTCCGGCAGGGGAATATAGCCGTCGCGCAATACAACCTGCTGACCCTGGCGTGACAGAACCATTCGGAAGAACTCGCGTTCCAGCGGCGGCAGCTCGCGGTTGGGATTCTTGTTGACGTAGACCAGCAGCAAGCGGGCCAGCGGATAGTCGCCGCTGACGCCGTTGTCGGGAGTCGGCGCGAAGCATTGGTCGTCACCGACATGGGTCAGTTCAATCGCCTTGACGCCGGAGGTTTCGTAGCCGATACCCGAGTAGCCGATGCCGTTGAGCGATTCGCTCACGCCCTGCACGACCGATGCCGATCCCGGCTGCTCGTTGATCGAGGGCTTGAAGTCACCGCCACAAAGCGCGTTGTCCTTGAAATAACCGTAGGTGCCCGACACCGCGTTGCGGCTGTAGAGCGAAAAGTCGCGGTTGTCCCACTCGCCTTCCAGGCCGAGCTGGCCCCAGCGCGTGATGTCGTTGGCGCCGCCGCAGCGTCGGCCAACCGAGAAGATCGCATCGACCTGCTCCATGGTCAGGCACTCGACCGGGTTGTCCTTGTTGACGTAGACGGCCAGCACGTCGATCGCCGTGCCGACGACCGTCGGCGGATAGCCGTGCTTTTCCTCGAAGGCCTGTACCTCGGAGGAACGCATGTGGCGGCTCATCGGGCCGAAGTTGGCCGTGCCTTCGGTCAGCGCCGGCGGTGCAGTCGAAGACCCGGCACCCTGGATCTGGATATTGACGTTGGGATAGTAGTCCTGGAACTCCTCGGCCCACAGCGTCATCAGGTTGTTGAGCGTGTCCGAACCAATCGACGACAGGTTGCCGGAAATTCCGGAAACGGGCTCGTATTCCGGCAAGTCCGGATCCACTTCGGCCTGCGAAAAGGCCGCGCCGCTGGCCAGCATTGCGGCACAGGCGGAAATCTTGAGCAGGTGCTTGATCATCTTGATCGACTCCTTGGATAACTGATTGGGCATTGTATGAACGGAAAATGACACTTCGGTTACATCGTGACGCTTCGGCGCTGGGGGGCCTGGCAGCTGCGCTCGGCGGGAAAAACGCAGCGAAACACGCTGCCTGCCCCGGGCTCGGAATCCACCTCCAGGCGCGCCCCGTGGCGCTTGAGCACATGCTTGACGATGGCCAGGCCCAGGCCCGTGCCACCCTGCGATCGGCTGTGAGAACTGTCCACGCGGTAGAAACGCTGGGTGATGAAGGGCAGGTGCCGCCGATCGATGCCCACGCCCTGGTCGCGTACCTCGAACACCAGGCTGCCGTCATCCGGGGCATGCCAGGTGACCGACACCGGCCGTCCCGGGTCGCTGTATCGAAAAGCGTTGATGACGAGGTTCGAAAGCGCGCTGTAAAGCTCGTTCTCGGCGCCCAGAAGGCAACGCTCGGAATCCACACGCAGATCAAGCGGATGCGCCTCGGCATCGGCCAGGACGGCGTCGCGCGCCAGCCGTCGAATCAGGGCCGGCATGTCCACCGGGCTGTCGAGGGGCGCATCGCTCTCCTCGGTCTCGAGCCTTGAGAGCTCGAGCAAGTCGTTGACCAGATTGTTCATGCGCGTTGTCTGGGCCCGCATCTGGCGAACCGGCCCGCGCCAGGCCGGGTCGAGATCGCGGTCCTCGACCATCGAGTCGAGGTAGCCGCCGAGCACTGTCAGCGGTGAGCGCAGCTCGTGGGACGCATTCGCGACAAAATCCCGGCGCATGGCCTGCAGTCGATGCAAGCGGGTGACATCGCGAATCAACAGCAGGTACTGCTGATCGCCGTAGGGTACGAGTCGCAGCATCAGCCGGCGACTCGAGTCGATCGGCGAGGCGATTTCCACGGCGTTGTCGTAGTCGCCCGCCTCGATGAACCCCACCAGCTTGGGGCTCCGGATCAGGTTGGATACCGGTTGACCGAAATCACTACGGCTGGTCAGCCCCGCCAGCCGGCAAGCGGCCTGGTTGTACCAAAGGATCCGGAAGTCGCGATCGAGCACCAGCGTGCCGTCGGGCATGGCCGCGGTGGCCTCGCGGAATTCGCGAATGACCGCGGCCAGCCGGCGTTTGCTCAGATGGTGCCGACGCCGGAGTCGATAGTAGTCGTCGAAAAGCTGGCCCCAGACGCCCCAGGACGCCGGCGGGTTGCGCCTGCGGCTGCGTAGCCACCGGTCTAGGCGATGGAGCTGGCGGAACCAGCGGGCGTTCAGGACGACGAAGGCGAGCAGAAGAAACCATGGAAGATGACCGAAAAGCAGCGCCAGAAAGACGGCGCCGGCCAGCAGGACCGCCAGAAACAGCAGTTCGCTGATCCAGGCGCGCGACATCAGGCCGTCTGCACCGCCGAAAACCGGTAACCGGCGCCCCGAACGGTCTGGATGTAGCGATCGAAACCCAGCGGTGCCAGCGCCTTGCGCAGGCGCAGGACGTGCACGTCGACGGTGCGCTCCTCGATGTAGACCCCGCCGCCCCAGACGTAATCCAGCAATTGCGTGCGCGAGTATACGCGGTCCTGGTGGGTCATGAAGAAGCGCAGCATGCGGAACTCCGTCGGTCCGAGATCGATCGGCTTGCCCTGGGCGGTCACGCGATGGCTGGCGGTGTTGAGCACCAAACCGTCGACAGCCACCTCCTCGTCGGCCCCGCCGGGCGCGGTGCGGCGCAGCAGGGCGTTGATGCGGGCAATCAGCTCGCGCGCGCCGAACGGCTTGGTGACGTAGTCGTCCGCGCCGCTATCGAGACCGCGAACCTTGTCGTCTTCCATGGTGCGGGCGGTCAGCATGATGATCGGAAGCTCCTGGGTCATCTCGTCGCGACGAAGGCTGCGGGCCAGCTCGACCCCACTGGTGTCGGGCAGCATCCAGTCGAGGAGCAGGAGATCCGGCAGGTCATCGGCAATCCTTACCCGTGCGGTCTGGCAGTCGCCCGCCTCCAGAACCCGGAAACCGGAGCGTTCCAGGTTGAAAACGATCATGTCGCGGATCGCCTCGTCATCTTCCACTACCAGAATGGTCTGGGTATTCATGGTTCGCCTTGCAGTGACCTGCCGCCATTGCAGCAATGTCATGTGACCATTTCATGACAGGACCGTTACAAGCTCCCTACAATGTCCTTTCTACGCCCCTCGCGACGCGATTTCCAGCGGCGCGCTAGCGATAGTGACCCAGCGCCGCCTCCAATTGACTGGACACCGACTCGCGCAGGAACCCGGGAGACACGACCTCGATGTCGGCGCCGTAGCGCAGGATCTCCATGATCAGCTCGCGGCTGCGGCCAAACGGCACGGTCAACTCGAAGCGGCCGTCCTTGCGCCACTCGGCGCGCTGCTCCGGGTGCCAGATCTCGTCGGCCGCCCAGCGCGCCGCCTCGGAACTGAAGCGCAACACGGCCTCGTGCTCGGCCGGCCCGGAGAAAATGCCGAAAGCCTGGTCGAAATGCCGGGCGATCTCCTCCTCGGGCAATTCCGTGCCTTCCTGATCGAGCCGGTCGATGCCGCGGATACGCTCCAGGGCGAAGCTGCGCAGACCTTCCGAGCGATGGCACCAGGCGTCCAGGTACCAGCGATCGCGATAGCTGGTCAGGCGCTGGGGCGAGACCTCGCGTTCGCTGACGTCGTCGCGGCGGCGGCCGTGATAGGTGATGACCAGACGCTGACGCTTGAACAGTGCCTGAAGCACGTCCTCGAACAGATCGGCCGGAACGGGCCGCCCGGCGTCATGGCGAATATTGATGCGCCCGGGCTGCGCGGAGAAGTTCAATCCCTGCGCATCGAGCAACTGGTTGATGCGTTGCTGGACGCCCTCGAGCTCGTCCTCGAGCAGGCCCGGCTGCACGTTACCGAGCACGTGACGGGCGGTCAGCAGCGCCTGGAGTTCGTCCGGACTGATCCACAGGCCGGGCAGCTCGAAACTGCCCGCGAGGCTGCGATCGTAGTAAAAGCCCCGGCCGTCGGCGTCCTGCTCCAGCGGCGCGCCGAGGTGGTCGCGCAATTCGTTGATGAGGCGGTAGAGCGTGGCCTGGCTGCAGCCGAGTTCGGCCATCAGGTCCTGGCGGGATATCGGCGTGCGCCGCTGGCGCAGGATGTCGTGCAGGTGATAGAGACGCTCGCGGCGGCTCACTCGCGACCGGCCTCGCGACAGTCGCTGCACAGCCCGTAGATCTCGAGCACCTGGCGGCTGGGACGGAAATGCTCGTGCTCGGCCGCCTCGCGCAGGTGGCGGGTCAGGCCTGCGTCGTGAATCTCGATCACCGACTGGCAGCCGTCGCAAATCAGGAACTGCCCCTGGTGCGACTCGGCCGGATGGAAACAGCTGACGAATGCGTTGAGCGACTCGAGACGGTGGATGAAATGGTTATCGAGCAGGAATTCCAGGGCCCGGTAAATGGTCGGCGGCGCCGCATTGGGCTGCTCGGCCTTGAGCAGGTCGAGCAGGTCGTAGGCCTTGACCGGCCCCTCGGCCGACAACACCAGCTCGAGCACCCGCCGCCGCGTCGGCGTCAGCCGCAACCCACGCTGCCTGCAGCGCTGCTCAACCTCACGAATGACCTGGCTGGAATCCATGCTTTCATTCTATCAGGACGATTGAATGGAGCCGACTGCAAAGTCTCGAAGAAAAACCGAGGAACCACCGAAGACACCGAACGTCACCGAAAAAACCAAGAATTGAGTGGTCTTGGCCTTAAGCAACCTCAGCAGGTCAAGTCGTTCTGATCTGCATCGACTAACACCGCTCGTGCAATTTCGGTGATTTCGGTGTCTTCGGTGGTTTAATGGTTTTTAGGGGCTATTGCCCGCCAACCTCAACCCTGCGCCGCAGCGCGGTCGGCGATGTGGGCCAGGGCGCGGTCGATGCGCGCGAGGGTGCGTTTGCGGCCCATCAGCCAGAGGGTCTTGTCGATCGATGGCGATTCGCCGTGGCCCATCAGCGCCACGCGCAGGGGCATGCCGATCTTGCCGAAACCGATACCCAGTTCGTCCACCGTGGCCTGCACGGCTGCCTGCAGGTCCTCGGCCCGCCAGTGCGCCAGTTCCGCCAGTCGATCGCGCAGATTCTGAAGTGGCTCGGCGGCGACCGGCCGCAGGTGCTTTTTGGCGGCATTGCGCTCGTAGTCGGCAAAATCCTCGTAGAACGGGCGGCTGCGTTCGACCAGCTCGACCAGGGTCTCGACCCGCTCGGCCTGCACCGGGATCAAGTCGGCCAGCGGCGGCCCGTTCTCCGCGTGCAGGCCCGTTCTCTGCAGGTGCCACAGCACTTCGGAGTGGACCTGGTCGCGGTCACCCTCGCGCAGGTAGTGCTGGTTGAGCCAGTTGAGCTTCGCCGTATCGAAGCGCGATGCCTTGTGATTGACGTCGGCGATATCGAACAGCTCGACCAGTTCCTCGCGCGAGAACACTTCCTGGTCGCCGTGCGACCAGCCCAGGCGCGCCAGGTAGTTGATCATGGCGTCGGGCAGGTAGCCCTGTTCGCGCCAGGCCATGACGCTGACCGCCCCGTGCCGCTTGGACAGGCGCGCCCCGTCGTCGCCGAGGATCATTGGCACGTGGGCAAATTCCGGCGGCTCGGCGTCGAGCGCGCGGTAGATATTGATCTGGCGCGGCGTGTTGTTGATGTGGTCGTCACCGCGGATGACCAGGTTGATCGCCATGTCGAGATCGTCGATGACCACCGCGAAGTTGTAGGTCGGCGAACCGTCGGCACGCATGATCACCAGGTCGTCGAGTTCACCGTTCGAGACCTCGATTCGGCCGCGCACGCGATCGTCGAAAACCACCGTGCCCTCGAGCGGATTGCGGAAACGAATGACCGGGTCGACCCCTTCGGGCGCTTCATCGAGATGGCGGCAATGGCCGTCATAGCGCGGCTTCTCGCCGGCATTCATGGCCGCCTCGCGGAGCTTCTCCAGGCGCTCTTTCGAGCAGTAGCAGCGATAGGCCTGGCCGTTGTCGAGCAGTCGATCGACCACTTCACGATAGCGATCCATGCGCTCGCTCTGGTAGAACGGGCCTTCGTCCGCTCCCAGGCCCAGCCAGGCCATGCCGTCGAGGATCGCCTGCACCGACTCGGCGGTGGAGCGCTCGCGATCGGTATCCTCGATGCGCAGCACGAACTCGCCGTCGGTAGCTCGCGCGGCGAGCCAGCAGAACAGCGCCGTGCGCGCCCCGCCGATGTGAAGAAAGCCGGTGGGGGACGGTGCGAAACGGGTGCGAATCGCTTGGGTATCGCGGGCCATGGCCAGGTCGCTCGAGCAGAGAAAAGCCGGCTATTCTAGCAGAGGCAGACGGCTTAAGCTCAGACCGAAAATCCGCTATAAAGGACAATGTGATTTTCCGCACGGCGCTCGCATGACCCACCATCGCCACCGCCCGCCCAAACCGATCATTCCGGCCCCATGAATGACCGGACAAAGCAGGCGGGCCACGCCACCACAGGCTGGCGCCACGCCCTGGGCCGGCGACTGGGCACGCTCGGCCGGGTGCTGGCGATCGCGCTCGCGATCCTGATCGCCACGACTTCCGGCGACAGCGGGCTGACCCAGGTCGATCGCATCCAGGCTCGCGGCAACCTGGTGATGCTGACGGTCAACGGCGCCTCGACCTACTACCTGGGCCCGGAGGGAGAAACCGGATTCGAGTACGAACTGGCCCTGGCATTCTCCCGCTACCTCGGCGTACCGCTTCAGGTGATTACCGTCCCGAGCGTGGGCGACCTGATTCCGGCACTGGCCGAGGGTCGGGGGGACTTCATCGCCGCCAACCTGACACGAACCGCCCCGCGCCAGTCGCAACTGCGCTTCGGTCCCGCCTACGAGGACGTCGTGCCCACGGTCGTCTACCGGCGCGGGTCGCGGCGACCGCGGTCCGTCTCGGAACTGTCCGACGGGCGGCTGGCGCTGATGGAAGGCACTGTTTACCGACCCCTGCTCGCCCGGCATGATGTCGACCTCGAACCCGAAATCCGCCCGCATGCCAGCATCGAGGATCTGTTCGAGGCCATCAGCAACGAAGAGATCGACTACACGATCATCGACTCCAACATCCTCGAACTCAATCGCCGCTTCTTCCCGGCCATCCGGCCGGCGTTCGAGCTGGGCGAGCCCCAGCCACTGGCCTGGGCGACCGAGCGCAGCGATGACGATTCGCTGGTGCAGGTCATGCGCGAATTCTTCCTGGTGGCCGAGGCCGACGCGCTGCTGGCCGAATTGCGCCAGCGCCACTACGGACACATCGACAACTACGAACCCGTCGGCACGTTCACCTTCATGCGCCAGATTCGCGAGCGGCTGCCGGTCCTCCGGCCGCTTTTCGAGGAAGCGGCCGAATCCCACGACCTCGACTGGCGCCTGCTGGCCGCGGTCGGTTACCAGGAATCGCACTGGGACCCCGGCGCCGTTTCCCGCACCGGCGTGCGCGGCATCATGATGCTCACCCAGCGCACGGCGCGGCAGCTGGGTGTCGACAACCGCGTCGATCCCGAGCAGAGCATAATGGGCGGCGCCCGCTACCTGCGCTCGATGATCGATCGGGTTCTCGAGCGCATCGACTACCCCGACCGCCTGTGGCTGGCCATGGCGGCCTACAACGTCGGCTACGGCCATCTGGAAGACGCGCGCAGACTGACCGAGATTCGCGGCGGCGATCCCGACCGCTGGGTGGACGTGCGTGAATCCCTGCCGCTGCTTACCCAGGAGCGCTGGCACTCGCAGACCCGCTACGGCTATGCGCGGGGCTACGAACCGGTGCAGTACGTGGAGAACATCCGGACCTTCTACGAGATCCTGCTGTGGATGGAGGGACGGGATCATCCCCTTCTGGTCGGGGCGGAGGCGTCGAACCCGGGATCACCCGAGGCCTCCGAAGACGAGGGTGGCGAGCGCCAGTAAGGCTTCAGTCCTGGCTCAACGCATCCTGCCAGATGCAATGCCCGGCGCTTTCCCGGATCGCCTCCAGGCGCGCACGATGCGCGGCCAGTTCCGATTCATCGGCCGCGCGAACGACCAGCCTGGAGACATCGACCTCCAGCACCATGTCGCTGGCGCTGTCGCCGCCGTCACGCTCACCCGAGAGATCCAGCGCCAGGTCGACCTGGCCGCCGGTCATGGCCAGGTAGACCTCGGCCAGCAGCTCCGAGTCGAGCAGTGCGCCGTGAAGATCGCGGCCGGAATTGTCCACTTCGTAGCGCTTGCACAAGGCATCCAGGCTGACGCGCTGGCCCGGGTGCAGTTCGCGCGCCAGGGGCAGCGTATCGAGGATGGTGGCGTGATCCTCGACGCAGCTGGGTGTTTCCAGGCGGGCCAGCTCGGCGTTGAGGAAGCCCACGTCGAAGGGCGCGTTGTGGATGATCAGCTCGGCGTCGCGGATGAACTCGACAAAGTCGTCCGCCAGGTCGGCAAAACGCGGCTTGTCGGACAGGAACTCGTTGGAAATCCCGTGAACCGCGAGGGCACCGTCTTCGACGTCCCGCTCCGGGTTGATATAGACGTGAAAGCTGCGCCCGGTCTGGCGCCGCTCGATCATCTCCAGGGCGCCGATCTCGATGATCCGGTGGCCATCGCCGGGTTCCAGGCCGGTGGTTTCGGTGTCGAGTACGATCTGCCTCATTTGGGAAAAACCCTATTCGTCCACAGATGAACACAGATAAACACAGATAAAAGAAAATAACAGTAGATAAAAGAATTCATTGCGGTCATTGAACGGCGAATTTCGACATCAAAATCTTCGATTGATGAACGGAGCCGAAAATAGTCTTTCTGTTTTTATATCTGTGTTCATCTGTGTTCATCTGTGGACAAAAGGTTTTTATTTCTGGGCACTCGCCGCCGCACTGGCCAGTTCGTCGGCGCGTTCGTTCTCGGGGTGGCCGCTGTGGCCCTTGACCCAGTCCCATTGAACGTCGTGACGCTCGCGCGCCTTGTCGAGACGCTGCCACAGTTCGGCGTTCTTGACCGGCTTCTTCGCCGCGGTCTTCCAGCCGTTCTTCTTCCAGTTGGTCATCCACTCGGTAATGCCCTTGCGCACGTACTGCGAATCCGTGGTCAGGACCACGCGGCAGGGGCGCTTGAGCGACTCCAGCCCGCGTATGGCGGCCATCAGCTCCATGCGATTGTTGGTCGTCTCGGGCTCACCGCCGGAGAGCTCGCTCTCGTGGCCGTTCCAGCGCAGCAGAGCGCCCCAGCCACCCGGCCCGGGATTGCCCAGGCAGGCGCCGTCGGTCCAGATGTGCACCGGCTCGCTCATGCGGCGCGGCACTGGCTGGGCACGGGCGAGCCGCCGGCGAGCCGCGGCTCCCGGAAGCGAACGGGCGTGATCCGCGCTGGCTCCGAGGGTTTGCGCGCGACCAGAACGAGTACCGGGACCAGCCCCGGGACCATTCCGCGAAGCTGGACGTTGGCCGAAATCGACAGCTTCAGCTCGCAACGGACATGCATCCACTGGAACTGCGGCCAGCTGGGCAGGCGCAAGGCAGCACGCCCCAGTTCCCGCCAGGCCAGCCGATGCCAGGGATTGGCCGAGACCGAGACCAGCACACCGCCGGGCTTGAGCACGCGCGTAGCCTCCTGGAGGAGGTCGCCGCGGACGGCCGGCTGCCAGACGTGACGCAGCAGCACGGCAGGAACGCTGTTGTCGTCCAACGGCCAGCAGTCGAGCGCCGCGCGGAACGGCCAGCAACAGCTATCAGCGTCGACCAGCACGCGGCTGCGCCGCAGGTCGACCTGGGGCGAAGCGCTGGCCGTGGGCGCGACTTCCAGGATCCAGTTCGGGTGCGGCTGATCGAACCCGGCCTCGACCAGGCGGGTTTCCAGGGGCTGCAGGCCGGAAAACCCGGCCGGCATGCGCGGCGCGTTAGAATGCTTCTCGGTCACGCGAAAAGGATACCAGACGGAGCCGCCCATGCCGCTGTCGTTCAATGCCATTCCCACCCTGGAAAGCAACTACGTGTGGGGCCTGCACGACGGCCACCACGCCCTGCTGGTCGACCCCGGCGAAGCCGGCCCGCCGCTGGACTGGCTGGAAGAGAACGGCCTGACCTTGAGCGCACTGCTGATCACCCATCACCACTGGGACCATACCGACGGCATCGACGACATCCTCGCCGAGCATCCGGTTCCGGTCTACGGGCCCGAAGACCGGCGGATTTCGCAGATCGACCATCCCCTGCGCGAGGACGATCGCGTGGAGATCGACTCACCCGAGGCGCGATTCGAGATCCTCAGCGTGCCGGGCCACACGAGCATTCATATCGCCTTTTTCGGGCACCGGATGCTGCTGTGCGGAGACGCCCTGTTCTCGGCCGGATGCGGGCGCATGTTCGAGGGCACGCCCGAACAGATGCTGGCCTCTCTCGACAAGCTGGCGGACCTGCCCGCCGACACGCGCGTGCTCTGCGCCCACGAGTACACCCAGGCCAACTGCCATTTCGCATTGGCGGTCGAGCCGGACAACCCGGACCTGCAGGAGCGGGCCCGTGAAGTCGAGGCCCTGCGCGAAAAGGGCCAGATCACCCTGCCTTCGAGCATCGGCGCCGAGCGGCGCTTCAATCCCTTTCTGCGCACGCGCGAGGCGGCCGTGATCGAAGCTGTCCGGGCACACGATCCCGACTGCGGCAAAGCGCCGGTCGAGGTGTTCGCCGCGCTGCGGCGCTGGAAGGACAATTTCTGAACCATGGTCGCACTCGCCCCCGTCGAGCAGATCGATAACGTCGAAGCCTCGACCTTCCAGGCCGATTACAAGCAGCCGGCGCGCCCGGTCGTCATCAAGCGCCTCACCCAATCCTGGCCGGCGCGCGAGAAGTGGACGGTCAGGCATCTCAAGGAACGCGCCGGCGACGTGGTCGTGCCGCTGTACGACAGCAAGCCCTCGCGCGACCACAAGCACCAGCACGCGCCGGCCGCGCGCATGCCGCTGGGCGAGTACATGGAGCTGCTGGAGAAGGGCGAGAACGACCTGAGGCTGTTTTTCTTCAACTTCTTCAACACCATCCCGGATCTCAAGCAGGACTTCGAGTACCCGGATCTGGGGCTGAAGTTCTTCACGAAGCTGCCGGTTCTGTTCATGGGCGGCAGGGGCTCGCGCGTGCAGCTCCACTTCGACATCGACCTGGCCGACATCATGCTCTGCCACTTCGGCGGCCCCAAGCGCGTGCTGCTGTTCGCACCCGACCAGACCCCCTGGCTTTACCGCGTGCCCTTTTCCTTCAGCGCCCTGTTCGATGCCCGCGTCGACCAACCCGACTACGACAGGTACCCCGCGCTCAGGCAGGTGCAGGGCCAAGTCGCCGAGCTGGAGCACGGCGACGCGCTCTACATCCCGCCCGGCTACTGGCACTTCGTCGAGTACCGCGACATCGGCTTCTCGATGTCGCTGCGCGCCTTCCCGCGCACCCCGGGTAACCTCTCGAAAATGCTCTACAACCTGCTGGTGCTGCGCACCGTCGACGGGCTGATGCGCAAGACCGTGGGCCAGGCCTGGAATGACCGCAACGAGCGGCGGGCCGTGACGCGAACCCACAGTCGGCTGGCCCGGGCCCGCTGAGCAGGACGAGGCCTGTCCAGCCCGAACTCGCGAGTAGGAATTTTCCTACGAACGACTCGGAAAATTGCTACTTTTTTCCAAGAACCGTTTGCGTTACAACCTGCCCTGACTGTAAGCACCGGACAGGAGAATGACGATGAACTCGGAATTGAGCAATCGGCTTGCAAGACAATTGCTGAAGCTGCAGATCACCGCCTGGATGCCGCCGGTCTTCGCCATCATTGGACTCGCCATGGTGATGATGTACCTGACTGCAAGTACCGGCGACGGCGGCGCACTCGGGTTCGGCGTCGCCAATCTACTGCTGTCGCTGTACCTGTTTACCGTGCGGGGGTTCCAGCAACTCCTCGGCAACACGCGTCACCAGCAGCACCCGATCAGCTGAACCCAGTGAGCCGACCAGCGGACCCGGGCACAGCACGACCGTCCGCAAGCCTTGCGCCGGGGCATGGAAGACGTACGGGCCACACCACAGAGCCTGCCTGACCCATTCGTCCAACGCATCGCTCCATTCCTTGGCCCACGCGATCGAGCAGAGTCCCGTGCCACGCGATGAGCCCGGCCAGAACAATCGGTTGCAAAAACCGCGCCGCAGAACTAACCTACGATATCTCTTGATCGCGATAAAAGGATATAGTCATCGACCTGGAGCGCGTAGGGCGGCTCTGCGGACTGCTGGGAGACGCCACCCGGTTGAGGCTGCTGGCGCTGTTGGAGACCGAGGAACTGACGGTGGCCGAGCTGGCGCAGATCACGCGCCTGGCGCAGCCGCGGGTGTCCACGCACCTGGCGAGGCTGCGCGAGGCCGGGCTGGTGGTCGATCGGCGCGACGGTGTGTCGGTGTACTACCGGCTCGGCAACGCCGAGGACAACCCGGAACTGCACCGTCTGTGGGCCCTGTTCCGCGATGATCTAGACGACGCCGTGGTGGCCGCCGACGCCGAGCGCCTGCCCGAGATCATGGCCCAGCGTGCCGCGGGCGGCAACTGGCCGGATTCAGTCGCCGGCGACATGGAGCGCCACTACTCGCCGGGACGAACCTGGGAAGCGACCACGCGTGCGCTGGTGCAGCTGCTCGCCCTGGGTCGCGTGCTCGATATCGCATCGGGTGACGGCGTGATGGGCGAACTGCTGGCGCGCCAAGCCGAGACCATCGACTGCGTCGACGTGTCGGAGAAAGTCGTCGCCGCCGGACGCAAACGCGTCAAGCCTTTCGGCAACGTGCGCTTCCACCTCGGCGATATGCACGCCCTGCCCTTCGACGAGAACGCTTTCGACAGCGCGCTGATGATGCACGCGCTGACCTACAGCGACCGCCCGGAGCATGCCCTGGCCGAGGCTGCTCGCATCATGAAGCCCGGCGGTCGCCTGGTGGGCGCAACGCTCAAGAAGCATCGCCACAGCGCCCAGGTGAGAACCTTCGGGCACGCCAATGACGGCTTCTCGCCCCGGCAGTTGAGCAAGCTGCTTGAAACGGCGGGCCTCGAGGCGACCTTCTGCGACGTCAGCTCGGTGGAGCGCAAGACCCCGCATTTCGAAATCATCACATTCCTCGCGGAGAAACCATGACCCTGCAATGGCACGATACCGACACCGTCGAGGCGCTTTTCGGCGCCCTGTCCGAGCGCATCCTGCTGCTCGACGGCGCCATGGGCACGATGATCCAGAACGAAAAGCTCGACGAGGCCGCGTTCCGCGGCGAACGCTTCGCCGATCACGGCGACGACCTCAAGGGCAACAATGACCTGCTCACCCTGACCAGGCCGGATCTGGTCACGCGCATCCACCACGATTTCCTCGATGTGGGCTGCGACCTGGTCGAGACCAATACCTTCAACGCCAACCGCATCAGCCAGGCCGACTACGCGCTGGAAGAGCTGTCGGAAGAGATCAATCGCGAAGCGGCGAAGCTGGCGCGCCGGGCCTGCGACGAGTCGGCCGAGAAAAGCGGCCGGCCGCGCTACGTGGTGGGCGTGGTCGGGCCGACCAACCGCACCGCTTCCATTTCCCCGGATGTCTCCAGCCCGGGCTACCGAAATATCGACTTCGCCAGGCTGGTTGAAGCCTACACGGAAGCGACGCGCGGCCTGCTCGACGGCGGCTCCGACCTGATCCTGATCGAGACCATCTTCGACACGCTCAACGCCAAGGCGGCGATCTACGCAGTGCACGAAGAGTTCGAGCGGCGCGGCAAGCGCTGGCCCCTGATGATTTCGGGGACCATCACCGACGCATCCGGGCGCACCCTGTCGGGCCAGACGCCCGAGGCTTTCTACTATTCGGTCGAGCACGCCGAACCGTTCTCGGTGGGCTTCAACTGCGCCCTGGGCGCCGACCAGCTCAAGCCGCACATCAAGTCTCTCTCTCGCGTGGCCGATTGCCTGGTTTCCGCCCACCCCAATGCGGGGCTGCCGAACGAGTTCGGTGAGTATGACGAAACGCCCGAGCAGATGGCCGACACCATCGAGGCCTACGCCCGCGACGGCCTGGTGAACATCATCGGCGGCTGCTGCGGCACCACGCCCGAGCATCTTGCCGCGATCGCCGAAGTGATCGACGGCCATTCTCCGCGTCCCATCCGACAACAGAAGGCGGCATGAGCGAATCCGAGCAGAACAAGCGCTACACCCGGCTGAGCGGCCTCGAACCGCTGGTGATCACGCCCGAGCTGAATTTCGTCAATATCGGCGAGCGCACCAACGTCACCGGCTCGGCGAGGTTCAAGCGCCTGATCGCCGATGAAAAGTACGAGGAGGCCGTCGAAGTCGCCCTGCAGCAGGTCGAGAACGGTGCTCAGATCATCGACGTCAACATGGACGAGGGCCTGCTCGACTCGGAACAGGCGATGGTCGACTTCCTCAACCTGATCGCGGCCGAGCCCGACATCGCGCGGGTGCCGGTGATGATCGACTCGTCGAAATGGAGCGTGATCGAGGCGGGCCTGCGCTGCCTGCAGGGCAAGGGCGTGGTCAATTCGATCAGCCTCAAGGAAGGCGAGGAAAAGTTTCTGGAAGAAGCGCGCAAGATCCGGCGCTACGGTGCCGCCGTGGTGGTCATGGCCTTCGACGAGAACGGCCAGGCCGACAACGCCGAGCACATGGTCGAGTGCCTGGCGCGCGCCTACAAGCTGCTGACCGAGGACGCCGGCTACCCGCCCGAGGACATCATCTTCGACCCCAATATCTTTCCGGTCGCCACGGGTATCGAGGAGCACGACAACTACTCGGTCGAGTTCATCGAGGCGACCAAGGCGCTCAGGAAGCGCTTTCCCGACTGCCACGTATCCGGCGGCGTGTCGAACATGTCGTTTTCATTTCGCGGCAACAACCCGGTACGCGAGGCCATGCACTCGGTCTTTCTATACCACGCCACCAAGGCGGGCATGGACATGGGCATCGTCAACGCCGGCCAGCTGGCCGTCTACGACGACATCGACCCGGAACTGCGCGAACTGGTCGAGGACGTGGTCCTCAACCGCCGGTCCGACGCCACCGAGCGCCTGCTTGACGCGGCCAGCAAGTTCAAGGGCGACGGCAAGAAGGAAGAAAAGGACGAAGCCTGGCGCGAGAAGCCGGTGGCCGAGCGCCTGAAGTACAGCCTGGTCAAGGGCATCGACAAGTTCGTGGTCGAGGACACCGAGGAAGCACGCCAGCAGTTCGACACCTCGCTGGAGGTCATCGAAGGACCGTTGATGGACGGCATGAACTACGTCGGCGACCTGTTCGGTGACGGCAAGATGTTCCTGCCACAGGTGGTCAAGTCCGCGCGCGTGATGAAGAAGGCCGTGGCCCACCTCGTGCCCTACCTCGAAGCCGAGCAGACCACCAAGGAAAAGAAGGGCAAGGTGCTGCTGGCCACGGTCAAGGGCGACGTCCACGACATCGGCAAGAACATCGTCGGCGTGGTGCTGGCCTGCAACGGCTTCGACGTGCACGACCTGGGCGTGATGGTGCCGGCCGAGAGAATTCTCGACGAGGCGCGCAAGTCCGAGGCCGACATCATCGGCCTGTCCGGCCTGATCACGCCCTCGCTCGACGAGATGGTCAGCGTCGCCGAGGCCATGAACGAGGCGAAGTTCGAGCTGCCCCTGCTGATCGGCGGCGCGACCACGTCCCGCGCGCACACCGCGCTCAAGATCGACCCCGCCTACGAAGGCCCGGTGTGCTGGGTCAAGGACGCCTCGAGATCGGTCGACGTGGTGCGCAAGCTCGCCAGCAAGCAGCACCGCGACGGCTACGCCGCCGATATCCGCGCCGACTACGAGGAATACCGGGAACGCAGCGCCAAGGGCCGCCGGCGGAAGCAGTTGATCTCCATCGAGGCCGCGCGGAAGAACGCTTTCGAGCCCGACTGGAGCGAACACCGGCCGGAGACGCCGAAGCAGCCCGGGCTGCACGTCTACGACGACTGGCCGCTGGCCGAGCT
The DNA here is from genome assembly GCF_042310355.1 of Wenzhouxiangella indolica. Lineage (NCBI taxonomy): Bacteria > Pseudomonadati > Pseudomonadota > Gammaproteobacteria > Chromatiales > Wenzhouxiangellaceae > Wenzhouxiangella > Wenzhouxiangella indolica. Next base: position 288,784 of record NZ_JBHJMR010000001.1, on the reverse strand, counting down.
GGTGGACTATATCGACTGGACGCCTTTCTTTCAGACCTGGGAGATCAAGGGCCGCTATCCCGACATCCTCGAAGACGAGGAAGCGGGCGAAGCCGCCCGCAGCCTGTTCCAGGACGGACAGGACATGCTCGAGCGTATCATCGACAACGACTGGCTGACCGCGCGCGCCATCTGCGCGCTGTGGCCGGCCGCCCGCGAGGGTGACGACCTGCTGTTCTACACCGACGAGTCGCGCAGCGAGATCATGGAACGCATGGTCATGCTGCGCCAGCAGGCCGACAAACCCTCGGCCAACCTGTGCCTGTCGGATTTCGTGGCCGAGGCCGGCAGCGGCATCGACGACTGGGCCGGCCTGTTCGCCGTCACCACCGGCGTCGGGCTCGAGGATGCCCTCGAGCAATTCCCCGAAACCGATGACTACAGCCGCATCCTGCTGCAGTCGCTGGCCGACCGCCTGGCCGAAGCGCTGGCCGAGGCGCTGCACCAGAAGGTCCGGCGTGAGCTGTGGGGCTATGCAGACGACGAAACCCTGGACAACCGGGAACTGATCCGCGAGAAGTACCGCGGCATCCGCCCGGCACCCGGCTACCCGGCCTGCCCCGATCACAGCGAGAAGGCAAAACTGTTCCGGCTGATGGAGGTGACCGACAACATCGGCGTGGAACTGACCGAGGGCTTCGCCATGCGACCGATGGCGGCTGTCAGCGGTTACTACTTCGGGCATCCCGACAGCAAGTACTTCGTCGTCGGCAACCTGGGCAAGGACCAGGTCGAGGACTACGCCAGGCGCAAGGGCGTCAGCGTGGCCGAGGCGGAGAAGTTCCTGCGGCCGAACCTGGATTACTGAAAAAAGGTTTCAGGGTTCAGGGTTCAGGTTTCAGGAAAAGAAGGGATGGAGTCACGTAGGATGCGTGGAGGCGCAGCCGTAACGCATCAGCCGCGCCAACCGGGAGCCGATGCGTTGCGCTGCCGCTCCACGCATCCTACGAAACCCAGAACCCGTCTTTTCCTGAAACCTGAACCCTTAAACCATACTTCTACCAGACGAGGTCGTCGGGCACCGGGGGATAGTGGCTGCCGTCGTCCTCGGGTTCTTCGCGGCCTTCCAGGTTGGGCACCAGGTCCGGGGCGACCTCGCGGTACTTTTCCAGCGTTTCGTTCGCGACCAGCAGGTAGGAGCCGCGCAGGTTGACCACGCCGATCTCGCCGCGGTTGAGCTGCTCGCGCTGCTCGGGCGTGCACAGGACGCGGCGGATGCGACCCATGTGCTCGAAATAGCGCGGCACTTCGGCGTCCTTGCGGTTGAGGGTGTTGCCCTTGATGATCGCGTCGAGCTGAAGGTTGCGCCTGCGTCGTTCTTCCTGCTCGGCGACCCGGCGCTGCTTCTCGGCCTCCTTCTCGCGCTCCTCCGCCTTGCGGCGGGCCGCGTAGGCCCGGGCAAGATCCGAATCGGCGCTCGCCTTCTTGCGCGCTGCGTGCTTCTTTTTCCTGGCTGGACCGGCGGCCTTGGCCTTGCCGGGGCCGGAATTCCCGGCGCCGGGCTTGCCCCGGCGCCGAGGTTTCTCGACCTGCTTTTCGTCAGCCAGCCCTGCCTTGAGCAGGGCGTCCTGCAATGTCCCCATGGCGATAAGTGTCGTCGCTGATTATTCCTGGGACTCGCTGTCGGCCACTTCCAGCAGCTCGACTTCGAAGATCAGGGTCGAATTGGGGCCGATCGGGCCGGGCCGACCCTGCTCGCCGTAGGCGAGCTCGGAAGGAATGAAGAACTCGTACTTGGCGCCTTCCGACATCAACTGGAGACCTTCGGTCCAGCCGGGAATGACCTGGTTGAGCGCGAAGGTAGCCGGCTCGCCGCGGTCATAGGAGCTGTCGAACTGGGTACCGTCGATCAGCGTGCCCTTGTAGTGGACGGTCACGCGATCCTCGGCGACCGGGCTGGCGCCCTCGCCTTCCTCGATGACGCGATACTGAAGGCCTGAGTCGGTCACCATGACCCCGTCGCGATCGGCGTTCTCGGCCAGGAAGGCTTCACCGGCCTCCTGGTTGGCACTGGCCTCTTCCGCCTGCTGGGACTGCATCTGCTGCTGACGACGCTGCATGAATTCCTCGCGCTCGGCCAGGGCTTCTTCCTGCGTCAGGCGGGTTTCCTCGCCGTTGTAACTGGCGCGCAGGGCCTCGACCAGCAGGTCCAGGTCCAGGTCCATGTCCTGATCCGACAGAGACTGGCCGATGTCCATGCCGATGGTGTAGCTGAGGCGATCTTCAGGTGTTTCGAGCGCATCGTCCTGGGCAATGGCCAGCGTCGAAACGCTCGCGGCCAGCACGGAGCCGGCCAGGATTCGGGCAATCTTCATGGGTTAAAACTCCTTAAAACTAGAACGGGAAATCGGGAATCTCGGGTTTGCCTGTGACCCCCTCGAAGGGCGGTCAGTTCCAGAGCGAAAGTCTACCAGATCGAAACCCGCGACTCCGGGTGGCGCGATTACGCGAAGATTCCCCTTGACTCTGTAGTGGTGTTTTACTAGACTAATACACCAACACGACAGCCAAAGGAGCTGAACATGTTGCCTATCTCGAAACAACGCACGTTCGTCATCCCGCACCGGCTGGCACTGGTTGCCGCGGCCGCGTGCCTGGCGCTGTCCTTCACAGCCGATCGGGGAGAGATGCCGCAGCAGTTGCAGGCCGAACACCACTCGCCCGCAGAACAGCTCGAAGCGTCCAACGGCGGCTCCGCTTCGATCAACCGGCAGGAAAAGGCGGCCAAGCCCCGGAGATCCGGGGGCAATCCGACCCTGCTGCCCTGGTTCTCCGGGCTGCTCCCCTGATCATGGAAGCCCGCTGGGACGACAACCAGCCGATCTACTGGCAGCTGCGCGAAAAGACCGTGGCAGCCATTCTGGACGGCACCTTGCGCGAAGGCCAGCCTTTGCCTTCGGTGCGGCAGGTGGCCGTGGACTTCCAGATCAATCCGCTCACCGTCTCCAAGGCCTACCAGTCGCTCGTCGACGACGAGCTGGTGGAAAAGCGGCGGGGCGTGGGGATGTTCGTGCGTGAGGGCGCACGCAGCAAGCTCCTGGCGAGCGAACGAAAACGGTTTCTCGATGAAGAATGGCCGCGGCTGGCACTGCGCATCGAAAAACTCGGCCTGTCCATCGAGGATTTGCTGGCCGCAGCCAGAAAAGAGGAGAGCAATTCATGAGTTTGACCATTCACGCGCGGAACCTGAAACGTCATTACGGCAGCAATCGGGCGGTCGACGGAATCGACCTGGAGATTCCCGCGGGCCGCATCGTCGGCCTGATCGGCCCGAACGGAGCCGGCAAGACCACGGCGCTGAAAGCGATACTCGGGCTGACCGGATTCGACGGCGAACTCGAGGTACTCGGCCGCAAACCGAACAGGGATCGCGATGAACTGATGGAAGACGTATGCTTCATCGCCGACGTGGCCGTCCTGCCCCGCTGGGCGCGGGTGTGGCAGGTCATCGAGATGACCGAGCGATTGCACCCGCGGTTCTCCAGGGAACGCTGCATGCACTACCTGGAAAACACCAAGGTGCGGCAGAAAGCCAAGGTCAAGACCCTGTCGAAAGGCATGGTCGTGCAGCTGCACCTGGCGCTGGTCATGGCCATCGACGCCAAGCTGCTGGTGCTCGACGAACCGACCCTCGGGCTCGACATCCTGTTTCGCAAGCGCTTCTACTCCAACCTGCTCAACGAGTACTTCGACGAGGAGCGCACGATCCTCATCACGACCCACCAGGTCGAGGAGGTCGAGCATATTCTGACGGACCTGATGTTCATCAAGGACGGCAAGCTGGTTCTGAACGCCACCATGGACGCCGTGCACGAGCGTTATCGCGAGGTCATGGTCAAGCCCGACCGGGTCGACGAGGCGCGGACGATGAACCCGATCCACGAGCGCGTCCTGTTCGGGCGCCACATCTTCCTGTTCGACGGCGGCGACACCTCGCGCCTGAAGGAGATCGGCGAGCTGCACCGTCCGAGCGTCGCCGATCTTTTCGTGGCCCTGATGGGCGAGGAGTACGAGAATCGCGCCGAAACGGAGGACGCGGCATGAGCATGCGAATGACCAAGACGCTCTGGACGCTGATGCGCCGCGAGCTGTGGGAAAGCCCCGGCGCCTTCAAATGGGCGCCCGTGACGATACTCGGCCTGACCCTGTTCTTCATCGTGTTCGGGCTGATCCTGGGCTCGCGCTTCGACAACGAGATGGCCTTCACCCTCGACGCGATCCGGCAGTTTGCCGACGTGCCGGCCGATCAGAAACGCCTGTTCGTGACCGGCGCGCTGTTCTCCGTCTCGACGCTGTTCTTCCAGGTGCTGCTGCTGGTGCTGCTCTTCTATCTATCGAGCTGCCTCTACGACGAGCGCAAGGATCGATCCATCCTGTTCTGGAAATCCTTGCCCGTCTCCGACACCGTGACCGTGGCCTCGAAGATCTTGACGGCCATCCTGCTGGCACCGGCGATCTACCTGGCCGTCGTCATCGTCACCCAGTTGATCGTGCTGATGATCGCGACGGTCTACGGGTGGTTGGGCGGCATCAACCCATTCACGGCGTTCTGGCTGCCGGCATCCCTGCCACACCTGTGGGCGGTGATGGCACTGGGCCTCCTGATCCAGGGCCTGTGGCTGCTGCCGGTCTATGCGTGGCTGGTCTTCTGTTCGTCCTGGGCGCCGCGCGTACCGATCCTGGTCGCGGTCGCCGTACCCGCTGTCATATCGCTGGTGCAGCACGCCTGGAGCCTGTTGTCGAGCTTCAGCATGCCGCAACTGAATGTCGGCATGATCATCCTCAAGCGCCTGGGCAGCGGCATCCTCCCGAGCAACGTGAGCTGGAGCGTGGACTCGAGCGGCGAGGAGATCACCATGAGCGACGTGGAGTTCAGCGAGCAACTCTTCATGAGCTTCTCCAACAGCCTGGAGTACCTGTTGCGTCCGGGTATGTGGATCGGGATCGGCATTGCCCTGGCACTGCTGGCCGGATCGATCTGGTTCCGCCGCCGCGCCACCGACAATTGATGCCCACAGCCGCGGCGATTGCAGCCCTGGCCGCCGTTCTGGCCGGGGCCGCGACCGCACTGGCTCAAGGCGCACCCTGGCAGTATCCCGCCGGCGCGGCGCTTGCCGCCGCCGCGCCGCTGGCCTTCATCCTGATTCGCCACCGATCGGGCCAGCCGCTCGGCGGCCATCCGGTGACGATCTCGGTCCTCAGCGGTCTCGGCTGCGTTACGGCGATGATTGCCCGGCAGCGCTTCGGCCCCGGCTACGAGTGGACCTTGTGGCTGGCGCTGGCAGCGCTGCTCGTGTGGATGCTGTGGCAGCGCGGACGCCGCGATACCGACAGCAACGGCGGCAGCGGCACCTGAAAGCCGTCGGGTTACAATCCGACCCCGATCAGTCAGACAAGAGTCCAGGGGGCGCCTCGATTGGCGCAATTACCCTAGAAACACCGTAATGTCTGCAGTAACACGAACCATCGACACCCGCACCAAGCCGACGGATTGCCCATGAAACTCGACGCCCCTTTCATCCGCCTGCCCTATCGCTTCGACGCCTCGGTGGTACGGGCCGAAATCGAGGCGCTCGACGACACCGACGGGTGGCAGCCGCACCCGCGCCAGTTCGAAGGGCACGAAATCCTGCCGCTGATCAGCGCCGACGGCGAAGGCGACGTTGCGCGCATGGAAGGCAGCATGCAGCCCACGTCCTGGCTCGAGAAACTCCCGGCGCTCGAGAAGTTGCTCGCGGCACTCGACACGATCGTCGGTCGCGCCATGCTCGTCCGCGTCAAGCCGGGCGCATCGGCGCCGAGAACCGTCGACGCCGGCGGCTACTGGCATCGGCGCGCCCGGGTGTTCATGGTCATCGCCGGCGGCGACCATGCCGAGTGGCGCTGCGGTGACGCCGCCACGTCGATTCCAGACGGGCAGGCCTGGCTACTGGACGGCTGGCGCGGCTACCAGTACAGCGCTGCCGACAAAGCCGAGCTGCTCTACCTGGTCGTCGACACGGTCGGATCGGCGACCTTCTGGTCGACGGTCAAGTCGGCCGACCGGCCGCTCGATGCCGACAGGGATTCCGGCATGAGCCCGCGCCAGATCAACCTCCAGACGGCCCAGCGGCAGCTGGATACCGAAACGGTCAGAACCGGCCGGGTCATGTCGCCCTGGGAGATGGAGAGCCTGGTCAAGGACATCATGTCCGACGTCAGGGCGGTCGTGCCCGACAATGCACCGCACCTGCCCAAGCTCGAAGCGGCGCTGGACCAGTACGTCAACCAGTGGCAGGGCATCCACGCCCGCCACGGTGACGACGAGTCCGGAGATCCGGCCTACCGCCAGGCGATGGAACAACTGGTCGCGCAGGCCGGCATGTTTGCCGGCAACTGGACGCTGCCCAACGGTCTCGATGCAGCCCAGGCGCTGTACCAGACGATCGTTGTCGGCGCACTGCGCGATGCCGATGGCAAGCCGGTCGTGGTGGTGCCGCCCAACGCCCGGCGCCAGCAGCAGGCTGCGGCCGGTGCCGCCGCACCCCAGGCCGGCTCGAATGCCAACGACAATGCCGAGCAGGAAAGCGGCCCAGCGCCCGCCGTCGGAACGCCCATGCGGGCGCCGGCCGGCGCCGCCGGAGCGCCGCAAGGTGGCCCGCAAGGCCATCCCGGCGCGCCCAACCAGGACGCCAACATCCAGGATCCGAATCAGTCGCCGCTGAGAAGCGTCCACACCGCGAGCCTGCCCAAACTGCTGCAGCAGGCGGCCAGCTCCCTGCTGGTCAGCACCTACCAGGCCGGAAAGCTGGTCATCCTGCGCGAGAACGAGGGCAAACTGAACACGCATTTCCGCGTCTACAACCGGCCGATGGGCCTGGCGGCGGACGGCGGCCGCATGGCCCTGGGGACGGCAGTATCTGTGGAGTACTACCGCAACATGCCGGAAGTGGCCCGCAAGCTCGAGCCCGAGGGCAAGCACGATGCGGCCTTCCTGCCGCGCCACGGCCACATCACCGGCAACATCGACATTCACGAGATGGACTGGGCCGGTGATGAACTGTGGCTGGTCAATACCCGCTTCTCCTGCCTGTGCACGCTCGACAACGAGCACAGTTTCGTCCCGCGCTGGCGACCGAAGTTCATTTCCGGCTACGCGGCGGAAGACCGCTGCCACCTCAACGGCCTGGAAGTGGTCGACGGCAAGCCGCGCTACGTCACCGCGCTGGGCACATCCGATACCGCCGGCGGTTGGCGCGAAAACAAGGCCGGCGGCGGCGTGCTGATCGACATCGAGTCGGACGAGATCATCTGCCGCGGGCTGTCGATGCCGCACTCGCCGCGCTGGTACCAGGACAAGCTCTGGGTACTGGAATCGGGCAACGGCACGCTGGCCACGGTCGACCCGGAAAACGGCCAGCTCGAGACCGTCGCCGAACTGCCCGGCTTCACCCGCGGGCTGGACTTCCTCGGACCCTACGCCTTCGTCGGCCTGTCCCAGGTGCGCGAGTCGGCGGTGTTTTCGGGGATTTCCCTGACCGAGCGGGTGAGCGAACGCAATTGCGGGGTCTGGGTCGTCGATGTCCGGTCCGGCAAGACCGTCGGCTTCCTGAAGTTCGAGGATGCCGTGCAGGAAGTCTTCGCCGTATCCGTCCTCGGCGGCATGCGGTTTCCCGACGTGCTCGGCGGCAACGACAAGCACCTGGCGATCAGCTACTCCCTGCCCGACGAGGCGCTGAAGGAAGTCGTCCGTGCGGAACCGGCGGCGTCCTGAACTACTGCGCGGGCGAGGCCTGTTGAACGGCCGCGCCCGGCTCCTTCAGGCGCGCCTGCCTGAACCAGTAGACCCGGCACTCCAGCCCGCGCGGACTGCGGCCGATATAGACGAAATCGATGCGCGGCCAGACGGGCATGCGCCCGGCTTCGCCAAAGCGCTTGTTCTCCAGTTCCAGCAAGACACCGATGCAGGGCCAGTCGTGCTCGCGGGCATCCTCCTCGAGCAGCCTGACGCCCTTGCGTAGCAGGTTGTAGACCACCCGCGTGTGCCGCCAGGCCGGCGCGACGAAGCTGCGATAGTAGTAGACGGGCTGGGCCAGCTGGGGCGGTAGCTGGGGGACGGCTGTGCCGACCGCGGCCACCTCACCTTCTTCATCACGGGCGAACATCACCACCTGGCCGACGCGCTGCCGGGCATCCTGACCACCCGGCAAGGCTTCTTCCCTTTGCCAGAAGCGGATGATGTCCTCGGCGTCGGCCGGCGTCAGCTGATCCCAGCCAGCATGGTAGGTGAATCGTGCTGTCGCGCTCTTGCGCTCGCTTGCCCCGCTCATCGTCCCATCCGTTCCTTGAATGACATCCCGACACTTTAACGAAATTTCCTCGCCCGGACCGTCACCGGCAAAAACAGGACTGGACTTGCGTATGCAAATGATTCGCGTTTAGAATCGCGCCTCGTTCGAAACGCTTCAACCCAAAACCCGAGGAACACGCCCCGTGATCAGAAAGTACCTGTTCGCCGCTCTCGCCATCGGCCTTGCCACCGGCGCTGCGGCCCAATCGGAAGACAACAACCGGGAGGCTGCGTCAGACCGTGGCCAGGAAGAGGCCCGAGCCGCCCAGCAGACCCTGCAGTCCATTCTCGACCGCCTGCGCATCGTCGGCAGCAGCGCTGACGCCCGACGGCTGTCGGGCACAGGGGCCGTGATCGATCCGCAGCAGATGGAAATCGAGGCGCAGACCGATATCAACCAGCTGCTCAAAACCGTCCCCGGCGTGTATATCCGTGAGGAAGACGGCGAGGGCCTGCGCCCGAATATCGGCATCCGCGCCGCGGCCGGCGGCCGCTCCAGCAAGGTCACCCTGCTCGAGGACGGGGTGATGATCGCCCCGGCGCCCTACTCCAACCCGGCCGCCTACTACTTTCCGCAAGCCTTCCAGATGCACGCCGTGGAAGTCCTCAAGGGCGCTCCCCTGCTGCGCCACGGTCCGCAGACCACCGGCGGCGTGATCAACCTGGTCACCACGCCCATTCCCGCCGAGACCAGCGGCCGCATCCTGACCATGCTGGGTGAGCATGGCCGCCACGACACGCATGCCTGGGTCGGTGGTCGCGAGGGCGACTTCGGATGGCTGGTCGATACCGTCTACCGCGACAGCGACGGCTTCAAGGACATCGACCGCAGCAACCGCGACACCGGATTCGACATCGAGAGCTACATCCTCAAGTTCGGCTGGACCGGTGAGCGCCAGAGCTTGCTGGCCAAGGCCCAGTACTCCGAGGAAACCTCGAACGAAACCTATGCCGGCCTGACCGACGCCGACTTCGATCGCGACCCCAACCGCCGCTACGGCCTGTCGGAAATCGACCAGATGAACAACGACCACCAGGGCTTCTCCCTGGCCTGGGACTTCGACCTCTCCGACCGGATGGCGCTCTCGGCGCTGGCCTACTACAACGAGTTCGCCCGCGACTGGTTCAAGGGCAGCTTCGGCTCCCTGGTCGACGCCGCCAATGCCGGCGATCCCGAAGCCCTGGGCGTACTGCACGGGGAAGTCGATATCGCCGGCCTGGGATACAAGCACAACAATCGCGAATATGAGTCCTACGGCCTGGAGCTCGCCCTCGACGCGGAGTTCGGTGATCACCGGCTGCAGCTCGGCGCACGAGATCACAGCGACCGAATGGACCGATTCCAGCCGGTCGAAGTCTACGACCAGATCAACGGCAGCCTCGTGTACCGAGACGTCATCGCGCCCACTGGTGGCGACAACCGCCTCGAAGGCGCCGATGCCATCGCCCTCTGGGCCATGGACCAGTGGCAGGTCACTCCGGATCTCAAGCTCGACCTGGCCCTGCGCTACGAAGACGCCGAGACCTTCCGGCGCCAATTCGGCAGCCCGGATCGCGCAGATGAGCCCGCGCGCCGCAGCAGTTCCGCCAGCGAATGGCTGCCCGGCGCCTCGCTGACCTGGGACTTTGCCAACCGCCAGCAGCTCCTGGCCGGCGTGCACCGCGGATTCGCGCCCCTCGGCGGCGGCGCCACCGAAAACGACGAGCCGGAAACCAGCGTCAACTACGAACTGGGATGGCGCTACTTCAACGAGGACCTGTTCGTCGAACTGGTCGGCTTCCTCAGCGACTTCGAGAACCAGGCCGAGGTCTGCTCGAACGCCAGCCCCTGCAGCAACGGCGCCACCTCCGGCACCTTCGTGACCGGCGAGGCGGTCGTCAAGGGCGTCGAGTTCCAGCTGGCCAATGAATGGCGGACCGGCGGCCTGACCATTCCGCTGAGCTTCAACTATACCTACAGCGACGCGCAGATCAGCGAGGACAACCCCGTCACCGGCGTATTCGACGGCGACGAACTGGCCGACATTCCGGAAAACATCTTCAGCCTGCGGCTGGGCTTCGAACACAGCAGCGGCTGGGACAACCACTTCATCGCCAAGTACATGGACGAAACCTGCATCCAGGTCGGCTGCAACCGCGCCGACGGTGCCTTCGAGCGCACCGAGTCACTGTTCGTGGTCGACTGGATCTCGCGCTATGCGATCACCGACGAGGTCACCGCCTTCGTCAAGGTCGACAACCTCCTCGACGAGCAGGTCATCATCTCCCGCCTGCCCCACGGCGCCCGCCCCAACAAGCCGCGTACCGGCATGGTCGGCGTCGACTATCGCTTCTGACACCGCGGGAGCAAACCGGTCCGGGCCTGAACCGCAGGCCCGGACTTTTCTCCAACCCTGTGCGCGATGCCAAGCGCGTTGACGCCGCAGCACCTCCCGCCTATCGTAGGCGCCATGATCCTTCCGAATATCGACGACCTCGTCCGATGAAGACACTTCTGACTGGAACCGCTGCGGCCATTCTCCTGGCAACCGGCTGCACCTGGGTAAAACTCGAGCGCGGCGCCGAGGGCGTCCGCCTGGTCGAAGCCTCGCACGTGCGCAACTGTGAGAGGCTCGGAACGACCACGACTTCGGTTCGAAGCCGCGTCGCCGGCGTCGAACGCAGCGCAAGCAAGGTCGAGGCCGAACTGGCCGACCTCGCCCGCAACAGCGCCTGGGACATGAACGGCGACACCATCGTCACCGACGGGCCGGTCGAAGACGGCGAGCAGCGCTTCGTGATCTACCGCTGCCGGAGCAGGTAGCGACGCGGCTCAGTCCAGCGCCGCCAGGATGGCCCTGCAGAAGGCCGGCAGGTCGTCCGGCACGCGGCTGCTGATCAGATTGCCGTCGACGACCACTTCCTCGTCCACCCACTCGGCCCCGGCATTGACCATATCGTCGCGAATCGACGGGAAGGATGTGACGCGCCGGCCGCGCACGATATCGGCCGAAACCGGCACCCAGCCGGCATGGCAGATCCAGGCAACCGGCTTGCCCGCCTCGTGCAATGCGCGCACGAAGTCGACCATCGACTTATGACGGCGCATCTTGTCCGGCGCCATGCCGCCCGGGATCACGACCGCATCAAAATCCCCGGCCCGCACATCCGAAGCATTGACGTCGGCCTTGACCGCGTAGCCCTTACCACTGTGGTATACGTCCTTGCCCGCACCCAGCACGGCAACGCGCGCACCGGCCTCGATCAGGCGCAGCCGCGGGTAGTGCAGCTCCAGCTCCTGGTAATCGTCTTCGACGAGAATCGCGATGTGTTGGTCGCTGATCGCCATGCATGCCTCCTGTTGCGAAACTCAATCTGATCTTACTGCACGTGCATCAACGATCATTCAAGACCCGAAGCCGGACCACACGCCACCAGTCTCGTCAAACCTCACAATTGAGCATGGCATTCAAGTGCTGCTCCTCTTCGCTGAGCAAATCCCGATCGAAGAGTCCGCCAGCGTAAACGTACTGCTTGCCGAACAACGAAGTGAGCTCGTAGATTTCTGGCGGCTCGAGTTGCGCCTGCAGTTCGCCGGGTGCAAACCCAAGAAGCCTGTCGTCTTCTGCGAACCGCATACTGGCCAGGAAACGTTTTCGGCCTTCGGTCGAGAGCATCTGCAATGGCGACTCACCACCGCTTTCTATCTCGTCAAGGTGGCGCTCGAGGTCGTTGCGCGTATTGATCGCGGCGCTCTCCCGAATGCGTTCCCAGGCCTCACCGCGCTCCGGGCAGCCACGCGTGTATGAAGGCTTGTCCGCATGGGCGAAAACGTCGTCCGGCAGCTGCGAGGCATCGAGCAGCCCCAGGCGGTCGAATCCATCGGCGAGCGCTTTCAAGCCTTCGGGGCCGCCCCGCCACCCGACGAGCGTGTCGACGATTTCGCCGTCGCGAACGAAGTGAAACTGGGGTGTCGAATCGAACTCGGCAATCGGCCAGTCGGCCGGATCGTCGACCAGTAGCGTGGGCGAGTCTGGATAATGTTCGTTCCAGTGGGTGATCGAGCGGAAGGTGTTGTTCTTGGAGCGCTCGGCCAGCCAGACCGAGTGCGACTCAACCAGCGGACCCAGCACCTCGTCGACCGGCAATTCGCGGACTGCGACCTTGCAATAACTGCAGCCCGGCGAAGTCACGACCAGCAGCTTCGCGCTCTCCAGCTCCAGCCAGTCGCCGCTCAGGCGATTCGCCTCGCCATCCACGTGCCAGACCTTGCGAGCCCCGTCCGGGCGCGGCGCCGGGGCAGGGACGACCTCCGGCACCTGCGGCAGACCCGCGTCCGGAAAGTCGGCGCGAAGCCGCCGCGCAGCCGGGTAACGTCCCGCCGCCTGATAGGCCGTGAACAGATGACTCAGTTCCCCTGAATCGACCAGCCCTCGTGAAAGCGCCTCTTCCACCACGGCACGGAGACGGGCCAGCGTCCAGTCCGCGCGAGCATGCAAGACCGCCCGTCGAGCCGCCCGCAGCCGAATCGACACGGCCTCGTCGGTGGCTTGTTTCAGTCCTTCGCCGTAGGCCCGATCGCACCACAGCAAGCGAAAACGCTCGAGAACCTGATCGACCAGATCGCTGATCTCGCCCTCGGTGTAGTCGAACTCGTGGGACACCGCCACGAATTCGGTAAAGCGCTCATCATCACTGCGCGCACCCTGCTCGCAAGCCGGATCGGCGGCGATGGCCGAGATGGAATACAACGCCAATAGAACAACAACAACGCGCAACGCCACTTTCGCTTCCTCTCCGGCCGAACCGGTCCATCGCCCCTGTTGAAATACTGCAACGGAAACCGGCCGGATTCAAGTCATCCTTCGCGAGAATGGCGAAGCAACTGGCAGCTTGGCGACGCCAGACCTCATCCGATGAGCCCATGCCCGACCATTCCCATCAGGAAGCCCGCCACGGCGCCCAGCGGCGGCGCCCAGTGGCGGTCGAGGCGGGCCTGGGGAGCGATGTCCTGGAAGACCAGGTAGAGGATGCCGCCGGAGGCGAACAGCATGATGGAAGACACCACGGCGGGCATCTCCACCAGGAACACGAAACCGAGCAGTGCCGCGATCGGGCCCATCAGTGCGATGGCGCCGAACGCGAGCAGAATCTTCCCGGGTTCGGCGCGTGTGGTGGCGTTGATTTCCCGGTAGGCGTTGAACGACTCCGGCAGATTCTGCAGCGTGATGAGCACCGCCAGCAGCACGGCGACGTTCGAACCGGATGCAAACACGGCGCCGAGCGCGAGGGCTTCGGGCCCGAAATCGGCCAGCATTGCCGCGAGTTGGCCGGCCGAGGATTCATTTCTTGCGAGCAGCCAGTCCAGGCCGAAGAAGAACACGCCGCCGAGCACGAACCAAAACGCTGAGGCGGTGACCGGCAGCTCCTCCATGCCCCTGGGCACCAGCACCAGTGCAACCGCGGCCAGAAGGGCACCGCCGCCGAAGGCGATGACCGTGTGACGAAGTTCCTCTTCGAGCCAGTCGGGCCGGATCCGCTCTACCGAGGCCAGCGCTGCACCGGCGGGAACGCTCAGGCCGGCGCCGGTCGCGATCAACAGGACGATGATCCACTCGGGCATTGTCTGTCAGCCTATCTGGCGGCCTTCCAGGCGATAGTTTCGCATGTATGCGTCAAGTCGCGACCTTGAAGCCCTGGTCGCGGATCTTGTGGATGCGGTCGCGGATCTCGGCCGCCTTTTCGAACTCCAGGTCCTCGGCCGCGTTGAACATCTCCTTTTCCAGCTTCGCGATTTCCTTTGCGGCATCCGCGGGCGAGACCGGCTCGACCGAGTACTCGGACTGGCGATCCTCGGCCACCTTGCGCGCCGGCTTCTTCTTGCCCGGCATGTGCTGGGCATCGGCCATGATGTCTTCGATGTTCTTAACGATCGTCTGCGGCGTGATGCCGTGCGCTTCGTTGTGGGCGATCTGCTTGGCGCGCCGGCGCTCGGTCTCCTCGATGGCGCGCTGCATCGAATTGGTGACCTTCTCGGCATAGAGAATCGCCTTGCCCCGCACGTTACGCGCCGCCCGGCCGATCGTCTGGATGAGCGAGCCTTCCGAGCGCAGGAAGCCTTCCTTGTCGGCATCGAGAATGGCCACCAACGACACCTCGGGCATGTCCAGGCCTTCGCGCAGCAGGTTGATGCCGACCAGTACGTCGAAAGCGCCCAGCCGGAGATCACGGATGATCTCGACGCGCTCGACCGTGTCGATGTCGGAGTGCAGATAGCGCACGCGCGTGTCGTGCTCGGCCAGGTACTCGGTCAGGTTCTCGGCCATGCGCTTGGTCAGCGTGGTCACCAGCACGCGATCGCCCTGCCCCACGCGATCCCGGATTTCCGACAGCAGGTCGTCGACCTGGGTCGAGACCGGCCGGACTTCCACCTCGGGGTCGACCAGGCCGGTCGGTCGCACGACCTGCTCGGCGACGGTCTGCGAGTGATCGAACTCCCACTGACGCGGCGTGGCGGAAACGAGCACCATCTGCGGCGCCCGTTCCTCGAACTCCTCGAAGGTCAGCGGCCGGTTGTCCAGCGCCGAGGGCAGGCGGAAGCCGTAGTCGACCAGGGTTTCCTTGCGGGCCCGGTCACCCTTGAACATGCCGCCGATCTGCGGAATGGTCACGTGCGATTCGTCGACGATCAGGATCGAACCCCGGGGCAGGTAATCGAACAGGGTCGGCGGCGGGTCGCCGGGCTGGCGGCCGGTGAGATGGCGCGAGTAGTTCTCGATGCCCTGGCAGTAGCCCAGTTCGAGCATCATCTCGATATCGAACTCGGTGCGCTGCCTGAGGCGCTGCGCTTCGAGCAGCTTGCCGGAGCGCTCGAGCTGCTCGAGTCGTTCCTTGAGCTCGGCCTTGATCGCCCCGACCGCGTCGAGCACGACCTGCCGGGGCGTGACGTAGTGCGTTTTCGGGAAAATCGTCAGTTCATCGGTCTTCTCGTGCAGCTCGCCGGTGAGCGGATCGAAGAAGCTGATGCGTTCGATCTCGTCGTCGAACAGCTCGACGCGCACGGCCTCCATTTCCGAGTCGCCCGGGAACATGTCGATGACCTCGCCGCGCACGCGGTAGGTGCCGCGCCGCAGCTCGAAGTCGTTGCGCGAGTACTGCATCTCGGCCAGGCGGCGCAGGATCTCGCGCTGGCTCATGCGCTCGCCCACTTTCAGCGGCAGGGTCATCTTCAAAAAGGAGCTGGGATCACCCAGACCGTAGATCGACGAGACCGTGGCGACGATCAGCGCATCAGGCCGTTCGAGCAGGGCCTTGGTCGCCGACAGGCGCATCTGCTCGATATGCTCGTTGATCGAGGCGTCCTTCTCGATGAAGGTGTCCGACGAAGGCACGTAGGCCTCGGGCTGGTAGTAGTCGTAGTAGCTGACGAAGTACTCGACCGCGTTATCGGGGAAGAAGGCCTTGAACTCGCCGTAGAGCTGCGCGGCCAGGGTCTTGTTCGGCGCCATCACCAGGGCCGGGCGCTGGATGCGCTCGATCACGTTGGCCATGGTGAAGGTCTTGCCCGACCCGGTCACCCCGAGCAGGGTCTGGTGCGACTGCTCGGCCCCGAGCCCCTTGACCAGGGCATCGATGGCAGCCGGCTGGTCACCGGCCGGGGCATAGCTCGAGGCCATGCGGAAACGCTTGCTCATTGACCGGAATCACTCTTCGCCATTGCATGACGATTATAATGGTTCACTCGTTCGCGGCCGTGATCGGCCGCACCACACGAATCCAGTAGGGAGTTGTATCGTGACATTTCGATTTGCATCGCGCGTCAGCCAGGTCAAACCGTCTGCCACCATCGCCATGGCGGCCAAGGCCGCCGAGCTCAAGGCTGCCGGCAAGGACGTGATCTCGCTGAGCATGGGCGAGCCCGATTTCGACACGCCGGCGCACATCCGCCGCGCCGCGGCCGAGGCGATCGAGGCCGGCCAGACGCGCTACACGCCGGTCGATGGTACGCCGGAACTCAAGCAGGCCGTGATCTCGAAGTTCCAGCGCGACAACGAACTGAGCTACGAGCCGAACCAGATCCTGGCCTCCACCGGGGCCAAGCAGAGCCTGTACAACCTGATGCAGGCGCTGATCGGCGAGGGCGACGAAGTGCTGATCCCGGCCCCGTACTGGGTTTCCTACCCGGACATGGCCCGCCTGGCCGGCGGCGCGCCGGTGACGCTCAACACCACGGCCAAGAACAACTACCTGGTCACGCCGGCCCAGCTCAAGGCCTCGATCACCGAGCAGACCCGGCTGCTGGTTCTGAATTCGCCGAGCAACCCGAGCGGCCGCGCCTACACGCGCGAGCAGCTGGCCGCCATCGGCGAAGTGCTGCTCGAGTACCCAAAAATCATCGTCTGCACCGACGACATCTACGAACACATCTGGTGGGCGGACGAGCCGTTTTCCACCCTGGCCCAGGTCGTGCCGGCACTGCAGGACCGCACCCTGGTGGTCAACGGCGTCAGCAAGGCCTACGCGATGACCGGCTGGCGCATCGGCTACACCGCCGGCCCGGCCGAGATCATCAAGGAAATGAAGAAGATCCAGGGCCAGAGCACCTCCAACCCCAGCTCGGTCAGCCAGGCCGCGGCGGTTGCCGCGCTCAACGGCGACCAGGCCTGCGTGGGAGAAATGTGCAAGGCCTTCAAGGAACGCCACGACTGGCTGGTTCCGGCACTGAACGAACTGCCGGGCGTGAGCTGCGAGCCCGGCGAGGGCGCGTTCTACGCCTTCGCCGACTTCAGCGGCGCGATCGAGAAGCTGGGCCTGTCCGACGACATCGAGCTGGCCGAGCACCTGCTTGAAAAGGCGCTGGTCGCATCGGTTCCCGGCACCGCCTTCGGCACCGTCGGCCACCTGCGCCTGTCCTTCGCCTGCGGCCTGGATACCCTCAAGCAGGCCGTCGAGCGAATCGGGGACGCGCTGTGAGCAACGGACCGGAGCACGACGGCCCGGAGGGCACGCCTGAACCGGCCGACGAACAAGAGGACGGCACTCGCCTGAGCGCCGTCGAGGCGCGCGTGCTCGGCTGCCTGGTCGAAAAGGAATCGACCACGCCCGACGCCTATCCGCTCACGCTCAACGCCACCACCACGGCCTGCAACCAGAAGAGCAGCCGCGAGCCGGTCATGAAACTCGAGCCCGGCCGCGTCGGCCAGGCCCTGCGCGAACTCGAACGCAAGGGCCTGGTGCGGCACGACTTCTCGGCGCGCGCCGAACGCTACCGGCACACCGCCGAGAAAGGCCTGGAGCTGACCGAGGCCCAGCTGGCCCTGATCACCCTGCTGATGCTGCGCGGCCCGCAGACCGTCAACGAGTTGCTGACCCGCACCGAGCGCATCCACCGCTTCGATGACGCCGACGACGTGGTTTTTACGCTCGAACGCCTGATGCAGAAACAACCACCCATGGTCGTACGCCTGCCCCGGCAGTCCGGCCAGCGCGAAGACCGCTACATGCACTTGCTTTGCGGCCCGGTGGAAACCGGCGGCGCAACAAGCGAGCGGCGTTTCGAAGCGGACTCCGCCGCCGAGACGGAGTCCGAACTGGTTGCACGCCTGGAAGCCCTCGAGGACCGGGTGGCCAGACTGGAAGAGCGACTCCCGGCGAGCCAGGACGACTGACGCCGAAGCGTTTGCCGACAGTTCCAGCAGCGCCGTCGCACAGAACGGGGCGGCGATTTCCTACATTTTTTCCCGACCAATAGCGACTGACTCCCACACCGCTTCTGGCGGATGCTGAGCACCGGCATCCACCACAACGCGAGGAGGGTTTCATGTCGGATCGGAAAGAACGCGGTTTCACGCTTGTCGAAATGGCGCTCGTGGTCGCCGTACTGGCGGTCATTCTCACGGTCGCTGTCCCGGCGCTCGGCCGTTTCGTCGAACAACAGCGCCTGACGGCCTCGGCCAACCACCTGGTCGCGCACCTGCAGTTCGCCCGCGGCCAGGCCATCAGTCACAACACGCTAGTGGCCGCCTGCCCCAGCAGCGACGGCCTCAGCTGCACCGGCCGGAATCGCTGGGAAGACGGCTGGATCGTCTACCTCGATCCGGACAAGGTCGGCCAGCCGGCGCGCCCGGAAGACGTGCTGCGGGTCGTCGATGGCAACCCGCGGCTGACCATGCACTCCGGTGGACGCGAACGGGTGCGTTTCAAGGGCAGCGGTGTGGCCTACGGCACCAACCTGACCATCCGCGTGTGCACGCCGGGCAATCCCGAAGCCGCCCGCGCCGTCATCGTCTCCAACCCCGGCCGCGTGCGCGCCACCCGCGATGTCGACCCGGCCGAGTGTGGTGGCGGTTGAGGACGCTGGGGGGTCATCATCAAAACCTTTGGAAACGCAAAGACGCAAAGACGCCAAGAATGGAAAAGATCTTCAGGAATGGATGAATCAGGCCGAATCAACCCCAAGCAGCCCCTGGCAAGGCTTGCCGCAGCTCTGCAACCCGGGTGATTCGTTCCGAGCGACTGCATCACCATGCCGCGCCAGCTCCCCCGACTGGAACATACCCCTTCCTTTTTCTTCGCGTCTTTGCGTCTTTGCGTTTCAAGGATTTTGCTTCTCAAAGCTTGAACAATGCGCACCGGGAGCGTAGGATTGAAACAGCTGTTTGAATCGAGCGTTTCAATTGTCTGTTTCGACCCGAGACCGCATCCTCGACGCCGCCGAGCGCCTGTTCGCCGAACAGGGTTTTCACCTGACCACGCTCCGACAGATCACCCGGGCCGCCGAGGCCAATCTGGCGGCGGTCAACTACTATTTCGGGTCCAAGCAGGAACTGATTCGCGCCATATTTCGCCGACGTCTCGACGCGCTCAACGCCGCCCGGCTCGAGCGCCTGGACGCCATCGAGGACGACGATCAGGCCCCTGACCTCGAGGCAGTGCTCGACGCCTTCGTGGTGCCGGCGCTGGAATTCACGCGCGGCGGCGACGCCGAGGGCCAGCGCTTCATGCAACTGCTCCTGCGCGCCTTTGCCGACCGCGACAATGCGCTGCATGAAGCCATGCGGCACGAGTACGCCCACGTAATGCGCCGTTTTGCCGACGCCGTATCGGCCGCCCTGCCCCGGGCCGATGCCACCCGGCTGCGGCACCAGCTCGATTTCATTGTCGGCGCCTTGACACTGACCATGGCCGAATCGGCCCTGAAGGACACCCGCATCATCGCCGCCGAGCTGGTGCAGTTCGCTGCCGCCGGCCTGCGCGGCAGTCTCGATAACCGTATCCCTGAAAGTGCCCGTCGCACTCTGGAGGCAACATCATGACCTGGCTGTTGATCATCACACTCATCGCCGGCCTGCTCGCGCTGGCCTGGTTCCGTGCCCCGTCCTGGCTGGCGGCGTTGCTGGCCGTCACTGCCCTGATCGGCACGATCTCGCAAGCGGCCGCCTGGCCGGTGATCACCCTGTACGCGATCACCGCCGTGGCGCTTGCCGTCGTGGCCATCCGACCGCTGCGACGCCTGCTGGTCTCCGACCGCCTGTTCGGGTGGTTCAAGTCGGTACTGCCACCGCTGTCCGATACCGAGCGCGAGGCGCTCGACGCCGGCTCGGTCTGGTGGGACGCCGAACTGTTTTCCGGGCGGCCGCGCTGGAAGAAGCTGTTCGGCATCGACAAGCCGGCGCTTTCGGCCGAGGAGCAGGGCTTTATCGACCAGGAAGTCGAGACCCTGTGCGCCATGCTCGACGAGTGGGAGATCAACACCGACCTGAAGGACCTGCCGATCGAGGCCTGGCAGTACATCCGCGAGAAGCGGTTCCTGAGCATGATCATCCCGAAGGAGTACGGCGGCCTGGGCTTTTCCTCGCAGGGCAATGGCGCGGTGGTCACCAAGATCGCTTCGCGCAGCCTCTCGGCGGCCGTTTCCGTGATGGTGCCCAACTCGCTCGGCCCGGGTGAACTGTTGATGCACTTCGGCACCGACGAGCAGAAGAACCACTACCTGCCCCGCCTGGCCCGCGGCGAGGACATTCCCTGCTTCGCGCTGACCTCGCCGCTGGCCGGCTCCGACGCCGCCTCCATGCCCGACGAAGGCATCGTCTGCAAGGGCAGCTATAAGGGCGAGGAAGTGCTCGGCCTCCGGGTCAGCTGGGACAAGCGCTACATCACCCTGGCGCCGGTGGCGACCGTGCTCGGCCTGGCCTTCAAGGCGAAGGATCCCGACGGCCTGCTGGGCGACCGGAAGAACCTGGGCATCACCTGCGCCCTGATCCCGACCGAAACGCCGGGGGTCGAGATCGGCGACCGCCATCTCCCCGGCGGCAGCGTGTTTCTCAACGGTCCGACCCGCGGCAAGGACGTATTCATCCCGATGGAATGGGTGATCGGCGGCCAGGAGCGCGTCGGCCAGGGCTGGCGCATGCTGATGCACTGCCTGGCGGCCGGGCGCGCCATTTCGCTGCCCGCCCAGAGCGTGGCCAACGGCAAGCTCACCAGCATGACCACCGGGGCCTACGCCCGGGTGCGCTACCAGTTCAAGCAGCCCATCGGCCACTTCGAGGGCATCGAGGAACCGCTGGCGCGCATCGCCGGCGAGACCTACCGCATGGAAGCCGCGCACAAGCTCACGCTCAGCGCGCTCGACCACGGCGAGAAGCCGGTGGTGCTGTCGGCCATCCTCAAAGCCTACCTGACCGAAGCCAACCGCCGCGTGCTCAACGACGCCATGGACGTGCACGGCGGCAAGGGCGTGGTCGAGGGCCCCAACAATTACCTGTCGATTCCCTGGCAGTCGATCCCGGTCGCGATCACCGTCGAGGGCGCCAATATCCTGACGCGATCCATGATCGTCTTCGGCCAGGGCGCGATCCGCTGCCACCCCTGGCTGCTCAAGGAAATGGAGTCGGCCGCCGACGACGACGCCAGGGCCTTTGACAGCGCCCTGTTCGGTCATATCGGCTTCGTGATCTCGAACTTCGTGCGCGCGCCCCTGCTGGGCCTGACGGGCGGCCTGCTCAGCCGCTCGCCCGTGTCCGGACCGACCGCCAGGCACTACCGCAGGATCAATCGGCTGAGCGCGGCCTTCACCCTGACGGCCGACCTGTGCCTGCTGATCCTCGGCGGCAAGTTCAAGTTCAAGGAAAAACTCTCCGGCCGCCTGGCCGATGCACTGGCTCACCTGTACATGGCCTCGACCGCGCTGCGCCGGTTCGAGGACGACGGCCGGCCCGAGGAAGACCTGCCGATTCTCGAGTGGGCCGTGGCCGACAGCCTGCACCAGGCCGAGGACGCCCTCTTTGGGGTGCTGCAGAACTTCCCGGTCGGTGGCCTGGGCGGCATCCTGCGTCCCCTGCTCTTCCCCTGGGGCCGCCGGCACCATCCGGTCGACGATCGCACCACCCATCGCATGGCCCGCCTGATGATGGAAGACTCGCCCAGCCGTGACCGCCTGATCGCCGGCGCCTACCAGTCGAAGGCCGACGACGGCACGGGGCTGGTCGGCCAGGCATTTGCGGCGGTCCTCAAGGCCGCACCCGCGGAGATGGCGGTACGCAACGCGCTCAAGGTCGTACCCAGCCCGGTCAACGTCGACAAGGTGGTCGCCAAGGCCGTCTCCGCCGGCGTGATCACCGAGGAACAGGGCACGGATCTCAAGCGCGCGCAGGAACTGACGGCGAAAGTCATCGCCGTCGACGAGTTCACGCCCGAAGAGATCGGCGGCCAACAGGCAATGAAACCACCAATGGCCAAGGCCAGTTAGGTGATGAACCGAGAGGAAACCACCGAAGACACCGAAACACACCGAATAATTTCTCCCAATTTCGGTGCCTTCGGTGAGTTCAGTGGTTCCAGCATGTATTGAACAGCAACGAGTGAATTGAAGGAAATCAAATGACAGATCACAAGCTCCAGGTACGACGTGCTGCGGTACTGGGTGCGGGTGTGATGGGCGCCCAGATCGCCGCTCACCTGACCGCCGCCGGCATTCCGGTCGATCTCTACGACCTGCCCTCCGACGACGGAGACCGCAACAAGCTGGCCGAGCAGGGTCGCCAGGGTCTGCTCAAGCTCAAGCCCGCGCCGCTGGGCAGCAAGGACCTGGTCGAGTTCATCCGCCCGCTGAACTTTGCCGATGACCTCGACAAGCTGGCCGAATGCGACTTCATCATCGAGGCCGTTGCCGAGCGCATGGACATCAAGCGCGACCTCTACGGCAAACTGGCTCCGCACGTGCGCGACGGCGCAATCTTCGCGTCCAACACCTCGGGACTTTCCATCACCGAACTGTCGAAGGAACTGCCCGAGAAGCTGCGCGGCCGTTTCTGCGGCGTGCACTTCTTCAATCCGCCGCGCTACATGCACCTGGTCGAACTGATTCCGCATGCCGGCACGGACGACAAGGTCATGGACCTGCTCGAGGACTTCCTCACCCGGAACCTGGGCAAGGGCGTCGTGCGCTGTCGCGACACGGCCAACTTCATCGCCAACCGCGTCGGCATGTTCACCATGCTGTCGGTGATGCACCACGCCGATCGCCTGGACCTGGGCTTCGACACGGTCGACGCGATGACCGGCCCTGCAATCGGGCGGCCCAAGAGCGCGACCTTCCGACTGGCCGATGTCGTCGGGCTCGATACGATGGGCAACGTCATCAACACCATGAAGGCCCAGCTCGAGGACGATCCCTGGCACGCCTGGTTCGAGCAGCCCGAGTGGCTGCAGAAACTGATCGAAGCCGGCGCCCTCGGCCAGAAGGCCGGCGCGGGCGTCTTTCGCAAGGAAGGCAAGACCATCCGCGTCCTCGATCCGAAGTCCGGCGACTACCGCGACACCGACTACGGCCTGCCCGACGAGGTCAAGAAGATCCTGGCGATCAAGGACCCGGGTGAAAAGCTGGCCGAACTGGCCAAGTGCGACAACGCGCACACCGAGTTCCTGTGGTCGATTCACCGGGACCTCTTCCACTACTGCGCCTACCACCTGGCCGAGATTGCCGACAGCGCGCGCGAAGTCGATCTGGCTATCCGCTGGGGCTACGGCTGGAAAGTCGGCCCGTTCGAAATCTGGCAGTCGGCCGGCTGGAAGAAGATGGCCGAGCTGATCGAGGCCGACATCGGCAACCGCAAGACCGGCGTCGAAGCCGGTCTGCCCGAATGGGTCCGGCAGATCGAAGCCGCGCACGCGGCGGAGGGATCCTGGGCGGCCGACCAGGCGCGCTACCTGCCGCGCCCCGACCTGCCGGTATTCCAGCGCCAGTACCAGCCGGTGCGCCTGCTGGGCGAGAAGACCGACTCCGGCACGACCGTGTACGAGACCGACTCGATCCGCCTGTGGACCCTGCACGACGACGTGCTCATCGCCAGCCTCAAGAGCAAGATGGCGGTTATCGACATCGGCGTTGTCGAGGGGCTCAACGCGGCCGTGGACCGGGCCGAATCGGATTTCGAGGGCCTGGTGATCTGGCAGCCCGCCGGCCCGTTCTCGGCCGGCGCCAACCTCAAGGCCGCCGCCGAAGCCATCCAGAAGGGCGATTTCGAAAGCGTGCGCGACCTGGTCGGCGGCTTCCAGGCCGCCAACCTGCGCCTGCGCTATGCGTCGGTACCGACCGTCGCCGCCGTACGCGGCCTGGCCCTGGGCGGCGGCCTGGAGCTGGCCATGCACACCGCCGTTCGCGTGGCGCACCTGGAGAGCTATATGGGCCTGGTCGAGGCCGGCGTCGGCCTGCTGCCGGCCGGCGGCGGGCTGGGCACCCTGGCGATGCAGATCATCGACGACGTCAAGGCCGGCGACAGCTACCCGCTGCTCGAAAAACGCTACAAGCAAATCGCCATGGGCCAGGTTGCCGGCTCGGCCATGGAAGCGAAGGAAATGGGCTACCTGCGCGAGCACGACCGCATCGTGCTGCACGAACACGAACTGCTGCATGCCGCCCACCACGAGGTGCGCGCCATGGCTGCGGCCGGTTTCCGTCCGCCGCTGGCCGGCCGCAAGTTCCCGGCCGCCGGCGACGTCGGCATCGCCACGCTCAAGATGCTGCTGGCCAACATGCTCGAAGGCCACTTCATCTCCGAGCACGACTACGAGATCGGCTCGCGCATCGCCACGGTGCTGTGCGGCGGCGAAATCGACCGCGGCTCGAAGGTCGACGAGGAATGGATTCACCGCCTTGAGCGCGAGCACTTCCTCGAGCTGGCCGCGATGGAAAAGACCCAGGAACGCGTGGCCCACATGCTCAAGACCGGAAAGCCGTTGAGGAACTGAAATTAACGGTTTACGGTTTACAGTTTCCGGAAGCCCGCCCGTAAACCGTAAACCGTAAACCGGAACCCGAATCAATCAGACATCCGAGGACTCCACCCATGAGTGACGCATACGTAGTAGCCGCCGTTCGAACCCCGGTCGCCCGGGCGTTCAAGGGCGCATTCAGGAATTACCGCCCCGACGACATGCTGGCCCACGTGATCCGCGAATCGCTGGCCGAAGTACCCGAACTGGACCCGGCCCGCGTCGAGGACGTGATCGTCGGTTGCGCCATGCCGGAAGCCGAACAGGGCATGAACGTCGCCCGCATCGGCGCCCTGCTGGCCGGGTTGCCGGATTCGGTGCCGGGCGTGACCGTCAACCGCTTCTGCTCGTCGGGCCTGCAGACCATCGCCATGGCCGCCGACCGGATCCGCCTGGGCGAGGCCGACGTGATGATTGCCGGCGGCACCGAAACCATGACCATGGTGCCGATGATGGGTCACAAGGTGGCCATGAACCCCAAGGTGTTCGAGGACGACAACATCGCCATCGCCTACGGCATGGGCATCACGGCCGAAAAGGTCGCCAGGAAATGGGATGTCTCGCGCGAGGACCAGGACCAGTTCGCCTACCAGTCACACCAGAAGGCCATCGCCGCCATCGACGGCGGCGAGTTCTCCGAAATCCGCCCGGTCACCGTCACCAACCGCGTGCCCGGCCCCGACGGCACGGTTCGCGAAACCGAAACGGTCGTCGACACCGACGAGGGCCCGCGCCGCGACACCACGCCCGAGGCGCTGGGCAAGCTGCGCACCGTCTTCGACGCCAAGGGCAGCGTCACTGCCGGCACCAGCTCGCAGATGTCCGACGGCGCCGGTGCGCTGATCCTGGTTTCCGAGAAGGTCGTCAAGGAACTGAACCTGAAACCGCTGGCCGTATTCCGCGGCTTTTCCGTGGCCGGCGTTCCGCCGGAAATCATGGGCATTGGCCCGATCGAGGCCATCCCGAAGGTGCTCAAGCAGACGGGTATCGGCAAGGACGACCTGGACTGGATCGAACTCAACGAAGCCTTCGCCGCCCAGGCCCTGGCCGTGATCCGCAACACCGAAATCGATCCGGACAAGGTCAACCCGCTCGGCGGCGCCATCGCCCTGGGGCATCCGCTGGGAGCGACCGGCGCGATCCTGGCGTCCAAGCTCATCCACGGCCTGCATCGCCGCGACCAGCGCTTTGGGATGGTCACGATGTGCATCGGCACGGGCATGGGCGCGGCCGGTATCTTCGAACGGGTTTAGTGTACCCCGTCACTCATATTGTGACTTATAGCGAGTGCCTCAGGGGCCAGATGCAAGGCGCGATTGCGCCGGCGTAGTGGCGCTACGTCAAGCAATCGCAACGCCGCAGATGGCCCCTGAGGCGCTCGCCCGAGGGGAGCCCCGTACAAGCCCGATCGCGGCGTTGGCGCTCTTGCAAAGGGCACCACCCTTCCCGGCGAGCGCCGCCTTGCGCTCGGGCTTGTACGGCGCTCTATAAGTTACAAGATGAGTGACGGGGTACACTAGGCCCATTAAAAAAGGCGGCGCAGGGGATGCGCCGCCTTAACCCCCCAGCGCGTCCCTTCCGGGACGCTACCGGGTGCGCCCGTACCAGCAAACGGGCTGACCTGCCAAGCTTGTTGATGAACAGTCTGACAAGGTCTTCGGCTTCGGCCCAGACGCAATTCGCCGCGAAAACCTGTAGGAAATTCACCCGCGTCCTTGTAGGAAATTTCCTACAAAGGTCAACCGCGATCCCGCCAGCGGTCGACCAGCTGCGCCTTCCAGTAAATCCCCTGCCCCACCGCACGGCCCAGCAGTCCGCCGGCCCAGACCGGCCGCCAGCGCTCGAACTCGGCCAGGCGCTGACCCTGCCCGCTCAGCGCTTCGGCCATGATTTCGCCGGCCAGGGTCGTCGTCGCCATGCCGTGGCCGCCGAAAGCCAGCGCGTACCAGAGGCCGTCGCTCGTTCGACCCAGCAGCGGCATCTCGTGCCGCGCGTAGCTCATCCAGCCGCCCCAGGCGTAGTCCAGGCGAACTCCGGACAGCCTCGGAAAGACGCGCGCCAGGTCTCGCCGCATCAGCCGGCGAATGGCGGCCGGTGAGCGACTCGCCATGGAGATGCGCCCGCCCCACAGCAGGCGGGTGTCGGGCAGCGGCCGATAGTAATCGAACGCGAAACGCGTGTCGTAGACCGCCACGGACCGTGGCAGGCACTCGGCAAGCCGCTCGCCCAGGGGCTCGGTCACGGCAATGTAGGTGGCCACGGGCTGCAGCGCCCGCTGGATCGACGGCACCAGGCGCCGATCATAGCCGCCGGTGGCCAGCACGACCTGCCCGGCTCTGAGCCGACCCCGTCGCGTTTCCAGCCGCCATTCCGCGCCATGCCTGCCGATCGCAGTAACCGCAGAGTCGCCGAGCACGCGTCCGCCAGCGGCCTCGATGACCCGGCACAGGCCACGTACGTGCCGCAGCGGATGAAAATGGAAGCTGCCGGGCTCGAACAGGCCGCCGCCGTAGCGCGGCGAGTCGACCCAGTCCGGCATGGCCTCGGGCGGCACCCAGTCGAGCTCGAATCCGAGTCGGCGCTGCATCCGGTCGGCGATCGACTGCATGCGCTCGGGCTCACCAAACCAGTCGGCCAGCAGCACGCCGGTGTCGTCGACCCGGCAATCAATGGCGTGGCGGTCGATCCGCCGGCGAATCAGGGCGACCGCGTCGCGCGTGTAGCCGTGCAGGCGCGCGGCATCTTCATCACCGACCTGTTCGATCAGCGCGTCGTTGCCCAGCGAATAGCCGGCGAACACGAATCCGCCGTTGCGGCCGGATGCACCGGCCCCCGGCGCTTCGGCGTCCAGCACGACCACGTCCGTCATGCCGCGCTCGACCAACCCGAGCGCGGTGGCGATACCGGCCAGACCACCGCCGACGACGGCCACGCCGCAGCGCTGATCGCCATCGAGCACGGGCCAGGCCCGGTCGCCGGCCTCGGCCTGGTACCAGCTCTTTCCCGGCCAGCGATCAGCGCCCGCGTTCATGGCAGCCGGCCGCACGGGTGATAAGATTGGAGACAAAATTCAAGGAGGTGCTCATGGGCAAGTCAACCAAGTACGAAGCCAAGGTACCGGACGAAAATGGCATCATCCCGTACTCGGATGAAGAGCATAGCGTCTGGCGCGACCTGTATGCACGCCAGATCGAAGTCATCCAGGGCCGCGTGTGTCAGGAATTCCTCGACGGCCTCGAGATCCTGAACCTGCCCACCGACCGCATTCCCCAACCGACGGAAGTCTCCGAGGTGCTGCGTGAGCGCACCGGCTGGGAAGTGGCGCCGGTGCCGGCCCTGATCAACTTCGACAAGTTCTTCAAGCTGCTGGCGGAAAAGAAGTTCCCGGCCGCCTCGTTCATCCGCACGCGCGAGTCGATGGACTACCTGCAGGAGCCGGACATCTTCCACGAGATCTTCGGCCACACGACCATGCTCACTCACCAGGCGTTTGCGGACTTCACGCATGCCTACGGCCTGGCCGGCATCAAGGCCAGCAAGAAAGAACGCATCTTCCTGGCGCGGCTTTACTGGTTCACGGTCGAGTTCGGCCTGATCCAGAACGGCAGCCAGCTGAGCATCTACGGCGGCGGCATCGCCTCCTCGCCCGGGGAAACGATCTACTCGCTCCAGAGCGACGAACCCATCCGCCGGCCGTTCGATCCGATCGATGCGCTGCGCACGCCCTACCGCATCGACATCTACCAGACGGTCTACTACGTGCTCGACCAGATGGACGACCTGTTCGAACTGGCCAACGCCGATCTGCTCGCCCTGATCCGCAAGGCACGTGCACTGGGCGAGTTCGAACCCACCTATCCACCCAAGACCAAGGAAGCAGCCTGATCATGTCCGATTCCCTGACCGAAAAGAAGTGCGCCCCCTGCGAGGGCGGCACCGACCCCCTCGACCGCGACCGCGCAGAGCAGTTGCTGGCCCAGGTGCCCGGCTGGCAGATCGACGACGACGGCAAGATGATCTACCGCCGTTTCGAATTCAAGGGCTTCTACAAGACCATGGCATTCATCAACGCCATGGCCTGGATCGCAAACCAGGAAGGCCACCATCCGGACTTCGAGGCGGGCTACAACTTCTGCCTGATCCACTTCACGACGCATGCCATCGACGGGCTGAGCGAGAACGATTTCATCTGCGCCGCCAAGGTCAACGCGCTGCTGGATGAGTGAGCAATCGACGGCCCCCGCCGGGGGCCGAGCCGCCGAGGATCTGGGGCAGGCCCGTCGGCAGGTCAACGAGATCATCGTCGACAAGCACGAGGTCATCGACCTCGCCTTCTCGGCGCTCCTGGCCGGCGGACACCTGCTGATCGAAGACCTGCCCGGCGTGGGCAAGACCACGCTGGCCCAGGCGCTGTCGATGGCCGTGGGTGGCAACTGGCAGCGGATCCAGTTCACCAGCGACATGCTGCCGGCCGATATCCTGGGCGTATCCATGTATCGCCGTGAGGGCGAGCAGTTCGAGTTTCGCCCCGGCCCGATTTTCGCCAACGTGGTGCTGGCCGACGAGATCAACCGGGCCACGCCGCGCACGCAGTCGGCCCTGCTTGAGGCCATGGCCGAAGGCCAGGTCACCGTCGACGGTCACACCCATACGCTGCCGAAGCCCTTCTACGTCATCGCCACGCAGAACCCGCTCGATCTGACCGGCACCTATCCGCTGCCGGATTCGCAGCTCGACCGGTTCCTTTTGCGCACGCGCATCGGCTATCCGTCGGCCGCCGAGGAGCGACGGCTTCTGACCGAGCCCGACCGGCGCGACATGCTGCAGGAGATGCAGTCGGTCCTCTCGCCGCAGCGCGTGATCGAGTTGATCGAACAGGCCAGTCGACTGCACGTCTCCGAGCCGGTGCTCGACTACATCCAGGCACTGGTGGCGGCGACCCGCTCGCACCCCGCGGTCAAGGCCGGCCTGTCGCCGCGCGCGGCGCTGGCGCTGATTCAGACCGCCCGCGCCCACGCGCTGGTCATGCAGCAGGACTTCTGCCTGCCGGACAACGTACGCATCGTTTTCCCGGCCCTGGCCGCGCACCGCCTGCAGCCGGCCGCCGAGTCGAGCATGGACGGCGATGCGGTCGCTGCGGAAATCCTGGAGTCCACACCCGTTCCCTGATGCGCACAGCAGACGGGTCACGGGCCGGCGTCGGGCGCCCCAGGCTTTTCGACCGCTGGCTCAAGCGGCGCGCGCGGCTGGACCTGCCGCTGACGCTCGCCTACAGGCAGATCTTCATCCTCCCCACGCGCTTTGGCTGGATGCTGGGCGTGCTCATGGGCGCGATGCTCATCGGCAGCCTCAATTTCAACAACAACCTGGGCCTGCTGACAACTTTCATTGTCGCGGCCACCGCCATC
Source organism: Wenzhouxiangella indolica (assembly GCF_042310355.1). Classification (NCBI taxonomy): domain Bacteria; kingdom Pseudomonadati; phylum Pseudomonadota; class Gammaproteobacteria; order Chromatiales; family Wenzhouxiangellaceae; genus Wenzhouxiangella; species Wenzhouxiangella indolica. The sequence continues at coordinate 258,754 of NZ_JBHJMR010000001.1, read as the reverse complement.
AACTCGATGCTGCTGTCGTTCCGCAATCTGAACGGCCTCAGACTGCGCCACGGCACGGCCCGACCCGTGCACGCCGGTCAAGCGGTAAGCTGGCAGCTTGCGGCAATCAACCCCGATCCACGCGATCGCCCGGGCCTGATCCTGCGCGCGGGCGAGTCGAACAGCCGCTTCGACCTGCCCGCCAGCAGTGCGCGTGAGGTCGCCATCACCCTGCCCGCCGGACACCGGGGCTGGCACCGGCCCGGCCGCCTGCGCATCGAAACCACGCAGCCCCTGGGCCTGTTCCGGGCCTGGTCCTGGATCGAGCCCAGCGCGCCCTTCCTGGTCTGGCCGCGGCCGGCCGAACACGCGCCGCCCCTGCCAGAGGGCGGGGACGCCCGGGCGGGCCAGCGCAGCCAGGCGCGGGAAGAAGGCGAGGACTTCCACAGCCTGCGACCCTGGCGCGAAGGCGACCCGCTGCATCGCATTGCCTGGAAAGCGAGCCAGCGCCACCAGACCCTGCTCTCGCGCCAGTTCCGGCGTGAACTGTCGCGGGATCTCTTCCTCAGCCTCGAGCGGGCGCCGGGACGCGACGAGGAAGAACGTATCCGGATCGTGACCGCGTGGATCCTGCGCGCCGACGACCAGGGGCGACCCTGGACGCTCGAATTGGGGGGCAATCGACTCGGCCCCGATCGCGGCGAGCGCCACAAGCACGCCTGCCTGCGTGCACTGGCAGAACTGTGAAGCGCCCGCAGGAACATCTTCCATTCGCCCCGCTCGCGTGGACCATCGCGGCCTTCCTGATCGCGGCCACGCCGCATCTGCTAGCCATGCCGCCTGTGCTCGGCCTGGTCGTGGTCCTCACCTGCTCCTGGCGCCTGGTCGCTGCCCGGCAGCGCTGGAGCCCGCCGCCGGGCTGGCTCAGGCTCATCCTGACCCTGGCCGCGATCGCGCTGCTGGCGGTCAGTTTCGGCGGCCTTTGGGGTCGACGAGCGGCCACCGGCCTGCTTTGCCTGATGCTGGCCGCAAAGATGCTCGAGCTGTATCGAATTCGCGACCTGCGCATGGTCGCGTCCGTTTCGTTGTTCCTGATCTCCACGCAGTTCCTTTTCGACGAAAAATTCGTCTACCTCGTCTACCTGTTCGGCGGCGTCGTGGTGGTCTTCACCGCCCTGCATCGCATCCAGGGCGTCGAACTGGGCCATGCATCGGCGCCGGGCGGCGAGCGGCGATTCCTGCGCGACGGTGCGTTCATGCTGCTCGCCGGGCTGCCGGTAGCGCTGATCCTGTTCGTGACCTTCCCGCGCCTGGCCGAGCCGCTGTGGGGGCTGCCCGATGAAGTCATGGACGGCAAGACGGGCCTGTCCGATAGCATGTCGCCGGGCTCGATCGCCGAACTGTTCCTCGACGACTCACCCGCCTTCCGGGCCGAGTTCGAGGGCTCACCGCCGCCGCCGAGGCAGCGCTACTGGCGCGGCCCCGTGCTTTGGCGCTTCGACGGCGACACCTGGCAACGCGCTTTCATGCCCGCGCGAACGCCGTCGGTCAAGGTTCCGCCGAGCCCGGAAGATCTTCACTACTCGGTGCAGCTCGAGCCGCACGAACGCCACTGGCTGTTCGCCCTCGACTACCCGGTCAACACGCCGGAACAGTCGAGCATCTCGCTCGATTTCCAGATCACCCGCCGCGATCCGGTCACGACCCTGACCCAGTACCGCATGCGCAGCAACCCGGGCTTTACCGATATGCCGCGCCTGCCCGAGACGATACGCCGGCTGGCGCTGGACCTGCCGGACGATCGCAATCCGCGCACCCTCGAGATGGCGCGCGACCTGCGCCAGCGCTTCGACGACGACCGCGCGCTGATCGAACACGTCCTCGACTGGCTGCGCGAGGAGCCTTTCTACTACAGCCTCGACGCCTCCCCGCTCGGCCGACACAGTGCCGACGAATTTCTCTTCGACCTGCGCGAGGGTTACTGCGAGTACTACGCGTCGGCGTTCGCCATCCTGATGCGGGGCGCCGGCATTCCCACGCGCGTCGTTACCGGCTACCAGGGCGGCTTCTGGCAGGAAAGCGGCGAGTACCTGCTGGTGCGCAATTCCGACGCGCACGCCTGGGTCGAAGTCTGGCTCGACGGCAACGGCTGGACGCGGGTCGATCCGACCGCTGCGGTGTCGCCGGCGCGCATCCAGAGCGGCGCTCGAAGCGCCGCCGGAGACAGGGCGGGCCTGGACTGGCTGCGTAGCCTGCGCAATCGATACGACCGAATCCAGCACATCTGGAATGCCTGGGTGCTCGGTTTCGATGCCGAACGCCAGAGCCGTATGATGCGCTTGCTGGGCATGCCCGGCCTGTCGAGCACCGGCATGGCCGTGCTGATGGTCGCGACCCTGGGCGTGGTCGTCCTGCTCGTCGCCTGGGCCTGGTTCCGCCAGCCGTCCCGGTCGAGCGACCCCGCGCAACGCGCCTGGCTGAAGCTGCAGCGCCGGCTGCGGCGGCGCGGTCTCGGCCCGGCGATCGGCGAAACCCCGCTGCGATGGGCCACGCGAGTCGCACCACGACTGTCCGAGGGCAACCGACTGCTGGAACTGGCCGGCGCGTACTGCCTGATCCGCTACGGGGATCGCGGCGGAGACGCGCCCGTGCGAGAATTCAAGCGCGACTGCCGCCGGCTGTCCGTGCGCAAGCGCGCTGAACCGCGGACGCTTGCCGGCGTCTAATCTATTGATGCCGCCTGGCACGTTCCGCACCCTGAACAGGAGAGTCGGTTCATGATTACCATTCCTCGTCTGGTTCCGGCCGTCGGCCTGCTCACCCTGCTGGCCGCCGGCTGCGCCACGATACCCGAACCGCTCGGCGGCGAGTTCCCGCCCCTGTCGCCCGAGCAGTCCGAAGACCGGCACGTCGGTCAACGCGTGCGCTGGGGCGGGAGTATCGTCGATACCCGCCCGGGACGCGAGGAAACCTGCATCGAGATCCTGGCGCGCGAACTCGACAACCGCGCCCGCCCGCACGGCGGTGACGCCGACCAGGGACGCTTCCTCGCCTGCCGCGAGGGCTTCGAGGACCCGGCGGTGTTCGAGAGCGGGCGCGACATCACGGTGGTCGGCACCCTGACCGATTTCGTCGAGGGCCATATCGGTGAGTTCCGCTACATCTACCCGCGGGTCGCCGCCGATACGCTCTTTCTTTGGGGTGAGGACCGTCCGGTTCACCAATACCACGACCCGTTCTGGCGCTACGATCCCTGGTGGCCCTACGCCCGTTTTCCCTGGTCCCATTCACGCTGGCACTTCTCGGGCCACATCATCATCAAGTGATCGAAGGCCCATGCTTTTCGAACTGTTCTTTGATACAGTTTGAGCGATGGACCTGACGCCGCGCCAGCAAGAGATTCTCGAGTTCATCGAGCAGCGACTGCGCTCCGACGGGCTGCCGCCAACGCGCGCGGAAATCGTGGCGCATTTCGGTTTCGCCTCGCCCAACGCCGCCCAGTGTCATCTCCAGGCCCTGGCCAGGCGCGGCGCCATCGAACTGCGCGCCGGAAGGGCGCGCGGCATCATGCCCACGCGCCCCCAGGCGCCACCGGCCGGAGTGGAGGCAGGCGTGCGCAAGCTTCCCGTGATCGGTCGCGTCGCCGCGGGCTCCCCACTTCTGGCCATCGAGAACTTCGAGGACGAAGTCTGCGTCGACCCGCAACTGTTCAGCCCGGCACCCGACTATGCCCTGAAGGTCCGCGGCGACAGCATGACCGGAGCCGGTATCGAGGACGGCGATCTTCTTCTCGTCCACCGAACACCCGACGCGCGCGCCGGCCAGGTCGTGGTCGCCCGCATCGACGGCGAAGTGACCGTCAAGCGACTGCGCCGCAAGGGCCGAGGTATCTTCCTCGACAGCGAGAACCCCGACTTTCCCAACCTCCACGTGGTCCCGGGCAGTGACTTCGCCATCGAGGGCCTGGCGGTCGGGACCATCCGCGCATTCGGCGCCGCGTGAGGCGCCACGACACCGTTCGTACACGTTGATGACGAATTCAGTAAACTGGCGGTTCAAATCCAGCCGCCACACGGCATCCACTGAACAATGAGGATCAGCAACATGATCGGCAGAATCATCAGCACGGCGCTCCTGTTGAGTACCGTCATGACTACCGGGAGCGCTCATGCCGAGCCGATTCCCGCTGAAGACCTGGCCAAGGTCGCCAACATCCAGTCGGTTTCCATGAGCGCCGACGGCGAACATATCGTCGCCATCATCGCCCTGCCCGGCTCCGACAACCAGGAAACGGCCCTGGCGACCTGGGAACTGGACAATATGGACCAGGACCCCGAGATCACGCCCAGCGGCGACAAGATGAAGTTCATCGGCGCCGGCGCACTCAAGGCCGGCCGCCTGTTGGTCTTCGGACGGCAGGAGTGGACCGGCCAACTGGGCGGCTGCGGCGAAGGAAAGATCTCCGGCGCCACCAAGACCTTCGTGACCAAGCCCTACCTGACCGACGTGGAGCACGAAGAATTCGAGGAGGCATTCGCCCGCAACGTGCGCCGCATCGGCATCAGCAAGGACACCCAGACCTGCCTGGAAATCAGCGGCGAAGCATCGCTGGTGAGCACCCTGCCAATGGACCCGCATCGCGTGATCATCCAGCAGCTCAACGGGCTGACCCTGCAGGGCAACTTCTACCTGTACGACCTGCGCGACGGCAGCACCGAACTCCTGGTCAGCTCGAGCGCGGGCAGTTCGCCGAGCCTGTTCCATCCGCGCACCGGCGAAGTCCTGGCCAGAAACGAACTGGAGTCGGTCGACGGCGAGTACGTCCAGCGCTACCTCCTGCGCAACGATGAAGGCGATTTCGAGGTCCACGACAAGCTGAGCACCAAGCTGAGCGAGCGCCATTCCGTGACCATCGAAGGCGTGGACGAGGAAAGCGGCAAGTTCTACGTCCTCACCGACCAGTTCTCGAACCTGGTCCAGGCATGGATGTACGATCCGGGCAAGCGCGAATTCGATCCCGAGCCCCTGGTCGCCCACGATAAATATTCCATCGGCAGCCTGGTATTCGGAAACCGACCGTCGAACTTCAACCAGCTGCTCGGCTTCCGGATTTCCGGACCCCGCATGCAGACGGTCTACGTCGACCCCCAGATGCGCAGCATCCAGGAAGGTCTGGAACAGGCCTTCCCTGATCAGGTCGTCTCCATCAACAGCTACACCGACGACATGTCCACGGTGCTGTTCACGACATCCAGCCATCGCCATCCGCCCGCCTACCACCTGCTGCGCGATCGCAAGCGGGTCGAGCCCCTTGGCTCGCAACGGCCCTGGATCGACCCGGACGAAATCGGCGAACAGCGCTGGGTGACCTACGAGGCCCGCGACGGCATGGAAATCCCGGCCATCCTCGACCTGCCGGCCGGCTGGGAGGAAGGCGACGACGCGCTGCCGACCATCATCCACCCGCATGGCGGCCCCTGGGCTCGCGACGCGATGGGTTGGGACGCCTCCGGCTGGGTGCCTTTCCTGACTTCGCGCGGCTACGCCGTGCTGCGGCCGCAGTATCGCGGCTCTGCCGGTCTTGGACGGGATCTGTGGCTGGCCGGCGACCGGGAGTGGGGCCAGAAGATGCAGGACGACAAGGACGACGGCGCCCGGTGGCTGGTCGAGCAGGGTATCGCCGACGAGGACCGGATTGCCATTTTCGGCTACTCCTACGGCGGGTTCGCGGCGGTGGCCGCCACCGTGCGGCCCAACGGGCCCTATCAGTGCGCCATTGCCGGCGCGCCGGTCAGCGACCTGGGCCGCCTCGGCGTGACCTGGAGCGACAATCGCCTGCAACGCATCCTGCAGGGACAGACGGTCACGGGCATGGATCCCATGCGCAATACCGACAAGGCCGATATCCCGATCCTGCTCTACGTCGGCGACCGCGACGTGCGCACGCCTTCCTGGCACGCGGAGAACTTTTACAACGCCGTCAAGGAACACGTGCCGGCGCGCTTCCAGCTGATCTCCGACATGCCCCACAGCATGCCCTGGTACCCGCGCCACCAGACCCAGAGCCTGGCGCTGATCGAGGACTTCCTCGAAGGACAGTGTGGAATGGGCAGCGATTCCTGACCCCGACGCATTTCAGCTCACGACATGGCCCGCCGCGTCTTCGGATGCGGCGGGCTTTTCTTTGGTCGTCCTGATGCGTTGCGCTGCGTTCCACGCATCCTACGTTGCCTGCGATCTCCGCGGGCCGAGCCCGGTTCCGTAGGATGTGTGGAGGCCGGAGGCCGTAACGCATCAATTCCGGCGGTTGCATGAATCATCCGCGTGGGGGCGGCCGCAATGTCGTCCTGATGCGTTGCGCTGCGCTCCACACATCCTACGGTGCCTGCAATGCCCGTGGCCGAACCCGGTTCCGTAGGATGTGTGGAGGCCGCAGGCCGGAACGCATCATCGCCGGCGGTTGCATGAGTCGTGCGCGTGGGGGTGGCCGCAATGTCGTCCTGATGCGTTGCGCTTCGCTCCACGCATCCTGCGTTGCCTGCGATCCTGGTGGCCGAACCCGGTTCCGTAGGATGTGTGGAGGCCGCAGGCCGGAACGCATCATCACCGGCGGTTGAATGCGTCGTGCGCGTGGGGGCGGCTGCCATGTCGTCCTGATGCGTTGCGCTGCGCTCCACGCATCCTACGTTGCCTGCGATTCTGGTGGCCGAACCCGGTTCCGTAGGATGTGTGGAGGCCGCAGGCCGGAACGCATCATCACCGGCGGTTGCATGAGTCGTGCGCGTGGGGGTGGCCGCAATGTCGTCCTGATGCGTTGCGCTTCGCTCCACGCATCCTACGACCCGACGATCCTCCGGCAATTCGACTTTCCTCCACGGCTGGAAGGGCCAGGTCATGGCGCTTGGCGCCATACCTGGCGCACATAAAAAAGGGGCGGTGCTCACGCACCGCCCCAATGACTTCAGAAGCGTCTGACTTGCTTAGAAGTAGTAGTTGAGACGAACGAAGCCGGTACGTCCGCGCATGTCGTACTGGGTTGCGACCAGCGGGATATTGCCGCGACGGGTCACGACACCGCTCGAAACGAGGGGCGGGTCTTCGTTGAAGAGGTTACGCACACCCACCAGGACCGACCACTTGTTCTGCTCGTATTCGGCGGAAATGGTGTGGTAGATGGCGCGTTCGGCCGTGACATCGCGATAGGCCGGATCGAAGCCGAAGTAGGTCGTTTCCTCGTCGAGGAAACGCTTCTGGTCGGTTCGACGCGTGTACTCGGCGTAATAGTTGAAGGTCCAGTCATCGCGAGACAGCGTGGCGCGCAGGTTGCTGACCAGCTTCGGCCGACCAATGTTGCCGTTACGGTTGTTGTTGTCGAAGCCCTGGGCCAGGCTCGGGTCGAACAGCTGCTCGAGATCCTCGAACACCCAGGTGCTCTGGTTCTCGATAACCAGTCGACCGAACGAGAACAGGCTGTCGTAACGGAAGTTCACGTCGACACCGCGCGTCTTCTGACGATCCACGTTGAGGTACTGATCGCGAACCTCGGTGATGGAGAACGGTGCGGTCGGATGGTCCGCCGGATTACGATCGAACAGATCGCAGAAAGCGTTGGGATAGTTCGGCGAGCCATAGCAACCGCCAATGATGGAACCCGGACCGAGCTGAGCGACCTGGTCTTCCACTTCCATCTCAAAGTAGTCGACCGCGATGCTGAAGTCGGTGGCAGCCGGAGTGAGAATGATGCCGGCCGTGAAAGCGGTCGAGGTTTCCGGTTCGAGAACGCCCAGGCCACCGCCCGAGACGATGGTCGAGGACGTGGCGCCGCCAGCATAGTCGCCGGGGATGCCCGCAGCGGCACAGTTGTCACGCAGAAAGTCATTGTTGCTTTCTTGCCAGTCGATGCAGGGATCGATGCCGAGCTGGGGCTGGAAACCGGTCTGGTCGCCCAGGAACAGTTCGTACAGGGCCGGCGAGCGATACGAGGTGCCGTAGGTGCTGCGCAGGCGAACGGTCGGATTGATCTGCCAGTTCAAACCAGCTTTCCAGACGGAGTCGGAACCGGTCGTGTCGTAGTCGAACACGCGCGCTGAAGCATTCAGCGTGAGGGACTCGAACGGCGTCTGACCGGCAAGCAGCGGCACATCGATTTCCGCGAAGCCTTCGACGACCGAATCGGAGCCCTTGGTCACCTGGGCCGAGGTGGAACCCCAGAGGTCGCCACCCTGCGAAAGGTCACTGGGACGGTCGTCGATGCTGAAGTCGCGGTACTCGGCACCGAAGGCCACGCCCATCGGGCCGGCCGGCAGCTGAAACAGGTCGCCGGTGATGATACCGGTCGTCACGAACTGGTCGTAAACCGTGTTGCCGGTATGAACCTGCCCGACAGCGTTGACCAGCTCATTCATGCGGGCACCGCTGAGGATGTCCGGATCGAAGTAGTCGACGTCCGGCCCATCGGGGTCGAACTGAACGTCGCCCGAGCGCGAGGCAACAATGCCGTTGTTGGTGTAGTCACCGTCCGAGCGCGAGTAGGACGCGTCGACCGACCAGGTCCAGAGGCTGTTGCCGACGGAGCCCTCGAGGCCCGTGGCCACGTAAAAGTAGTCGACTTCAATCGTATTGTTGGACGGGTACGGCATGATCGGCTGTGCGATACCGGAGGGTACTGGCGTCTCGAAATTCGGGTTGTCGGGATACCCATAACCCGGAGCGACGGCCGTTGCGCCACCCATCAGGGGGAAGAATTGACGCCAGCCTTCGGTGGTGGTTTCGCGGCTGTTGTAGAGCCACTCGGTGTCCCAGGTGACGCCCCCTGCGAAGTCGAGGTTGAACTCCGAGGAACCGTACACACTCATGCGCTCCTGCCGATTGATCGCCATGTCGGTGTTGGCGAACGGGAAGTTCAGCTGGTCTTCATAGAACGCCTGGCCACCGGGATCGTCGTAACGGCCATTTGCGCGCGGGCGGTAGCCCGGAATCAGGCCAATGGTCTGACCATCGGGCGCCGGAACGTAGCGGTCTCCGAACGCGGCATCAATGACGGTATTCGCGTAGAGGTTGTTGCAGCCGGCCAGATCCGTTCCGGCCAGGACCGAGCGATCCTCACGGTCGATACGATTACCTTCGGCGTCCCAGAAAAGGTCTTCCGGGCAGCTGAGGAAATCGCGATCGCTGCGGCGGAGCTCTTCCTGGAAGAAGTACTCCGCGGCGACGACGACGCTACCGCTTTCAAAGTTCCAGCCGTAGCCGGCCGAACCCTGGTAGACGGCACCGCCCGACTCTTCCGGCTGGTTGATCTGCAGCGAAACTTCGCCGCCGTCCAGGTTCTTGCGGGTAATCACGTTGGCCACGCCGGCAACGGCGTCGGAGCCGTAGATCGACGAGGCGCCGTCCTTGAGCAGCTCGATGCGCTGAACAATGACTTCAGGGATCACGTTGAGGTCGAAAGCCCCGACCTGGCCACGCGTGCCGGCCGGACCCGGACGTCGGTTATTGAGCACGACCAGGGTGCGCTGGGCGCCCAGTCCACGCAGGGAAAGGGAGTTGATGCCCGTTCCACCCTCGATCACGAAACCATTGAACGTGTTGTTGAACTGGGTGGAACCCGCCGCAACGCTGGAGCGCTGCAGGTACTCGGCCGTGCTGACCTGGCCGACCTGGGCCTGCGTTTCCGCGTTGATGACCTGAACCGGCGAGGTGGAACTGTATTCAGCGCGGCGAATCAGCGAACCGGTGACCTGCACACGTTCGAGATCAGCCGCTGCTTCCTCTTCTTCTTCGTCTTCGGCCGCGTCTTCGGCCACATCCTGATCCGTCTCGGGATCCTGGGCCTGTGCCATGACCGGGGCGCAGATCAGACCCAGTAAAGCGAAGAGAATCAACAGGCTGGAGAGAACCAGCCGCTTTCTGATTAGCGTCAACATCCCTATCTTACTCCCTGAAGTTACATAATGGTTAAGGGAGTATAGCCGCAGGCCGGGGTACGAGCAACCTCGTATTTAAAAAAGAATTAACGTTTTCTGAATACACCGGAAACCAAGCGAAAATCGTCGCCATCGGCCAGGAAGGGCAGCGCCTCTCGAAAGTCGCGCAGCTGAGAAAGGCGCATCGACACCCGGGCGCTTTCCTCGGCCGCCCCCAACTCCACGATTCGCCGACCGTCCGGCCCGCGAAGCACGGTGTCGCCCGCGTAGTTCACGCCGTTGCCGTCACGGCCGCAACAGTTGACGCCGATGACATAGGCCTGGTTCTCGATCGCGCGGGCCTTGAGCAGGCTGCGCCAGTGGTCGGCCCGGGGCGCGGGCCAGTTGGCGACGAAGATCTGCACGTCGAAATCGCGGCTGTTCCGGCACCAGACCGGGAACCGCAGGTCGTAGCAGACCTGCAGGTCGAAGCGCCAGCCGCGCCATTCGGCCACGACCGGGCCCTCGCCGGCGGTGTAGCGCTCATCCTCGCCGCCGAAGGAGAAACGATGTCGCTTGTCGTAACAGACCGGTTCGGCATCGGGCGGCATGAAGACCATGCGGTTGAAGCGACGCCCTTCGCCATTGCCGATGACGAGGGAGCCGGCAATGGCCGCGCCGCGCGAGCGGGCCTGCTCGCGCAGCCAGGCGATGCTCGGCCCGTCCATGGTCTCGGCGTCCAGACCGGCATCTCCCAGAAAACCGGTGGTAAAGGTCTCGGGGATGACGTAGAGATGGCAGCCGGGCTGCGCGTCCATCATCGCCGCCAGGCGGCGGCGATTGGTTTCGGGATCCTGCCAGGCCAGCTCGGCCTGGACCAGACCGACCTCGAGGGTATCGGCAACGTCGTGCGCTGCCGGCACCGATCAGGCCTTCTGGATGGCGTCGACGAGTGCGTCGGCGAAGCCGGAGGTCTTCACTTCCGTGGCGTCGTCGCGCTGACGGGCGAAGTCGTAGGTCACCGTGCCGCCGACAACTACCTTCTCGAAGGCGTCCTCGATCAGGCGACCCACTTCCGGCCAGCCGATGTAGTCGAACATCATCACGCCCGAGAACAGCAGCGAGGAAGGATTGACCTTGTCCTGGCCGGCGTACTTCGGCGCCGTGCCGTGGGTGGCTTCGAACACCGCCACGTGGTCGGCCATGTTGGCACCCGGGGCGATGCCGATACCGCCGACCGAGGCGGCCGCCGCGTCGGAGAGATAGTCGCCGTTGAGGTTCATCGTCGCCAGCACGTCGAACTCGGCCGGCCGAAGCTGCAGCAGCTGGAACATGATGTCGGCGATGCGGTCCTTGATGACGATCTTGCCTTCGGGGCGCTTGCCGTCGTGCTTTTCCCAGAGTTCGTCCTCGGTGATGGTCACGTCGCCGAACTCCTCGGCGGCCAGCTCGTAGCCCCACTTGCGGAAGGCGCCCTCGGTGAACTTCATGATGTTGCCCTTGTGCACCAGGGTCACCGACTCGCGCTTGTTCTCGATGGCGTGCTCGATCGCCTTGCGCACCAGGCGCTTGGTGCCGAACTCGGAAATCGGCTTGACGCCCAGGCCGGCGCCGTCGAAGAACTTCGCGCCCATTTCCTCGCGCAGGAACTTCGCCAGCTTCTCGTTTTCGGCCGTGCCGGACTCGAACTCGATGCCCGAGTACACGTCTTCGGTGTTTTCGCGGAAAATCACGACGTCGAAATCGTCGGGATTCTTCAGCGGCGAGGGCACGCCCTGGTAGTACTTGACCGGACGAACGCAGGCGTAGAGGTCGAGCGTCTGACGCAGGGACACGTTCAGGGAGCGAAAGCCTTCACCGACCGGCGTGGTCAGCGGCCCCTTGATGGCCACGGTGAGATCCTTGATGGCGTCGAGGGTTTCGTCGGGGAAATAGTCGCCGTCGTAGATACCGGCGGCCTTCTCGCCCAGGTAGAGCTCGGCCCAGTGCACCTTGCGCTTGCCGCCGTAGGCCTTCTCGACCGCGGCGTCCCAGACCTTCAGGCAGGCCGGCGTGATGTCGACACCGATGCCGTCACCTTCGATGTAGCCGAGAACCGGCTCGTCGCCGACGATCATCTGGTCGTCTTCGACGCGAATCTTCTCGCCCGATTCGGGCAGTCTGACGTGCTTGAAACCCATCTTGCATCCTCTTAACGCGAAAGCCGCTAGTTTACCATCGCTCAATCACGACTCGCTGCCGGACATGGGCTCGAACGGGGACAAGCGACGCATCTGGCCGACAGCGGCCGTACTGGCCCTGTCGGTGCTGGCGCACGCGGCGCTGATGCTCCTGCCGCTGCCCGGACCGCGCCAGGACTCCCCCCGACGCGATCGCCCGACGATGGTCGTCGACCTCGCACCCGGGCCCACCGAGCGCGCGGCCGAAACCCCGCAAGGACTTCCGGAGCCGGAAGCGGAGCGATCGCCGCCCGAGCAAATGCAACAGCCCCAAGAGCCCCAGGCAACCGAACCCGCGGATGCGGCGCAGTCCGCGCTGGCGTCATCCGCCCCGGCCGAAACGCCGGCCGAAGCCGTCCCGGCCGATGCAACAGCCTCAGCCGATCGAATGCAGGCCCAGCTCCTCGACGCCGCCCGGACGCTCGGCCGCGAAAGCGAACAGGACGCTGGGGACAACGGACTGCAGTACAACGAAACGCCCGCCCTGCCCTCGCAGCCGGGCTGGCTGAACCAGTACACGGGGACGGTCAGTACATCCATTGATCAATGGAAGGGCATGGACGGCAGCCGCAATGTCCGGTTCGTCACCGCCAGCGGGCAAACCTATTGCGTACGAATCCGTCCTCCGACGATCTGCGAGACCTTCAATCCCGGGATGTCGTCGGCAGTTCCAATGATCCGCGATTGTGGACGGGCAAGCCCGCAAGCGCCCGAGCTGGACAATCCCTGGTTGCGACAACCGCGGGCGGAGTAGGTTTCAGGTTTCAGGGTTCAGGAAAACATGGGCTTGTAGGCTTTGTTTCAGGTTGGTGCCATCCGTCTCGCGGCGCAGCCGCCCACCCATTCCTCCGGTTGCCGACCTGAAACCTGAACCCTGAAACCTGAATCCTATTTCTTTTTCCGGAACCCCGAACCCGAGAGACCTAGGTGACCACCTCCAGGCAGGCTTCGAGCAACTCTTCCTCGGTCGCCAGGATCAGGTTGGCTGCATCCCCCAGGGGAATGTAGCAATCCGCGCCGGTCAAGCGACGAATGGGCCGATCTGCCACGCCAGCCTCGACCAGTGCGGTAACCAGCCCCTCGCCGATACCGCCGTCGGGCCGGCCTTCGTCGAAGACGACAATGGCGGAGCATTCGGCTGCATGTCGGGCGACAGCCTCGACGTCGAGCGGCTTGAGCCAGCGCAAGTCCAGGACGCGAACGCCTGTGCCCCGCTCTCGCTCGAGCTCGCGCGCGCAGCGCAGTGCCATGGGCACGCCGTTGCCGAAGGTGACGATCAGCAGGTCGCTCGCCGTCTCGTTATAGACGCGCGCGGCAAACGGCTCGATATGCTCGCCCGGCGCGGGATAGGGAAAGCTCCATCGCCCGTCGTCCTTTTCGTACAGGTCCTTGGTCATGTACAGCGCAATCGGCTCGAGGAAGGCCGAGACGCGACCATCGACCTTGCCCAGGGCCGTCATGGTGCGCAACATCGTCACCGCATCGTCACCGCGCGAGGGACAGCCGATGATCAGCCCGGGAATATCGCGCAGGGCGGCAATCGAGTTGTCGTTGTGGAAATGCCCGCCGAAACCCTTCTGGTAACCCAGGCCGGCGATGCGCATGACCATGGGGTTGCGGAAGCGGTCGTTGGAGAAGTACTGGAGCGAGCAGGCCTCGCCGCGAATCTGGTCGCAGGCGTTGTGGAAATACGCCAGGTACTGGATCTCGGGAATGGGCAGGTAGCCCATCGCAGCGTAGCCCTGGGCCAGGCCGAGGATGGTGGTCTCGTCGAGCAGGGTATTGAAGACCCGCCGCGGCCCGAAGCGCCAGGCCAGGCCCTTGGTCACGGTATAGACACCGCCCTTGCGCGCCACGTCCTCGCCGAAGGACAGGGCCTGGGGATACTTGACCAGCAGGTCGGTCAGGGCGCGATTGATCTGGACGGCCATGTGCTTGGCCGGCTGGTGCTCCGGCAGCAGGCGCTCGTTGCCGAACACGCGCATGCGCGCTTCCTTCGAAGGCATGCGGGCCGCTTCTTCGGCGACGGCGTCGGGCGACAGCGGCGCCAGGGACCGCATCGCCTCGTCCCGCGTTGTAATCCGTCCCGCCCCGTCGGCGCGGTCGGCCTCGGCCAGGCAGCGCTCGGCCAACGCGCGGTAGCGCTCGCGAACCTGGGTCGGCGTCATCAGGCCGCGGCCGACGATCGCCTCGGCCGAGGTCTTGAGCGGATCCCGGGCTTCGGCCGCCTCGAGTTCGGCGCCCGGACGATACTCGATCTCGAAGTCGGTGCCGGCATGCCCCATCAGGCGGGTGGTCTTGAGGTGCAGGAAAACCGGTCGACGACGCGTGCGGCACTCGTCGACGGCCCGCTGCACGGCTCCGAAGCCCTCGACCAGGTCGAGTCCGTTGGCGTAGTGATAGCTGATGCCGTGACGGGAACGCATGCTGTCGGCCACCCAGTTGGTGGGCGTGGGCACGGAAATGCCGATGTCGTTGTCCTCGCAGACCAGCAGCACCGGCACGGGCAGGCTCTGGTGCCGCGACCAGGCGCAGGAATTGATGGCCGTCTGGGCGGCGGCGTGGTTGAGGCTGGCGTCGCCAAAGCTGCACACCACGATCGAATCGTCCGGCACCGGCAACTCGTGCTTGCCGCCACGGCCGTGCGCAATGGCAAGCGCCGTGCCGACCGCCTTGGGCAGGTGGCTGGCGATGGTCGAGGTCTGCGGCAGCACCCACAAGTCGGGATGCCCCCAGACCTTGTGCCGGCCGCCCGAAGCCACGTCCTCGCGCGCGGCGGCGAAACTCAGGCAGGTGTCGCGGATGAAATCCAGGCCCGAACGCTTGCGGTAGCGCTCGGCCATGAATCCGCCCGAGCGATAGTGGAGGAAGGCCGGGTCGTCCGCCCGGGTCAGGCGCCCGACCAGGGCATTGCCCTCGTGCCCCGAGGAGCCAATCGTGTAGAAGACCTTGTTTTCCAGGCGCTTGATGCGGGCCATCAGATCGAGCTGGCGCGAGGTCATCTGGCTGTCGAACAGCTCGAGCAGGTCGGCGTTGGGCAGCCCGGGCCGGTCGAAGACAGCCACCCGGCCGTCCTCGATACCGGCCAAGTGGTCGAGAAAGTTCTGATCGACGACTTCGGCGCGATTGATGTTACGGGACTGCGTAGGTTTGTTCATGAATCTGGCCGGTAAAGCTATTGCGATCGTCCGGGCATGATCGAATGCCTCAAATTCGAAATTTCAAGCACCAAATCCGAAACAAATTCGAATGTTCGAAATCCCAATGTTTCAAACGAGCCCGAGAAATGGTCTACAGAAACGAAGCGAACGCTTGGCACGGTCTCGTTTCGGTCATTGCGATTTTGGTCATTGGGTTTTGTTTCGAATTTGGTGCTTCGAATTTCGGATTTCGCGTTCACCAGAACGCGTCAAAACGCGTTGTGTCCGGTCAATTCGCGGCCGATGATCAGCTGGTGGACCGTCTCGGTGCCCTCGTAGGTGATCACCGACTCCAGGTTCAGGGCGTGGCGGATGGCCGAGTACTCCAGCGTGATTCCCGATCCGCCGAGCAGGTCGCGGCATTGGCGCGCGATGTCGATGGCCATGCGCACGTTGTTCCACTTGGCCAGGGACACCTGGCTGGGGTGCAGCTTGCCTTCGTCCTTGAGCCGGCCCAGGCGCCAGGAAAGCAGCTTGGCGCTGGTGATTCGCCGCGCCATGTCCGCGAGTTTGATCTGCGCGCTCTGCGTGGCCGCAACCGGCCGGCCAAACAGTTCGCGCTCTTCGCAGTAGTCGATGGCCTCCTTGAGGCAGGCCGTGGCCGCGCCGATCGGGCCCCAGGTGATGCCGTAGCGCGCCTGGTTGAGGCACGACAGCGGCCCCTTGAGCCCCTTGACGTTCGGTAGGCGGTTGGCGTCGGGAACGCGAACATTGTCGAGGTACAACTCGGAGGTGATCGAGGCGCGCAGCGACATCTTGGCGTGAATCTCGCGCGCCTCGAAGCCCTTGAAATCCTTCTCGACGATGAAACCCTGCACGCCCTCGTCGGTCTGCGCCCACACGATGGCGATGTCGGCGATATTGCCGTTGGTGATCCACATCTTGGCGCCGTTGAGGATCCAGTCGTCGCCGTCCTTCTTGGCGCGGGTCTTCATGTTGGACGGATCGGAACCGCCCTGGGGCTCGGTCAGGCCGAAACAGCCGATCACCCGGCCCGCCGCCATTTCCGGCAGCCAGCGCTCCTTCTGTTCCTCGGAACCGAAGGCGTGGATGGGGTACATGCACAGCGAAGACTGTACGGAAACGAAGCTGCGCAGCCCCGAATCACCGCGCTCGAGCTCCTGGCAGATCAGGCCATAGCTGACGGCGTTCAGGCCGGCGCAGCCATAGCCTTCCAGGCTGGAACCAAGCAGGCCCAGCTCGGCGATCTCCGGAATCAGCTCGTCGGGGAAGCGGGCCTCGTCGAAGCACTTGGGGATCAACGGCAGGGCTTTTTCATCGACGAAACGGGCCACGGAGTCGCGGATCATCCGTTCTTCGTCGGTCAAAAGGTCATCGATTTCGTACAGATCGAGCGGATCGAGGGAGCGCATGGACAGTCTGGCATCACTATTTGGGCAACCGGCCCATTGTACGTGATCACGTCGAAACGATCATCCGGGGATCGTTCACCCAGGCGGCTCTGGCCGCTCCCGTTCAAGGCCCGAGTTGCCCTGTCGGAGCTGCCATGGTATGAACAAGGTATGGCTGCTGGCAGGATCCGGAAAAGTAAGCTCCCCCGATTCCGCCATCAGCCGGCTCCCTCATTCAGGACGGAGGTGGAACATGACCTATCGCAGCATGACGATTCTCGCCACAATCGCGCTGGCGGCAGTCTTTCAACTGGCCTTTGCCGGCAACCAGGCTCCCGCCAAGGCGCGCGTGGTCGGCGGCCCACCCAATCCGGTGCAGTACATCTACGAGGTGGAACTGACCGCGATCAACGGCGAGCGGATCATCCCGCGCGACATGCTCACGCTCGAACCCGGTGATTACACGCTCACCGCGCGCGTGCCGGCCCGGGTCACCGAGCCCGCCGTCGGCCAGCGCAAGCGCCGCTGGAGCGAGGACGTGAACTTCGATATCACGCTCGAAGCCGGCCGCGACTACAGCGTCCGGGTCCAGTGGAACCGCAGCAACTTGCAAACACCCTACGAACTGGTCATCGCCGAGCTCGACTGACCGCGAACGACGGGGCGGGAAAAGGCGAACCACCCACCGCCCGTCCATCGGTGACACGCGAAACCCGGTCGAGAGCAGCCGGAGGTTCCTCCTCGCCGATCGGCCGGGTATAATAGAAGTTTGACCATTTCCTACTGGCGAACTACATGCTGAAGCGAATTCTTGTCGTTGCGGTCGCGGCGATGCTGAGCCACGGCGCACTGGCCCAGAACCAGAACGATGGCGACCCCGAGCGCGGTCGCGAGATCGGTTATACCTGTTTCGGATGCCACGGCGTCCCCTACCAGACGAACGTCTATCCGACCTACCGGGTGCCCAAGATCGGCGGCCAGACCTACGGCTACATCGTATCGGCGCTGAAAGCCTACCGTTCGGGAGCGCGCCAGCACCCGACCATGCAGGCGCAGGCCAACACCCTGAGCGACGAGGACATCAGCGATATCGCTGCCTATTTCGTCAGCCTCAACGAAGGAGACGACTCATGAAGCCCTTCGCATTTGCCCTCACCGCTTCCCTTTTCGTGCTGGTCGGCTCCGACGCCCTGGCCGCCGGCAACGCCAGCCGGGGGCTGGAGAAGTCCGAGTCCTGCCAGGCCTGCCACGGCAAGGACGGCAACCAGGCTGCGACACCGGATACGCCCATGCTCGGCGGCCAGCACGCCGACTACCTCGAGTACGCGCTCAAGCAGTATCGTTCGGGCGAGCGCGAGAACGCGCAGATGAACGGCTTCGCCAGCGGCCTCAGCGACCAGGACATCGCCGACCTGGCGGCCTGGTATGCCAGCCGGGAAGGCCTGGTCACGCCGAGGCTCGACAAGAAGTAACCGCTTCGGCCGATCCCGACCGTCGCCGAGAAGGCCGCCGTTCTGGCGGCCTTTTTCGTCGGGGGGTCGTTTGTGAGGGGGCAGGGTCAGGGCTGACGAGATTGCTGATGGCGCCCGTTGTGGCGGGGCACTTTACGCCCTGGGCGTTGGGCGGGTTGGCGCCACCGGTCGTTCGGGTGGCCTCGACACGTCAAAGGCGGTTTCGCCCGCCTGCTTCGCAGGCTGATGGCGAGTACCTTTTTCTCCAGAGCGCGACCAACGAGAACGGGGTTGGGCCGAGGCTCAGAGTTTCGGACGCGTTCGCCTGCAAGGCGAGACGGCGCCGGCGTAGTGGTGCTACGTCAAGCCGGCTCAACGCCGCAGGCGGGCGCGTCCGAATCTCCCGAAGGGCTCGCTGTGAAACGTCCGTGGCAGCGCAGGCGGAACTCGAGGGCGGTTTCGCTTGGCGAAGAAGCCCTCGTGTGTAGCCGTTGCGCGTGTTCTCGACGCTTGATGTAGCACCACTACACCTGCGCGTCGACGCCTTGCCACGGACGCTTCACAGCGAGCTGAGCCACGGCCCAACCCCGTTCTCGTTGGTTGAGTCACCAAAAATCGCTTTTCAACTTCAAAGTCCAACGCTCGGTTGTCTCAGGAGCTTGGTGACTGTGGGGGCTGTCCCCTTCGGTGAGCGGGCTTCGCGACAGCCCGGCTGGTCGCGTGGTGCCCTGGATCGTTTCCGAAAGTGGCCCGGGGAGGAATCCCGGGCTTACGCTCCGGATTGACCCCCGCGCGCTTTGCGCGCGCCATTTGCCCGGTTGCGGAGAAACGTAGGATGCGTGGAGCGAAGCGCAACGCATCGGCCGATGCGTTACGGCCCTACGGGCCTCCACGCATCCTACGCGCCTGGATCGAGCCCGCGCGCGCAGCGCGCCCCACACTCGAAGCCGAGCCGTTCTCGTGCGGGCTTCGCCCCATTCCTGCTAGCGCCACCGGATCCTCCGACCGAGTCTTCGCGAAGCCCGCTCACCGAAGGGGCCAGCCCCCACAGTGACCAAGCTCCTGAGGCAACTGAGCGTGGGACTTTGACTTTGAAAAGCGCTTTTTCGTATCTTTTTTCGCTTTGGAAAAAAGGTACTCGCCGAAAGCGCCTGCGAAGCAGGCCGGGCGAAACCGCAGTTGACGTGTCGAGGCCACCACACCGTCCGGTGGCCCCAACCCACCCAACGCCCCACGGTCGTGAAGCGCCACCTCAGTAGTAAGGATTCTCACCCGTGGCGTGATCGGTGGCATCCACAACCTGCCGCACCTCGGGCACGGCCTGGCGCAGGGTCGTTTCGATTCCCTGCTTGAGCGTGACATCGACCATGCCGCAGCCGTGGCAGCCGCCGCCGAACTGCAGCACGACATCGTTCTCCTCGGTGACTTCGACCAGCCCGACCTGGCCGCCGTGAGAGGCGACCATCGGGTTGACCTTGGACTCGAGCACCCAGGCAACGCGCTCGGCCAGGGGCGCGTCGTCGGAAGGCGCCCGGCCCTTCAGCCCGGGTGCGCGGATGCACAGTTCGCCGCCCATCCGGTTGGTCTCGTAGTCGATCATGGCCCCGTCCAGGGTCTCGGCGGAAGTCGTCTCAACGAACAGCGTGAACACCTGGCAATCAACGGCTTCATCGCTGTCGGTCTGTTCGTTCGGGCCGCAGAAGGTCAATTCGACATCGGCCGAAGGTGTTCCCGGGTCGGTGACCCGCAGGCGCAGGTTGGTGCCGTCGGGCTGCTGGGCCAACAGGTCGGAAAAATAGTCGCGTGCCGCGGGCGTGACGGTCAGCATGTCGGATTCCTGTACCTGGAAGTGTAGAAACTATGTGCCGTCGGCTCAGGCGGCTTTCAAGCGCGCGGCCAGCCACGGCAGCGAGTGGTCGTACCGCCAGTCGATTCCCGAGTGGGTACCGTCGAACTCCTCGAAGTGATGCGCTACGCCGCGCTCGGCCAGGGCCTGGTGCATCTGCCGCGTGCCGTACTGGATGAAGTACTGGTCGCGACTGCCGACATCGATCCAGAGTCCGGCCAGGTCGGCGAGGCGACCCGACTCGTCCGCCACCGCCCGCCGCGCGGGGTCAAAGGCCAGCCAGCGCTGCCAGATCGCTTCGTCGAGTTGGCAGGTGTAGAGATCGAAGGGCAGACGAAGCCCCAGCGGACAGTGCTCGTCCGGCGAATAACTGGCCGCCAGACACAGCGTCATCAGGGTGTGGAACTGGGCGCCGCCGGGCCGCTTGTCGCGCCAGAACGTGCGCACGAAGTGCTCGACGTCGCCGTCGTGGCGGGCCAGGACGCTCGCCGCCTGCGGGAAGTCGCCCAGGTAGGCGCGATCAAACCCCGCGTCACCGGCGTGGCTGGCAACGGCGGCCCAGTAGCCCGGATGCGACAGGCTCAGGTGCAGGGCGCCGAACCCGCCCGAGGATTTGCCGAAAACCGCCCGCGCGGACGGCTCGGGAATGGTTCTGAAGGCGCCGTCGACGGCGGGAATGAGTTCCTCGGTCAGGTAGTCGGCGTATGCGCCCATCGCCGGCGTGTTGACGTACTGGTTGCCGCCCAGGCTGGTATAGCAGTCGGGGAAAACAACGAGCACCGGCGGCATCGCGCCGCTGTCGATCAGACGATCCAGGCGCTCGGGCAGGTTCTCGCCGTGATTGCGCCAGTTGACCTGGCCGGGTCCGGCATTGGTGTAGGCGGCCAGACACCACAGCACCGGGTAGCGACGATCGGCCTCGTCGTACCCGGCCGGCAGATAGACCGGGTGGTGCCGACGCGAAGGGTCTCCCAGCGGATTGCCCTCGAGCAGGCGGGAGTCGTGCTCGAATGCGACCACGCGCCCGCGACGGGCAGCGGGGTCGGGACGAAATCTCGGCATGACGGCTCCTCTGGAATCGGACGTTCTTTTTGGGGTGATGCGCGTTTGCTTCCGAGCCCGATTCAGCCGCTGAGCGGAATCACCTTCCGATCCCGCCTCGGCACCTTGCCCAGTTCGGGCACCAGGTCGAGCAGGATGGCCCTGAGCTCGGCGTTGTCGTAGCGCATGACGGCGGCCTCGGCCCGGCGCAGCTTCTCGTCGATGCCGTCCAGGCCCTGGCTGGCGCCCTGCGAGAGAAAGATCTTCTCGTGGGCGGTCGTGGCATAGGATTCGTCTTCGTGGAAAAGCTCCTCGAACAGCTTCTCGCCGGGACGCAGGCCGGTGTAGAGGATCTCCACATCGCGGCCCGGCTCCTTGCCGGCCAGGCGGATGAGCTGCTCGGCCAGGAAGCTGATTCGCACCGGCTCACCCATGTCGAGCACGAACACTTCACCGCCACGGCCGAGCACGCCGGCCTGCAGGATC
Source organism: Wenzhouxiangella indolica (assembly GCF_042310355.1). Lineage (NCBI taxonomy): Bacteria > Pseudomonadati > Pseudomonadota > Gammaproteobacteria > Chromatiales > Wenzhouxiangellaceae > Wenzhouxiangella > Wenzhouxiangella indolica. The sequence goes on along the minus strand of NZ_JBHJMR010000001.1, from coordinate 237,278 downwards.
AGCTGACCCGCCTCGGCGATGGTCATGAAGTAGCGGGTAATCTCCGGATGCGTGACCGTGACCGGACCACCGCGACGAATCTGCTCGTTGAACAGCGGCACGACCGACCCGGTGGAATTCAGCACGTTGCCGAAGCGCACCGTGATGAACCGGGTATCCGAGACCTGGTTGAGGTGCTGGACGTAGAGCTCGGCAATCCGCTTGGTCGCGCCCATGACGTTGCAGGGATTGACCGCCTTGTCGGTCGAAATCAGCACGAAGGTGCCGACACCGTAGCGTACGGCCGCGTCGGCTACGCGGCGTGTGCCGACGACGTTGTTCCGGAAGGCTTCGCGGACCTGGTTCTGGAGCATCGGCAGATGCTTGTAGGCGGCAGCATGAAAGACCACTTCCGGCCGGGCGCGCTTGATGACCGTCTCGACCGTGGCCGGGTCGCAGACATCGCCGAGCACGGTCTCGACCATCAGGTCGCGAAACTCGGCCTTAAGCCCGTAGTCGATGCGGTAGAGATTGAACTCGCTGTTGTCGAGCACCACCAGGCCGGCCGGATCCAGGCGCGCGATCTGTCGACAGAGTTCTGCACCGATCGAGCCGCCGCCACCGGTCACGAGCACGCGCTTGCCGGCCAGGCCGGCGCGAATGGACTCCCAGTCGAGCGAGACCGGCTCGCGGCCGAGCAGGTCGTCGATGGCGACAGGCTTGAGGTCGTCGAAACGCGTCAGGGAAGCGCCCAGTTCCTTGAGGGTGGGCACGGTACGGAATTCCACGCCGGCGCGCTCGCAGATCTCGACGACCCGCTGCATCTGGGCATTGGTGGCCGAAGGAATGGCGATCGCCGCCATGTCCAGGTCGGCCTCGCGGGCGATTCGCGGCAGGCTGGCGATATCGCCGAGCACCGGCACGTCGTCGATTTCGGTATTGCGCAGACCGCGGTCGTCGTCGAGGAAGCCGACCACGTCGAAACCACCCCGGCGGCGCAGCTCCGGCAGCAATAGCCGCCCGGAGCGGCCTGCACCGAGGATCACCGTGCGGTGGGTCTGGCGTCGACGATGGACCTCCAGTCGCATGTCCTTGAACACGCGATAGGTCAGGCGGGGGACACCCAGGTTGAACAGCAGCAAGGCCGGAAAGAGCCACACCATGAGCACCATCAGCTCGAGCGGTGCGTCGAGCAGCAACAAGACGGCGGCGCCGGAGACGGCGGCAAGAATGGCTGCACGAACGAGATTGCCCAGGTCGGGCAGGCTGGCGAACCGCCAAACGCCCCGGTAGAGGCCGGCGCGCCAGTGAAGAAAACCCTGGAGAACGATGATGAGATTGGCTTCGATCGCGACCTGGCGCCAGTCCATGGCGGCGCTACCCAGCAGCCAGACCGACGCCAGCCGCGCCAGTAGCCAGGCCGCTGCCACCATGATCAGGTCATGGGCGACCACCAATGCACGAAGATTCAGAATCGCCCCACGCTTTTCCGGCTGTTCGGTCACAGTCATGCCTTGTCTTTGTTCACTGTCGCAGCCGACTGAACGACCCGCCACCCCACGGCAAGCACCGCCGCCAGACCGGCAGCCAGCAAGGTGTCAAGCTGCGGCCAGCGCACGGCCGCCGCAATGACCGGCAGCACCACGATCACGTTGATCAGGAGGTAGAGCCCCAGCACCTGTCCATGGCTCCATCCCAGATCGAGCAATCGCTGGTAGGCATGCTGCCGGTGGGGAGTATACCACCGCTCCCCCCGAACGACTCGCGCGAGGAGGGTGGCGGTCGCATCGACCACGAACAACGAGGAAATCATGAAGCTGACCCAGATACTGATCGAGCCGGTGACGGCGCCCAGGACGGCGCAGGCCGCGAGGCCCGCTCCGAGCGCCAGCGAGCCGACATCGCCCATGAAGATGCCCGCCGGCGGCCGATTCCAGAACAGGAAACCGCCCCAGGCCCCGGCCAGGGCCAGCGCGAAAGCCGCCAGCATGGGTTCTCCGCCCAGCTGGAAAACGAACGCCGTGACCAGCCCGGCCCAGAGCCCCTGCCCGGCCGCCATGCCGTCCGAGCCGTCCATGAAGTTGTACAGGTTGATCAACCAAACCACGCCCACCAGACCGAGCATCGTCCAGAGCCACGGCAGCTCGATCGGTACGCCGAATACCACCACCTGGCGGATCCCGCCCACGGACGCCAGCAGGCCGACGGCAACCAGCAACTGAGCGGCAAAGCGCAGGCTCGCCGGCAGCGGTCGGCGATCATCCAGCCAGCCGATCAGGGCCATGGTGAGCACGGCCAGCATGGGTTGCCACCACCCCGGCAAAGCGCCCGGCCAGGCCAGCCAGGCCAGCACCATGGCAAGAACCAGCGCCAGCCCACCCCCGCGCGGCGTCGGGCTGGCATGGCTTCGCCGCGCTTCGGGAAGGTCGAGGAGGCGCTTGCGGAGCAGCCAGTGACGAATCGGCGCGGTCAGCGCCGCGGAAACCACGGCCGCTCCGGCGAAGAGCAGCCACAGGGCGGCATCGCTGATCACTCGCCGAGTACGCCGGTAATGGCGCGGGTGGTGTTCCAGCGACGGCAGCCGGGGCACAGCCAGTGCCAGGAGCTGCCGCTGAATCCGCAGTGTTCGCAGCGATAACGGGGCTGGCCCTCGAGCAGGCGCTGGAGAATGTCCTGGATCAGCTCGGGACCGACTTCGTCCAGGCTCGCGCCCTGGCGATAGACCAGATCGATGAGATAGTCGAGCCCGCGCACGGTCGGTCGGCGCGACAGGTGGTCGAGCAGAAAGGCCACCGCCGCACGCGGATCCCGGGCCGCCTTCATGCGTGCCAGGGCGAGAATGCCGGTGGTCATCGGACTGCGTTCGACCAGGGCTTCCAGCCAGTCCTCGAGCGACTCGAGCAGGTCGGCCTGGCGATGGCTTTCAAGCAACTGATCGAACGCGAAACTCAGGCAGTCGGGATCGATCTCGCAGGCCTTGCGGAAGTGTTCGGCCGCGTCCGTCCATTCCGCCTCGCGGATGGCGATCTCGGCCTGGATGAGGTGGGCCCGGGCATTGGCCGGATCATGGCGTCGCGCCTGGCGAAGCGAACGACGCGCGGCCTCCACGTCGTCTTCATCGAGCGCCTGGCGGGCCAGCTCGCAGTGGAAACTGGCGATCAGCGCGGCCGAGCGCTCACCGTCGACCTGGCGAAGTCTGGCGGCCTGGACGATGGCCTTCTCCCAGTCTTTCTCCTGCTGGTATATATCGAGCAGCTGCCGCACGGGCCGAATATGCGAATCGTCGTGATCGAGCAGGTCCGAGAAGAGATACTCGGCGCGATCCAGCAAGCCCGCCTGCATGTAGTCCTCGCCCAGTTCCATCAGCGCCTGGGCCCGCTGCTCGTCGGTCAGGCCGGGTCGGGTAATGATGTGCTTATGGAAGCGGATCGCCTTGTCCATCTCGCCCCGACGCCTGAAAAGGCTACCCAGCGCGAGGTGGGTTTCGACCGTGTCCGGATTGACCTCGACCAGCTTGAGAAAAACCTCGATGGCCTTGTCGGGCTGCTCGTTGAGCAGGTAGTTGAGCCCACGAAAATAATTGCTCGACAGCGAGCTTGCGCGCTTGCGGCTATGCCGCGCGCTCTGGCGCCGGGCGAGGTACCAGCCGCTGGCCGCGGCAACGGGGAGCAGGAGGAAAAGAACGACCCACTCAGCCATGGGGCCGGTCAGCCAGGTCGGTCCCCTTGTTGCGTTGACGGGATCGGGAAGCGCGTCGCAGGCGCCCGGGCAGGAAGAAAAGGAGCCAGGCAAGTGCCAGCCCCACCACCAGGCCGAGAGCCAACGCGAGTAGCACCAGCGCACCGAGCGGCAAGCTTACCTCGAGAACCAGCAGGTCCAGGCTGACGATGTCGGCATTGAGAACGCCCACGATCAGGCCCGCGACAGCGGCGGCGAGGACAAGCAGGATCAGGAGCCAGCGAAACATGGGCCGATCAGTCCGACGAAGCCCCTTCGTTGACCCGCTCCCGCAGCGCCTTGCCAGGCTTGAAGTGCGGCACGTATTTGCCCGGCAGGGCAACCGACTCGCCGGTTCGGGGATTACGCCCCATGCGCGGCGGACGATAGTGAAGCGAAAAACTGCCAAATCCACGGATTTCTATCCGTTCCCCTTCTGACAGCGCCCGACTCATTTGCTCGAGAATGCAACGCACCGCCAGCTCGACATCGGCCTGGCTGAGGTGATTCTGCTCACCGGCCATGTGTTCGATCAGTTCGGATTTGGTCATAGCCCTCCCCGTGCGGAGCCGGCCGGCGCCATCACGGTGCGATGGCGCCGGCTCGGTCATCCCGTATCAGTCGTCCTTGTTCTCAAGCTGTTCCTTGAGCAGGTCACCCAGCGTGGTGCTGCCGCCGCTACCGGAACGCTTGTACTGGTCGACCGCATCGGCCAGTTCGTCGTCGTCCTTGGCCCGGATCGACAGGGTCAGGTTGCGGGACTTGCGATCCAGGGCGACGAACTTGGCTTCGATCTTGTCGCCTTCCGAAACCACCTTTGTGGCATCGTCGACGCGCTCCTTGGCCAGGTCCGAAGCCTTGATGTAGCCGTCCACGCCGTCGGCCAACTCGACCACGGCGCCCTTGGCGTCAACTTCCTTGACGGTACCGTTGACGATGGAGCCACGCGGATGCTCGGCCATGTAAGTGGCAAAGGGATCCTGCTCGAGCTGCTTGATGCCCAGTGAAATCCGCTCGCGCTCCGGGTCGACGGCCAGAACGGTGGCTTCGACTTCCTCGCCCTTGCGGTAGTTGCGGATTGCTTCCTCGCCCGGGGTCATCCAGGAGATGTCGGAGAGGTGAACCAGACCGTCGATTCCGCCGTCGAGACCGATGAAGATGCCGAAGTCGGTGATCGACTTGATCGAACCGGAGACCTTGTCGCCCTTGTTGTGCGTGGCGGCAAAGGCTTCCCATGGGTTGGGCGCGCACTGCTTCATACCCAGCGAGATGCGGCGACGCTCTTCGTCGACATCCAGCACCATGACTTCCACTTCCTGGCCGACATGAACCATCTTGGCCGGGTTGACGTTCTTGTTGGTCCAGTCCATCTCGGAGACGTGGACCAGGCCTTCGACGCCGTCCTCGATTTCGACGAAGCAGCCGTAGTCGGTGATGTTGGTGACCTTGCCGAACAAACGGGTCGTCGGCGGATAGCGGCGGTCGATGTTTTCCCAGGGATCGTCACCAAGCTGCTTGAGACCCAGCGAAACGCGCATGCGTTCGCGGTCGAAGCGCAGCACGCGCACTTCGAGTTCATCGCCGACATCCACGACTTCGGACGGATGACGCACGCGCTTCCAGGCCATATCGGTGATGTGCAGCAGGCCGTCGATACCGCCCAGGTCCAGGAAGGCACCGTAGTCGGTGAGGTTCTTGACCACACCCTTGACCACCGCGCCTTCGGTCAGGCGCTCGATCAGGTCTTCGCGCTCGGCTGCGTACTCGTGTTCGACCACGGCGCGGCGGCTGACCACCAGGTTGTTGCGACGGCGGTCGAGCTTGATGATCTTGAACTCGAGGTCCTTGCCCTCGAGGTAGGCCGGGTCGCGCACGGGGCGGACGTCGACCAGCGATCCGGGCAGAAAGGCGCGGATGCCGTCGATGTTGACCGTGAAGCCACCCTTGACCTTGCCGGAAATCTGACCGATCACATTGTCTTCGTTCTCGTAGCCCTGCTCGAGCTTGGTCCAGACGCGGGCCCGCTTGGCCTTCTCGCGCGACAGGCGGGTTTCGCCGAAACCGTCCTCGACGGTATCGAGCGCGACTTCCACCTCGTCGCCCACTTCCACTTCCAGCTCGCCGTCAGGCTTGCGGAACTGGTGGATGGGAACGATACCCTCGGACTTCAGTCCGGCATTGACGACGACCACGTCGTCGCGGATATCGACAATCTTGCCCATGACGATCGCACCGGGGCGAAGGTCCTTCTCGGCAATACTCTGTTCAAATAGTTCGGCAAATGATTCGGTCATTACGCTTGATTCTTCCTGCAAGATCTGCGCGGTATTGGCATTCAAGGTGCGCTTGTCTCTCTGGTTTCCGCGTCTGCTCGGACAGACACTCGTGAAAAAAACCGACCGCCGCCGCTTGCGGGGCCGGGACTTGGTTCAGGTTTTCTCTTCACGACCCGGTCGCTCGGCAACCAGATCGAGGATCCGTTCGACCACCTGTTCCAGCGCCAGTTCGGTCGAGTCGATGACCGTGGCATCGGACGCTGGAACCGTCGGCGAAACGGCTCGCTCACGATCCCTGCGGTCGCGCTCGGCAAGGTCGTGAAAAAGACGGGAGAATTTAACACTTTCTCCTTTTTCTTTCAACTGTTTATGCCGGCGGCGAGCGCGTTCGGCCACGCTGGCGTCCAGAAACACCTTCACCGGGGCGTCGGAAAACACGACCGTACCCATGTCGCGGCCGTCGGCCACCAGGCCGGGCGCCCGGCGAAATGCCCGCTGCAGACCCAGCAGGGCCCGGCGCACGGGCGGGCGAGACGCGATTCGCGAGGCCATCACCGAAACCGCCTCGCTGCGCAGCCGCTCGTCGACGGGACGACCGTCGAGCAAGACGGCAATGCCGTCCTCTCCCGAACGGAACTGCAGGTCCAGGTCGTCACACAAGGCCACCAGCGCCGGATCGTCTTCCGGATCCACGCCACGGTCGATGGCAGCCAGCGCCACCGCGCGGTAGACCGCCCCGGAGTCGAGCAGGTGCCAGCCGAGGCGCCCGGCGACGATGGCCGAAACCGCGCCCTTGCCGGCGCCCGACGGGCCGTCGATGGTGAGGACGGGTATTTCATTGTCGGGGGATTCGGTCATGCTTCTATCGGTCGTTTCGGAGTGGCGACATTATCGGTGATTGGAATGATCAAATCACAATGATCAAGTACCAAACAATGTCCAACGACCGAAATTCGAATCACCCAAACGAAAAGCGTCGCCACGTTCGGCGCCGGGCCCGGTTTCGGTCATTGGAATTTGGCTGTTGAACATTGTTTGGAAATTGGTGCTTGGTTCTTGGTCATTACATTGCCCCGCAGACCATTCAATCCCACTCCATCTCCGCCCCCAGGGCCCTCATGTCCTCCACGAACCCCGGATAACTCGTCCGGATCCATTCGGCATTGTCGATGGCGACCGGGGCTTCGGCCACCAGCGCCAGTACCGCCAGGCTCATGGCCACGCGATGGTCGCCGTGGCTGTCGACTTCGCCGCCGCGCACCCGGCCGCCGGTGACGATGGCGCCGTCTTCGAGCTCTTCGAGTTCTACGCCCAGCCGGGACAGTTCGCGACACATCACGGCGATCCGGTCGGACTCCTTGACCCGAAGCTCGCTGGCGCCGCGGATTCGGGTCGCTCCCCCGGCCGCGGCGGCCAGGGCCATGATCAGCGGAAACTCGTCGATGGCCAGCGGCACCTGCTGCGGGGCGACATCGACGCCCGTGAGCGCAGCGGCGCGCACGACCAGCCGGCCCAGCGGCTCGCCGCCGTCCGACTGCCCCGCCTCGATCGCCACGCTGGCACCCATGGCGCGCACGATATCGACGAAGCCGCTGCGCGTCGGGTTGAGTCCGACGCCGTCGAGTTCGATCTCCGAACCCGGAACCAGCAAGCCGGCTGCCAGGGGGAAAGCGGCGGAGGACAGGTCGCCGGGCACCTCGATGCGGGTTCCAGAGAGCTTCTGCCCGCCGCGAACGCCCACCCCCGGCTCGCCGTCATGCAGCGACACCCCGAAGGCCGGCAGCATGCGCTCGGTGTGATCGCGGCTCACGCCCGGCTCGACGACGACGGTCTCTCCTTCGGCGTGCAGTCCGGCGAGCAGAACGGCCGACTTGACCTGGGCGCTGGCGACGCTCAATACATGCGTTGTACCGGTCAGGGCAACCGGCTCGACGAGCAGCGGCGCCCGGCCCTCGCGGCTGTCGATCTTCGCACCCATGCGCGCAAGCGGCTCGATGATGCGCGCCATCGGCCGGCGCGAGAGCGACGCGTCGCCGATCATCTCGATGCGACGCCCGTGAAGATCGGGATGCCCGGCCAGGGCGCCTGCGAGCAGGCGCATGCCGGTGCCCGAGTTGCCCAGGTCCAGCGGCCCGTCCGGCGCCCGCAGCGCCCCGCCCCGCATCCGGATCACGCCGTCGTGCTCGTCGACCCGGGCGCCGAGCTGCCGCATCGCCTCGAGCGTGGCGCGCGTGTCGGCGCTGTCGAGAAAGCCGAGAATCTCGGTCTCGCCGGAACCCAGTCCGCCGAGAATCGCTGCCCGGTGTGACACGGACTTGTCGCCGGGCGGCCGATATCGACCGCTCAAGGCGCCGGCGGCAGGATGGACGATCAGTCGCATCTTCTAGAGCACATCCGACAGCGCGGCCAGAAGGCGCTCATTCTGCTTGCTCGTCCCGATAGTGATTCGCAGGTAGTTGTCGAGGCCGTAGTTGCCCACGGGTCGAACAATCACGCCGCGGCGAAGCAGCGCCTCGTTGAGCTCGGCGCCGGGCCGATCGAACTCGACCAACAGGAAATTGGCCGCCGACGGAATGACCGTCAGGCCCAGCTTCTCGAAACCTTCTGTGAGTTGGCGCATGCCGGCGCTGTTCATGCGACGCGTCTCGTCGATGAACGCCTGGTCGTCGAGCGCGGCACGGGCGGCCGCCAGCGCCACGGCGTTGACGTTGAAGGCCGGACGCACGCGATTGAGCAGGTCGGCGATACCGGGGTTCGACAACGCGTAACCCACACGCAGGCCGGCGAGGCCGTAGGCCTTCGAGAAGGTGCGCGTGACGACCAGGTTGGGGAACTCGTCGAGCCAGGTCGAGGCATCGCCCAGGGTGTCCGACTCGGCGTATTCGGTGTAGGCCTCGTCGACCACGCAGATGACATGCGGCGGCAGCGAACCGACAAAGTCCTTGAGCCGGTTGCCGTCGAGCCAGGTGCCGGTGGGGTTGTTCGGGTTGGCGACGAAGACCAGGCGCGTGTCGTCCCCGACGCGTTCGAACAGCCCCCTGAGGTCATGACCCAGCGGCATCGTCGGATGATCCGCCGGCAGCGCCGGGGCGATGTTGGCCCGCGCGCCGACCATCTGCGTGGCGATCGGATAAACGGCGAAGGCGTACTGCGAAAACACCGACTCGAGTCCCGGCTGCAGGAAAGCCTGCGCCAGGAACACCAGCACGTCGTTGGAACCATTGCCCAGGGTGATCGCCTCGACCGGCACGCCGTGCTTTTCGGCCAGGGCCTGTTTGAGATGAAAACCGTTGGCGTCCGGGTAGAGCCAGACATCGTCGAGCTCGGCGCGCGCCGCCTCGATCGCCTTCGGGCTGGCACCGAGGGGATTCTCGTTGGAGGCGAGCTTGATCGAATCGCTCACCCCGTACTCGCGCTCGAGCTCGGAAATCGGCTTGCCCGGCAGGTAAGGCATCAGTTCCCGCACACCCGGCGCGGCCAGATCACTGTAGTCGCGTTGCTTCATTCAACTTCCTTCAAAAAAACCAAAATCATTTGTCCACAGATGAACACAGATAAACACAGATGGATAACAACAGCGCCCGAGCGCTTTGCGGGCGGTAGACCATCGCGTAGATGCTCAGGCGTGGCAGGACCTTATTCTTTCTCTATCTTTGTTTCTCTTGTTTTTTATCTGTGTTCATCTGTGTTCATCTGTGGACAATTCTTTTCTTTTGAATTTAATCCTTTGACTTGACGGCTCACTCCCGCTCGCCCGGCAATCGGCCGACGACGGCGCGGGGGTAGCAGCCGAGGATGCGCACTTGCGCCGCGCGGGTCTCGATTTCGGCCAGGGCCTCGGCCAGGCCCGGGTCGTCGACGTGGCCTTCCATGTCGATGAAGAACACGTAGTCCCAGCGCCGCTCGCGCGACGGCCGCGACTCGATGCGGGTCATGTTCACACCGTGCCTCGACAGCGGCTCGATCAGGCCGAACAGCGCGCCGGGGCCGTCGAGGCCGGCGACCATCAGGGTGGTCTTGTCCTCGCCCGAGGGAGGCAGCAGTTCGCGGCCGAGCACCAGAAAGCGCGTCGTATTGTCGGCGTGATCCTCGATATTGGCAAACATCACCGGCAGGCCGTAGAGCTCGGCCGCGTTGCGACCGGCGATCGCGGCGGCATCCGGCGCCGTGCGCACCCGCCGCGCCGCTTCTGCATTGCTCGACACGGCGATCAGCTCGGCGTGCTCCAGGTGCCCGGAAAGCCACATCCGGCACTGCGCCAGGGACTGCTGGTGGGCATACACGCGCTCGACGGCTTCGAGCGAAGAAGCCCGGGTCAGCAAATGCTGGTGAATGCGCAGCTCGACCTCGGCGGCGATGCGCACGTCCGAGTGCATGAACATGTCGAGCGTGTGGGTGACGATGCCCTGCGAGGAGTTCTCGACCGGCACGACGCCGAAATCGACTTCCCCGCCCTGCACGCGACGGAAGACCTCGTCGATGCCGGTCTCCGAGCTGGCGCTGACCGAGTGCCCGAACTGGGTGAAGACCGCCTGCTGGGTGAAGGTACCCTCCGGACCCAGGTAGGCCACCCGCAGCGGTTCCTGCTGGGCCAGGCAAGCGGACATGATCTCGCGGAAAAGACGCAGCATGACCGAGTCGGCCAGCGGACCGTGGTTGCGCTCGATCACGCGCCTGAGCACCTGGGCCTCGCGGTCGGGCCGGTAATACTCGGCCGGCGTGGCCGCCTCGCCCTTGGCGGATCGAACGGCCTGCGCCAGCCCGGCGCGCTCGGCGATCAGGACCTGGATGCGCTCGTCGAGCTGGTCGATCTGCCGACGGATATCGTCGAGATCGATCCTATCCGTGCCGTCGTTCGAATTCCCGCATGAAGTCAACGAGGGTCTCCACCGCGTCAAGAGTCTGGGCATTGTACAGGCTGGCCCGCAGGCCGCCGAGCGCGCGATGGCCTTTCAGGCCCTGCAGGCCAGCTTCCTCGGCCTCGGCCACGAAGCCCGGCACCAGCGCTTCGTCGGCCGGCCAGAACGGCACGTTCATCACCGATCGGCAATGTTCGGCCACGGGGTTGGACCAGAAGTCCGAGCGGTCGATGGCGCCATAGAGCGTTTCGGCCTTGGTCCGGTTGCGCTCGGCCATGGCCTCGAGCCCGCCCTCGCGCTCGATCCAGCGCAGCATCTCCAGGGCGGCGAACCAGGCCAGGCTGGCCGGCGTGTTGTACAGGCTCAGATCTTTCGCCCAGCTGCGGTAGTCGAGAAAGCGCGGCAAGGTGTCCGGCACGCGCTCGAGCAGATCACGGCGCACCAGAACGACCGTCAAGCCGGCGATGCCGAGGTTCTTCTGCGCCCCGGCATAGGTGATCGCGATATCGCGGTAGGGATAGGGCCGGGACAGAAACTCCGAGGACATATCGGCCGCCAGCGGCACGGCCACGCGCGGCGGCTGCTCGTACTGCAGGCCGTGGATCGTCTCGTTGCCGGTGTAGTGCAGGTAGGCGCAGTCGGCCGGCAGGTGCCCCATTTCGGGCAGGTCGGTGAAGTCGCTCTCCTCGCTGCTGCCGACCACCTGCGTGCGCGCCACGCGCTCGGCCTCGGCCAGCGCCTTCTTGCCCCAGTGTCCGGAAATCAGAAAGGCGGCCGTGCGCTCGGCGGCCAGGTTCATCGGCAGCTGCGCGAACTGGCAGTTCGCCCCGCCGTGCAGCAACAACACGGCATGCTCCTCGCCGATGCCGGTCAGGTCCCGCAGCCGCTGGTGCAGCTCCTCGGCCAGCGCCGTGAAACGCGGGCCCCGGTGCGAGACTTCGGCGATCGAGGGCGTGCCGTCGGACGAGGGCGCCAGCGCCTCACTCAGACGCTCGCGCACCTCGAGCGGCAACATCGACGGACCGGCGGAGAAGTTATGGATTGAATTTGGCATAAGGTTTCAGGGTTCAGGGTTCAGGTTTCAGGCGGCAGCGTCCGGGCGATGCGGGGCGGCCATGCCGCGAGACCGGCTCGAAGCCCGCGTAGGTCGCGGTCGCATCCGCGACGGGCAAGATCTCATGGGCCACCACACGGGTCTCACACGTGCCCCACTTCGAAACGGCACCTCGTGTAGAGCCCGGTGGACCATTCCGAAGTCTCGTCCGTCGGGGATGCAACCCCGACCTACGCCATTCCCGGAACAAGAAACGCGTCAAGCGGCCCTCGCGGCGAAGCCGCCCCGCAATGCCTGGAAAAAGCCGCCTGAAACCTGAAACCTGAACCCTGAAACCTTTCCTCACCCAACCTCGAGCCGCTCCAGGCCACCCATATAGGCCCGCAACGCCTCGGGCACGACGACCGCCCCATCCCGCTGCTGATAGTTTTCCAGCACGGCGACCAGGGCGCGGCCGACGGCCAGGCCCGAGCCGTTGAGGCTGTGGACCAGCTCGGGCTTGCCGGTCTCCGGGTTGCGCCAGCGCGCCTGCATGCGGCGGGCCTGGAAGTCGCCGAAGTTCGAGCACGAGGAAATCTCGCGGTAGGCGTTCTGCCCGGGCAGCCAGACTTCCAGGTCGTAGGTCTTGCGCGCGGAAAAACCCATGTCGCCGGCGCACAGGGTCATGACGCGGTACGGCAGTTCGAGGGCCCGCAACACGCTCTCGGCATGGCCGGTCAGTTGCTCCAGGCTGTCGTCCGAATCCTCGGGCCGAACAATCTGCACGAGCTCGACCTTGTCGAACTGGTGCTGGCGGATCATTCCTCGCGTGTCCTTGCCGTAGGCCCCGGCCTCGCGTCGGAAGCACGGCGTGTGGGCAACGAACCTCAGCGGCAGGTCGGCGGCGTCGACGATCTCGTCGGCGACCAGGTTGGTCAGCGGCACTTCGGCGGTCGGAATCAGGTAGCGCACCGGGTCGTCGTCGATGGTGAAGGCATCGTCGGCGAACTTGGGCAGTTGACCCGTGCCCTGCATGGCGTTGTCGAGCACCAGGTAGGGCACGTACATCTCGCGGTAGCCGTGTTCGCCGGTGTGCAGGTCGAGCATGAACTGCGCCAGGGCGCGGTGCAGCCGCGCCACGGGGCCACCCAGGACGGCAAAACGGCTACCGGAAAGCTTGGCGGCGCGCTCGAAATCGATGCCGTCGAGCAGCTCGCCGAGTTCGACATGGTCGCGCGGTTCGAAGTCCAGTTCCGTCGGCTCGCCGAAGCTCCGGGCCAGGGCGTTGTCCTCCTCGTCATCGCCATCGGGCACGACGTCGTCCGGCAGGTTGGGCATGTCGAGCTGGACACGCTCGAGCTCGTGGCGCAACTGCTCTAGCTCCTCGCTGGCGGCCTTCAGATCATCGCCGAGCTTGCCGACCTCGGCCAGCAGCGGCTCGATGTCTTCGCCGGCGGCCTTGGCCTGGCCGATCGATTTCGAACGCCGGTTGCGCTCGGCCTGCAGCTCCTCGGTGCGCGTCTGCAGCTCCTTGCGGCGGGCCTCCAGCGAAGCATAGTTCTCGATGTCGAGGTGATAGCCACGCCTGGCAAGGCGCGCGGCCACGGATTCCAGATCGTTTCTCAATAGATGGGGGTCAAGCATGAGATCTCTTCTTCGCTAGTTGGGCGCGCCAAATTCGAAATTCCAAGCACCAAATCCGAAACAAGTCCGAAATCCGAATGTTCGAAACAGGATCTTCCACGAGCCGTGCACTACGAAGTACGAAATTGCCAAAGTGATGTCAGGCCGTTTCGAATTTCATGCTTCGAATTTGTTTCGGATCTCGGATTTCGAATTCCTGATTTTCCGTTTTCAATCGTCACCCAGCACCGAAAGGATGCCTGAGAATGACATTGGCGTCACGCTCCGGCCCAGTTGACAACATGTGCACCGGGGCCTCGATCAATTCTTCCAGGCGATCGAGGTAGGCCCGCGCCTCGGAAGGAAGCTTGTCCTGCTCGGTCAGGCCCTGGGTCGAACCGTCCCAGCCGGGCATGTCTTCGTAGACCGGCGTGGCGCGCTCCCATTCCTCGGCACCGACCGGGAAGCCTTCCACGCCGTCGTAGTCGACGCAGATGCGCACGCGCTCGAAGGCGTCGAGGACGTCGAGCTTGGTGATGCAAAGCCCGGTCACGCCGTTGATACGCACCATGCGCTTGAGCGCGACGGCGTCCAGCCAGCCGCATCGGCGCGGGCGACCCGTGGTGGCACCGAACTCGACACCGCGCTCGGCCATCATGCGTCCGTCGGCATCGTGCAGCTCGGTCGGAAACGGCCCGGAGCCCACGCGCGTCGTGTAGGCCTTGGTGATCCCCAGCACGTAGTCGATATCGCCCGGACCCACGCCGGTGCCGGTCATGACGCCGCCGACGGTCGTGTTCGACGAGGTCACGAAGGGATAGGTGCCGTGATCGATATCGAGCAGGCTGCCCTGCGCGCCCTCGAACAGGACCGAGCGGTTCTCGCGCCTGAGTTCGTGCAGCTCGCCGGTGACGTCGGCAAACATGGGCTTGAGTTCCTCGCCCATGGCGGCGGCCTCTTCGGCGATGCGGTGGCCGTCGACCGGATCGGCCTCGTAGTAGTTCGTCAGCAGGAAGTTGTAATAGTCGACCAGCCCGCCGAGCTTCTCCTCGAGCCGCACCGGATCGGCCAGGTCGGCCAGGCGCAGGCCCATTCTCGAAGCCTTGTCCTCGTAGGCCGGCCCGATGCCGCGGCCGGTCGTGCCGATGGCTTTCTTGCCGCGGGCCAGTTCCTTGGCCCGATCGAGCGCCTCATGAAAGCCGAGGATGGCCGGACAGGCCGGCGAGATCCCCAGGCGCGAGCGCACGTCGATGCCCCGGTCTTCCAGCCCGCGAATCTCGGACATCAGGGCGTGGGGCGCAACCACCACGCCGTTGCCGATCAGGCAGCGCGCGCGATCGGTCAGCACGCCGGAGGGGATGACGTGCAGCACGGTCTTTTGACCGCCCACGACCAGCGTATGGCCGGCGTTGTGGCCGCCCTGGAAACGAACCACGGCGTCGACATCGTGGGCGAGCAGATCGACGATCTTGCCCTTGCCCTCGTCGCCCCACTGGGTGCCGAGAATCACGACAGAACGAGACATTGATTATCCCCGGTAGATTGAAGTCAGCCGGCCTACAAGCTAGTCCTGCTGGTTGTCGAGGTAGCGGAAGAAGTCCGACTCGGCGTCGAGCAGCATGACGTCGTTCTCGGTTCCGATACTCTCGTCATAAGCCTCGAGGCTGCGCCAGAACGAGTAGAACTCCCGGTTCTGGTTGAAGGCCTCGGCATAGGTCGCGGCCGACTGCGCGTCGCCCTCACCACGCAAGCGTTGTCCGTCACGTTCGGATTCGGCCAGAAGGATGCGAACACGGCGATCCGCGTCGGCGCGGATGCGCTCGGCTTCCTCGCGACCGAGCGAGCGCAACTCGTTGGCATACTCCGTTCGCTGCGTTTCCATGCGGTCGAACACCGAGGTCAGCACTTCGTCGGTCAGCTCGATTTTCTTGATGCGCACGTCGATCACGTCGATCCCGAAGTCCTCGAAACGACGGTCGGCGCGAACCACCAGGTTCTCCATCATGTCGCGACGCTGCTCGGAAACCACTTCGCTGAGCGTGCGCTGCGCGAATTCGTCGCGCAGGTCATTGCGAATCAGCTCGGACAAGCGTGCCCGGGTGAAAACCTCGTCGCCGCGTGTCGCAACGTAGTAGTCGCGCGGCGACATGATCCGCCATTTGACGTAGTAATCCACCTCGACGAATTTCTGCTCGGCGGTGTTCATCTGCTCCGGCCGCATGTCCATGGTGATCAGTCGGTTGTCGAACTTGCGGACGTTGTTGATGAACGGCATTTTCCAGTGCAGGCCCGGCTCGTAGTCCGCGCGCACGACCTCACCAAGCCGGAACTTGATGGCGTATTCGGTTTCCTTGACGATGAACAGGCTGCTGATGGCGACCACCAGCGCGACGATGAGCACGATCGGTAGAAGAAGTCTCATCTCAACGGCCCTCCCGGCCGGTGCGGCCTCTTGAATCATCTCGCCCGGGCCCGGGGCCCGAGTTCTGTCCGCGCTGCTGCTCCTGTGGCGTCATCAGCGGCGGCGCTGCCAGAGCCGGGTTGCCGTCGCGGATACGATCGAGCGGCAGGTAGAGCATATTGTTGCTCGACGAGACGTCCATCAGCACCTTGGCGGACCGGCCGAAGACCGTCTCCAGAGTTTCCAGGTAGAGACGCTCGCGCGTCACCTCCGGCGCCGCTTCGTACTCGGCCAGCAGGGCCTTGAAACGATCGGCCTCACCCTGGGCCTGGGCGATCTTGGAGTCGCGATAACCTTCGGCCTCCTCGAGGATGCGGGCGGCGCGACCACGCGCCTCCGGCACCACCTGGTTGGCGTAGGCCTGGGCCTCGTTGGCGAAACGGATCTGGTCTTCGCGGGCGCGTACCACGTCGTCGAAAGCCGGACGCACCTGCGAGGGCGGGCGCACCTCCTGCAGGTTGAACGAAGTGATCTCGATACCGACCTCGTAACGATCGATGATTTCCTCCAGCAGCGCCTGGGCGTCGAGGGCGATCTGACCGCGACCGATCTCAAGGATGAAGTCCATGTTGTTGGTGCCGACGATCTCGCGCGTGGCGCTGTCGGCCGCGTGGGCCAGCGAAGCTTCCGGCTGGGCCACGTTGAACAGGAAGTTTTCCGGTTCGAGCACGCGGTACTGAACGGCGTAAGCCAGATCGATCAGGTTCTCGTCGCCGGTCAGCATGCGGCTGGAGTTTTCCAGCGAGCGCACGCGGCTGACGTTGACCTTCATCAGCTCCTCGACCGGCTGGGGCAGCGTGAACTTCAGGCCCGGGTTGAGGGTTCGGCTGTATTCGCCGAAGCGCAGAACGACGCCGCGCTCGGACTCGTCGACGATGTGAATCGAACTCCAGGCTACCCAGACCACCAGCAGCAGCACGACCAGGCCGATGATGGGCGCGAAGGAACCGCCGCCCGAACCGCCCTTGCGGCCGCCGCCGTCATCGCCGCCGCCGCCCATTATCTTCTTCAAGCGGCGCTGAACATTGGCAAACACTTCATCCAGGTCGGGTGGCTGCTGGCCGTTACCGCCTTTCCAGGGGTCTCGGTCACCGCCGCCGCCACTGCCGCGTCCGGGTTCATTCCAGGGCATTGATCTCTCCGTGATTGATTCTCGCGCCGGGCGGTCGGCCGGCACATTGCCGCCGAGTCCCTGTTGCCGCATCGAGCCGCGCGACGCCCGATGCCGGTAATCGGCTAGTTTAACAGGAGTTGTTCGGCCAGTCGTCCATCGGCACCCTTCAATCGCGCCAGCCTGCGGGCATCGCGCTGATCAAGATCGACCTCCATTCGGCTGGAGCCGTCGTCCTCGACCTGCTCTTCGAGCACCACGCCCAGGTCGAACAAGCGAGAGCGTAGCCGCTGACCCTCCACCGGAACGTGAATCCTGCGCCGGATGCGCCCCTCGGTGAGGCGTTCGGTAAGGGCCTCGGCCAGGTCTTCGAGCCCTTCGCCGGATTCGGCCGAAAGCCAGACCGCCGAGATGCGGCCGTCGGCGTCGCGCTCCACGCCCGGTTCGCGCTCGACCAGGTCCACCTTGTTGAAAACCTTGAGCACCGGCAGCTCGCCGGCGCCGATATCGTCGAGCACTTCTTCGACCACCGACTGCTGCTGCAGACGATCCGGGTCGGCGGCGTCGATGACGTGAACCACGAGGCTGGCCGAAAGCGTCTCCTCGAGCGTCGACCGGAACGCGGCCACCAGCTCGTGCGGCAGTTCGCGAATGAACCCGACCGTATCGGACATGAGTACGGACGATCCGGCCAGCCCCTCGATGCGGCGCACTGTCGGGTCGAGCGTGGCGAAGAGCTGGTCTCTCGCCATGACCTCTCCGAGCGTGAGCCGGTTGAACAGCGTCGATTTCCCGGCGTTGGTGTAGCCGACCAGGGCGACCAGCGGAATGTCACCGCGGTTGCGGGCACGCCGACCCTGCTCACGCCGCTGCTGGACTTTTTCCAGCCGCGCGGTCAACTGGCGAATACGGTTGCCGAGCAGACGGCGGTCGGTTTCGAGCTGGGTCTCGCCGGGACCGCGCATGCCGATGCCGCCGCGCTGGCGCTCGAGGTGGGTCCAGCCGCGCACGAGGCGGGTCGACAGGTGCCGAAGCTGGGCCAGCTCGACCTGGAGCTTGCCCTCGTGCGACCGCGCCCGTTGGGCGAAGATGTCGAGGATCAGGGTGGTGCGATCGAGCACGCCGCGCTTGAGACTGCGGCTCAGGTTGCGCTCCTGGACGGGACTGAGACGGGCGTTGACCAGCACGAGGCCGGCTTCGCAGGCATCCGCGCGCTCACGCACCTCGTCGACCTTGCCACGGCCCACAAGAAACCCGGGATCGGGGGTGTCACGCGGCGCGAGCACTTCGTCAACCACGTCGAGGCCGGCCGAGCGGGCCAGCAGGCGAAATTCGGTGCGCGATTCCTCATCCTGCCCGGGCCCGAAGACCGGGTGCAGCAGCAAGGCTCTGGATGCGCCGCCGGCAACCGCTGGCGCGAAATCTTCTATCAGGGCGCTTCGTCCTCCGCCACTTCACCGACGTGCACGTTGCGTGCCGGCACGATGGTGGAAATGGCGTGCTTGTAGATCATCTGGCTGACCGAGTTCTTCAGCAGAACCACGAAGTTGTCGAACGACTCGATCTGCCCCTGAAGCTTTATGCCGTTGACCAGGAAGATCGACACCGGAACGCGCTCACGCCTGAGCGCATTGAGAAACGGATCCTGCAACGACTGACCCTTGGACATTGTGACTCTCCTTGAAAGTTCTTATTGGACTTAGTAATTCTTATGGGGTCGACGCCAGGTCGTGAACCGGCCGCGAGCCGGTGCACATTCAGCCGGACGACTGCCGGAATCGTGAGTGTGCAAAAAAATCACCTACCTGCCTGAAAATCAACTCAATTGTACGTTCTTGCAGTGAATCGTGCCACAACGTGCCGGGAAACCTGCGCAACGCCGTCAACTGCCGCTTGGCCAGCTGCCGCGTGGCGGCCACCGCCCGGTGGCGACAATCGGCAAGGCTCGACCCGCCGTCGAGATGGTCCCAGACCTGACGATAACCGACGCTCTTCATCGAAGCGTGATCGGCGGTCAGGGCGGGTCTCGACCGGAGGCATTGGACTTCTCTGAGGAAGTCGCCTGCCAGCATTTCGTCGAAGCGTCTTTCAATGCGTTCATGCAGGATATGGCGATCACGCGGCGTCAGGACAAGGCGCAGGGCGGCAAGCCTCGGACACCGATTGTGGCCATGGTGGGCGCTCGGCCCTTCGCCGGTCAGGCGCAGGATCTCGACGGCACGCTGTATGCGCTGGACATCGCCTTTCCGGATGGCGGCCGCGGCAGCCGGGTCGTGCCGCGCCAGCTCGGCGTGCAGTGCGTGCCAGCCGCGCGCCGCGGCCTCGGCGGCGATCCTTTCGCGAAGATCGGGGTCGGCCGGCGGCATGGGGTCGAGCCCGTAGAGCAGCGCCCGGTAGTAGAGCATGGTCCCCCCGACGAGCACCGGCCAGCGGCCGGCGGCGTGAATACGACGAATCTGTGCCTCGGCATCGACAGCGAAATCGGCCGCCGAGTACGTGTCCTCCGGCTCGCGGATATCGATCAGGGCGTGCGGGTAGCGGGCCAGCGTCGGCGCGTCGGGCTTGGCCGCCCCGATATCCAGCCCACGGTAGACCTGGGCGGAGTCGACGCTGACCAGCTCGACCGGGAAACGCTCGTGCAGCGCGAACGCGGTGGCGGTCTTTCCGGCAGCGGTCGGCCCCATCAGGAACACCGCCGGCGGCAGGGCGCGTTCGGGACGGGCGCTACTGGCCACGCAGGAAGAGCCGGTCGAGGGCCTTCATGTCGAGCTGGACCCAGGTCGGCCGGCCGTGGTTGCACTGATCCGAGCGCTCGGTGCGCTCCATGTCGCGCAGCAGGGCATTCATCTCGTCGATGTTCAGGCGCCGGTTGGCGCGGACCGAGCCGTGGCAGGCGATCGTCGAGAGCAGTTCATCGAGCACCGCATCGATACGCTGGCTCTGTCCCAGCTCGACCAGATCGGCCAGCACGTCGCGCACCAGGCCCGGGCCGTCGGCTCGCGACAACAGCGCCGGCACCGAGCGGATCACCACCGATTCGGGCCCGGCCAGGCCCAGCTCGAAGCCGAGTCGGCGCAGGCCCGCCACGTGCGCTTCAAGCGCCCGGGCCTCGCGTTCGGACACGGCGATCCTTTCGGGCACAAGCAACTGCTGCGAACGCACCCGCTCTTCTCGCCAGGCCTGCTTGAGCTGCTCGTAGACGATGCGCTCGTGCGCCGCGTGCATGTCGACCACGACCATGCCGTCGGCGTTCTCGGCCAAGATGAAAACGCCGTGGATCTGGGCGACGGCGAAACCCAGCGGCGGAACATCATCCCCGGCCCGATCGTTCAAGGCGTCCGGCGCGCGCGCCAGTTCCGCGTAACGCGAGACCGTTTCGGCCACGCCCAGGCCCAAGCCGGCCTGGGGACTCCCCTGCCCCTGCCCGAAAGCCGGCGCACCCGCGTGAGCGCGTGAGGCGGCCGCCACCTGCGCGGCCTCGCTTCCCGGACGCGTATCGGACAGGGCGTGGTGGATAGTCTTGAACAGGAAATCGTGCACCAGCCGCCCGTCGCGAAAGCGCACTTCGTGCTTTTGCGGGTGCACATTGACGTCGACGCGCTGCGGGTCGAGCTCGAGCATCAGCGCAAAAGCCGGGTGCCGGCCGTGGTAGAGCACGTCGCGATAGGCCTGGCGCACGGCGTGCGCCACCAGTCGGTCGCGCACCAGGCGGCCGTTGACGAAGAAGAACTGCAGGTCGGCCTGGCTGCGCGAAAATCCCGGCCGCGCGATCCAACCGATCAGCCTCAGCCCGGCATGCGCCTCGTCGAGCTCGATCGCCTGCGCCATGAAGGCATCCCCGCACACGGCGGCCACGCGGCGGTTGCGCGAGGCCTCGTCTGCGGCCGGGCCGAGGCTGCGCACCACGCGACCGTCGTGGGCCAGGTCGATGCCGACGTCCATGCGCGCCAGTGCCAGGCGCTTGATCAGATCGTCGATGTGGCCGAACTCGGTGCGCTCGGTGCGCATGAACTTGCGCCGCGCCGGCGTGTTGTAGAACAGGTCGCGCACCTCGATCACGGTGCCCTCGGGCATGCCGGCCGGGCGCGCGTCGCCGACCGAACCGCCCTCGGCCTCGACCTCGTAGCCGCTGTCGGCCCCGCCCGGGCGTGAAGCCAGGCGCAGGCGCGATACCGACGCGATCGACGGCAAGGCCTCGCCCCGGAAACCCAGGGTGGCCACGCCCTCGAGATCGTCGAGGGACGTGATCTTGCTGGTGGCATGCGCACTCAGGGCCAGGGTCAGCTCGTCGCGCGTGATGCCGCAGCCGTCGTCGGTCACGCGGATCCGCCGCGCACCGCCGCGCTCGACCTCGATGCGAATACGGCGCGCACCCGCGTCGAGACTGTTCTCGACCAGTTCCTTGACGATCGATGCCGGCCGCTCGATGACTTCACCGGCGGCAATCTGGTTGACGAGATGGACGGGGAGCTTGCGGATCGGCATGCGGCACAGTTTACCGGACCAGCTAGGTTTCAGGGTTCAGGTTTCAGGGTTCAGGTCGGCGGCGTCCGCGCTATGTCGGGCGGCTCGGCCGCGAAACGGCGTGGCCACTCGGAAAGCCCCTCGGTATTGATTTCGCGGATACGTAGAGGCCGTAAGCTGCAGCACGTCGGTTGCGGTTAGGGGGCACTGACGCGACATGCTCCGCCGCACGCGTCCTATGGTTCGAGCCAGACCGTGCGCTGGCCTTGCGCGGCGCAGAGCCGCCCACCAATCCGAGGAAAATGCCGCCTGAAACCTGAATCCTGAAACCTGAAACCGGAAACCTTCTTCAAGACCCGGCCGGAATGACCAGCACGGCGCCGGGATGGATGACGTCGCCGTCGATGTTGTTTGCCTGGCGGAGCCGCGAAACGCTGGTGCGGTACTTGCGGGCGATCACGCCCAGGGTGTCTCCCTGCTCGACGATATGGCGGTCGCCGTCTCGGTTGGCGGCGATCCAGGTTCCCTGCGGGGCGGTCTCGAAGAAATGTCGGCGTACGCCGTTGACGATGGCTGCGGCAAGCTGGCTGCGATGGGTGCCTTGGTTGAGATTCGCCTCGTCGTGCGGATTGCTGATAAAGCCCACTTCCACCAGGACGCTGGGAACGTCGGGCGAGCGCAGCACGACGAAGTTGGCGCGCTCGACCTGCTTGCGGTGTTGCTTGCCCACCGCCGCGAGCTCGCCCAGGATCGCCTCGGCCGCTTCGGTGCTGTACTCGATGGCCACGTTCTGGGACAGGTCGAGGAGCACTGAACTAAGCACATCGTCGCCGCGATCGAGCTTGACGCCACCGACCAGGTCCGAGCGGTTCTCGCTCCTGGCCAGCAGGCGCGCCGCTTCGCTGGACGCACCACTGCGCGAGAGCACGTAGACCGAGCTGCCCCGCACGCGGCGGTCGCGAAAGGCATCGGCATGCACCGAGAGGAAAAGATCGGCCCGGGACTCGCGGGCTCTTGCGAAGCGCTCCTCCAGGGGAATGTAGTAGTCGCCGGTGCGGACGAGCATGGCGCGCATGCCCGGCTCGTCGTCGATCTGCCGCTTGAGCTCACGCGCCAGGGCCAGGACGACGGACTTCTCGTGCGTTCCGCCCGGGCCGATGGCGCCCGGATCCTCGCCGCCGTGACCGGCATCGATGGCGACGATCATGTCGCGCTCGCCTTCCATCGCCGGCTGCACCGCCTCGCGGATGCGCTCTTCGGGCGCCTGTGCGTCGCGGGGATAGAGGTCGACGACCAGGCGATGGCCGTACTCGCCGGCAGGCGCGAGCAGAAAGCTCTGCGGACGAACGTCGCCTTCCAGATCCAGCACCACGCGCAGGTCATCACCGTCACGCGCGCCGTGCCGAACGCGCCGAATGACGCCGCTGTGTTCTTCGTCGAGTTCCAGCGCCCGGTCGAGATCGACGCCGTCGATATCGATGACCACGCGCGAGGGATTGTCGAGGGTGAACAGCCGGTATTCCACGCGCTCATCCAGGTCGAGCACCGCGCGCGTGTTTTCCGGACCGGCCCAGACGCGCAGGCTGCGCACCTCACCCGCAACCGCGGAGAAGGCCATCGACGTCAGCATCAATCCGACCAGGAAACCCAGCTTGCGCATGTTGGAACGACTCTCGGCCGCAAGTTCGCCTCAATAGTGCACCGGCGAAAGGGATTTTTCAAGTCAAAACGAAAGCTTGCAAAAACTTCCCAGAAGCCACATTGGAAAACCCGGTCAACTTGCTCAACCGGCATCCCCGATCGTTCGTCCGGTTTCGGCCGGGGCCGACTCCACCCGGATGCCGAGCAAGCGAGACAGCTCGCCGCGGCGCGAGCCGCCGAGGATATCGGCCAGGGTGTAGCGGTCGAGAACGTTGAGGAACGCCTTGCGGGCTTCGGCCAGCATGCCGGTGAGCGCGCACGCCGGCGTGATCACGCACTCGTTGCCGGGGCGCATGCATTCGACCAGCCCGAGATCCGGCTCCATGGCGCGGACGATACGACCGACGTTCAGACGGGAACAATCGCTCGAGAGGGTCAAGCCCCCGCCGACTCCCCGCACCGATTCGATGAAACCTTCCGCCGCCAGTTGCTGCACAACCTTCATCAGGTGGTTGCGGGAGATCCCGTAGGCCTCGGAAATCTCGCGAATGGTGCAGCGGCGGTCATCGTGCAGGCCCAGGTAAATGAGCACGCGCAGGGAGAAGTCGGTGTATTGGGTCAGGCGCATGACCAGATTCTAACCTGCCGGCCTGCAGCTTTTGTATAGTGATCCTTCACATCACTTCGATGACGGCCAGCGGACCTCATGACGAACGACGACAATACTGCCGGGCTTTCCGAACTGGACACCCACCGGGTCTTCAACCAGCCCGAGGCGCTGGTCGAATACGACCCCTTCGAACGCCACCCTGCCCTGGCCGAGGCACTGCGACGCGAAGGGGGCGATGCCTTCGCGCCAGAGGTTGCGGCGTTCGGTTGCCTGGCCGCGGCCGAGATCGGGCCGCTCGGCTTCGACGCCAACGAATTCGCACCCCGACTGAAAACGCACGACCGCTTCGGCCATCGCATCGACCGGGTCGACTACCACCCCGGCTATCACCGCATCATGGAAATCGGGCTGACGCACGGCCTGGCCAGCCTGACCTGGTCGGGCCGGGCCGGTGCACGCGTTGCCCGCTCGGCCATGATGTTCCTGCACAACCAGTTCGAAGCCGGCACGATGTGCCCGATCACCATGACCCACGCGGTCGTCCCCGCCCTGCGCGCGCAGCCCGAAGTGGCGGCCGAGTGGGAACCCCGGGTTCTGGCCTCGGCCTACGACCCACGCTTTCTGCCGCCGGGGAACAAACGCGGCGTGACCCTGGGCATGGCGATGACCGAGAAACAGGGCGGCTCGGACGTTCGCGCGAACACGACGCGCGCCACGCCGCTGGGCGCACCCGGTGGCGGAGGGGAGTACGAACTGATCGGCCACAAGTGGTTCTGTTCGGCGCCGATGTGCGACGCCTTCCTCACCCTGGCCCAGACCGACGAGGGCCTGAGCTGCTTCCTGGTGCCGCGCTTTCGGCCCGACGGCTCGGTCAACCCTTTCCGGATCATGCGATTGAAGGACAAGCTGGGCAATCGCTCCAACGCTTCGTCCGAAATCGAGTATCCGGGCAGCTGGGCCGTGATGGTCGGCGAAGCCGGTCGGGGGGTTGCGACGATCATCCGCATGGTCGCCGAGACCCGCCTCGACTGCGTCATCGGTTCGGCCTCGCTGATTCACAAGGCCGTTGTCGAAGCCATCCATCACTGCCGCGGACGGGATGCATTCGGCGCAACCCTGGTCGACCAGCCGCTGATGCAGAACGTCCTCGCCGACCTGGCGATCGAATCGGAGGCCGCGGTCGCCCTGGCGATGTTCCTCGCCGGCGAGTTCGAGCGCGCCAGCGCGGGCGACGAGCAGGCCGAACGTCTGGCGCGCATCGCCACGCCGGTGGCCAAGTACTGGGTGTGCAAGCGCGCCGTCGGCACGATCAACGAGGCGCAGGAATGCCTGGGCGGGGCCGGTTATGTCGAAGAGACCATCCTGCCCAGGCTCTACCGCGAGGCGCCGGTCAACGCCATCTGGGAGGGCTCGGGCAACGTGCAGTGCCTGGACGTGCTGCGCGCGGCCACCCGCGATCCACGCTCGATCGACGCCTTGCTGGCACGGCTCGAAGCACAGCGCGGCGCCCATGCGGGCATCGGGCCGCGCCTCGACGCCGTCGCCGATCTTCTGGCCCGGCCCGACGCCGCGCCGAGCCAGGCCCGACAGTTGACCGAAGATCTCGCACTGTGCCTGCAGGCGGCGGTCCTGATCGAAGCCGACAGCCCGCTGGCCGAGGCCTTCTGCGAGGCCAGGCTGGCGCCGCGCGGCGCCGGCCTGTACGGCAACCTTCCCCAAGGCATTGATTTCGCGGCCATCATCGAGAGAACCTTTCCGGCGTGAAATGCAGCGAAAACGGGCGGTTGAAAGCGCCGGAACCACGCTCCATGTTAGTTTGTTCAACAAATTCGAAAGCAGGATCATCATGGAAATTGCGAACAACACCGTCGTCAGCATCGACTACACCCTGACCGGAGACGACGGCCAGGTCATCGACTCCTCCGAGGGCCGCGAGCCGCTCGAGTACCTCCACGGCCATCAGAACATCATTCCGGGCCTGGAAAAGGCGATCGAAGGCAAGGCAGAGGGCGACGAACTCGAAGTGGCCATCGACCCGGAGGAAGGCTACGGCCCCTACCGCGACGAGCTGGTCCAGGACGTTCCCAAGGATGCCTTTGCCGGCGTCGAAAAGGTGGAACCGGGCATGACCTTCCGCGCCGAGTCCAATGCCGGCCCGATGACGGTCACGGTCAAGGAAGTCGGCGACGAAACGGTCACGGTCGACGGCAACCACATGCTGGCCGGCCAGGTCCTCAACTTCAAGGTCGCCGTCAAGGGCGTGCGCGAAGCCACCGAGGAAGAAGTGTCCCAGGGCACGGTCGCCGGCTGAACGCTTCGGCAAAATTCGTGTCAGCGACGAGGGCCTCCACGCGAGGCCCTTTTCGTTTCCGGCGGCGGGGGATTGGGTATCATCCGAGCCAAGCCCCCGACGATCGCGTAACGCCGATGGCAACCCGATGACGCACTGGCATGCCCTGACCCCGGACGAGGCGCTCGAGCAACTCGAGAGCACGCGCGAGGGGCTGGATACGGCCACGGCCCGCCGCCGACATGAAAGCGAGGGGCCCAATACGCTGCCGGCCACGCCGCGCCGACCCTGGTGGCGACGCCTGCTGGCCCAGTTCCACAACATCCTGATCTACGTACTGATCGTTGCCGCCGTGCTGGCCGGTGCCCTCGAGCACTGGATCGACGCCGGCGTGATCGCCGCGGTCGTCATCATCAATGCGCTCATCGGCCTGGTGCAGGAAGGCAAGGCCGAGCGCGCGATGGAAGCGATCGGCCAGATGCTGGCACTCAAGGCACAGGTCCGGCGCGACGGTCGCTGGCAGGTCATCGCTGCCGAACAGCTGGTCAGCGGCGACATCGTGCGCCTGCGTTCCGGCGACCGCGTACCCGCCGACCTGCGCCTGCTCGAAGCCCACGGCCTGCGCGTCGACCAGGCCGCGCTCACCGGCGAATCGGTCCCGGTCGAGCGCATGACCGAGCCCCTCGACGAGGATGCGGCACTGGCCGATCGGCGCTGCCTGGCGCATTCCGGCACCCTGGTGACCGGCGGCCAGGGCATCGGCGTGGTCGTGCAGATCGGCAGCGATACCGAACTGGGTCGAATCAGCGCCCTGCTGGAAACGGTGGAGAACGTGACCACGCCGCTGCTGCGGCAGGTCAATCGTTTCGGCAAGCTGCTGTCGGCCGTTGTCGTGGCGTTTACCGTCGCGGTCGTTGTGCTGGGCTCTATCCTGCACGGGATATCCGCCAGCGACGGATTCCTGGCCGGCGTCGCTATAGTCGTTGCCGCCATCCCGGAGGGTCTGCCTGCGATCATCACCATCACGCTGGCCATCGGCGTGCAGCGCATGGCCTCGCGCCAGGCCATCATTCGACTGCTGCCGGCGGTCGAAACCCTCGGCTCGGTCACCACCATCTGCTCGGACAAGACCGGCACGCTCACGCGCAACGAACTGCAGGTTCGACGCGTACTCGACGCCAGCGGCGATTTCGGCCTCGAAGCGTTGCCGATCGACGACGCGCCGACCCGGGCGCTGGCCGAAGCGGCCGTGCTGTGCAGCGACGCCGAAGTCGACAGCGACAGCAATGACCCGATCGAGCGGGCGCTGCTTGCGATCGCCGAAGGGATCGGCCTGGATCTCGGGGAGGTTCGCTCTTCGGCCCCGCGCACGGCGGTCCTGTCGTTCTCCTCGCACCGGAAGATGATGGCCAGTGCACACGGCAAGCGCCTGATCATCAAGGGCGCGCCCGAGGTCATCCTGCAGCGCTGCTCCCGGATCCTGGAGCGGGAAGGCGAGCAGCCGCTCGATGCCGCGCCCTGGCAAGGCGCGCTCGACGAGCTGGCCGGCGACGGCCTGCGGATGCTGGCGCTGGCCGAAAGAGCAACCGACCGGCCGATCGAATCGCTGGATGACACCGAAACCCTGGGTGAAGACTTCGTCCTGCTCGGCCTGATCGGCTTTGCCGACCCGCCGCGAGCCGAGGTGCCCGCCGCCATCCGTGCCTGCCGTGATGCGGGTATCACCGTCCGGATGATCACCGGCGACCATGCCGCGACGGCGCGCGCGATCGCCCGCGACCTGGCGCTGTCCGATGACGGCACGGTCCTGACCGGGCCGGAACTCGACCGACTCGACGACGACGAGTTTTCCCGCCAGGCCGGCCGGGTGACCGTCTACGCGCGCACTTCCCCCGAGCACAAGCTTCGGCTGGTGACCGCCCTGCAGGCCCGCGGCGAGGTGGTGGCCATGACCGGAGACGGTGCCAACGATGCGCCGGCGCTCAAACGCGCCGACATCGGCGTGGCCATGGGCATCAAGGGGACCGAGGCCGCTCGCCAGGCCGCCGAGATGGTGCTCGCCGACGACAATTTCAGCACCATCGTCGCCGGTATCGAGGAAGGCCGCGGCGTCTACGACAACATCCGCAAGGCCGTGCTGTTCATCCTGCCGACCAACGCCGCCGAGGCGCTGGTGGTCGCGATCGCGGTGTTGGCTGGCATGGCACTGCCGATCACCCCGGTGCAGATCCTGTGGATCAACATGGCCACCGCGGTGACGCTGGCGCTCGCGCTGGCCTTCGAGCCGACCGAGGGAGACGTGATGCGGCGCGCACCCCGCCCGCAGTCCGAGGGCCTGATCACCGGCTTCGTCGCCACCCGCATCGTCTGGGTCGGGCTGGTGCTCACCGGCGCCACCTTCGCCCTGTTCCACTGGAGCCTGACCGGCGACGGCGACGAGGCGCTCGCGCGCACGCTGGCGGTCAACCTGCTGGTGACCGGCGAGATCCTCTACCTGTTCAACTGCCGACGCCTGTTCGCTCCCAGCCTGACCCGCGAGGCCCTGACCGCCAACCGATGGGCCTGGCTGATGGTCGGCATCCTGGTCGTTCTGCAGCTCGGCTTCACCTACCTGCCGTTCGCGCAGTGGATCTTCGGCACCACCGGGCTGGCGCCGGGGCACTGGCTGCTGATTCTTGCGCTCATGGCACCCCTGATGCTGCTGGTCGAACTGGAAAAATGGTGGTGGCGGCGCCGGCTCGCCCGGACGGACTGAGGGTGGACTCGCGCCGTCATCGCCCCCGCGACGGGGCCGTTGTCGCGCGCAAACGCGCGGTGAGCAAGGGCGGCACCAGCAGCACGTAGGCCAGGCAGACCAGACCGATCGTCCGCAAACCGACCGCAAGCTCGAACAGCAGGCCCAGCACCACCGGACCCGCCGCGGTGGACAGCACCATCAGGGCGGCGTAGACGCCGCGAATCATCCCCAGCCGGGCAGAACCGAACAGCTCCACCCAGACGGCGCCGCTCACCACGCCGTTGACACCGGCGCTCATGCCCAGCCCGGCGAACATCACCCACATCGAAACGGACGGCGGCAACACGCCCAGCGAAAGGACGCCGAGCCCGAGGGGGAGCAGGTAGACGCGCAGCAGTGCGCGGGCGCTGAAGCGGTCGACCAGCCGGCCGCCACCAAAGGCCGCCAGGGCCTGCATCGCCGCGAACAGGACGAAGCCCGAAGCAACTTGCGACAGCGACCAGCCCAGGCGCTCGGCCAGCGATCCCTGGTGCAGGAAAAGCGCCGTCACCACCAGGGGCGAGACCAGCACCACCGAGAGCGTGCGCAGGAAATGTCCATGGACGAAAAGTTTGCGGCGCGTGGTGATGACCGCGAACCCGTCCGTCCCGGAGGCGTCGACTTCACGACCGCGCCCGACCAGCGGCCGGGCCAGCCACCACAGCAGCGGCAGGGCGCCAAAAACGATGGCGCACGACGCCAGCAGCCAGACGCTGCGCCATTCCAGCCAGCCCAGAAGGCCGGCGACCACGGGTGGCAGCAGGGCTTCGCCGGCGATGAACCCGTAGCTGGCCATCGCCACCGCCCGGCCCCGGCGCCGCGAACTGTAGCGTGCCGCGGCGACGACCGCCAGGTGTCCGGCCAGCCCCTGTCCGGCGAGCCGGACCATGAAAAGCCCGGCAAGCAGCAGTGCCGCGTGCGGCGACCAGGCAATCATCGCGCAGCCGAGCGCCAGCAGGCTCATGACCCCGGCGATGGCCCGACGCATGCTCAGGTGATCGGCGATCGCACCGAGCCAGAACATGCTCAGGCCACTGATCAGCGTGGCCGTGCCGTAGAGCGTGCCCAGGGCCGATTCGCTCAGGCCGAAATCGGCGCGGAAATCGGCGCCGAACAGGCCGATGTAAAAGGTCTGACCGAAGGAGGAACACAGCGCGGCCAGGAAGGCGAAGCGGCCTGCCGGCGGCAGGCCGCCGGGGCGGTCGTCAGGCATGAACTGCCCTGCCCGGCCCAAGGGAAGCCAGCGGAACGGCGACGCTCGAAGTCATCGGCTCAGTTTATCCGCTGTTCATCGGGACCACGATACCGATTGCTCAATCGAACTCACCCCTGAGCTGAATCCAGATCGTGCGTCCCGGCTCGGGAATGCGGCCGGCCAGCGCACCCAGTTCAGCCGCGCCGCGCTGCAGATGCTCGGCGTAGCGGCGATCGAACAGGTTATCCAGGCCACCCGTCAAGGTCCATCCGCCCGGTAGCTGGCGGCCGCCGTAGAGCGAGGTGACCGCGAAGCCCGGCGTGGGCGTGGTATCCAGCGAGTAGATTGTGCCGTAGCCGGGATGAATGCGATCCTGGCGCGCAACGCCCCTGAGCAACCCCCCGCCGAACCAATGCCCGCGCTCGAAGTCCAGGCCGAGTGTCGCCTCCAGCGGTGGTGTCTGCGCCAGCGGCACGCCGTCGCTGTCATTGTCCGAGCGCACCCAGGCGACACTGCCGCCGATCGACAGCCCCCGGGCGAGCGCAAACCGCCAGTCGAGTTCCGCTCCGCGGGTGGTCGCATCGACGTTGCGTGCATCGAGCGCTTCCCGACCCGGGGCGACGATCAGGATGTAGTCGTCGATCCGCCCGTAGAACAGCGACAGCGTGGCGCTCGAACGCTCGCCTGTGTAGCGGACACCCAGATCGAGCTGTGTCTGCGCCTCGTTGTCGAGCCCGAAGACCCGCTCGCGCTCCCAGTAGTCGGGCGCTCGCTCGGCCCGCCCCAGGCCGGCGTAGAAAGCCAGCGGCCTGTTGGCCAGGCGATGCTCGTAGCGCGCGAAGCCGCTGACCTGTTCGCGCCGCTTGCCGTGACCGGAAGGCACACCTCCGAAGCCCTCGACCAGGGCCCGGCCGCGGCTTTGATCGACGCGCAGCCCCCACACGGTCTTGCGGCGGTCATCGATGCGGTGTTCCAGCTCGATGAACCCCCCGGCATCGGTGAAGCGAGCCGTCTCGATGCGTGGTTCCTCGTTCAAGCGGCCCACCGCCGTTCCGCCCAGCATGCCGTCGCGGTGGCGATTCTGCATCCAGTCGACGCCGGCTTGGACGACGAGGGCGTCATCGGGACGGAACTCACCGGCCACGCGCGCGCCCTGCGTGCGACGGTCCGGAAACCGCACCATCGGCATCATCGGCGGCCGACGCAGGGTGTAGTTGTCCATGACGTGATCGACGTAGTTGTGAAACAGCAAAAGCTCGAGCTCGCTGAACCAGGGGCGGATATCGGTCTGCACGATCCGCAGGCTGTAGCCGCTGCGGTCGAAGCGCGTGCCATCCATCATGCGATCGTCATAGGCGGCCTCACCGTCACTCTGGTCGATACCCAGTTCGACACGGGTGTTGTCGCCCGGCGTCCAGCCGGCCAGCAGGCTGGTACTCCAGCGCTCGTAGCGCGAGTGAATTCGCTCACCCGAGCCGTCGCGGTAGTCGTCACGACTCGACCAGGTGCCGGTCAAGCGGGTATAGCCTCGTTCGTTTCCCAGCATGACTTCCGCGGTGCCGTCGCGGCGATCGAAGCTGCCCAGGACCGCGCCGAGGTACCCCCGTCGGGTGGGTCCATCGAAGACCGGATCCTCGCGCTCGAAACGCACGACTCCGGCCGCCGAGGCGCCGTGGCGCACCGACTGTGGCCCCTTGATCACCTCGATCAGGTCATAGACCTCCGGGTAGACGTAGGCCGTGGGCGGATCCATGCGACCGCCGCAGCCGCCCAGCACCGTGGTGTCGTCAAGCAGGATCTTCAGCCGCGAACCGCCAAGGCCGCGCAGGGCGGGATCGCCGCTCGTACCACCCTTGCGTGACAGGGCAAAGCCCGGAATCGACTTGAGGTAGGAGCCGCCGTCGTGCGCCGGCAGCGGCAGGCGCGGCTGGCGCGGGTCGGTGGTCACGCGGAACGGGTCGCTCATAACCGCCGCGGTGACCACCATCGGTTGCAGCTTGAGCCGTTCTTCGAGGCGTTCGGCGACGCTTCGACCGGAGTCCGGGCGTTCTTCCCCGGCCGCCGCATCGGGGCCGCCGGAGGATTCGCCCGCCCATGCGGGCAGGCACAAGAGGACGGCCAGCAAGCCGCCTGGAATACTCGTTTTCATCGCGATTTCCTCTCGCTGAACGCGCGCCCGCCGGTCCCGAGGGAGCGGGCACGACAAAAAGGATCATGTACGGGGTTCAGTTGTTCAGCAGAGAATTCGAGGGGGCGCCCGCGCCGGGGGCAGCGAGACGGATTGGCCGGTCGGGCGACCGGCTGCAAACCGCTCGGGGGGCGAAACCGGTTCATACGGCACGGCCAGGCCCGGCGGGCCTGGAGGCATTGCCGCGGGAAAGAAGGCGTAGGCCCAGGGACATTCGGCGGAAAGCGACTCGTCGACCTCGACCGCCTCGCCGGTCGTCGGATCGATGACGACCGTAACCATGCCATCAGGCGTACAAAGGCGAATGCCCCCGTCCTGATCGGGCATGTAGCCGTCGGCAAGCAGCGCGCGCAGAAAGACCGCCGCCGCCAGCAGCGTCACCAAACAGATGCGTTCGCGCTGCGACAAACCCATGCTCCGGCGAAAAGAAGAACGGACATCGAATGCCCGAGCTCTATTATAAGCAATTCCTAAAATGCCGGCGCGGACCAGTTGCCGATTCGCCCGGGTGCCGGAAACCGGGCCGGCTCAATCGCCGCGGTTGATGCGGCGCAGCTGCCGCCGCTCGCGCTTGTCGGGCCGCCGGTCCGGGGCCGCACCCGCTGCCCGCTTGAGCCTGTTCTCCTCGGCCTGCCGCTCGCGCGCCTTGCGCCCGGCTTCGGTCTCGCTGTACATCTGCTGCGCCAGCGCTGCGGACACGCGTTTCTCGCCGATTTCCTCGACCACGATCTCGAAGCGCGTCTCTCCCTTGGTGACCTGCAGGCGGTCGCCGCAGCGCACCAGGCGCGAGGCCTTGGGCGAGGCGCCGTTGATCTCGACCTTGCCGCCCTTGATCGCCTGCT
Source organism: Wenzhouxiangella indolica (assembly GCF_042310355.1). Classification (NCBI taxonomy): domain Bacteria; kingdom Pseudomonadati; phylum Pseudomonadota; class Gammaproteobacteria; order Chromatiales; family Wenzhouxiangellaceae; genus Wenzhouxiangella; species Wenzhouxiangella indolica. The sequence goes on along the minus strand of NZ_JBHJMR010000001.1, from coordinate 204,213 downwards.
GGGCCTGGCCGCGCGTTTTGAAAAAGCGCGTTGCCCAGAGCCACTTGTCGAGTCTTACGGCGTCGGTCATTGGGTTCGGGTTTACGGTTTACGGATCACGAGCGTTGCTTCGTAGGTCGCGGTTACATCCGCGACGGTCAACATATCAATCTTGTTCACGCGTAGCTGATGTTTGTACAAGCCCGATGCCTCGTCCGTCGGCGATGTAACGCCGACCCACGTTGCGGCTTTCACACGGACCCCGTCAACCGTAAACCGTAAACCGTTAACCGTCGTGCTGCTCCAGCCGCTTGAGGCGTTCATTGATGGACCTGAGCTCGGCCAGCAGCTCGCGCCGCTCCAGATCCTCTTCGTCCTGGTGGATGGACTGGGTAGCCGTGACGATGATGGCGATGAACAGGTTGAGCACCATGAAGCTCGAGACCAGTATGAAGGGCACGAAATACGCCCAGACCCAGGGAAAGACCTCGGCCATCGGCCGGGCGATGCCCGATGACCACGACTCCAGGGTCATGATCTGGAACAACGAGAACAGGCTCGCGCCCAGGTTGCCCCAGTACTCGGGGAACTCCTGGCCGAACATCATCGTGCCCATGACGGCAAAGACGTAGAAAACCAGCACCAGCAGCAAGGCCGTCCAGCCCATGCCCGGCAGGGCACGCAGGAGCGACTCGATGATCACCCGCAGCTTGGGAACCTGCGACAGCAGGCGAAGCACCCGCAGCACGCGCAGGGCACGCAGGATCTCCAGCGGGCCGGCCGTGGGCACCAGGGAAATACCCACGACGAGGAAGTCGAACACGTTCCAGCCAGACTTGAAGAAACGCGGCCCGAAGGCGACCAGCTTGAGCGCAATCTCGATGACGAACGCGCCGAGAATGGCTGTATTCAGAGCGACCAGGACATCGCCGAAGCGCGCCATCACCGCCGGCGACGTCTCCAGGCCGAGGATGACGGCGTTGACGATGATCAGCGCGATGATGAAGCGACTGAACCCCGGCCCTTCGACCCGTCGACCCAGCCGTTCGCGCCAGCCGCCGCCGGGGGCGGCCGAGGCGAGGATCTCGCCGTCAGGCCGATGCGGCACGATCGTCGCCCTTGTCGCGGCCCAGGGCGCCAACCAGCAGGGCGTTGACCCGCTTGACGTAGCCGGCCGGGTCGGCCAGCTCTCCGCCCTCGGCCAGCAGCGCCTGGTCGAACAGCAGCTGCGAGAGTTCACCGAAGCGTGCATCATCATCCTCGGCCGCCATGGCTTCGAGCAGGGGGTGACCCGCGTTGATCTCCAGGTCGGGCTTGCTTTCGGGCACCTCCTGGCCGGCCTGGCGCAGCATCTTCTGCATCTGCAGGCTCATGGCGTTGTCGTCGCTGACAATGCAGCCCGGCGAGTCGGTCAGCCGCGAACCCGCGCTGACGTTGCCGACCTGCTCGCCCAGCGCCTTCTTGATGCGACCGGCCAGCTTTTTCGCCGCTTCATCCGGCTCGACCTGATCGTCTTCCAGGTCCAGCTGACCGCTGGCCGCGGATTTGAGCTGCTTGCCCTTGTACTCGTGCAGGTGGGCGACCAGCCATTCGTCGATGCGGTCGGTCAGCAGCAGCACCTCGATACCGCGCTTGCGGAAGGCCTCCAGGTGCGGGGAGTTCTTCGCCACCTTCAGGCTGTCGGCGGTCAGGTACCAGATGGTGTCCTGGCCTTCACTCATGTTCTCGATGTAGGCGTCCAGGCCGACCGACGCGTCATCGGAATTGCTCGAGGCAAAGCGCAGCAGCGAGGAGATGCGCTCGCGCTGTTCGAAATCCTCGATCACGCCCTCCTTGAGGACGCTGCCGAAGGCGCTGTAGAACTTCTGCCAGGCTTCGCCGCCCTCCCTGGCCAGCTTCTCGACCAGGTCGAGCGAGCGCTTGACCACGGTCGAGCGGATCTTCTTCAGCAGGGGATTGTCCTGCAGAATCTCGCGCGAGATGTTGAGCGGCAGGTCGGCCGAATCGATCACGCCACGCATGAAGCGCAGGTAGCGCGGCACGACCTGCTCGGCGGCGTCCATGATGAACACCCGCTGGATGTAGAGCTTCACGCCCTCTCTTTCATCACGGTTGATCAGCATGTCGAAGGGGGCCTGCGACGGCAGGTAGAGCAGCATGCTGTAGCGCTGGCTGCCCTCGACATGGTGGTGCGCCCAGCTCAGCGGCGCTTCCTCGTCGCCGGTCAGGCTGGTGTAGAAATCCCGGTAATCCTCGTCGGAGATCTCGGACTTCGCCCTCGCCCACAGGGCCTTGGAATCATTGACCGTTTCGGCCTCGTCGTCCTTGCCGGCCTGGGCCAGACGGATCGGGAAGGCGATGTGGTTCGAGTAGTGCCGGATGATGCGCCTGAGCTGCCAGTCCGACAGCAGATCCTTGTGATCGTCCCGGATCGTCAGGGTGATGGTGGTGCCCTGCGCTTCGCGCTCGATCGACTCGAGCTGGTACTCACCCTCGCCGGCCGAGGTCCAGCGCAGGCCCCTGGCCGCGGGTTCGTCGGCCCGGCGCGTTTCGACCGCGACCTCGGAGGCGACGATGAAGGCCGAGTAGAAGCCGACGCCGAACTGACCGATCAAGGCGGCATCCTTCTGCTTGTCGCCCGACAGGGATTCGAGAAACTGCTTCGTCCCCGAGCGCGCGATGGTGCCGAGGTTGTCGATGACCTCCTCGCGGTTCATGCCGATACCGCGATCGGAGACGGTCAGGGTGCCGGCCTCGGCGTCGAAACGAACGTCGATGGCCAGGTCCTGGTCGAGGCCCTTGAGGTCATCGTTGGTCAATGCTTCGAAGCGCAGCTTGTCGCTGGCGTCCGAGGCGTTCGAGATCAGTTCTCGCAGAAAGATTTCGCGGTTGGAATACAGCGCGTTGATCATCAGCTTGAGCAGCTGATGGACTTCGGTGTCGAATCGGCGGGTTTCCGGGGCGTTCGCTTCGCTCATGACGCTTCATCAAGGTTGTCTGGACTGGTGACGAAGTGGGCGCAACCGGCCCGGCTTTCAAGGCGTCGGGTGGCAAAACACCCGATCGCCCCGTCCAATCGTCACCGTCTTCGTGACAGCGGGGTACGGCTTACGACTCGCCGATTCCGAGCACGTCCTTGCCCTGACGGAACGTCACATCGACCGGGATGCCGGCATCGTCGATGCGATCGAGGTCGGACTGCAATTCCTCGCCGATGACGCCGAGCTCGTCCAGCATTCTTGCGGCCTGGTCGTAGTCGCCGTCGCCCTGCATGACCAGGATCTCCTCCGACAGCGCGTCGATGGCTTCGCTGAAGCGCTCCGGCACCACGCGGTAGTGCCCATTGTCGTCGCGTTCGAATGCCCCGAAGTCGGCGAAGTAGTTGAAGCGCATCATGTTGGCCCGGCCGTGCGCGCTGGAGGCGCCGAAGCGCACCGAGCGGAAGATGCCGGCCAGGAAGGTGACGTAATAGTCCATGATGTCGCCGTCGAGCTCGCCGGCCTCGCTGAGCTCACGCACCATGTACAGGCCCAGCACGTCGGCCTTGCCCTCCTCGTGCGGACTAGCGTGCTCCTTGAGCGCGGCGCGCACCGTGCCCTCGCCGTCGACCCGGTTCTTGATGCCCAGGCCGTGGGCGACCTCGTGAAACATCGTGTTGCCGAAAAACGCGTCGAAGCTGATGTGTTCACGCTGATCCTCGGCGATGACGACGTCGGCAATCGGCAGCAGGATGCGGTCGAACTTGGCTCGCATGGCGTTTTTCAACTGCGAGCGGCGCGTGCCCTTGGCCAGCTGCACCTCTTCGTCGTTGGGCAGGTTCACGGCGATGGTCTTCGAACCGGCATTCGAATCGCCGGCGTAATAGACCACGTCGTAGGCATTGAGCTCGGCATCGCCACCCGGCTGCTCGGCCTTGTAGGCCTCCGGCACGGGCAGGTTGCGCTGCAGCTCGGGCAGGAACTCGGCGAAGCGCGCCAGGCGCTCGCTCCACTCGAGATCCTTGATCAGAACGTAGGACTCGAACGCGGCCTTGTAGCCGTAGCGCTGGTCCTCGTAGGTTTCGATCGGGCCGTAGATCAGATCGATCTTGTTGCCCTTCACGTCCATCCAGGCCAGGTCGGAGGGCTGGTAGCGATTCGTGCGCAGGGCCTCGGCCCGCAAGCGGAGATAGCGCGCGAAAGACGCGTTCTCCGCCAGATCGGCGGCACGCTCGAGCAAGCCGGCCGCCTCGTCGAGGGAATCGGCGTAGAAAGTGTTGTAAGGCTCGACCGTCAGCTCGCCGGCGTCGTCACGCCGGATGAGGCTGTAGAGGTCATCCTTGCGGGCATCCTCGAGCGACTCGAATTCCGCATCCGTCATGTCGGCCGGATAGAAATTGGCGCCGGCGGGTTTCGGTCCGTGGCCAGCCACGAACGGTCGATTGCCGGCCAGGCGGTCCCAGGGGCCGTAGTTGATGCGGGCGAACTCGCGCGCGGCCTCGTCGTCGATGCTCGCAAGCAAGGCGTCGCGGTCACCGTAGGCCTGGTGCCAGAACAGGTCGTCCATGATCCGGCTGGCGTCGATCAGCACCGCCACCATCTCGCGCTGCGCATCGCTGAGATGATCCAGGTCGGCCTCGAGCGTGAATTCCGAATAGATTTCCGGTCGTGCGTCGGCAACGGCCGGGGCTTCTTCAGCGCTTTCGTTCACGGCCGGCTCGGCGGCCTGCTGCGACTCGGCAGCCGGTTCAGCGGTAGCGGCCGCCCCGGTCTCACCGGGGATATCCTGCTCGTCGGCACCACCGCAGGCAGCCAGGAACGAACACAGGGCAAGGACGAAAAACGGCTTGTTCATGGACCAGTCTCCATCGAGCTGAGAAATTCGCAAGGATGGCATTCTAACCCGCCGGCCACCGGGGGCGTTTGCAACCAGCCGGCGGCCCTCGCATAATTGGCGGCCCAGCGGCGCGCCGGGCTGACCCGAAACCGGGTCCTCGCGGTGCGGACACCAACAACGACAACCAGCGAAACCAGCGAATGCGGCAACGCTTTCACGTCACCATCACCGACTACCGCGGCTCACGCCATTTCACCCTCGACCAGCTCGTCAGGCGAGTCATTGCCGGGGCGGGGATCGGCCTGGCCGTGATCCTCGTCGTCGGAGCGGCGGGCATCTTCATGCTTGCCGGCCGGGTGGGTACGCTCAACGGCCAGGTCGCCGAGCTGGCCGCCGAGAAGGCAGCCATCGAAGCCGACAAGCAGCGTCTGGCCGAGCAGCGCCGCGAACTCGAAGGCGAAGTCCAGCGACGAAGCCGTGAACTGGCCGTTCTCGGTGGCGAACTTCAACGTATCGAGAGCCTCGTCGGCGTGGACCCGGTCGAGGATCGCCCGCTGGCGCAGCGCGTCGACATCGCCGCCCAGACGGCGTTCGAGAAGCGCCTGATGCTGCGCTCCATTCCGAGCGGCTTCCCGGTGCAGTCGGAGCGCGTGACCAGCGATTACGGCATGCGCCGCCACCCGATTCACGAGCGCGAAGCGCTGCACGGCGGCGTCGATCTGCGCGCCAAGCGCGGCACGCCCATCTATGCCACCGCCGACGGCGTGGTCGAGTGGGCGGCACCGCACGAGAGTTCCGGGCTGGGAAACATGGTCAAGCTCGTCCACAACTACGGCTTTTCCACCATTTTCGGCCACATGGACGACATCGAGGTCGCCGCCGGCAGCTACGTCAAGCGCGGCGATCTGCTGGGGTATTCGGGCAACACCGGCCAGTCGGCCGCACCGCATCTGCACTACGAGGTGCGCTACCTGCAGCGTCGCCTCGACCCCTCACCCTTCCTGCGCTGGTCGCTGGAAGAATATGACGTACTGTTCAGCGAAGAGGAACGCGTTCAATGGGAATCATTAACCGAGGTCGTGCGGACGGCGGCCAACACGCCGGAACGACCGTCATTGCAGCAGGTTCAAAGCTTGTCGGCGACCTTGCCCTGAGCGATAACCTGCACGTCGACGGTCGCATCGAGGGCACGATTCGCTCCGAGGCGGAGGTCGCGGTTGGCCAGGAGGGAGAAATCGTGGGCGACCTGCAGGCCGATCACATCGTCATCAGCGGCAAGTTCGAGGGCAACATCGATGCCCGGCGGCTGGAAATCGTCAGCGGCGGCCGGGTCGACGGGGATCTTTCCGTCGCCGAACTGGTGATCGAACCGGGCGCACATTTCAACGGCAACAGCCGCATTCGCGAGTCGCAGGCGGCGTCAAAGCCCGCCCCGGCGGACGGCAAGAAAGCCGCTGCGAAAACGGGCAAAGACGAGGAATCCCCGTCCCAACCGCAAGCCAGGGCGGGCTGACCCCGAGCCGGAAAACAAAAAGGCCAGCGCTGAGGCTGGCCTTTCTGCTTTCGGAGGGTTGTCCGGTTCAGGCGCTGGCGCGCTTGCGCCCCGAGCCCGAAAGCTTTTCCTTGATTCGAGCCGCCTTGCCTTCCAGGTTGCGCAGGTAGAAGAGCTTGGCGCGACGCACCTTGCCCTTGCGCTTGACCGTGATCGACTCGATCAGCGGGCTGTAGGTCTGGAAGACGCGTTCGACACCGGTGCCGTGCGATACCTTGCGAACGGTAAAGGCCGAGTTCACGCCGCGGTTGCGCTTGGCGATGCACACGCCCTCGAAGGCCTGTACACGCTGGCGATCCCCCTCGCGAACCCAGAGGTTGACCACGATCGTGTCGCCCGCCGCGAATTCCGGAATCTCGCGTTCGGTCTGTTCCTTGTTGATCTCGTCGATGATATTGCTCATGACTGCTTGTTCCCGATTGCGCATTGACTTGAGCGCGTCTACTGAGCGCGCGCTTTATTGCCCCACCCGGGGCAGACAAGCCGGCAATTGTAACCGTTTTTTCAGTTCTTGTCTCGCCCCGCTTTGGAAAATTCCGCCATTGCCGCCTCATCCGCCGCATCGAGTCCGCGCTCGCCCAGCAGATCGGGGCGTCGCAGGCGCGTGCGCTCGATCGCCTGCGCAAGCCGCCAGCGCGCGATGCGCGCGTGATCGCCGCTGCGCAGAACTTCCGGCACGTCGCGCCCGCGCCAGGATTCCGGGCGCGTGTAGTGCGGGCAGTCGAGCAAGCCTTCGGAGAAGGAATCCTGCTGCGCCGAAAGTTCATGGCCAAGAACCCCGGGCAGCAGTCGGATCACCGCGTCGATCATGACCGCCGCCGCAGGCTCGCCGCCGGAGAGCACGAAGTCACCGATCGACCACTCCTCGTCGACCAGGGCGTCCATCACGCGCTCATCGATGCCCTCGTAACGCCCGCACACGAGAATCAGGCGCTCGCGCTGCGCCAGCTCCTGCACCGCGGCCTGATCCAGTCTACGGCCCTGGGGGCTGAGGCAGCCGACGCGCGCTCCGGGATCACCGCCGCGCGCCGACTCGATCGCCTGCGCCAGCGGCTCGGGCCGCATCACCATACCCGGACCACCGCCATAAGGACGGTCATCGACGCTGCGATGAACGCCCTCGGCAAAGTCGCGCGGATTCCAGCACTGAAGTTCGACCGTGCCCTCGGCAATCGCCCGCCCGGTCAGGCCGAGTTGCCTCAGCGACTGAATCCAGTCGGGAAAAAGCGTGACCACGTCGATGCGCGAGAGCATGCGGTCAAACCGGCTCGGTCCATTCCAGCGGCCAGTCGACCGTGATGCGGCCGCCGGCCAGGTCGACGTCCTGCACGAACTCGCCGGTCACGAAGGGAATCAGAACGGTGCCGCCCTCCTCGCCCCGGATCTCGAGCACGTCGTGCGCGCCGGTCTCCTGCATCCGCTCGACCCGCCCATAGACGTGGCCCTGGAGGTTGACGACTTCCAGGCCGATCAGGTCGTGCCAGTAGTATTCGCCGGATTCGGGCTCCGGCAGGCTCGAACGGGCAACGCGAATGGTCTCGCGGCCAAGCGCGGCCGCTGCCTCGGGCGTGTCGACGCCGCGCAGCTTGACCACCAGGCGGGGGCCCGCCTGCTGCCACTGTTCGATTCCGAGGGGATCACCGCGCTCGCCGACGAGCCACGGCTGGTAGTCGAAAATGGCGACCGGCGGCCGGGTCTCGGACCACACCTTGACCCAGCCGCGCACACCCCAGGGGCCGTTGAATCGGCCGACGACGACCGATTCGTCCGGCGTCACCGGTTCAGGCCGCCGACTGGGCCCGGCGTGCTTCGTTGGCCAGATCGCGAACGCGCTCGGAAATCTGCGCGCCCTGCCCCAGCCAGTAGTCCACACGCTCGACATCGAGGCGCAGGCGCTCGTCCTGGCCACGCGCGACGGGGTTGAAGAACCCGAGCCGCTCGATGTTGCGACCGTCGCGGGAATTGCGACTGTCGGTTACGATGATTTGATAGAAGGGCTGCTTCTTGGCGCCGCCCCGGCTCATGCGGATCTTGACCATGTTCTCTCCTGAAACGCCTCGGAGCCGGTCATGGCCCCGCTGCTGCAATTGCTGAATTCGGCAAACCCGCAATTCTAGCGGATTCTTGCGGTATATGGAAGGGTTAAGGCATCCCGCCCCCGCCGCCGGGCATTCCCCCGGGCAGGCGCTTCATCATCTTGGCCATGGCGCCCTTGCTGCCGACTTTTTTCATCATCTTCTGCATCTGCTTGTGCTGCTTGAGCAGGCGATTGACGTCCTGGATCTGCAGACCCGAGCCGGTTGCGATTCGGCGCTTGCGCGAGCCCCTGATGATATCGGGATACCGGCGCTCCTTGGGCGTCATCGAGTTGATGATGGCGACCATGCGCCGGGTCTGGCGATCGTCGACCTGGGACTTCACCGCGTCGGGCAGATTGCCCATGCCCGGGAGCTTGTCCATCAAGGCCCCCATGCCGCCGAGCTTGTCCATCTGCTGCAGCTGATCACGGAAATCGTCCAGCCCGAAGCGCCGGCTGCCCTTGCCGACCTTGCCGGCCAGCTTCTTCGCCTGCTTCTGGTCGACCTTGCGCTCGACATCCTCGACCAGGCTTAGCACGTCGCCCATGCCGAGGATGCGCGAGGCAAGGCGATCGGGATGGAAAGGCTCGAGCCCGTCGATCTTCTCGCCCGTGCCGAGGAACTTGATCGGTGCGCCGGTGATGTGGCGGACCGACAACGCCGCCCCGCCGCGGGCATCACCATCGGTCTTGGTCAGCACCACGCCGGACAGCGGCAGCGCCTCGTGGAATGCTTTCGCGGTGTTGGCCGCGTCCTGGCCCGTCATCGCGTCGACCACGAACAGCACCTCGGCCGGATCGATCGCGGCGTGAACGCGGCGGATTTCGTCCATCATCGCCTCGTCGACCGCCAGGCGGCCGGCGGTGTCGAGGATCAGCACGTCGGCAAACTGCCTTCGGGCATGACCGACGGCATCGTCGGCGATACGCACCGGGTCGGCAAGCTCCGGGGAGCGGTAGAACCCGGCCTCGACCTGGCCGGCGAGGGTCTCGAGCTGGTCGATGGCCGCCGGACGGTAGACGTCGCAGCTGGCGAGCATCACCTTCTTGCCGTGACGCTCCTGGATGAGCTTGGCGAGCTTGCCGGCGGTGGTGGTCTTGCCCGCACCCTGGAGCCCGGCGAGCAGGATCACCACCGGAGGCTGGCGATCCAGGGCCAGCGGGGTCTGCTCGTCGCCCAGCACGTGCTTGAGCTCTTCGTGCACCACCTTGACCAGGGCTTGACCCGGCTTGAGGCTCCGGGTGACTTCCTGGCCCACGGCGCGATCCCCGACGCGCGCGATGAAGTCCTTGACCACGGGAAGGGCGACGTCGGCCTCGAGCAGCGCGACGCGAACCTCGCGTAGCGACTCACGAATATTGTCCTCGGTCAGCCGGCCGCGGCTCCTGAGCCGCTCGAGCGAACCGGAAAGTCTTTTGCTGAGCTGGTCGAACATGAGAATGCTTCTTACGAATCGGCTTTGACCCATTATACTGGGCCGAGGCCTAATTCAGTCGTCGATCCTTGGACAAGTCCGCCCTGCTCCACTTACTGCCCATCGTCATCTACCTGGGCGCCGCCGGCGACCTGGTTCTGGCCGAGCTGCGCGACCGACGGCAGTTCCGCTACTCCGGGCTGTTCTTCTCGGCGCTGGGCGCCGTGCTGCACGGCTTCGCCCTGTCCCATGCCATGGGCACGCCGGTCGGCCTGGACGCCAATTTCCTGAACATCCTGTCGCTGGCCGCTCTGCTGATCATGGCCACGCTGATCGTCACCGCCGTCGCATCGCGCGCCCCGGAGGCCCTGATCGTCGCCCTCCCGGGTGCCGCCGTGTGCGTGGCGCTGGGCTGGCTGGTACCGGTCGACGCGCTGGTGCTCGGCGACATCACGGCCACGACCCGGCTGCACATCGTCAGCTCGCTGCTGGCCTACAGCCTGTTGAGCATTGCCGCGATCAATGCCCTCATGCTGGCCGCCCAGGATTACGCACTGCGCCACCCGAGGATGGTGCGCCGGCTCGAGTTCCTGCCGCCGCTGACGGTGATCGAGACGATCATGTTCCGACTGATCCTCGCCGGCTGGCTGCTGCTCACACTCAGCCTCGCTTCCGGCCTGGCCTTCGTCGACAACTTCTTCGCCCAGCACCTGGTTCACAAGAGTGCGCTGTCGATCCTTTCCTGGCTGCTGTTCGGCATGCTTCTGCTGGGCCGCTGGCGGCTGGGCTGGCGCGGCCGGCGGGCGGTGCGATGGACGCTCATTGCAATGATGGTGCTGGCGCTGGCCTACTTCGGCAGCAAGCTGGTTCTCGAGGTTTTCCTCGATCGCAGTTGGCAAACCCCGATGCGGGGCTGACGCCATGTCCGACGCCCCCCTGAGCGCCTTGTTCACGCTGTTGGCCGTACTGATCGTGCTGTCGGCGTTCTTCTCCAGCTCGGAGACCGGGCTGGTTGCCCTGAACCGCTATCGCATGCGCCACCATGCCAACAATGGTCATCGCGGAGCGCGCCTGGCGCAGCGCCTGCTGGCCAAGCCCGACCGGATGTTCGGGATCATTCTGCTGGGCAACAACATGGTCAACATCCTGGCCGCTTCGGTGTCGACCGTCATCGCCATCAGACTGCTGGGCGACTCGGGCATCCTGGCCTCGACCCTGGCGCTCACGGCGGTGATCCTGGTGTTCGCCGAAGTCGCACCCAAGACCCTGGCCGCGCTCAAGCCCGAACGCATCGCCTACCCGGCCAGCTACGTGCTGGTTCCCCTGCTGAAACTGCTCTACCCGGCGGTGTGGGTGGTCAACCTGCTGGCGGCCACCCTGTTGCGCCCCTTCGGCGCCCACAAGGCCGGTAGCGGCCAGGACTCCATCAGTCGCGAGGAACTGCGCAGCCTGGTCAAGGAAGGCGGACGGCACATTTCGCTCGACCACCGCCAGATGCTGATCAACATCCTCGATCTCGAACACGGCTCGGTCGACGATGTCATGGTGCCGCGCCAGGACATCGTGGGCATCGACCTGGACGCGGACTGGGACGAAATCCTGCAAACCCTCGAGACCAGCATCTACACGCGCCTGCCCGTATGGCGCGGCGACCTCGACAACATGGTCGGTTTGCTGCACATCCGCTCCGCGCTGCCGGGCCTCACCCAGGGCCGGCTGGATCGGGCCGTCCTGGAGAAGGCTGTTCGTTCGGCCTATTTCGTGCCGGAAGGGACGCCGCTGACGCAGCAACTGCTCGAGTTCCAGACCCGCGAACGCCGCCTCGGGCTGGTTGTCGACGAGTACGGCGACATCCAGGGCCTGATCACTCTCGACGACATTCTCGAGGAGATCGTGGGCGAGTTCACCAGCGAGCGCGGCAACCGGCAGCGCCTGGTCCGAAAGCTCGAAAACGGCGACTGGATCGTCGACGGCGGCGCCAGCTTGCGCATGCTCAACCGCCGCTACGACTGGCAACTGCCGATTACCGGCGCCAAGACCCTCAACGGCCTGATCCTGGAGCACCTCGAATCACTGCCCGACGGCCGCACCAGCCTGCGCATCGGTCGCCACATTTTCACCATCGTCGACATGGTCGACAAGCGCATCCGGAAGGTTCAGGTCAGGCAGGTTCGGTAATTCAGCCCTGCGTCATCGCCACCAACTGCGCCACCAGTCGCGGCCAGTCGATCAGGCGGCGATGACCGACCACGTCGAGGTGGGGCAGACCACGGCCCTCGACGATATAGAAGCCGCCCGATTCATGCGGCGCCACGCCGTCGATGTGGCAGATGTTGCGGTCGAGCCGGCACGCCAGCCCGGCGCGGCGATAGGGGAACTCCTCGAACATGCGCAGCACGGTCGCTCCGATGGCCGCCGCGCCGCCGCCCAGGCGGGACAGGTTTTCCACCGCGCGCTGGCTGATTCTCCGGCGCGGCGCATCCTCGTGCGTGAACAGGCGGGCGTCCATGGCCACCGGCCGCCAGTCGAGCAGCCGCAGGTCGCGCATCCAGCCCGAGAGCTCCCCTTCCATGTGTCCGATATCGAAGGCACCGGTCAGCTCGGCCAGGTCGAGCCGGTCGATCTCGACCTGGGCCGCCAGTGCCGGCAGCGAGCCGAAGGGGCGCTCGATGACCAGCTCGCTCAGCCGAATGCCGCCGGAAAACGCCGTCACGTCGATTCCGCCGGAAAACGTGATCCGGTCGCCGCCGAACTGTATGCCCGGAAACTGCCCGGACAGGGCGCCGCCAAACACCGGGAAGCCCAGCATCCGGGTCAGATCCGCCAGGTCGAGCGGCTCGATGCGCGCATCCAGCAAGACCGACGGCGTGGCGGCGTTCTGCTCGGCGATTTCGAGACGGTCGATGACCACGGCTCCGTCGAGTAGCGGCAGCCGCAGGGGCTGTTCGAGCCCCCAGTCGGCCGGCGCCCCGCCGGCAACCAGCCGCGACGCCCCGAACACCAGGCTGAAAAGCTCCAGGCCCTCCCAGGCCAGATCGGCCTCGAATGTCTCCGATCCACGAAGAACGCGACCGGCCATCTCCTCGAGCGCAATTCTTCCGGCCGAATCACGCACGCTGAATCCTTCCAGCCCGAGCGACAGCGACTCGAGTCGACCGGAAGCCCATGCCGCGGAGACCGTGATCGTGCCCGCGGTCTCGAGGTCTCCGAAGCCCCTTGCGGCGGCCGGTCCGTCGCCCCAGCGCCGCCATGCCCCGGGCAGGTCGAAGCGTGCCCGATCGAGGCTCATCCGGGCCAGGTGCCATGCTCCGGAAGCGGCGTCCGACTCGATCCGCAGGGCGCCCTGCGCTTCGACCAGGCCGCCGTCGTCCAGGGTCATGCCGCTCAGCTCGACGTGGCTGCCGACCTCGAACTCACCGGACACGTCGAGGGCCAGGGGCCTGTCCGGGGGCGGCAGGTAGACGGGGCCGGCCAGGATCTCGCCGTCGCGCTGGTCCAGGTCGAACGAAAAGTCGATCGCTTGACCCCCGCCGAGGCCGTTCACCACGCCCGAGACGGCAAGCGCCAGGCCGGCGGCTGCGATCCGGCCATCGCGCCGGTCGAAGCCGGCCTGTTCGAAGTCCAGCTCGAAACGGAGTCTTTCGTCAGCGAGCTCGATCGAACCATCCGCCCGACCCTCGAGCACGCTCAGATCCAGCGCCGAGAGCAGGCCGGCCGGTAGCGCTGAAAGATCCAGGTCTTCCAGGCGCAACGCCGCTTCAAGCGATTGCTCGCCCGGCCACTGCAGCCGGCCCGACAGGCCGTGCCCCTCGAGTTGAAAGGTCATGCCGCTGCCGCGCTCGGGCTCGCCGATCCGTCCCGCCAGGCTCTCGCCACCGCCATCCGGACGCCATTCGAAGCGACCGTCGGCGCAGCTAGGGCGGCCCTGCCGGAATCCACCGTCGGCGCATTCGACGCCGAGCCCGCCACGCAGGCCCGCGACCTCCAGGCCGGCCACGTCGATCTGCCACCGCAGACCGCCCGGCGCCTCCTGCGCCGGAGCGATCATCAGCGCCGCCGACTGCCACTCGACGGCGCCGGCCCGACCCGCCTGCGACTCGAGCGTGAGGCGGCTACCCCCGGCGGCCGCCGATCCCTCGGCCAGAAGGATCAGCGCCAGCAGCGCGGTTTTTCCGACCGCCCGCCTCGGGTAAGATGAAAACCATGGAATCCGAAGCATCACGCTACTCGATCGACAGCCTGGCCGTGCTGGTGGTCGACGACCACCGCATCAACCGTGAGTTTCTCGGCACGGGGCTGAGCCGGATGGTCGATCGGGTGGTGCTGGCCGAGGACGGCCCCGAGGCGGTCGAGCTTTGCGAACGCGAAGTTTTCGACGTGATTCTCATGGATCTGCACATGCCGCGCATGGATGGGCTGGCCACGGCCAACAGAATACGCGATCTCGACACCCGTTCGGCCCACGCCCAGATCGTGGCGCTGACCGCGGACGCACGGCCGGAAGAGCGAATGCGGCTGCTCGAAGCGGGATTCGACGATTACCTCAACAAGCCGATCAGCATTCCCGACCTGGTTCAGTCCATCGAGGCCCTGTTCAACCCCGGCGCCCGCCGCCTCCCGCGCGAACAACCGGCGGCGCCCACCCAGCTGCTCGACCGCAGCCGCGCCCTGGCGGCCGCCAACGGCGATACCGCCTTGGCGGAACGACTGCAGGACATGCTTTCGCGCGAACTGGACGAAAAACTGCCGGAGCTCGACCGGATGATCGCGACACGTGCCTACGACGACGCCGCCGAACTGCTGCACCAGTGGGCGGGCGCCGGCGGCTATGCCGGCGCCACGCGCATGACGCAGGCTTGCCGCATGCTGCGCCAGCGCCTGCTGTCCGGGCTCGACAGCTCGCCGGGCACCTCCTACCTCAATTTCCTGCGAATCGCCCACGCCACGCGGCACTGCCTGCGCCACGTCTGAGAACGGCGGTCAATTCTCGCCAATCAACTGCCGCATCTCCCGTACGGCGGCATCGAGCCCCGTAAAGATCGCGCGCGAGACGATGGCGTGGCCGATATTGAACTCGGCAATGCCGTCGATGCCGGCCACCGGGCGGATGTTGTGGTAATCGAGCCCATGCCCGGCGTTGACGACCAGGCCAAGCTGTCGTCCGGTCTCGACGGCAGCTTTCAGCCGGGACAGCTCGTTGGCCGCCGCCCGCCCCCGGGCCTCGGCATATGCGCCCGTATGCAGTTCGACCACCGGCGCGCCCACGGCGACTGCCAGCTCCAGTTGCCCGGGATCGGGATCGATGAACAGGCTGACGCGAACTCCGGCCGCCGCCAGACGCTCGCAGGCCGCGGCAATCCGCTCTCGGCCGGCGCCGATGTCGAGACCGCCTTCGGTGGTCAGCTCTTCGCGCCGTTCCGGCACGAAGCAGACGTCGCTCGGCCGCAGCTGCTCGGCCAGGGCGATCATTTCATCGGTGACGGCCAGCTCCAGGTTCATCCGCGTGCCGATGACCGTCGACAGCAAGCGGACATCTTCGTCCTGGATATGCCGCCGATCCTCGCGCAGGTGAATCGTGATGGCATCGGCTCCGGCCTGCTCGGCGGCGAGGGCGGCCTGCACGACCGAGGGATGGTGCCCCTTGCGGGCCTGTCTCAGCGTGGCGACGTGATCGATATTGACGCCCAGCAGGGCCTGGCTCATGACTCGTTTCCTCCTGTCTTGCGGGTTGTCGAACCGGACAACAGCCGGCGCGTGGCCAGCTCGCGACCGGCGAGGTGATGGTCGATCAGCATGCGCATCAGCTCGCGCATTTCGCGCGCGGTTTCGCGGTCGTCGGTCTCTCCGAGCGCCAGCGCCCGAACGACGCTGCCGCGAAACACCCCGCGGCCGGGACGCTCAACCGGCACGAAGCCTGCTTCCGGCTGCAGATGATACAGCCCCTCGGGCGAGATGGCTTCGCCGCTGGCCGCATCGAAGGCGAAATCCGGCGCCACCCCCATCCCCTCGAGCAAAGCGCGCTCGAAACGCCGAAGAAGCAGCGATTGCGGCACCTCGCCGCGCGCCAGGCCGTCGAAGACACGGCCGCAGGCGTCGAAGACTTCTGGGTGTGGATCGTCGCGTTCGAGCAAGCGCAGCAGCAGTTCGTTGACGTAGAGCCCGCACCAGAGCGCGCGGCCGGAAAGAGCCTGCCGCGGGCCGTTGGATTCGAGGCCGGTCAGGGTTCCCATTTCGCCGCGCCGGGACCAGGACGCGACCAGGGGCGTGAACGGCTCGGCCAGCCCGCGCCAGGCCGAACGTGCCGAGCGGGCGCCCTTGGCCACCAGGCCGACGCGACCGTATTCACGGGCAAAGAACTCGATCAGCAGGCTCGATTCGCGCCAGGGGCGGCGATGGACAACCCAACCCGGCTGCTGCTCGGCCCGGACCATGGCGCTCAGGCGTCGCGGCTGTAACCGAGCTCGTCGAGCGCGCTCTCGTCGTCCATCCAGTCGGTGCGCGTCTTGACGTGCATCTCCAGGTGCACGCGCTCGCCGAAGAGCTCGGCAATCGCCAGGCGCGCACGCGTACCCACACGTTTGAGCACCTGGCCGCCCTTGCCGATGACCATGCCCTTGTGCCGATCGCTGGCGACGAGGATCAACGCGTCGATCTCCAGGCGCGAAGGCATGCGCTCGAATCGCTCGATGACCACGGTCGCGCCGTAGGGAATCTCCTGGTGAAGCTGCAGCATCAGCTGCTCGCGCACCAGTTCGGCGGCCAGGAAGCGTTCGGACTTGTCGGTGAACAGGTCGGGCTCGAAGACCGGCTCGGCCTCGGGCAGGTGCCTGAAAACCTCCTCGAGCAGATCTTCGAGTCCCTCCTTCTTCTGGCCCGAGAGGTAGACGACCGCGTCGAACTGGACCAGCGCGGTCAACTCGGCGGTTTTCTCGAGCAGGCGGCCGCGATTGTCGAGCAGGTCGATCTTGTTGAACGCCAGGATCCTGGGAACATCCAGCTGCCCGACCATGTCCAGCACCATCCGGTCTTCATCCGTCCAGCCGGTGGCATCGACCAGCATGACGATCAGGTCCACCCCCAGACGCGTATCGGCCGCCACCCGGTTGAGACGACGATTGAGTGCGTGGTCTCGCCGCCGGTGCAGTCCCGGCGTGTCGACGAATACCACCTGACCCTGCTCGCGCGTGACGATGCCGGTGATGCGGTGGCGGGTCGTCTGGGGCTTGTGCGTAACGATCGCCACGCGTTCGCCCACCAGGGCATTCAGCAGAGTCGATTTGCCGGCGTTGGGGCGGCCCAGAAGGGCCACGTAGCCACTGTGTTTGGCGGAATTCATTCGGTCAGCCTTCGTTGTCTTTCGTGGCCGAAGCGCGGCCGCCGCGCGTAAACAGGGTCTCGAGCCTGTCGTGCATCAACCGTGCGGCGGCCTGCTCGGCCTTGCGCCGACTAGCCGCTTCGGCCCGCACCGGGTCGACGAGCGAGCCGGCCCGGCACTCGACCTCGAAGCGCTTGGCGTGATCGGCGCCTGACTCGGCCATGACGTGGTATTCGGGCAGATCGTAGCCGCGCCCCTGCAACAGCTCCTGCAGCCGGGTCTTGGGATCCTTGAGGCTGTCGGCGTCCGGCAGGTCGGCGAGCCGATCGGAAAAAAGTTCGCGGATGACGCGACGAGCCTCGGGGAAACCACCGTCGAGAAAGATCGCGCCGATCAGCGCCTCGACCACGTCGGCCAGGATCGACTCGCGCAGGAAACCGCCGCTCTTGAGCTCGCCCACGCCCAGGCGCAGGTGATCGCCCAGGCGCAGTTCGCTGGCCAGGCGGGCCAGCGTGACGTCGCGAACCAGCCGCGAACGCAACCGGCTCAGGTCACCCTCGGCCGCGTGGGGTCGCGCATGGAAGAGCTGCTCGGCGATGACCATGCTCAGCAGGCTGTCACCCAGGAACTCCAGGCGCTCGTAATGGCCCGGCCCGAAACTGCGGTGCGTGAGCGCCTGCTCGAGCAGGCCGACATCGTCAAACCGGTAATCGATGCCGGGAATTCGGTCGATGCGATCAGTTGCGGAGCGTTTCGGCACTTTTGAAACGGATGAGCGCATCGATATTGCCGATCAGGTGTTGTTGAACTTCGTATTGAACGACGAGCTGAACCTGGTCACCACGCTCGATCGTGATGTGCTGCGGCTCGACGTAATCCACGTAGCTCACACCCAGGCGGCGGATCAGGTCCCGGCGGATGGTATTGGGCGCCTTGTTGGCCGATCCCGGCTCGGAAGCCACGGCCTTGACTTCACTCGATACCGACATGTGGTTGAGATACACGGGAACCAGCTTGATGCCGATATAGGTAAAGAAGAGAACCAGAACAAGAACGAACATGAAGCCGAGCAGGCTCAGCCCGCGCTGGTTAGGCATTGAATTCATTGTCGCTGATCCCTCTGTTTTTCGACGCCCGCTTGATTACTCGATTCTATCACCGATTCGTCCGAAGTCGACACAGCCACGCGAGCAGTCCCAGTGCATCCAGATACGGACCGCCTTCCCGACCAGGTTCGCCTCCGGAACGAACCCCCAGGAGCGGCTGTCGAGCGACTGGTCCCGGTTGTCGCCCATGACGAAGTAATGACCTTCGGGCACCGTGACCGAATCGACGCGCCCGTTGGGTCGGTCAGGATAGACGACGATGGGGTGTGGCTGGTCCGTGAGATGCTCCAGGCGCATGACCGGGCTGCTGCCGGGCGGATTGCGATTCAGTCCGACGCCCTCCCAGCGCCCCGCCGCTTCCTGCTCGATCGGCTCGCCGTTGATGTAGACCACCTTGTCGCGGTAAGTGACGGTGTCTCCGGGCAAGCCGACCACGCGCTTGATGTAGTTGATGCGCTCATCCTCGGGGAAACGGAACACGATCACGTCACCGCGTTCGGGATCGCCGGTTTCGACGATCTTGGTATTGAGCGCCGGCAAGCGCAGGCCGTATGCATACTTGTTGACGACGATGAAGTCGCCGATCCAAAGGGTCGGGATCATCGAGCCCGACGGAATCTTGAACGGCTCGAACAAGAACGACCGGAACACCAGCACAAGCACCAGGACGGGAAAGAGCGAACCGATGACCTCGACGCCCTTGTGCGCTCCCCGGGGCGCCTCCTCGCCGCTTTGGCGACGGCGGAACCAGAAACGCTCGACGAGCCAGAACACGGCCGTGACCAGCGTGAGCACGGTGAGAATGAGGGCGAAATCCAGATGCATTGTTCTATTTCTCCTGGTCGGTCCGCAGCACGGCCAGGAAGGCCTCCTGCGGAATCTCGATCTTGCCGACCTGCTTCATGCGCCGCTTGCCGGCTTTCTGCTTTTCGAGCAGCTTGCGCTTGCGACTGACGTCGCCGCCGTAGCACTTGGCGGTCACGTTCTTGCGGTAGGCCTTGACCGTCGAACGGGCAATGATATGCGAACCGACGGCGGCCTGGATGGCCACGTCGAACATCTGGCGCGGGATCAGCTCACGCATGCGATCGGCCAGTTCGCGCCCGCGGCGCTCGGCCTGGTCGCGATGCACGATGGTCGACAGCGCGTCGACTCTTTCGCCGTTGATCAGCAGATCCAGCCGCACGAACGGGCCGGCCTCGAATCTGAGGAAATCGTACTCGAACGACGCGAAGCCCCTCGAAACCGACTTGAGGCGGTCGAAGAAGTCCATCACCACTTCCGCCATCGGCAGGGCGTAGGTCAACTGAACCTGGCCACCGATGAAGCGCATGTCGCGCTGCTCACCGCGCTTTTCCTCGCACAGGCCGATGACGCCGCCCACGTAGTCCTGGGGAACGAGGATGTTGGCGAGAATGACCGGCTCGCGGACCTCGGAAATCTTGTTGGCCGGCGGCAGACCGGAGGGGTTGTCGAGCGAAACGATCTCGCCGTCGCTCAACTCGAGCTCGTAGATGACCGTCGGCGCGGTGGTGATGAGGTCGAGATCGTACTCGCGTTCGAGCCGCTCCTGCACGATCTCCATGTGGAGCATGCCGAGAAAACCGCAGCGGAAGCCGAAACCCAGCGCCATCGAGGTTTCAGGCTCGAACTGCAGGGCCGAATCGTTGAGCTGCAGCTTCTCCAGTGCCTCGCGCAGGTCGGGATAGTCGGAAGCGTCGATCGGAAAGATCCCGGCGAATACGCGCGGCTTCAACGGCTTGAAGCCCGGGAGCGGCTTGTCGGCCGGCGTTCGTGCGCTGGTGATGGTGTCACCCACCGGGGCCCCGTGAACCTCCTTGATGCCGGCGGAAATGAACCCAACCTGGCCGCAGCCCAGTGCATTGCGCGGGCTGCGCTTGGGCGTGAAGATCCCGATCTGGTCGGCCTGGTGCTCGTCGCCCAGGGACATCACGCGAATCTTTTCGCCCTTGCCGAGACGGCCTTCCTTGATTCGCACCAGCGAGTTGACGCCCAGATAGTTGTCGAACCAGGAGTCAATGATCAGGGCCTTCAGGGGCGCGTCGGACTTGTCCTCCGGCGGCGGGATGCGGCGCACCAGGGCCTCGAGGATCTCGCGCACGCCGTCACCGGTCTTGGCGCTGACCATCAGCGCGTCGGACGCGTCGATGCCGATGATGTCCTCGATCTGGTGCTTGACGCGTTCGGGGTCGGCCGCCGGCAGATCGATCTTGTTGATCACCGGAATGACTTCCAGGCCCTGCTCGACCGCCGTGTAGCAATTGGCCACGCTCTGGGCCTCGACCCCCTGGGCGGCGTCCACGACCAGCAGCGCGCCTTCGCAGGCGGCCAGGGAGCGCGAAACCTCGTAGGAGAAATCCACGTGCCCGGGCGTGTCGATGAAATTGAGCTGGTAGACCTGGCCGTCGTCGGCGTGATAATCGAGCGTGACGCTCTGCGCCTTGATGGTAATGCCGCGCTCGCGCTCGAGGTCCATCGAGTCGAGGACCTGCTCGGCCATCTCCCGTTCGGTCAGACCTTCGCAGACCTGGATGAAGCGATCGGCCAGGGTCGACTTGCCGTGGTCGACGTGGGCAATGATCGAGAAATTGCGAATTTGGCGGGTATCGGTCATCGGTCCTTCATCGGTGCGCAATCAGATCGCCCCCGCGGAATACGGGGGCGATCGCTGCTTCAAAGATCGTCGATTATACCGGCCCGACCGGGCCGACGACCAACGGGATCATTCCCCGTTACGGTCTTCCGGACGATAGGCCAGGAAAGCGGTTGCACCGTCAGCCTGCTGAACCAGCAGCGCAACCGTCCGTCCGGGCTCGATCTCGGAGACGATCCGGTCGAAGTCTTCCATGCTCTCGACCGGCTGGTTGTTGATCATCAGGATCAGCTGACCGCGGCGAATTCCGGCGCGGTAGGCGCCGTCGCTTTCGACATCCGCGATCACCACGGCCGCATCCGGGTCGCCGTAGCGACGGCGAAGCTCTTCGGAAAGCGGCTCGACGACCAGGCCCAGCGCATTCGAGGGCGTGACCTCACCGTCGCCATCCGGACCGCGCTCGTCCGCATCGGATTCGCGCTCGCCGAGCGTGACCTCAAGCGTCTGGCGCTCACCCCAGCGCCAGATGGTCAATTCGGCCTCGGTGCCGGGGCGTTCCATGCCGACCAGGGGCGGCAGCTCGGAGTGCCGGTCGATGGGCGTCTCGTCGAAGGCCAGGATCACGTCGCCGACCTCGATACCGGCCTCTTCCGCCGGGCTGCCGGGCTCGACCCGGTTGATCAATGCACCGGCGGGACGCTCCAGGCCCAGGGCGTCGGCCTGCTCGCGGCTGACGGCCTGCAGCTGGACGCCCAGGAACCCGCGCGCCACGGTCCCGGTATCGAGCAACTGCTCGATGGAATTCTGCGCCACCTCGCTGGGAATCGAGAACGACAGGCCGATGTTGCCGCCGTGCGAACTCAGGATCCAGGAATTGATGCCGACGACCTTGCCCTCGGTGCTGATCAGGGGGCCGCCGGAGTTGCCGCGGTTGATTGCCACGTCGGTCTGGATGAAGGGCACGTACTGCTGGCGAGCGCCCTGGCTCCTGCCCTTGGCGCTGATGATGCCGGCGGCCACCGACTGCTCGAACTGGAACGGCGAGCCGATTGCGATGACCCACTCACCGGGCTTGAGCGGCTCGGTCGATCCGAAATCCAGTGTCGGAAGGTCGTCGGCGTCGATGCGCAGCAGCGCGATATCGGTCTCGGCGTCGGAGCCGACCAGCTCGGCTTCGAACTCCCGCCGATCGGACAGACGAACGATGATCTCGTCAGCCTCGTCGATGACGTGGTGATTGGTAACGATCAGGCCGTCGGAATCGATGATGAAGCCGGAGCCACCCCCCATGCGATCGGGCTGCCCGCGACGGCCGTACGGCTCGTCGAAGAAGCGACGGAAGAACTCGGGCATGTCTTCCGGCATGCGGCTGTCGTCTTCCGACGCCTCGTCGGGGCGCGTACCGAAACGCGTGGTCTCGATATTGACGACGGCGGGAATCGAGTCCTCGACCAAGCCCGTGAAGTCAGGTTGGGCATGGAGCGGCTGGACGAACAGCGCCAAAAGAAGGATCGCGGTTGCCTTGAGTGTGCTTTGCATAGTGAGCAGTTCCTCTGCTGTTTTAGCTGAAGGATGATTTGGTGTCGCTATCCGTGCATGACAAGCGCTCGACGGCGGGGTTCCATGCCGGCCGAAGCCTGCCCGACACCCGTCCGGCCGCCAGCATGAAGCCGGCCAGGCCGAGCGCGAGCGCGGCCAGGTCACGATAGGCCGCCTCGGGCACCACGGCCTGGCCGACGACGGCACCGGCAAGAAATCCGGCCAAAGGCAGACCGTAATGCAGGCTTGCCGCGCGCGCGAGCTGCTTCGGATCGATACCGACGCGCACCCAGTCGCTGTCGGACAGCGCCGGGCGGGCGGGGACGACGATCCGGGTCTCACCCCGGCTGAAGAGTCGTGCCAGAGCGCCGGCGCCGCAGCCGTTGCCGCGCGCGCAGCGTCGGCAGTTTTCCGGCGGCGAGATGACAAGCGTCAATCGCTCGGCGTCACGGGCGACCACGCGGGCGATCTGCCAGATCATGCCGGCCGGTCAGCGACGCGACGGCAGGCGGCTGGTGCGGCGCAGCTGGCGGCCGACGAATTCGACCGTGGCGGCCGGCACCTCGCCGACGACCGTGAATAGCCGGCCACCGCCCTGCGTGGTGTAGACGTGAACCGGCCCCATCGTTTCCACGCGCCCGGCCATGGCGTCACTGCCGGCTCGCTCGACGTAGATCGAAAAGCTCGACAGGCCGTCGCTGTAGAGGAGATGCTCGAATTCGCTGCCGTCGGGCCCGCGTCCCTTGCCGGCATTGGCCAGACGAAATCCGCGCGGCACGCGCGGACGTACCGTAACCGGACCGGCAACCGAGCCGGCCGGCTGCATCGACTCATCGATCGACTCGGTGGAGACCTCGTTGCCGACGAGGCTCGGCTCCAGCTCCGAATCGGTAATCTTGGCGCCCAGGTCCAGGGACGTGAACGAAAGCTGCTGCAGCTGCTCGCCGTCGTGGTCGATCAGCGCGTAGCGAAGCAGCATGCCGGTGCGCTCCTCGAGCCACAGGCGTGAACCGTAGCGGTAGGCATCGCGCGGCTGGATATGGATGATGCGCGCCATCATGTCGGCCACGCGCTCACGCCCGCCCAGGGACATCCGGTAGCCGGATTCCGGCCCCAGCAAGCGATTGACCGGCAGCGACGGCAGCAGACGCCCGGCCAGCTGGCTTTCGAGCATCATGGGCTCGTCTCCGGGCAACACACAGCGCACGCTGTCGCCGTTGCGCAGCACTTCGCGCGGCACGCCATCGACGGAGTAGATGCGCTGTCGCACACCGTCGCTGTCGGCGCGATGGACGATGCGCAGGGTATCGACCCGGCCGTTTCGAACGTGAACAAGCGTGCCACGATAGTCGAGCGACTCGACGGCCCGGGCCATGCGGTCGAGCCAGTGCTGCACGCTGTCTTCCGCCCGGGCGGGCACGAGGGCGGTCAACACGATTCCGGCGATCAGGGTCGCCAGGATGCGATGGGGCAGCAGGGTCTGCATCGACTCAGGGTTCGCCCACCCGAGCTTCGACGCTGGGCGACGTCGCCTGCTCCTCGTCTTCATTCATGTCGGTCACGATCGGCACCCAGGACACGAAGCCGGTGCTGCCGGCCGCCTGGTGGTGGCGCATCACGTAACCGCTGATGCGCTGGCGCTGGGATCGGCGCTCCTCGGAGTAACTCACGGGCACCGCCGACTGATTGAACGGTTTGTCGAGTTCTGTTGGCCGGCTCACGAAGCCCGGCTCGTCGGACTGCGGCGCGGCCGCATCCTGCTGCTCGAGCATGCTGGCATTGATCCCGACGATGGCCATGACCGCCACGCTGGCAGCAATGGCGCTACCGGCCACCGGCCGCAGCAGTCGCGCGGACAAGCTGCGGCTGGGCGCCGGCTCGTCTTCCAGCGCCGCGGCAACGCGGCCGACCAGATCGCCCGTGACCAGGCGCTCCTGATGCAGACAGGCCCGCACGGTATGCAGGCGGTTCCAGCTGGCCTTCATGTCGGCGTCGCCGGCAAGTCGACGCAGCAGGAACTTGCGCCCCTTGCGGTCGAGTTCGCCGTCCATGAGGCTCGACAGGTTTTCCCGGCTTGATTCAGTCATGTATCCACACTTCCTATTGGTTGTCCAACAACGGCCGCAACCGCGCATCGATGGCCTCGCGGGCCCTGAAGATTCTCGACCGGACGGTGCCGATTGGGCAGTCCATCGTCCGGGCGATATCCTCGTAACTCATGCCGTCGAGTTCGCGCAGGGTGATCGCCACCCTGAGATCCTCCGGCAGATCGGCGATTGCCGAGTGGATCGTCTGCTCGATTTCGCCCCTGAGCGCATCGTGCTCGGGCGAGTCCTGTTCCTTCAGACGCGAATCGACCTGGTATTGTTCCGCATCCTGGGCATCGACGTCGGATTGGGGCGGGCGACGACTCTGCGCCACGAGGTGATTCTTGGCCGTGTTGATCGCGATGCGATACAGCCAGGTGTAGAAAGCGCTGTCGCCGCGAAAGCGACCGATGGCGCGATAGGCCTTGATGAATGCTTCCTGGGACACGTCCATGGCTTCAGCATGGTCGGAGACATAGCGGGAAATCAGGCTGATGATCTTGTGCTGGTACTTGCCCACCAGCAAATCGAATGCCGATTTGTCACCGCTCTGAACTCGCTCTACCAGTTCTTGATCGACTTCCCGTTCGCCCATCGGGGCAATTCCTGTCCTTGCATAGGCGACCGGGCTCACGCTGGAACTAGACCATGCCCCGGCCGGATAGTTTCATCTGATTCGTAGGGATATCCCGCTGCACGAGAATATCACGCCGGGACTCTGACCCGTCCGCCGCAGGATGCGATAATACCCGGTTTGGCACAAGTACAAACTCCAGGAGACAGCGGTCATGAGCAATCACAAGCAACTTCTCGAACGTCTGGGACTGCAGGCAATCAACCCCGGCGCCTGTTTCGGCCCCGGCCAGTACGCGCCGGTGCGTGAAGACGGCCTGGTCGAGTCGATCAACCCGACCGACGGCTCGGTCATCGCCCGCGTCAGCGGCGCGAGCGAAGCCGACTACGAGAAAGTCATCGAGACCGCGCGTGAAGCCGCCGAAGCCTGGCGCATGGTGCCGGCGCCCGAGCGCGGCAACGCCGTGCGCCTGGTCAACGACGCCCTGCGCGACTACAAGGATGCGCTGGGTTCGCTGGTGTCGCTGGAGATGGGCAAGATCAAGCCCGAGGGCGACGGCGAAGTCCAGGAGATGATCGACATCGGCGATTTCGCGCTCGGCCAGTCGCGCATGCTCTACGGCAAGACCACCCATTCCGAGCGTCCGGGCCACCGCCTGTACGAACAGTGGCACCCGCTCGGCGTGGTCGGCGTGGTCACGGCTTTCAATTTCCCCGTCGCCGTCTACGCCTGGAACGCCTTCATCTCCGCGATCTGTGGCAACGCCACGGTATGGAAGCCTAGCCCGAAGGGCGTGCTGTGCTGCAGCGCCGTGCAGAACATCATCAACGAGGCGCTGGCCGAAACCGACTATCCGCCGGTGTTCACCTCCTTCATGGAAGCGGGCAACGAGCTGGCCGGCCGCTTTATCGACGACGAGCGCGTCAACCTGCTGTCGTTCACCGGCTCCAGCCAGGTCGGCCGCATGGTCGGCGAGCGCGTCGCCAAGCGCATGGGCAAGAGCCTGCTGGAACTGGGCGGCAACAACGCCATCATTCTCGACGAGACGGCCGACCTCGACCTGGCCGTGCCGGCGATCGTCTTCGGCGCCGTCGGCACCGCCGGCCAGCGCTGCACGTCGACCCGCCGCCTGATCGTGCACGAGTCGATCGAGGAAAAGGTCACCGAGGCCGTGGTCAAGGCCTACAAGCAGGTGCGCATCGGCAACCCGCTCGACGGCGACACCCTGATGGGCCCGCTGACCGACGAGAAGGCGGTCGAGCGCTTCGAACAGGCGGTCGAGCGGGCGAAGTCCGCCGGCGGTGAAGTGCTGGCCGGCGGCAAGCGCATCGAGCGCGAGGGCTTCTTCGTCGAGCCGACCATCATCAAGGCCGAAAACGACTGGAACATCGTGCAGGAAGAGACTTTCGCGCCGATCCTCTACATCATGTCCTACAAGACCCTGGAAGAAGCCATGGCCATGCACAACAACGTGCGCCAGGGCCTGTCTTCGTCGATCTTCACCACCGACATCCGCAACGCCGAGTTCTTCCTCTCGCACAAGGGCTCGGACACCGGCATCGCCAACGTCAACGTCGGCACCTCTGGTGCGGAAATCGGCGGCGCCTTCGGCGGCGAGAAGGAGACCGGCGGCGGCCGCGAATCGGGCTCGGATTCCTGGAAGGCCTACATGCGTCGGCAGACCAACACCATCAACTGGTCGCGCGAAATGCCGCTGGCCCAGGGCATCAAGTTCGACCTGTGACGGGTGTCGGGACTCGGGACTCGGGGCTCGGGATTGTTGTGAGCGGGACTCGGGACTCGGGACTCGGGACTCGCTACTGCGGGCGGCGGGATTGGATTCTCTTGCCAGAGACTTCGATCGAAGTTGGCATCTTCAAGCCCGCAAACCTTGCTCGAAGCGAGATTCAGGCCTGCATCAGAGCCCGAACCACCGAAGCGGCCACGCCAACATCAATAGCGAGTCCCGAGTCCCGGGTCCCGAGTCCCGACCCTTTACCGAGTCCCGAGTCCCGAGTCCCGAGTCCCGAATAGATGTACCAGTGGCTCCGCAACGGCCTGTTCCTCCTCCCGCCCGAGACGGCGCATGAGGTGGCGCTGGGCGCGCTGTCGGCCGGCAGGCTCATCGGCCTGCCGCGGCTGATGGGCAGCCGGGTGGTGTCGAAGCCCGTCAAACTGATGGGCCTGACCTTTCCCAACCCGGTCGGCCTGGCCGCCGGGCTGGACAAGAACGGCGACCACATCGACGCGCTCGGCCAGCTCGGTTTCGGCTTCATCGAAGTCGGCACGGTCACCCCGAAGCCGCAGCCGGGCAACCCCAGGCCGCGCATGTTTCGCCTGGCCGAGCACCAGGCCCTGATCAACCGCCTGGGCTTCAACAACAAGGGCGTCGATCACCTCGTCGAGCGCCTTGGCCAACGGCGCTTCACGGGTATCGTCGGGGCCAACATCGGCAAGCAGAAGGAAACCCCGGTCGAACAGGCGGCCGCGGACTACCGCCACTGCCTCGAGAAGGTGTTTCCCGTCTGTGATTACGTGACGGTCAACATCTCCTCGCCCAACACTGCGAACCTGCGCCAGCTCCAGGACACCGGCCATCTCACGGAGCTGCTCGAGGAGCTGACCTCCGCGCGCGACGAGCTGGCGCGGCAGCACGGCCGACAGCGTCCGGTCCTGATCAAGATCGCGCCGGACTGGGACGAGCAGGCCCTGTCGGCTTCCCTTCGGGTCATCGGGGAATCGGGCATCGACGGACTGATCGCCACCAACACGACGCTCGAGCGTGCGCCGGTCAACGGTCACGAGCACGCCAACGAGGTGGGCGGCCTGAGCGGCGCCCCGCTCAGGCAGCAGGCCGACCGGGTTCTCCGCCACGCCCGCTGCGTACTCGGCCCGGACTTTCCGATCATCGGCCTGGGCGGCGTCATCTGCGGTGACGATGCGCGCGAGAAGCGACGCATCGGGGCCGACCTGGTGCAGGTCTATACCGGATTCATCTACCGCGGCCCCGCCCTGATCGGCGAGTGCGTACGTGCGTGGAGTGACGATGCCGCCACATCACGCGCCTGAGATCCATCGCAACGCCGATCTGACGGCCCTGAGCACATTCGGCCTGCCGGCGCGCGCCGCCGAACTGGTCTGCATCCGCTCTCCCGAGCAGCTCGCCGAGCTGCCGCCGCCACCCGGGCCCGAGATCGTGCTCGGCGGCGGCTCCAACACCCTCTTCCTGGGCGACTATCCCGGCCGTGTCATCGTCAACCGCATGCGCGGCACCCGCATCCGGGCTCGCGGCGAGGACGTACTGGTCACCGCGGCCGCCGGCGAGAACTGGCACGACCTGGTGCTTCAATGCCTGGACGAGGGGCTGCACGGAATCGAGAACCTGGTCATGATCCCCGGCAGCGTCGGCGCGGCGCCGATGCAGAACATCGGCGCCTACGGCGTGGAACTGCGCGACGTTTTCGAATCGCTCGAGGCGCTCGACCGGCAAACCGGGCGCGTCGTCACGCTGGGGCGGGAAGACTGCCGGTTTGCCTATCGCGACAGCCGGTTCAAGTCGGTCGATCGCGACCGGTTCCTGATCGCCGCGGTCACGCTGAGACTGTCGCGCAGATTCGAGCCGAACACGACCTATGCCAGCCTGGCGGCCGAACTCGATCGATGCGGCGTCGACCGACCGACCCCGCGCCAGCTGGCCGCCGCGGTCATGCGCCTGCGCCGGCACCGCCTGCCCGCACCGTCACGGCTGGCCAATGCCGGCAGCTTCTTCAAGAACCCGGTGGTGAGCACCGATGCCGCCACCGCACTGCTGGCCGAACACCCGGACCTGCCGCACTGGTCGATGCCCGACGGTCGCTGCAAGCTGGCCGCCGCCTGGATGATCGAGCAGCTGGGCTGGAAGGGGCGCTCGCTGGGCCGGGTCGGCGTGTACCGCAACCACGCCCTGGTGCTGGTCAACCACGGCGGTGCCAGCCCGTCGGAACTGGCTCGGCTCGTGGACGCCATTACCGCTTCGGTCAGGCGGTCGTTCGGCCTGACGCTCGAGCCGGAACCCCGCCTGGTGGGCTCGTCAGTGTGAAGCCCGGTCGCAACCCGCCCGGCCTTGGGGTAGCATGACGCGCTGTCGTTCCAACCCAACAAGTGGATTCATCATGTCGATGTTCAAATCTTTCCTTGTCCCGGCCGGCGCCCTCGGCCTGATACTGATCACCGCCTCGGCGCATGCTGGCGTTGACGCCACCGGATGCGACGACCTCGGGGGCATCGCCGAGACCCCCATGGTCGATTTCGAGTCCCAGATTCAGCCGATCCTCAACAACTGCACCGGCTGCCACGGCGACAACGGCCTGGCCGGCATGGACCTTCGCCCCGGCGAGTCCTTCGACAACCTGGTCGATGTCACCAGCACCACCAACCCGGCGCGACTCCGCGTGGAGCCGTTCGAACCCGAAAGCAGCGCGCTGCTGCTGGCGACCAACTGTGACGCGCCCGGTGGACCCGGTTTCCAGATGGGCAATGTCTCGCTGGAGGAACGGGCCCTGATCCGCGACTGGATCGCCCAGGGCGCGCTGCCCGAACCGGCCGGCGGCCCCGAGCCCATCGGCGTACCGATCGGCGGTCCGGGGGCGGCGGGCGCCCTGATCCTGCTCATGTTCCTGCTTGCGGGCGCCTGGTTGCGCCGGAATGGCGCAGCGTCAGGAACCGCCTGAGGAGGCAGCAGCTTCGCCCATCGGCTCGATGCCGGTGACCCAGGGTGCCCCGCTTCGACCGAACGCCAGTCGGACGCGAAAGCGCGGTGGCGCGTCATGCGGGGCCCGGTGCTCCTGCGTCGCTTGCTGTAGCGGCGCTTGAAACCGCCGCGGCACGTGCACGCGCCGCGGCAAAAGCGACTCGATCCTGCCCCGCACTTCGGCCTGCTCGCCACCCGGCCTGCTGACCGTGTACATGCGCAGGCGAGCGGGCATCACGGCATAGCGATCGCGGTCGGGATAGCGCTCGCGCAGGGCCTCGGCATCGCGCGCGGCGTCGATCGCCACCAGGCGCGACTCGACCCGTTCCAGCCGTTCGAGCGACGCCCGGGCGCGCTCGACCTGCCGACGGTTCGCCTCGTCGCTGTCGAGGCCGACACGCAGGGTTTCGAGTTCATCCTGCTGCGCGGCCACCAGGGCGTCGAAGGCGGGACCATCGAACTCCAGCGCCACGAAGGCCCGCCGAGCCAGGGGGCGACGGCGGTCAGCCGCGCGCGCTTCGCGGCCGTCAACGTCGAATCCGAGCGCCGCCAGCTTGTCGCGATCGAGCCAGTCCGCATCGCGCCCGACCCGTCGAATGGACAGCGCCACACCCGAGTTTTCCCGCCGGGCCCAGCGGCCGGAAGGCAAAGCCAGCTCGCGCTCGGTCAGCGCCAGAACCGCTTCGGGTTCACCGCTGCGATTCCAGGCAACCCCCGCCAGCAACCAGGCGTTGACCAGCGCGACCAGCACGATCGCGAAAACGGACAGGCGAATTCTCACGCCCCTGCTCCCGCGGCGCCGGCACGCCGGACCCTTCCGAGCAGAAAAAGAAACGCGACGGCGATCGATCCGACCAGCAGGAAGAACAGCCATTTCGGCAGCCACGCCCACCACCAGTCGAAGATCTTGGTGTACAGGAAGAGCATGAAGAAGGTCGCACCCAGGTTGAACAGCTTGCCGTCGTCACGGCGAATGCCGGCGGCGATCACCGCCGCGCTGCCGATAAAGCCCAGCAGCTGGTAGGCGGCCTCGGCGGTCGCGGGTGCGAGCGGCAGGACGCTCGCGCGCCCCCAGTGCGACAGGATCAGCACGGCGATGAGGGCGACCAGCAGGCCGAATACGCGGTAGACGGCGGCGAACTCGGGTCTCGGCAGGCGCGCGATCCATCCCGGCAGCGTGATCGCGAGCCCGGCAACCAGGACGGTTTCGGGGCGCTCACCGAACGACAGCCAATAGACCCCGCCCCAGGCCCCCACCGTTGCGGACAGAAAAGCGATCAGGCTGACGAGCCCGGCCGTCAGCACCAGTTTCAGCCCCCAGGAATAGGCCAGGATCAGCGCGAACATCCCCCAGGCGAGGAAGGCATTGCGGCTGGGTTCCAGGTTGAAGATCTGACCCATCACGCTCAGGTTCAGGACGAAACAGGCCACGGCGACCAGCGCCACCAGCGAGGTCAAGTAGCCCGTGCGTTCTCGCCGGTAGACAAACCCGGCCAGCCAGGTGGCGGCAACCGGGGCCGCGATCAGCAGTACCACCTGAACCGGCGTCCCCAGGTATCCCCAGACCCGGTGGAAGAAAAAGAAAACCGCTGCAGACAGCGCCACGGCGCCGATCAGCGAGGCGATCCGCATGCCCAGCGAAAGCCGCTTCTGGGCGCCGTCGAGATCGACATCGAAATCGCGACGCAGCTGCGCCAGCGCTCGCTCGTGATGGGCCTCGATTCGCTCGTGCGTAGCCGAATCCAGCTCGACGCCCTCGCCTTCCAGCGCGTCGAGTTCCGCGCGGAAAGCCCGGATGCGGTCGATTCGCGCCTGGGCCGCGGCGCGGTCGGTGATGCGGTCGCAAGCGTCAGGGGTCGGGGCGGAAGTCACCGGGGCATCTTAGACAGCTCGGTGCCGCTCGGCAAGCTCGTCCGAGGCCCCGGAATGGCGCCCCTGCACGAAAAAAGGGAGCGTCTGGGCTCCCTCTTTTCGTCGTCAGCTTGAGGCTCCGTGCGCGGCTTCAGGCCTCGAACCGCGCCTTGAGCTTTTTCAGCGCCGCCGCCTCGAGCTGGCGGATGCGCTCGGCCGAAACGTCGTACTTGTCGGCCAGCGTCTGCAGCGTGGTCTTGGGATCCATCAGCCAGCGACTCTGAATGATGTCGCGCGAGCGATCATCCAGGTTCTCGATCCCGTCGAACAGCAGATCGTGATGGTGCTGTTCCCAATCCGCAGCCTCGGCCGCCTTGTCCGGCGAAGCCGTCAGGCCTTGCAGGTAGGCGGCAGGCGCCATGTAGGTCGACTCGTCATCGTCGTTGGACATGTCGAAACCGACGTCCTGGCCCGACAGACGGGATTCCATCTCCATCACGACCTCGGGCTTGACACCCAGATCGTCGGCCACTGCGTTGACTTCGGCCTGGTTGAGCCAGCCCAGGCGCTTCTTCTGCTTGCGCAGGTTGAAGAACAGCTTGCGCTGCGCCTTGGTGGTGGCGACCTTGACGATGCGCCAGTTACGCAGGATGAACTCGTGGATCTCGGCGCGAATCCAGTGCACGGCAAACGACACCAGGCGTACGCCCTGGTCGGGATCGAAGCGTTTGACCGCCTTCATCAATCCGATATTGCCTTCCTGGATCAAGTCGGCGATCTGGAGGCCGTAGCCGGAATAGCCGCGCGCGACGTGCACGACGAAGCGCAAGTGCGACATGACCATCTGCCGGGCAGCATCGAGGTCTTCCTCGTCGCGGTAACGACGGGCGAGACTTTGCTCCTGTTCAAGCGTCAGTACCGGAATGCGGTTGACCTCCTGGATATAGGCATCCAGCGAACCGGTGCCGGCCGGCGCGAGCAGATGACTGGGTACAAGCTCTTTGCCCATTTCTTCCTCCTTCAATTCAATGCAAATTGTACCAAATCGGCCGTGATCTCTCGAATCAGGATCAATCTGGTACTTTTTGCCACTCGCACACTTTGACGGCGCTCGGTCCCCGAAGTTCCAGACCTTGGGGCGGCCGGTTTTAGTTGCAAGTTGTCAATCGCAAGTTGCAAGCACCTAATCAGCGCCCGCCCCGAGGCGGTCATGCAGGTAGGCGTAGATCAGGCCCGACAGAAAGGCGCGCTGCTCGAGATTGGCCGCGCCGCCGTGTCCGCCCTCGATGTTCTCGTAGTAGAGCACGTCGTGGCCCTGGTCGAGCATTCTCGCCACCATCTTGCGCGCATGCCCCGGGTGAACGCGGTCGTCGCGGGTGGAGGTGGTGAAGAAGGCCCTGGGGTACTCGGCCTCGGCCGAAACGTTCTGGTAGGGCGAGTACTCGCTGATGTAGGCCCATTGCTCAGGGTCGTCCGGGTTGCCGTACTCGCCCATCCAGCTGGCGCCGGAGAGCAGCTTGTGGAAGCGCTGCATGTCGAGCAGGGGCACCTGGCAGACGACGGCATTGTACAGATCGGGGCGCTGCACCATCACCGCGCCGACGAGCAGGCCGCCGTTGGAGCCGCCCTGGATACCCAGGTGCTCGGATGAGGTGATGTTGCGCTCGATCAGATCCTCGGAGACCGCAATCAGGTCGTCGAAGGCGCGCTGGCGGTTTTCCTTGAGCGCGGCCTGGTGCCACTTCGGGCCGAATTCGCCACCACCACGAATATTGGCCAGCACATACACGCCGCCGCGCTCGAGCCAGGCCGAGCCCGTCACGCCCGAATAGAAGGGCGTGCGCGAAACCTCGAAGCCGCCGTAGGCCGAAAGCAGGGTCGGATTGGCGCCGTCGGCCTCGTATCCGCGCGGCATCACGACGAAATACGGAATCTTCGTGCCGTCGGCCGACTCGGCCTCGTACTGCGCCACCTCCATGCCTTCGGCGTCGAACCAGGCCGGCTCGGAACGCACCTTGCGACGGCTGTCCGCCACGGCATCCGCCTCGAACAGGGTCGACGGCGTCAGGAAGCCGGTGTAGTCAAAGAAGAAGCGGTCGGAATCGTCGTCGGTGGTGACCACCGAGATCGTGCCCATCTGCGGCACATCGAGTTCGTTCTGTTGCCAGCGACCGTCCTGCCGGGTAAAGCTCAAGAGCTTGCCGTTGACGTTGTCGAGCAGATTGACCAGCACCGCGGATCGGGTCGTGGCCACGCCGTTGATCGACTGGCGCTCACCCGGCTGGAGCAGGACTTCCACGCTCGGCGAATCCTCGAGGAAGCTTTCGACCGAGCCGGCGACCAGGGCGCCCTGCCGGAGGGTCGTCCCGTCCAGTGCCCAGTCGGACTTGAGATCGATCAACAGCTGACCGTCGATCACGCCCGTCAGCTCGGCGTCCTCGGGCACCTGCAATCGCCTCGTTTCGCCGTCTTCGTACAGATAGTACTCGCGCGTGAAAAAGGTCGGCGCGCGGGTGATCACGTCGTAGTGATCGTCGCCGTCGTGGATCCGCGCGGGAAAGACGCCGACATCGCCGCGCTCGCCCTCGAACACGGTCTCGGCCTCGGACAGGTCGGTGCCGCGCCGCCATATGCGCACGCTGCGCGGGTAGCCCGAGTCGGTGACCTCCTCGTCGGTGTAGGCCGGGCCGACGAAGACGCTGTCGCGATCGCGCCAGCCGATGACGCTCTTGGATTCGTCCAGCCGGAATCCGTCTTCGACGAATTCGCGCGTTTCCAGGTCGAATTCGCGCCGTACGGCAGCATCGGCCCCGCCCACGGACAGGCCGACGATGCAGCGATCGTAGGCCGGATAACGGCACTGGGAACCGGCCCAGACCCAGTTCCGTTCCTCGCGTTCGGCCAGCGCATCGATGTCCAGGATCACCTCCCAGTCGGGCGACTCGCCGCGGAAACTCTCGAGTGAGGTCCGGCGCCAGATGCCGCGCACGTGCTCATCGTCGCGCCAGAAATTGTAGACCTCGCCGCCCATCAGCGAGGGATAGGCGATGCGGTCGTCGGAGGTGAGGATCTCGAGCGCGCGCTCGTGAATCGGATCGAACAGTCGGTGCGACTGCAGATGGTCGAGCGAGCGTTCGTTCTGGCCTCGCGCCCAGGCCAGGGCGTTCTCTCCCTCGACCTGTTCGAGCCAGAGCCAGGGGTCATCAGCATCCACGGCGGCTACCGGCAAGGTCAGCGACGCCATCACGACTGCAGCGAAGAATTGCTTCATGTTTCATGTCCAGGGTTGGGTTCAAACCAACGGCATGATGCCAGATCGCTCGTCAATCCGCCCGTGCCGTTGGTCACGCACCCCGTCCGCCGCCGAAGACCCGGCGTGGTTTATCATTCGCTGCATGAAGAAAATCGTGTTAATCCTGGCCGCCGTCGCCGTTCTTGCCGCCTGCGCACCCACCGGACCCGGCGTTAGAGGCGACGGCGCCGACGGCGCGGACATCACCCGTATCGAACGCATGCTCGCCGCCGGCGAATACGAGCAAGCCGCACTGGCGTTCGAGCAGCAAGCACTGACCCGCCCGCTCGACGGCGACCCCCTGCTGATTCGGGCCGCCGAGGCCTGGCTGCAGGCCGGGCGGCTCGACCAGGCCGAGCTGGCGCTGGGGCGCATCGATACCGCTGCCCTGGTGGATGACCAGCTCGTACGGCTGGATCTCGCCCAGGCGGAACTGACCATGCGCCGGGGCGACCTGGCCAATGCCGGCTGGCTGCTGGCGAGCACGGCCGACCGGCTGCCCCAGTCGCTCGAGGCGCGACACGCCGAGCTCGAAGCCCTCTTGCGGGAGCTCGAGTCGCGCCCGGTCCGCGACGCCCTCGCCGCCTTGCAGGATGCCGTGGCCGAAACCGATTTCAGCGGCGAAACCGCGCTGGCCCTGATGCTGGAGTTCCCGGTGACCGAACTCGAGCGCGTGCTCTACCAGGTCGCCGACCAGCCACGACTCCTGCCCTGGCTCGACCTGGTCATCAGCGCGCGCGAGCACCTGCTCGACGACGCGGCCCTCGACGAGGCACTCACCGACTGGCAGCAGCGCTGGCCCGAGCTCGACTATGACGCCGAGCAGGCCGGCCGCTGGATCCGGGCCTGGCGCCAGACCCGGCCCATGCCCGAGCACATCACCGTGCTGCTGCCGGCTGCCGATACGGCCCTGCATCGACCGGGCGAGGCCTTGCGCGAGGGTCTGGTTGCCGGCTGGCTGCGCCTGCCGCCGGGCCAACGCCCGCGCCTGGCCTTTCGCTACGTCGGCCCCGAACCCGAAGACATCGTGGCGGCCTGGTTCGACGCTCGGGAAAGCGGGACGGATTTCCTGATCGGACCGCTGGATCGTGGCCAGGCCCGGGCGCTGGCCGAACTGCCGGACGCCGGTCTGATCCCGACCCTGTTGCTCAACCTGCCGGAAAACGCCGAACGCCTGGCCGAAGCCGGTGGGGAAATCACCGCCCTGGCCCTGCCGCCGGAGACCGAGGCCGAGCTGGCCGCGATTCACGCCCTCGCCATGGGCCACCGCCGCGCCCTGGTTCTGTCGCAGTACTCCGACTGGGGCGAGCGCGTGGCCGAAGCGTTCGCCGACACATTCACGCTCGGCGGCGGCCGGGTGCTGACGGATCGAATCTACGACCCCCAGCTGCCCGATCACTCGACGCTCCTGCGCGAAATACTCGAGGTCGACCGCTCCGAGGCTCGCATCGACCGACTCGCGGGCATCCTCGGCGAGGACATGGAATCCGTGGCCCAGCGTCGCAGCGACGTCGACGTGATCTTCCTCGGCGCGCGCGCCAGCGATGCGCGCCTGCTGCGGCCCCAGCTGGCGTTCTTCGACGCTGGCGACCTGACCATCATGGCCACTTCCCATGTCGTCGACGGCGCGCCCCAGCCACAACGCGACCGCGACCTCGACGGCATCAGCGCACCGATGCCGCCCTGGTTCCTCGACTACACCACAGCGGGCGCCCTGCGCGAGCGTGCCCGCTCGCTCTATGCCGGCCTCGACAATTCGACCCTGTCGCGGCTGCATGCCCTGGGGCGCGACGCGATCGCGCTGGTGCCCTGGCTGTCGATGATGCGCGCCGACCCGACGCTGTCCATGCCCGGCATGATGGGTGAGCTGAGCCTGCCCGACGGCCATATCTTCCGCCGCGACCTGCCCGTGGTGCGCATCGAGGGCGGCGTGGCCAGCCCGGTGGAATTCGAGTATGGACCGTCGGCGCAGCGGTGAGCAGGGGGAGGAGCGGGCCGAACGCTGGCTCGCTGAGCGAGGCCTGAAGCTGGTCGAGCGCAACTACCAGTGCCGCGCCGGCGAGATCGACCTGGTCATGCTCGACCCCAACCCGAGCGACACCGAGGTGCTCGCGTTCGTCGAAGTGCGGCTGCGCGGACCCGGCGCGCGCGTTGACAGCATCGACAGCGTCGACGAACGCAAGCAGCGTCGCCTGATCAGCGCCGCACGTCACTTTCTGATGACGCGGCCCGAATGGGGCGAACACGCCTGCCGCTTCGACGTGGTCGGCATCGACGGCAAGGAGGGGCAATTGCGCTGGATTCCCGGCGCCTTCGAGCTTTCCGGCTGAAGCCGGCGTTCTACACGCCCGGCAGCAGCGCCTCGGCCAGCAACAGGCCCGCCAGGGCGAAGCCCGCGGCCAACAGATCATCGAGCATCACGCCGAAGCCGCCGTGAACGCGCCGATCGAACCAGCCGATCGGCCAGGGCTTGGCGGCGTCGAACACCCGAAACAGCGCGAAGCCCGCCAACCACCAGCCCCAGTGATAGGGGACCAGGACCAGGACCAGCCACAGCCCCACGAACTCGTCGAAGACGATGCCGCTGTGATCGTGCACGCCCAGGCGCTGCCCCACCCGTCCGCACAACCAGACGCCGAAAACGAAGGCCGCGGCGATCACGGCAATAGCCGCCGGAAGCGGCAGGTAGACCAGCGGCAGGGCCAGCGGAACGGCCGCCAGGCTGCCGGCCGTGCCGGGGGCGACGGGCGACAAGCCGCTGCCGAAACCGAAGGCCAGGAAGCCGTCGACCGAGCCCAGCGCCACCTGCCGTGTCGTGGCCCGGTCAGTCATCGCGAAAATGGTCCCAGCCGGCAGCGCCCTGGGCGGGCAGTTCGATTCCGGACGGACGCAGGATGATGCGTTCGCTGTCGGTGACCCGTCCGATCTCGGTCAGAGCGACACCGGCCGCCCGGGTCAGGGCGCCCAGGTCCGCCTCGGGCGCCAGAACCGCCAGCAGCTCGTAGTCGCTGCCGCCGCCGGCCTGCAGCCGCTGTCGCTCGACCGGATCGGGGACGGCCTCGGTCAGGGCCGCGGAAGCCGGTAGGGCGTCCAGATCGAGTTCGGCGCCCTGCCCCGCCCCGAGCATGTGCCCCAGGTCGGCCACGAGCCCGTCGGATAGATCGATCATGGCCCGCGCCCGGCCCCGTAGCGCTTCGCCGGCCTCGACCCGGGCCTGCGGGCGCCGCAGGCGCTCGAGCAGGCCGCTGCCGGCCGCCTCGCCCAGGCGAAGGGCCGCCGCGGCATCGCCCGGGGTTCCGGTGACCACGATGCGATCACCCGGGAACGCGCCGCGCCGGGTCACGGCCTCACCGGCCGGGACCTCACCGATCAGCTCGACGCCGATATTGAGGGGGCCGCGCGCCAGATTGCCGCCGACGAGCGCCACGGCATGCGCGCCCACCGCGTCGAGAAAACCGTCGAGAAAGCCGTCGAGCCACGTTTCGTCGGGCTCGGGAAGGGTCAGTGCCAGCAAGGCCCAGCGCGGTCGCGCGGCCATGGCGGCCAGGTCACTGAGGTTGGCCTGGGCGGCGAGATGGCCGATATCGGCCGCCGGCCACCCGGCCGTGAAGTGACGCTCGAGCACAAGCGAATCGGTGGTGACAACCAGCTCGTGCCCCGGCGTGGGCGAGAGGACGG
The DNA here is from genome assembly GCF_042310355.1 of Wenzhouxiangella indolica. Taxonomy (NCBI): domain Bacteria; kingdom Pseudomonadati; phylum Pseudomonadota; class Gammaproteobacteria; order Chromatiales; family Wenzhouxiangellaceae; genus Wenzhouxiangella; species Wenzhouxiangella indolica. The sequence continues at coordinate 165,590 of NZ_JBHJMR010000001.1, read as the reverse complement.
CGGCATCATCGCCGATGCCCGTGACCACCCCGTTTCCGGGGCGTGCACGAGCGCGGATGCGGTCGATCAGTTCGAATTCACCCATCGCCGCCGGCGAGTTCACGCTCGGTCGCGCGGACATCCCTGGAGAGCCGGTCGAGAACGCCGTTGACGAAGGTATGCGCCTGCTCCGAGCCGAAACGGTGGGTCAACTCGACGGCCTCGTCGATGATCACCCGGTAGGGCGTTTCGGGATGGTGGACCAGCTCGCAGGCCCCGAGCCTGAGGACAACGCGCTCCATCTGGTCGAGGCTGGCATCGACCCGTCGCACGTGGGGCTCGAGCATTCGGTCGAGCGCTTCGCGGTTGGCCACGACCTCGCGCACCAGGGTTTCGAAGTAGGCTTCGTCGACGCCCTTGAAATTCTGTTCTTCGCGGAACTGTTCGATGATCGCCGCGGCCGAATCGTCGTTGATCTGCCACTGGTAGAGCGCCTGCAGGGCGCGACGGCGCGCGCGGCGGCGGGGTTCGAACGGGCTGACGGTCCGGCGTCGACTCATGAAGCAACCTCGCGCTTGAACGCGATCATGTCGAGCACGGCCAGGGCCGCTTCCCGGCCCTTGTTCTTGCGTTCGGGGTCGGCGCGCTCCATGGCCTGCTCGCCGTCTTCCGGGGTAAGCACCCCGAAACCCATCGGCAGGCCGGTCTCGAGCTGGGTCTGCTGCAGCCCCCGGGCGCACTCGGCGGAGATGAAGTCGAAATGCGCGGTTTCGCCCCGGACCACCGCACCGAGGGCGATCACCCCTTCGTAGCGCCCGGAATCGGCCAGCTCGCGCGCCGCCAGGGGCAGCTCCCAGGCGCCGGGGACGGGAAAGACGTCGATGCGCGTCTCGTCCACTCCGGCGTCGAGCAGGGCCTGGCGACAGCCGGCCAGCAGCAGGTTGGTCACGTCCGGATTGAAGCGGGCGACGGCAATGCCGATACGGCTGCCTTCGCTGGCGGGATGCTCATTGCTCATGTCTGCTCAGCCCTCTCCTTCGGGAACGACATAGTCGGTAATCTCGAGGCCGAAACCGTCGAGCGCATGCAGTCGCTTCGGCGCGCCGAAGACCTGCATGCGACGAATACCCAGCTCGGCGATGATCTGCGCGGCGATGCCGTAGCTGCGAAGCTCGTGGGCCGCCTGGCTGTGCGCGCCGCCGTCGGGGCCGGTGCCGCCGTCCTTCAGGCCGGCGAGGCGATCGGCGTCGTCTTCATCATAGCCCAGCACCAGGGCCAGGCCCTGGCCCCGGCGCGCGATATCGGCCATGGCCGCATCCAGGGGCATGCCGAAACCCGGTTCCGTGATGCCCATGACATCGCCGAGCAGCTCGGGCACGTGCACGCGCACCGGAAAAGGTTCGTCGGGCCGGATCTCTCCCCGGATCAGCGCCCAGTGCAGTCGCTGGGTGATGCGGTCGCGAAAGACCTTCAGCCGGAACGCGCCGTGCGCGGTGCCCACTTCCTGGCTGTGCACGCACTCGACATTCTGCTCGGTGCTCATGCGGTAGCGAATCAGGTCAGCGACCGTACCCATCTTGAGCTCGTGCTGCCTGGCGAAAGCCTCCAGCTCGGGTCGACGGGCCATGGTGCCGTCCTCGTTGAGGATTTCGACCAGAACCCCGGCCGGCTCCTGGCCGGCAAGCAGGGCCAGATCCATGCTCGCCTCGGTATGGCCGGCACGGGCCAGCACGCCGCCGGGCTGGGCCATGAGCGGGAACACGTGTCCCGGCTGGGTCAGGCTGTCGAGCCCGGCGTCGGGCGCGACGGCCGTTCGAATGGTGTGGGCACGATCGTAGGCTGAAATGCCGGTGGTCACGCCGGTCGCCGCCTCGATGGAGACCGTGAAGTTGGTCTGATGGTGACGGTCGGTATCGCGGACCATCAGCTGCAGGCCGAGCTGCCGGCAACGCTCGCGCGTGAGCGACAGGCAGATCAGTCCGCGGCCGTAGCGGGCCATGAAGTTGATGTCCTCGGGACGAACCAGGGGGGCGGCCATGACGAGGTCGCCCTCGTTCTCACGGTCCTCGTCGTCGAGCATCACGACCATGCGACCGGCGGCAATATCCTCAAGGATGGATTCGATCGAATCAAAACTCATTGTCGGGCTCCTGTCAGCCGTTCGAGATAGCGCGCCAGGAGGTCGACCTCCAGGTTCACGTGATGGCCGGGCTCGAGCCGGCCCAGTGTGGTCACGGCCAGGGTGTGGGGAATCAGGTTGACTTCGAACGCCCGCCCGTCGACGGCGTTGACGGTCAGGCTCACGCCGTCGAGCGTGACCGAACCCTTCTCGGCGATGAATCGCGCCAGGGCTTCGGGCACCCGAAACCGGAAGATGCGGCTTTCGCCGGCCGGCCGGATCGAGACCACCTCGGCCAGCCCGTCGACGTGACCGCTGACCAGGTGGCCGCCGAGACGATCACCGACGGCCAGGGCGGGTTCGAGGTTGACCGGAGCGCCGCTTTCCAGGCCGCCCAGGCTGGTGCGCTCGAGCGTTTCGGCCGAAAGGTCGGCGGAAAACCCCGCCTGATCGATGGCCAGGGCAGTCAGGCAGCAGCCGGCCACGGCCACGCTGTCGCCCTCCCGCCAGGCGCCCGGGGCAAGCTCGGCGCAGTCGATTCGCATGCGGCAACCCGCCTCGGCGGGCGTGATCCGGCTGACCGTTCCAACGGCCTGGACGATTCCGGTGAACATGGCTGAACTCTCAGGAGGTCCGACGGTAGAGAAATCGACGGTCCGGGCCGAGCCGGCGCTCGTCGATCAGGTCAAGGTGGAGGCGATCATCGAATTTTTCCATCCCCGGCAGTTCGAGCAGCGGCCGCCCGCGGCCGATCAGGCAGGACGCCTGGTAGATCAGGAGTTCATCGGCCAGCCCGGAGGCGACCAGGGCGCCGGAGAGAGTCGGCCCGGCCTCGACATGAACGGTATTGATATCACGCTCGGCCAGGCGCCCCATCAGCGCCGGCAGACTGACGCGACCCGACAGGTCCGGCGGCAGCTGCCACCAGGTCACGCCCTCGACCGCGCGCGGCTCGGCGCAGGTAGCAACGACCAGCGGACCGGGCAGGCTGGCCAGGCGCAGGCCGTCGGGCAGGCGCGCCCTCGAATCCACCACCAGGCGCAGCAGCGGGCGATCGAAACCGCTCAGGCGAACGTTCAACCGCGGGTCGTCGGCCAGGACGGTACCGATGCCGGTGAGAATGCACGAAGCCCGCGCCCGCCACTGCTGCACATCGGCCCGCGCCGACTCCCCGGTAATCCACTGCGAGCGACCGTCCGGGCCGGCAGTGAAGCCGTCCAGGCTGGTGGCCAGCTTGACGCGAACCCAGGGGCGGCCGCGTTGATGCCGGCTGACAAAGCCGCGATTGAGTTCGCTCGCAACCGACTCCATCAGCCCCGTGCGCACGATGACGCCGGCGCGGGCCAGCAGGTCGTGGCCGCTGCCGGCCACCCGCGGGTCGGGATCGGGCATGGCCGAAATCACGGCGGTCACGCCGGCCTCGACCAGGGCACGGGCACAGGGCGGCGTGCGGCCGTGATGACTGCAGGGCTCGAGCGTGATGTAGGCGGTGGCCCCGCGCGCACGCGCCCCGGCTTCCTGCAGGGCCAGGGTTTCGGCATGCGGCTCGCCGGCGACCCGATGCCAGCCGCGTCCAACGACCACGCCCTCGCTGACGATCACGCAGCCGACCGCCGGATTCGGATCGGCCGTCAACCGCCCCTTCTCGGCGAGACGGAGCGCTTCGGCCATGAATCCGTGATCGTCGGCGGTGAAAGACATTATCCAATCCGCAAGCACACCATCATCGCTCGTCTTCATCCAGCAGCGGAATCTGGCGGCGATCGATGATGCCCGGGTTGTCGCGTTCGAGCTTCTCGATTTCCTCGCGGAAAGCCTGGACGTCCTCGAAGCGACGGTAGACCGAGGCGAAACGAACGTAGGCGACCTTGTCGAGCCGGGACAGCTCGGCGGCGACCCAGTCGCCCAGCTGCTGGCTCGAAATCTCGGATTCCTCGAGCGTGCGCACCTCCCGCACCAGCTTGCGAATGGCGCGCTCGACCAGCTGGGTCTCGACCGGCCGCTTCTCCAGCGCCTTGAGCATGCCGCGCCTGAGCTTGTCTTCGTCGAATGCCTCGCGCGAACCGTCGGACTTGATCACGTTGGGCGCCTTGAGCGCCGGGGTCTCGAGCGTATTGAAACGCGCCCCGCAAGCGGCACACTCACGACGCCGGCGGATCTGGAAACCGTCGGAAGCCAGCCGCGAGTCGACCACGCGGGTATCGGTGTGATTGCAGAAGGGGCACCACATGGAGGTTAAGAAGGTTTCAGGTTTAAGGGTTCAGGTTTCAGGGCGGCGGCCGCTAAGCGATGCGGGGCGGCTGCGCCGCGAACCCGCGTTGCAAACCGAATGGCTAGTTCTTTCGTGGCCTGAATGCTGCTCGAGCTTGGGGAGTCATGAGTTTCAGACCGGCACGTTGCTTCCGCGGCCAGGCCGCCCCGCAATGCCCGCAGCTGCCGCCTGAAACCTGAAACCTGAAACCTGAAACCTCGGTTAACCATAAACCGGATACTTCCGACACAGCTTCAGCGCCGCCTCCTTCACCCGCGACTCCACGGCCTCATCCCCCATGTTGTCAAGGATGTCGCAGATCAGGCCGGCCAGCTCGCGGCTGTCGTCCTCGGTGAACCCGCGCGTGGTGCACGCCGGGGTTCCGATCCGCAGGCCGGAGGTGACGAAGGGCGAGCGCGGCTCGCCCGGCACGGTGTTCTTGTTGACCGTGATGTTGGCCCGGCCCAGGGCAGCCTCGGCGTCCTTGCCGGTGATATCGGCGTCGATCAGGTCGATCAGGAACAGGTGGTTGTCGGTGCCGCCGGAAACGACCTTGTAACCCCGCTCGATGATGACCTCGGCCATCGCGCGCGCGTTATCGACGACCTGTTGCTGGTAGCCCTTGAAGCCCGGTTCGAGCGCTTCCTTGAAAGCCACCGCCTTGGCGGCGATGACGTGCATCAGCGGCCCGCCCTGGCAGCCGGGGAACACCAGTGACTGAAACTTCTTGACCAGCTTCTCGTCATCGCCGGCCGCCAGGATGATGCCGCCGCGGGGACCGCGCAGGGTCTTGTGGGTCGTGGACGTCACGACATGGGCATGCGGTACCGGGTTGGGATAAACACCGGCGGCGATCAGTCCGGCGACATGCGCCATATCGACCATGAACCAGGCACCGACCTCGTCGGCGATCTGTCGCATCTTCGCCCAGTCGACCACGCGCGAGTAAGCCGAAAAGCCACCGATGAGCATCTTCGGCTTGTGCTCGCGCGCCAGCTCGGCCATCTGCGCATAGTCGATCTCGCCCGTCTGGCGGTCCAGGCCGTAGTGGACGGCATTGAACAGCTTGCCGGAAAAGTTGACCTTGGCGCCGTGGGTCAGGTGCCCACCCTCGGACAGGTCCATGCCGAGGATCGTATCGCCCGGCTCGAGCAGGGCCAGGTAGACGGCCTGGTTGGCCTGCGAACCCGAGTGCGGCTGGACGTTGGCGTAGCCGGCGCCAAACAGCTTCTTGACGCGCTCGATGGCGAGGTTTTCGGCGATATCGACGAACTCGCATCCACCGTAGTAGCGCTTGCCCGGGTAGCCCTCGGCGTACTTGTTGGTCATCACCGAGCCCTGGGCTTCCATCACGCGCGGGCTGGCGTAGTTTTCCGAGGCAATCAGCTCGATGTGTTCCTCCTGGCGGCGCTCTTCCGAACGCATCGCGGAAGTCAGTTCCTCATCGAACCCGGCAATGGTGAAAGTCTTGTCGAACATGGGGCGAAAATTCCGGATTGGGCAGCGCTGCAATGGTATCACCAACTCGTCCACGCCAGCCGCCAGCGGGGATTCTCGCAAAGTTGATGCCAGTCAATTTCGCACCGGCCGACCGAGCATAGACTGCGCTTCGTCACAGACCCCTAACCGCCGATGGAGGCACCAGAATGAACCACAAGAAAACCCTGATCGTGGCCGCACTGGCCCTGTTTTCCCTTGACGCCATGGCGCAGTCGCAGGGCGACTGGCTGGTCCGGCTCGGGCTCGGCTACGTCTCGCCCGACGTCGACAGCCAGAACCTCGTGTTCGAGGGCATCGAGCTCGACACCTACCAGATCGATGTCGACGAAGACATCCGGCCCGTGGTGAACTTCACCTACATGGCCAGTGATCGCCTGGGCGTGGAGCTGCTCGCCGCCTGGCCGTTCAGCCACAGCGTCAAAGGCGACGGCGCCCTGGCGGGTCTGGGCAAGCTCGGCAGCACCAAGCACCTGCCGCCCACCCTGAGCCTGCAGTATCACTTCCGCCCCGACCAGACATTCCGACCTTACGCCGGCGTGGGCCTGAACTACACCAAGTTCTTCGACGAGCAGACGACCGAAGCCCTGCACCAGGGCATCATCGGCACGTCCAACGCCGCGCTCGGCACCGACTACGCCGGTGGAAGCACCGACATGTCGATCGACGACTCCTTCGGTATCGCGCTGCAGCTGGGTGCCGACGTCGCGCTCAACGACGCCTGGTTCGTCAACTTCGACCTGCGCTGGATCGACATCGAGGCCGACGCGGAACTGCGCTCGACAACGATCGACGGCGACGGCTTCGAAGTCGACCTGGCCAGCCGCATCAAGGCCGACATCGACCCCTGGGTATTCTCGACCGCAATCGGGCTGCGCTTCTGAAACGCACCAGCCGGAGTCGCCTTCATGCCGCGCCCTGCGCGGCATGAAGCAATCGTTGGCACCTGACCATCGATCAACCCGGACCGTTGGCACAAGTATCCAGACGGCGCAGCAGCCGCTCGATCGGCTCGGCTCGATGAAAACGATAACCCTGGGCGAAGTCGACCCCCATCTGTTGAAGTGCGCGAGTCACTGACTCCGTTTCGACGTATTCGGCGACGATTTCGATTCCCCGGGCCTTGGCCGAAGCGATCATGCCCTCGATATCGGTTTTGAGCGCGCCTGCCTCGAGTATCCGGCTAACGTAGCTGCCATCGATCTTGATGACGTCGATCGGCCACTGAATCAGGCTCTGATAGTTGGAGTAGCCGCTGCCGAAATCGTCGAGCGCGATGCGGCAGCCCATCGCCCGCAACTGTCGCACGTTGCACAAGGCCACTTGCCGGTCGCAAATGCGAGAGCTTTCGGTGATCTCGAAACACAGCTTCCCGGGATCGGTTCCGTGGACTCGGATGAGCCTTCTGATCTCGGCGAAGGCGGACTCACTCGAGAGGGTAATGCCCGACAGGTTGATCGAGCATTGCGCTAACGCCGCCGTGCAAGTGCGGTGACGGTCCAGCGTACCGAGCACCCGGCCGATCATGTGCAGATCCAGCGCGACCGCCAGGCCGAGCTTCTCGGCCGCCAGGAAAACCCGCCCCGGATCGATCCGCTCACCCCTGCGGTCCCGCAGGCGACACAACACCTCGAAATGCAGCCTCGGCGATTCTTCGCCCTCGTGTAGCCGGCTCAGCGGAACGAGTCGCTGAGCATGCACATCGATGCGTCCGGCCCGCATCGCATGCCGGATCTCGTGACCCAGCGCGTAGACTTGCGAATCCTGTTCAGCAGCCACGATGACGCGATCGTGTCCGCGCACCCGGGCGATATGACAGGCGTTGACGGCCCGGGCGAGCAGGTAGTCGAGCGTCATGCCGGCATCCGCTCGCGCCACGCCAATGCTGAGCGTCGTGTAAAAGGGATTGATGTCGGTACCGAGATTGAGGCTGCAGAAATCCGCCCTCAGGGCCTCGGCGAGCTCGCTTGCACCTTCATGGCTCATCTCGGCCAGGTGGACCAGGAACTCCGTGGCGCTGAAATGTCGCGCCACCAGCCCCCGCCGCGCCGGACCCCAGCCTTCGACCCGATCGCGCAGCCAGCGAGCGGTCAGGACGATGGCATGATCAGCCACGGCCTTGCACTCGAAAGCAAGCGCGGAGAAGTGATCGATGTCGATGTTCAGCAAAGTATGCCCGTCGTCGCGACGGGCCTGCCGATTGTTGCGGTCGAGCCTGACCACCGCATCGTGAAGCCCGCGCCAGTTGAGCAGGCCGGTGGCCTCGTCATGCAGCGCCTGGTGACGAACACGCTCCTGCAAGGCGTATTCATCCGAGCAATCAACCATCATCCCGACGAAGCCGGCGAGCTCGCCCGATGCGGCGTGAACTTCATTGACAGTCAGTGTGATGGGGACCGCCCGCCCGTCCGAAGCGACGGCCGAGAATCGCAGGAACTCGCCATCCGGCGACCGCAGCTCGCGTGGAAAATGCCGGGTCTGGCGCACGATCGGCGAAGCCCGGACCCGCCCGGCAGCGCGACGCCTGATGTAGTCGGACAGGTACCCCGCGTGCCGCTCTCTCAGCGCCCCGGGCAACAGCACCTCGATCGATTGCCCGATCAGCTGCCCGGGCGGGTAGCCGAAAATGCGCGATACGCCGGCGTTGGCATGCCGGATGCGGCCATCCAGGTCCACGTGGACGAAAGCCACCGAATCGATCTGCATCAGGGCCTGCCAGCTGCGCTGGGGAACGCCCTGGAGCAGCCCGAAGTCACCCATTTGCATCGCCATCACGCGGACGACCGAGCGCCACGGCCTTCGAGGAAAGCCGCCTGCAATCACCGCAGTAGAGACTTCCTTCGCGCAGCTGAAAACTGACAAGCTCGCCCCGCTCTATGATCCGCTCGCAACCATCACAACAGCCGCCATCCTCGAGCACAGCCTCCTCGAGCCCGTCGAGGAGAACATCGCTTTCCCCGATGCGGCGCGGCCAGGGGGCCTGCTTGACGATATCGCCGCGAAAAAAGTCTTCCAGTGCGTGCCAGCGCCCGACCCAGGGTTCGGTCAGGCCGTGATCACGCATGCACTGTTCCATCAATTCCAGCCGATAGTCGAACAACCAGCCCGGAATCACCATCCAGTGGTGGGCATTGCGCGGACGCTGGCCCATGTAGTCCCGCGTTCCCAGCATCAGGCTACGAAGAAACGAGTACTGTTTCTCGCGCAGTCGCTGGCGGGTCACGTCCTGGAAGTACGGGCCGAGATGCTCATCCTCGAAGGCGATATCGTAGAAATCGCGTAGCACTTCGCGCAGCACACGGCCATTGCCCAGCCTGCGCCAGAGCTCGGGATCCCGGGGCGGCGCCCGCCGCTCGCGCCCCCCGTCGGTCGCGTCTCCAGTCGGCGGCAAGACCTCGATGACGTCGGGCGCGACCATGTCGGCCCCGAGGACCTCGCAGCGGGTCGCCCGCCGCGGCAGCGAGGGCTGCTCGACCTCGAGCGGCTCGGTCGGCCGGCATAGGCAGGGCAGAAAGTAGCCCTGCTCGACCTGGGCTGACGGCAGCCCCCTGCAGGCATCTTCCGGCGGCCGGCCCTTCGTCGCCCGCATCAGACAGGTATGACAGGCGCCTGCCCGACATGAATAGCGCACCGGGAGCCCCTGGCGCAGCAATGCCGACAGCAGGGTTTCGCCGGTACGAACTTCGACCGACTGCTGCCGATAGCGGACCTGCGTGCTGTGCCTCACTTTGCCGAAGCCAGACAGTCCTGGAGCGCGGTGGCGGCCCGACGCGCATCCAGGAACACCTTGCCCATGAGCGCCCCCGGCTCGGCCGAAACGGCGAGGACCGCGTCAGTCCCGGCCTGTACCAGCAGCACGGCGCCTTCGGTGCCTTCGATCAGCAGCTGCCGGAGACGCCCGCGCTGAATCTCGTCGATTTCGCGTTCAGCCAGGGCCAGCAGCGAAGCGGACATGGCGGCGAAGCGATCGGCGTCGACGCCTTCCTGCAGCACCGAGGCGATGACCATGCCGTCACCGGTAATCGCGGCCGCGGCATCGACGCTGCCGCCGGTCGAGCCCATGAGTCCACGCAGAATGGAGCGGACTCGCGTAGCGCTCGGATGCTCGACCCGGGTCGGCTGATTGGCAGCTCCGTGATCCAATGCTAGAACTCCCGAGTTGAATGACTGACGGCCCGGAAGCCCGGGCCGGACTCGACCACCCGTCCCGAACGCTTCAGGCCGCGGCCTCGACCGTCGCCATGGCCTGGCGCGCCTTGGTGACGACCATGCCGAGGTTGGCCGAGCGACGACAGACAAAGCAGGCAACCTGATCGGCGGAGCTCTTTGCCCGCATGAAAAAGTGAATCAGGTTGTCGCTGTTGACGATCATTTCCTGGAAATAGTGTGAACCGTCATCCTCGACGCCCCGGGCCTTCTTGAAGATGCGCTCGATGGCGACAACGTTGGGCCCCTGGAACATTTCCGCCGTCGCGGCAGCCAACATGTCCATGACCTCGTCCGGGTGTGAATCAACGGTCTTGATGCCGATCAGCATCCCCGAATCGAGATCCACGTAGCCGGCGGCAAGACACTCGGGAATGCTCTGAACGGCTTGCTGCAGGGCTGAATCGAAATCGGACATGGGTACTCTCATTGATGGTTGGTTGGGTTTCTGGTTTACACCGAATCACGCTGGCCCGGACTGCAGCCATTCGGCGAGCGTCCGGACCCTTGCATGAAGCTTTCGAATCGTTCGAGGAACTCGACCTGCTCGCGGGACTGGATCCAGCGGCGCTCGATGCTGCGCAGGCTGTCGATGGCATCGACCGCCGACATGCCCCGCCAGACGCACCAGGCGGCCAGCGCCGTACCCGTGCGACCGTGCCCGGCGTGGCAGTGGACGGCAACCACTTCGCCCTGTTGCAGCCATCGCCAGATCTGGCGGCAGAAAGTCACCGCCTGGGTAATGGTCGGCGCGGTCATATCGTCGACGGGCACGTGAATGGCCTGCATCCCGCGGTGGGACAGCTCGGCATCGCAGTCGAGCGGAGCCTCCAGCAGCGTCAGCAGCCGGGTGACACCGACGCGGACGAGCGCGTCGAGATCCTGCTCAACCTCGTTGACAACGCCGGGCCGGGGTGTACCCGCGAGCCGTCCCGGCTCGAGCCAAACGAATCCGCGCGGACCGGCCCAGGCGCTCATCGCGCACCGGGCCTGATCAGGCAGCGGCGGTGGCGGCGGTGTCTCGTCATCGAGCACGTCGGAGGCAATGTCGGGGCTGGGACTGGAACAGGTACCCAGGCGGATGAACTCACGACCGGCGTCGCTGGACGGTCCGGCAAAGAAGCTCGCCGCCGGCGCCTGCTCGCCGATGCGTCCACTGACGAGCAGCACGACACGATCGGCATGCGATCGCGCCTGGCCCTGGTGGTGCGTCGCCATCAGCACGGGCCGCTGGTCGGCTATTCGTCGCAGCAGGCCAAGAACCCGTTCCGCGCCCGAGCCATCCAGCCCCACGGCGGGTTCATCCACGCACAGCACCGGCGGATCGCCCAGGCACTGCCGCAGGATCGCGATCATGCGCTGGTCGGTCAGCGTGCGATCGACCACCGGCTGTTCGAGGCATTGCATCAGCTCGCTGCAGCCCAGGCGATCGAGGGCAAGCCCGAGCGCCTTTCGCTGCTCCGGAAGCGTCAGACTGGAGCGATCGGGCAGTCCGCCAACCAGGTTCTCCTGGACGGTCGAGACCAGCAGGCGGGCATCCTGGACCACCAGGCTCGGCCAGCCGGACTCGCCTGGCATCAAACCCCGGTAGCGCATTTCGCCCCAGGTCTTGAAACTGGCGTTCTGCTGAGCCAGGCCGCAGATCGTGCGCAACAGCGTCGACTTGCCAACCCCGGTCGGTCCCATCAGGGCGACCAGACCGCTGTCGGATATCTCGAGATCGATCTCGGCCAGCACCACGCGCTCGCCGTAGCCGGCGCCGAACCCCTGCAGCCAGAGCACCGGTGATCCGCGATCGTTGGACTGCAGCTCAGGCATCATGCCGGTTGCCGCCGGTGTATCGCCGGAGTGAGCTCGGCGGCCAGAGCCAGCAGAACCACCTTGACGTCCTCGCGCTCGCGCGCGTCAACCTCGAAAACCGGCAAGCGCCGCCCGAGGCGCTCGAGCTCCTCGCGGTAGTCGGCCAGATCCGGCCGGGAGGCGATATCGCAACGGGTGACACCCACCACCGCGGCCGCACCGCGGCGCTCGAGCAACTCTCCGAATGCCTCGAGGTAGAAAGCCATGTCCTCGAGGGGGTTCGGGCGCGCGTTGTCAACCAGGACAACCACGCCGATGGCGCCATGCGCGAGGATCTCCCACATGAAATCAAAGCGCGCCTGACCCGGCGTGCCGACCAGCTGGATGGTGAGGTTCGGGTCGATCTGCAAGGTGCCGTAGTCCATGGCCACGGTCGTACTCTGCTTGCGCTCGACGACCTCGTCGCTGGCACGCGCGTCGGTGTGGATCACCGGCGAGTCACTGACTGCGGCGATCGCCGTTGTCTTGCCAGCGCCCACTGGTCCGGCAAACAGAATCTTGTGCAGCTGGCTTCCCATGACTACAAGCCCGAAATGCGATCGAACAGTCGCGACCAGAAGCTCCCGGCTGGGGCCGCTTCCGCGGATTCAGACAGGCCGTCGCCTGCGTCTGCTTTCGGTTGCGCGCTGATCGTCCGGACATAGCCGGCCGCAGTCACCGCGCTGTAGAAACGCAGGGCATCGGCCTCCGGAATCCGCATCATCCGATAAGCGAAAGTCAGACTGGTAGGGCGACGCGACAACAGTGAAGACAAAAGCAGAACGTGGCGGGTGTGGGGCAGACGGGTGAAGTTGGGCCAGTAGCGAAGCTGGATGACATCGAAGGGGTGGCAGTCTTCCAGCAGTGCATTCTCCGGCCCGTACCAGGCCGACTGATAGAGCAACTCATCCACCGGTCGAACCAGCCCGTCCGTGTTCAAGGCCCGCCGACTTGACAGCTTCAGCGCGGCCTCGGGCATGGAGAAAAACGCCGGCGGGGAATCGATTTCGGCAGCGTACCGAGCGCTGTCCGGATCGAGCCAGATACGCCCTTGATCCCGGATCTCGAGGCAGGTCACGCCCGGTTGCTTCAGCGCTTTTCGAAGACTCCCAAGCAGACAATCGCTGGCAGCGTAGCGGGCCACGTTACTTGGCATTCCGCGACCGGCACGCTGCGTGCCGCACATTCCGACGTCTTTGTTGCTTGAGTAATGCATAGGCGATCCCCCGATTTCCCCTCGACACGTCAAACGGCGTTGCAAGCAGGTGTCCGCAACCCCGAACCGAATCGCTCATCCCTGCCGAACGGATCAGGGGGCGGCCCGTAAGGCCCAAGAGTGGGCGCTTGTATCCTCCGACAGCGTCCCCGCCTCACTTCCTCAAACATGCGATGCAGACCCCTTTTGCTGTTCGGGGACTATCATTGATGCCTTCACGCAAGCCTGTCTATCGGGGATCCCCTGATTTTCATCCCCGCGGGATGCATGCCATGATATGCAACTTTTCTAATTCAGGAAAAGAAAGGGGAGCATGCACGATTCCGCCATTCAGGTATCGATCCTGATCAACAGCGAGATCTTTGCGCGCGGACTGCAACAAGCACTCACAGAGATCAGGCGTGAGGACGTTCATGTTCAGATGCAGTCGCCCGCACAAGCCCTCGACTCAGTCAGGCGGGGCCGCATTGATATCCTGGTCCTCGATGTCGAGTTGGCGCCCCAGATCGTGCCCAGCCTTTCGCAGGGGCGACAGAATCCCAAATTGATCATGGTTTCCGAGCGTCGGCACGCCGGGAGCACCCTGCCGGTAAAAGAACAGGATGCCTGTGGCTTCTTCCCGGCCCGGGCACCGGAATCGCGCCTGAAGTACTACTTGAGCCTGATGGTCGATTGCGAGCGGCGCGGCCTGGGCGCCGGGGCCTGCAAGGACTGTCCCATCCCCAGGAGCCTGCAACCGAAAAACCTGCTGCTGACCCGGCGCGAGTCGGAGGTCTTCAAACTGCTCGGTCTTCTGTACACCAACCAGGAAATCGCCGAAAGACTCTGCGTGAGCACCAAGACCGTGGAGACCCACTGCGCCAATATCAAACGCAAGCTCGATCTCGCCAACAGTCGCGAACTACTTCAGTCGGCGATCGCATGGGTCGAGGGGCGCTAGCAAATACTAGTCAGCGTGGTTCCGCATTTCCAGGTGCAGCGTGTAGACCAGGAAACTGCGGATGAGGACGATCATGCCGAGCATCAGTACGCTGTCCAGGGTGTAGTCGACAGCCACGGTCTTGATGATGTCGGCGGCAACCAGGAACTCCAGGCCGAGGATGAGCCCGCGCACGCTCTGGCGGCGATAGGCGACGTAGTTCTGGTGCATTGAGCGGTCCAGCAGATGGCGTAGCCACATCAGCGTCGCCACCAGGAAGCCGGCCACGATCACCAGGATGCCGATCCCCTCCAGCAGGTAGATCAGGAACTGCACAGCTTCGCGGAACATTGCAAGGCTCAACGGTTGACCCGCGCGAGGTCGCCGTCGACGTGCGGCAGGGCCAGCAGCCGGGGATTCATGACCCGGAACCACAGCGGCGGGAAGTAGGCGAGCAGGAACATTCCGGAGTAGCCGGTCGGCAGCTCGGGCAGATCCTTGAAATGGCGCAGGGATTGATAGCGCCGCGTGGGATTGGCGTGGTGGTCGGCGTGACGCTCGAGATGGAACAGCAAAAGGTTGGAAAAGACGTGATTGCTGTTCCAGGAATGATGCGGTCGGCAGCGCTCGTAGTCCCCGCTTTCGGTCTTGCCGCGCAACAGGCCGTAGTGCTCGACGTAATTGGCGCTGGTCAGCTGGAACCAGGCCACAAGGTTGTGGATCAACAGGAAAGCCAGCGCCAGCCAGCCGAAACAGACCACCAGCGTGCCCTGCAGCAACAGGGTCATCAGCCAGGACTGGAGAATGGTGTTGTGCGGGCCCCAAACAGCACGACCACGTCGCGCGAGGCGTCGGCGCTCGATTCGCCAGGCACGCAGCAGCCCGCCCGGCATTTCGCGCAGCGCGAAACGATAGATCGATTCGTTCATGCGCGCGCTGGCACAGTCTTCCGGCGTGGCCACATGCTTGTGGTGACCGAAGTTGTGCTCCACCGTGAAATGCCCGTAGCCGGGAACGGCCAGGGCCAGCCGACTCAGCCATTGCTCGACCGCGGTGTGCTTGTGCCCCATCTCGTGGGCCGTATTGACCGCCAGCCCGGAAGCCAGGCCGGCCACCACCGCCAGGCTCAACCAGCCGATGGGACTCAGGCCCTGGGTAGAGGCCCATGCCACCGCCACGATCAAGGCGACAACGTGCAGCGGCACGGTCAACCAGGTGAGAACCCGGTAATAGCGATCGCCCTCCAGCTCTGCGACCGTCTGCTCGGGCGGATTGCTGCGATCCTCGCCCACGAGAACATCGAGCAGCGGCACCAGGCCGTAGGTGAACAGGATAGGCAGGGCCAGCATCCACTCGCTGCCGGTCGTCGCATGCAACGCAACGGCAATGACCGGCGACAGCGGATAGACAACCGAGAGCAGCCAGAGCACGCGCTTGCGGTCACGGTAGGACCGCGGCCGTCCATCGGCATCCGTGAAGTGGAAAGATCGGGTCAGCATGGCCACCTCCTTAGGCGAGCCGGGTTGCGTCCATTCTAGCGCCCGGCGTCCCGCGCGCAAGTCTGTGGTCGGTGGCCGGTGGTCGGAAATCTGAATCCTGAAACCAACATCGTGTACGATTTCAGCCGAGTTTTACGGCAGAGGCGTTATGCAGAAACTTTCCAACTCACCGTTCAAGGCGTACGACATCCGCGGGCGCGTTCCCGACCAGCTCGACGAGGAGCGCAGCTTCCTGATCGGACAGGCCTTTGCACGAGTCGTGCAGCCGCAGGGCCCGGTCGCCATCGGTTTCGACATGCGCTTGTCCAGCCAGTCCCTGGCAGCCGCCCTGGCGCGCGGACTCAACCGGGCCGGCGTCGACACGCGCGACATCGGCCTGTGCGGCACCGAGCTGGTCTACCACGCCGCGTCTCTCGAGGGCATGGGCGGCGGCATCATGATCACCGCCAGCCATAACCCGGCCGACTACAACGGCATGAAGATGGTTCGCGAGCAAGCCATCCCGATCAGTGCCGACACCGGCCTGAAGGAAATGGAGGCGCTGCTTGCCGCTGGCATGGAGCCGGTGACGGTCGACGATCCCGGCCAGCATCAGCACCTGGCGGTGTTCGACGGCTATGTTCGCCGTGCGCGCGCCTTCGTCGACAGCGACCGCATCGGTCCCACGAAGATCGTCGTCAATGCCGGCAACGGCTGTGCCGGACCGGCGTTCGACGCCATTGCCGAAGGCCTGCCGCTGGAGGTGACCCGCATCCATCACGAGCCCGACGGGACATTCCCCAACGGCGTTCCCAATCCCCTGCTGCCCGAAAATCGCGAGGAAACCTCGCGGGCGGTCATCGAGGCCGGCGCTGACCTGGGCGTCGCCTGGGACGGTGATTTCGACCGCTGCTTTTTCTTCGACAACACCGGGCGGTTCGTCGAGGGTTACTACCTCGTTGGCCTGTTCGCGCGGCAGCTGCTTGAAAGATCACCGGGTGAGAAGATCGTTCTCGATCCTCGACTGACCTGGAACACGCTCGCCGAAGTGGCCGATGCCGGCGGTGACGCGCTGGTCAACAAGAGCGGCCACGCCTTCATCAAAGAGCGCATGCGTTCCGAGAACGCCCTCTACGGCGGCGAGATGTCCGCACATCACTACTTCCGGGACTTCAGCTACTGTGATTCGGGCATGATTCCCTGGCTGCTCCTGCTCGAACGAATTCATGCAACCGGCAAGTCGCTGGCCGAACTGGTGGACGAGCGTATTCGCGCCTTTCCCTGCAGCGGCGAGATCAACTTCACCGTCGAGGACACCGAAACCGTCCTCGATCGCGTTCTGCGGCATTTCGAGTCCGACCAACCGAGCATCGACCGGACCGACGGCATCAGCCTGTCGTTCGAGCGCTGGCGATTCAACCTGCGCGCGTCGAATACCGAGCCGGTGATCCGCCTGAACGTGGAAACACGCGCCGACGAGCGGCTGCTGGCCGAAAAGACCGAGCTGCTGCGCTCCCTGATCGAACACCATTGAAGGAGATCGCCCTCGGGCTGAAAACTCAGGCGATGCCGTCGAGTGGCTCGTGTGGCGGGGCGATTTCAACCCGGTCACGTCCGTTGGCCTTCGCCCGGTAGAGGGCCTGGTCGGCCCGTCTGAGCAAGCGCTCCCAGTCGTCAACGAGTGGATCGAAGGTCACCACGCCGACACTGGTCGAGACGGTCATCGTCCGACCCAGGCACTCGAAGGGCACGTCCACCAGGGCACGCCGGAGGCGCTCGGCCACCTGCTTCGCGACCGCCGTGCTTGCACCGGGCAACAGGACCAGGAACTCCTCGCCACCAACCCGAAACGCGATGTCGGCTTCGCGAATGATCTCGCGCACGCGGCTGGCCGCCTGAACCAGCACCTGGTCACCGGCGGCGTGGCCGTGCTGATCGTTGACCTGCTTGAAGTCGTCCAGGTCGAGGACCACGATCGACAGATCATGCTCACCGCGCTCGACGCGGGCGACCTCCCTTGCTGCGTACTCATCGAGCGAGTAGCGGTTCAACAGACCGGTCAGGGCGTCGTGCCGGGCCATGTAGCGCAGATGCTCTTCCTTGCGCCGGAAGAGCATCAGGGCCAGGGCCACGTTGAGCGCCATGTAGAAAAGCATGGACGACAGGAATGCCGGCACCATGACATTGACGGCACCGGCGCCGGTGGACTCACCGTGGCCGAGCAGGATGTAGAACGCGCGCACCAGCATGAGTATCGCGTTGCCCAGGATGACCAGCGCCACCGCCCGGCGATAACTGGCCAGCATCCGGTTGCCGGCTCGCCACAGCAGCACGGCGCTGACAATCCCCAGGAGCAGGTAGACCAGCGCAAAGAGCATGACCCGCAGCCCCGTGTTGGCATACATGCCCGGCCACCACAGACCGCCTGCCAGTGCGGCCAGGGCCAGCGCGAGAACGACCGTCGAGGACCGGCGAAGCCCCAGGTGCTGCTGGACCCCCAGCAGGATCAATCCATAGGCGACCAGGATGCTGGTATTGCCCATGGCGATGATCACCCGGGTTTCCAGGAGATTGCTGCCGGCCATGGCCAGGTTGCCCATGACATGGCCGGCGCTGAAGAGCAATCCCGCCAGCGCCCAGTCGGCAATCGCGCGTTCGCGGTTGCCCGCCAGATAGATACCGGCCATGGTAACCGCCATGAAAAAGGCGGCAAGAGCCGACACGACTGCCAGCGTGTAGGCGTCCAGGCTCGACATGTTTTCCCCTCCCGTCCCCGGAACCCCGGGGCAGCTTGCGATCAGTCCGCTTCGGTCATCAGATCGGCAATCGTATCGACCGGCGCCGAACCGTAGCTCAGAAACTCGTTGTGAAAGGCCTTGAGGTCGAACGCCTCGCCCTTCTCGTCCTTCAGCCGCTCGCGCAACTCGTAGATCGCGGCATAGCCGGCATAGTAGGAAGTCAACTGGACCTGGCTGAGCGTCAGCCGGCGCCACTTCTGGGTGGCCTCGGAGTTCTCCTGGAAGGCCTCCTCGCGCATCATGCCGACCGCCTCGTCCCGCTCCATGCCGCGGACATGTACGGCATAGTCCAGAATCGCGTTGTGCGTCACGCGCAGCAGCCACTTGCCGTGCATCAGCCAGAGTTCGGGCTCGTCGTCACCCCAGCCGGCTTCCAGCATCATGCGCTCGGCATAAACCGCCCAGCCCTCGACCATCGCGCCGTTGCCGAACAGGCTCTTGACCAGGCTGGGCGACTTGTTGGCGTGCAACAGCTGCGTGTAGTGGCCCGGAATACCCTCGTGTATGTTGAGGATCTGCAGCATCCAGTCGTTGTACTCGCGCAGGTAGCTGGCCGCCAGCTCCTCGCCGTAGGTCTCCAGCGGGGTGACGTTGTAGTAGGTGTCCGCGTCGGGGTTGAACGGCCCGGGGGCGCTGACCGAGGCGATGGCGCCGGTGCCGCGCATGTACTCGGGTGTTTCGCGAACCACCAGCGGTTTGTCCGGATCCTGGTCGAGCAGGTCCTTCTCGCGCACGAACTCGGCCAGCTCGGGCATCTGCCGTCGAATTTCGTCGACGAAATCCTCGACTGCAACATGCTCCTCGGAGAGCCGATCGATCATTCGGCCGATGCGCGCGAGACGATCCTCGGGCATTGCCTCATCGGCAAAGTACTTCGGCCACAGTTGCTCGGTGTAGTCGTCCATCTCCTCGAGAAGGCGCTCCTTCTCCGACAGCGCGCGCTGATAGAGCTCGGCCGCCGTAAAGTCGGCCTGGATGTCGTGCGCGAACTTCCGCTCGTAAAGCGCTTCACCCAGGCGGAACGAACGTGCCTCGCCCGAGGCCTCGAGTTGGGCCTGTCGCGTCTCGAGCCAGCCGACCCAGTCGTTGACGGCGATTTCAGCGCCGGCGAGGGCTTCCGAAAGCGACGCCGACAGGTCCGGGTCCAGCTCCGCTTCGGCGGCGCTGTCGCGGATGTCGGCCAGCACGCTCAAGCCGCCGCGATTCTGGCTTACGGCCAGCTCGGTGTGTTCCAGCGTCGGCGTGCCCAGGCTTTCGCGTGCCGCCTGGTAGTACGCGGGCACCTGTTCGAGCCGGTCGCGAATCAGTGCCAGGCGCTCCGGCAAGGGGGCGAACTCGGTGTTGAGCAGGATACTCAGGGGGCCTGCGACGTTGTAGCGGGACGGCTGCCATTCCCAGTTGCGCAAGGTCTCGGTATAGAAACGGGCAGACTCGAGGCGGTTGACCAGCAGATCGTGGTCGGTCTGCCGGTCGACGGGCAAGGCGTCTCGATCGAATTCCCCGAGCCGGTCGAGCGAGCGCTCGATGAACTCGAGCTCCTGCTCGCGGTGCTCTGCATCGGGAATGGTCACCTCACCGGCGTTCTCGTAGCGTCCTTCGTAGATCGCCCATTCCGGGGAGCGCCGCAGCATCTCGTCGATCAGCGACTGAACGAAGGCATCGAACGCTTCCGCGCTGGCGCCGTCCGGTTCGACGGCATCGGCACCGGCAGCGTCGGGCGCGACCTGCTGTGCTTGCCCGTCACTCGATTCGAGGCCGGGCGCATCCGCTCCGCCGCAAGAGGCAAGGATGGAAAGTACGAGGCAAAGCGTGAGTGGGCGCATCAGGTCTTTCATGGGTATCCTGCAGGAGGTTCGCGAACCGTCAATCCTACCCCATCCCGAGCCCGCCACGCACAGCATCCGGCTTGCAGTGCGGGCAGCCCCGGCCTATATTCGGCCGCATGAGCCTGATGAAGAGCGATCATCACCGGGAAGAACTGCTCAACGCGCTCACGCACGGGCTCGGCGCGATTCTCAGCGTCGGTGCCGGCGCCGTGTTGATCACGCTGGCCGTCATTTTCGCCGGGGCGCGGGAAGTGGTCAGCGTGTCGGTCTTCGTCGCCTCGCTGACCCTGCTCTATACCGCCTCGACGCTTTATCACGCCGCTCGCCATCCGCTGTGGAAAGCGCGGCTGAAGGTTCTCGACCACTGCGCCATCTTCCTGCTGATCGCCGGCACCTACACCCCGTTCACGATCGCCGCGCTGCGGGGCGGCTGGGGCTGGTCCCTGTTCGGCACGATCTGGGGCCTGGCCGTCGCCGGCGTGATCTTCAAGGTGTTCTTTACCGGGCGATTCCATGCCCTTTCGACGGCCACCTATGTCGGCATGGGCTGGCTGGTCGTGGTCGCGCTCGCGCCGCTCAGCCAGGTTCTGACTCCGACCGCCATGCTCTGGCTGGTGCTCGGTGGGGTGCTCTACACCGCCGGAACCGTGTTCTACCACGCCGAACGCATTCCCTACGCGCACGCCATCTGGCATCTTTTCGTCCTGGCCGGGAGCGTCTGCCATTTCGTTGCCGTCACTGCCCAGATGATTGCGCATCCGGCCTGATCCGGGACAGCGCATCGACGATTGCGGGCACTTCACCGGCCGGCAGGGCGCGGCTGAAGAAATGCCCCTGGAAGCAGTCGCATTCCATCTGCGTGAGGATGTCGAGCTGGTCCAGACGCTCCACGCCTTCGGCGACGACCTTCAGCCGCAAGCAACGCGCCATGCTGATGATGGCCGCGACCAGGTCGCGATCGGAGTCGCGCCCGGCCAGATCCATGATGAACGAGCGGTCGATCTTGAGGGTATCGAGGTCGAACTCCTTGACGTAGGACAGGGATGAGTAACCGGTGCCGAAATCGTCGAGCGAGATGTGTACGCCCAGGGCGCGCAGCTTCTGAAGCGCGTCCTGTCCTGCCTGGATCTGCTCCATCAGCATCGACTCGGTGATCTCGAGCGTCAGCAGACCGGGCGCGAGCCCGGTTCGCTCCAGCACCTGTTCGACGGTTTCCACCATGCGCCCGGTCTGGAACTGGCGCGCCGACAGGTTGACCGACACGGGCAAGTCCTCGATGCCCTGCTCGGCCCAGCGGGCAGCCTGCACGCAGGCCTGCTCGAGCACCCAGTCGCCGAGCGGCACGATCAAGCCGCTCTCCTCGGTGGCGCGGATGAACTCTGTCGGCATGATCAGTCGACCGTCCAGAGAGCGCCAGCGCACGAGCGCTTCGACACCGCAAACGTGGTACTGCGGCGCGGCGGCGACGATCGGCTGAAAATGGAGCTCGAACTCCTGTGCATCCAGCGCATGACGAAGGCGTGCGTCCAGCTGCAGGCGTTTGCTCGCCGAACGCACCATCGAATCGTTGAAGTGCTGCCAGGTATTGCGGCCGCGCCGCTTGGCCTGGTACATGGCGGCGTTGGCGAACTGCAGCAGCTCGGTCACGGACTGCGCGTCATCGGGATACACGCAGATACCGACGCTGGCGCTCACGTAGACCTCGCTGCGGTTGGCCAGGACGAAGGGCTCGGCCATCGCTTCGAGCGTTCGGCTGGCGCAGGCGGCCGCCTGCTCGGGTGCGTGCGGGCCGGTCAGGTATATGACGAATTCATCGCCCCCCATATGCGCCAGGCCGGCATCCGCAGGTAAGCCGCCGCGAAGCCGGCGCGCCACCATGACCAGCATGTCGTCGCCGATGGGGTGACCGAAACTATCGTTGACGTTGCGGAAATGATCAAGATCGATGTAGAGCACGGTGATGCGCTGTTCGCCCTCGCTTGCGCCGGCCAGCATGCGTCGCAGGCGGTCCTGCAGCATGAGGCGGTTGGGCAGGCCGGTCAGCGCATCGTAATAGGCCAGCTGCTCGAGACGTTTCTGGGCCTCCTTGAGCTCGCTGACGTCGGTAAAAATCCAGGCATATTGCTCGTTGCCGCCGCGGTCTGCGCCGACATTGGTCACCGTGGCCAGAAACGGACGTTCGGCGCCATCGGCGCTGCGGTTCCAGATTTCGCCGGTCCAGTAGCCGCGTGTCTCGACCGAGCGCTCGAGATCGGCAAAGAACCCCGCGTCGTGGCGCGAAGAATGGAGCGTGGCCAGGTCCCGCCCGATCAGGCGATCCTGCTCGACGCCACTCATGCGCTCGAAAGCGGGGTTGGCCGATACAATGCGCTTGCGACGGTCGGTGAGAACCACCCCTTCGTGGGTTCGCTCGAAAACCACGGAGGTCTGGCGCAGCTCCCGAATCAGGCCGGCCTGATCGCCGAGCGCGCGCCAGCTGAGCCAGAACACCAGCACGGAACTGGCCAGCACGAACAACCAGCCCTTGTAGGTCTGAAAGGTGGTCAGAAGCGCCCGGTCGCCGGCGAGGTGTTGCACGGCGGAATCGGAAAGGAAGATCCACAGCGCCCCGGCGGCCGCATAGATCAAGGCGACCTTGAGTGCGTAGCTACCCGTAAGCTTCATTGACACCCTCCCTTCCGGGCGGGGTCGCGGCGCGCCTTGCACGCGGCCGAACCCGCCGGTGAACCAACTATACTACGAAAGCGTCGAATCACCGAAATGCCGGCTTGCGCCGGCCCTACTCGTTACCGGAGAGAATCATGTCAGTCAACGCCCCCAAGACCACGCCCTTGATCTCCGTGATGCTGCTGCTTGGACTGCTGGCCGGCTGCGCATCCACGCCGTCAGACGACGCCCTGGTCAGCGAGTCGCGCTCGGCACTGGCCAGTTTTATCGACCGTGACCCCGCGCTTCAGCGCTGGCTCGACCAGGCGCACGGCTATGCGGTGTTCCCCAATATCGGCAAGGGCGGATTCTGGATCGGCGGCGGCTTCGGGCGCGGCATTGTTTTCGAGCAGGGCAAACCGGTCGGCCGGGCGACGGTCTCCCAGGCCACCATCGGCCCGCAGATCGGCGCCCAGTCGTACAGCCAGCTGATCTTCTTCCGCGACGAAGCCGCGCTGCGGCGCTTCCAGCGTGAAAGCTTCGAGTTTTCCGCCCAGGCGACGGCCGTGGCCGCCACCGAGGGGCGCGCTGCAACGACCAGCTACGAACGCGGCGTGGCGGTGTTCAACCTTGCCCGGGGCGGGCTGATGGCCGAGGCTTCCGTAGGCGGCCAGAAGTTCCGGTACTGGTCACTGTAAGCGTCCATGCGAGGCTCCAGTCAGCGGGACGATGGCTCGGTCCCCTCGTCTGCCAGGAACTGCAGTCTCGCCAGGCGAGCGTAGAGCGGGCTCTCGGCAACCAGGGTGTCGTGGCTGCCCTGGGCGACCACGCTGCCCCGATCGAGCACCACGATGCGATCGGCGCGCCGTACGGTGGCCAGGCGGTGGGCAATGACGAGTACCGTCCGGTCGTTGCTGATGTCGTTGAGCGCCTCCTGGACCAGGCGCTCGCTCTCGGCATCCAGGCTGGCGGTTGCCTCGTCGAGCAGCAGCAGCGGGGGCTGCTTGATCAGCGCACGGGCAATGGCGATGCGCTGGCGCTGGCCGCCGGAGAGGCGAATCCCGCGTTCGCCCAGGAACGTGTCGTAGCGCTCGGGCCAGCGCTCCACGAACTCGTCGGCGTGGGCGCTATGGGCGGCGCGTTCCACCTGCCCAGGGCTCGCATCGGGCTGCCCGTAAGCGATGTTGTCGGCCGCGCTGCCGGAGAACATCACCACGTCCTGCGGCACCACGCCCAGGCGTTGTCGCAGCTCGCAAAGATCCAGGTTTCGAACATCGATCCCGCCCAGGCTCACGCGGCCGGTGTCGGTATCGTAGAAACGCAGCAGCAACTGGAACAGGGTCGATTTGCCGGCGCCGGACGGACCGACGATGGCGACGGTTTCACCCGCCCGGACATCGAAGCTCAACCCGCGCAGCACCGGCTCATCCGGCCTCGACGGGTATGCGAAGGCCACATCTTCGAAAGCGACCGCCAGCGGCCCTTCCGGCAGACCGCAGGGGTTTTCGGGGCTGATGATGGTGGGATGGGCCTCGAGCAGCTCTGCCAGGCGCTCCATCGCGCCGGCGGCGCGCTGGAGTTGACTCCAGATCTCGCTCAGGCTCGCCGTCGAGCCGGCGGCTATGGCGGCATACAGAACGAACTGACCGAGCTGGCCGGGCGTCATCTCGCCGCTGAGGACCGATCGCGCACCGAGCCAGAGCACGAAGGTGATCGCGCCGAAGGTCATCATGATGACCAGAACGATCAGAAGCGTGCTGGCGCGAATCCGGTCGCGCGCGGCCACGAAGGCCGACTCGACCGACTCGTCGAAACGCGCTCGCTCGCGCGCCTCCTGGGCAAAGGTCTGGACGGTCTGGACGGCGTTGATCGTCTCGTCGCCGCGGGCACTGAAATCGGCCACACGGTCCTGGGCGCTGCGCGACAGCCGCCGCACCCAGCGCCCAAGCAGAACGACCGGCACGATGATCAGGACGATCAGCAGCGCAATCACACCAGCAAGCGACGGTGCGGTCACCGCCAGGGCAATCGAACTGGCCGCCAGCATCAGCAAATTGCGCACACCGAAGGATACGGTCGAGCCCACGAGCGTTTCGACCAGGGTGGTATCGGTATTGAGCCGTGAGAGCACTTCACCGGTGCGCGTGGTGCCGAAGAACTCGGGGCTCATCGACAGCACGCGCCCGTAGACCGCTTGTCGAATATCCGCCACGACGCGCTGGCCCAGCCAGCTGACCCAGTAGAAACGCAAACCGCCGCCGACGGCCATCATCGCCGCGGCCGCAAACAACAGCCAGAACCAGCGGTTGATGTTGGCGATATCCTCGGCCATGAAGCCGCGATCGATCACCTGGCCCACGGCCGCCGGAATCGACAGGGCGCCAGCGGCCGAAATCACCAGGAACAGCAGGGCCAGGCCGATCTGCAGGCGATAGCGCGCGATATAGGGCCGGAGCGCACGCAAGGAACCCAGACTGCGACTGGCCGGGCGCTGGATGGCTTCGGAGTCGCTCATGATGCTTCCTGCAAGGTGACGCGCGCCTGCCGGTATGATCGCCAGCTGGCGACCGAGAACAGAATCAGGGCCGTCCAGACGCAGGCGAAGGTCACGGCGTGGTCCGGCGTAAAGGGCTCGTCGAACAGAAAGACGGCCAGTAGGAAGGTCATGCTGGGCGCCAGATATTGCATGAGCCCTATGGTACTCAGATTGAGGCGTCGCACGGCGGTCGCGAAGAAGACCAGCGGCAGCAGCGTGACCAGGCCGGTGCCGGCAAGCAATGCCGCCTGAGACGGCTCGGAAGGCGCGAACGCCAGCGCGTCACCCAGATCCAGCCACAGCAACCACAAAAGCGCCAGCGGCGTCATGAGCAGGGTTTCCCAGAACAGCCCCACGATCGGTCCGACATCGGTTTTCTTTCGGACCACGCCATAGAGCGCGAAGCTGAAGGCCAGCACCAGCGCGATCCACGGCAACTGGCCCAATCTCAGGGTCATCCAGGCGGTTCCGATGAATGCAAGCACCACGGCAACGGCCTGCAGGGTGCCGAGACGCTCGCGAAAGATCAGCATGCCGAGCAGAACATTGACCAGCGGGTTGATGAAGTAGCCCAGGCTCGTGGAGAGCACGCGTTCGGTGTTGATGGCGTAAACGAAGACCAGCCAGTTGGTGGCGATGAGTACGGCGCTGATGGCAAGGGCGACGAGCACGCGCGGCCGCACGCGAATCGCCACCCGGAATCGCCGCCTCGACCGGAGCCCCAGAACCAGGCCGAGGAAGACCATTGACCAGACCACGCGATGGGCGATGATTTCGTCGGCGCCCACGTGACCGAGCAACTTGAAGTACAACGGCGCCAGGCCCCAGATGCAGAAAGCTCCCAGCGCGGCAGCCAGCCCGACAAGACGCTCTCGATCCGGGTTCATTGCCGGGTTTCGGCCCGCTGCGAATCCTGCTGTTCGGGCTCGGCATCGGCCTCGCCCGGATCGGTCGGTACCAGCCGGGGTCGCGCAACCGTACCGGACAATCCGAAGTGGATTGCGGGCAGCCCCGCGGCAAGAAACTCACCGCCGACCTGCCCGCTGTCCAGTTCAACGGCGGCCCAGCCGGCACCGGCGAGATCGCTGCCCTGGACGACGAAGGCCGGCAACTCGAGGAAACCGGGGGTGATGCGCAGATCAGCGTTGAAGCGATCGAAGGTCCGCCGCACCGGCTGCTCGTCGTCGCCGAGAAAGCGCCAGAAGCCCTGCCACAGATCCGCCTCGCCTTCGAGCAGAAAACCCCGTCCGGCCGGGTCCGGCCAGTGAAGCACAAGACGGGCCTCGCCGCTGCCACCGGCGACCGCCGGCAGATCAAGGGCGTCGAACAACTGGGACAATTCCGCCAGGCTGACGTCGATCGCCAGGGAGCCCGGGACTGCGGCGCCGACGAGGCCGTTGGCATCCACCATGCCCCCGGGGAAAGCCGCGGAGAGATTGATCGCCAGACCGCCATCCCGCGATCGGAGATCCACGCGAGTACTGGAAAACGCCAGCGGACCCATGCGCAGGCGATCGAACTGGGCCTGGGCGCGAAGATCCACGCGCCGGGCCGCCACCGCCAGCAGGCCTGCGGAATCCGCACCCAGGTGCTGGGTCAGAAATCGGGCAGCGACTTCGCCGTCCAGCGACACGCCGGAAAACAACAGATCCACAGCGGGAGGATCCCCGGCCTGATAGTTGAACGACAGGTCGAACTCCTGCGCCCCGACGCGCAGACGTCCACCGGAGAGAATCAGGCGAAAGGGCTCGTCGCTCCGCGTGGTCACATCGCCCTCGAGGCCGATCGTCGTCTCACGACCCGGCAATCGACCCTGTAACTGCATGTCGCGAAGCCGTACGGCGGAATCCGGCGATGCGGGCACCATCAGGTAGCCATTGACCTCCACCGCCTCGAGAACAGCCGGCTCACCGAGATCTCCGCGGAAACGAAAGGCAACGGGCCGGTCAAGGCTGAAACGCTCCAGCTCCACGAAGTCGATGGCAACGCTGTCCCTGCCCTCCCCGTGGGACGATGGCCGCGTCACCGTAACGTCCTGCAAACGGACACTACGTCCCGACAAAAGCCTGGCGCTGGACCGGATCGCCTCCAGCGGATCCGGGTCCTCGTCACCGTCCTCCTCGCTGGCAGCAAGGCTGATGACCGCCCCGCTCAACTGCATCTGCCCCGGAGAAAGCTCGCCACGAAGCAGGGGGGCCAGGCGCAGCGCCATGACCACCCGATCCGCGCGAAGGGTTGCCGGGCCGGGCGCACCCTCCGGCGCGTAAATCACCAGACCGTTGGCCACCACGCGCGCGCTCGGAAACAGGCGAAAGCGCAGCTCTCCCACGATTTCGACCCGCCGGCCGACCTGCTCGCTGAGTCGGTCCGAGACGATGGCTTTGAGCCGATCCTCATCGAAATAGATCACCGCAGTGCCCCACAGACCGAGCAGGATGATGGACAAGGCGGCGATTAGAATGATGGTACGGCGCATCCGGATCCCGGCGAGGTGGTGCACGGCCGCGGCTTCGACAGTCGCGGGACGTCATTGTAGCCCACAGCGATAATCCGGGCGAAAAAAAGCCCGGCAGCAGGGCCGGGCTTCCTGAACCTCCGGTCTGAACCGGAAATTATTCCGCGGGCTCGGCTCCGGGTGCATCCGGCCGATCAACCAACTCCACGTACGCCATCGGGGCGTTGTCGCCGGCGCGAAACCCGCACTTGAGAATGCGCAGGTACCCGCCCGGCCGTTCGCGATACCGCGGACCCAGTTCGGCGAAAAGCTTGCCCACTGCGTCGCGGTCACGCAAGCGATTGAAAGCCAACCTGCGGGCGGAAACGTTGTCTTCCTTTGCCAGGGTAATCAGCGGCTCGGCAACGCGGCGCAATTCCTTGGCCTTGGGCAGCGTGGTCTTGATGAGCTCGTGCTCGATCAGGCTGGCGGTCATGTTGCGGAACATCGCGCGCCGGTGCGGCGAAGTGCGGTTAAGCTTGCGACCTGCTTTACGGTGACGCATCGTATTCTCCTCAGTGCTCGGTGCGCGCCAACGACGGCGGCGGCCAGTTTTCCAGGCGGGTACCCAGCGACAGATCGTGGGTCGCCAGCACCGTCTTGATTTCGGTCAGAGATTTCTTGCCCAGGTTGGGCGTCTTGAGCAGCTCGGTCTCGGTCCGCTGAACCAGGTCTCCGACGTACTGGATGTGCTCGGCCTTCAGACAGTTGGCCGAACGCACGGTCAGCTCAAGATCATCGATCGGGCGCAGCAGGATCGGGTCGAAACTCTCGGTTGCCGTCTCTGTTTCATCCTTCTCGCGCGCGACGAAGTCGACAAAGACAGACATCTGGTCGACCAGGATGCCCGCAGCCAGCTTGACCGCGTCCTCGCAGCTCATCGTACCGTTGGTTTCGATATCCAGCACGAGCTTGTCGAGGTCGGTGCGCTGACCGACACGCGCGCTCTCGACGCTGTACGCAACACGGTGCACCGGGCAATAGGAAGCGTCGAGTTGCAGACGTCCAATGGTCCGGGTCTCTTCCTCGTTGAACTTCAGGGCCGCTGCCGCCTGGTAGCCGACGCCGCGGGTCACCTTCAGCTGCATTCGCAGCTTGCTCGCCTTGGTCAGCGTGCAGATCACGTGCTCGGGATTGAGTACATCGATATCGTGATCGAGCTGAATGTCTCCAGCCGTAACCGGGCCGGCCTTGTCCTTGCTCAGGGTCAGCGTGGCTTCTTCGCGGCTGTGCATGCGAATGGCCACGTCCTTGAGGTTGAGCAGAACCTCGACGATATCTTCCTGAAGCCCTTCGACAGCCGTATATTCGTGCAATACGCCGTCAATCTCGGCCTCGGTGATGGCGCTGCCCGGAATCGACGACAGCAGGATGCGTCGCAGCGCATTGCCCAACGTATGCCCGAAACCGCGCTCGAGCGGCTCCAGCGTAATACGGGCACGGCGCGGCGAGATCTCGTCGACGACCAGGCCCTTGGGCTTGAGCATCGTGCCGATAAGTTCGCTTATCTGGCCTGACATGATTGCCTCTCCAAAATCGGTTCTCGTGTGAAGCGCGGGAGCAAGTCCCGCGGCTTACTTCGAATACAGCTCGACGATCAGGTTTTCGTTGATATCCGGCGGCAAATCATCCCGTTCAGGGGCGGACTTGAATACGCCTTCCATCTTTTCGAAATCTGCATCGATCCATGCCGGCACCAGATCCAGTTCACGCGCCACGTTGATGGCTTCCTGGATGCGCAGTTGCTTCTTCGCCTTCTCGCGAATCGACACGCGGTCTTCCGGCTGCACCTGGTAGGAGGGGATGTTGACCACCTTGCCATTGATCTCGACCGACTTGTGGCTCACCATCTGCCGCGCCTGCGCGCGAGTGACGGCGAAACCAAGCCGATAGACAACGTTGTCCAGACGGCTTTCGAGAAGCTGCAGCAGATTCTCGCCTGTAGCGCCTTTGCGGCGGGCCGCTTCCTTGTAGTAGTTGCGGAACTGCTTCTCGAGCACGCCGTACATACGGCGCACCTTCTGCTTTTCACGCAGCTGAAGCGCGTAATCCGACAAGCGCTGGCGACGACTGTCGCCGTGCTGGCCCGGGGGCTGATTCAGCTTGCACTTCGACTCCAGACCGCGCGCGGGGCTCTTGAGGTTGAGATCAACGCCCTCGCGGCGAGCGAGTTTGCAGGTGGGTCCAATATATCTAGCCATATCTCTTCAGTCTGCCTGCCGGTGACTTACACGCGACGTTTCTTGGGTGGACGGCAGCCGTTGTGCGGAATCGGCGTGACGTCAATGATGTTGGTAATCTTGAATCCGGCCGCATTCAGCGACCGAACCGAGGACTCCCGTCCCGGTCCAGGACCGTTGACGCGAACCTCGAGGTTCTTCATACCGTACTCCTGGGCGGTGCGACCGGCGTTGTCGGCCGCCACCTGGGCGGCAAACGGCGTCGACTTGCGCGAACCGCGGAAACCGGAACCACCCGAAGTGGCCCAGGAAACCGTGTTGCCCTGGCGATCGGTGATCGTAATGATCGTGTTGTTGAACGAGGCATGCACGTGTGCAATGCCGTCGACAATGGTCTTCTTGACCTTCTTGCGAGTCTTGGCGGTCTGCTGCTTGGCCATCAGTTACTACCTCAACGAATCGGACGACGCGGACCCTTGCGGGTACGGGCGTTGGTGCGCGTGCGCTGGCCGCGAACGGGCAGACCACGGCGATGACGCAGACCGCGGAAGCAGCCCAGGTCCATCAGACGCTTGATGTTCATCGACACCTCGCGACGCAGATCCCCCTCGACGCTCATTTGACCGATCGTCTGGCGCAGCTTTTCCTGCTCTGCTTCGGTCAGGTCGCGAACCTTGGTATCCGGGGCCACACCAGTGACCTCGCAGATTTCGTAGGCCCGGGTTCGACCGATGCCGTAAATGTGAGTCAATGCCACCCAGGTATGCTTCTGGACGGGCAGATTGACGCCTGCTATACGTGCCATTTGCTTGCTCCGTAAACCGTTACGCCCGCTCGACGCAAACCAGCAATTTTACCGGGTTTCCCGGCATTTGCCAACCCCATCGAGGAACAGTGTTTCATCCCTGCCGCTGCTTGTGCTTCGGGTCGCTGCAGATCACGTAGACCACACCTTTCCGTCGCACCACCTTGCAGTGGCGGCAAACCTTTTTGACTGATGCCTGAACCTTCATTACTGCTCTCCAATCATTCCGGCCGTGAGACGGCCCTCACATCAGCGGCGTACCACGCCGCTCCGGCCATAACCCTTCAGGTTGGACTTCTTGAGCAGGCTGTCATACTGATGCGACATCAGATGCGCCTGCAATTGGGCCATGAAATCCATGGTCACAATCACGATGATCAACAGCGACGTACCGCCAAAATAGAACGGGACGTTCCACTGCATGATCAGAAACTCCGGCAGCAGGCAGACCGCCGCCAGGTAGAACGCGCCGACCAGCGTCAACCGCGTCAGGACATAATCGATGTAATCCGCTGTCTGGCGTCCCGGCCGAATTCCCGGAATGAAGGCGCCCGACTTCTTCAGGTTGTCGGCCGTCTCCTTGGAATTGAAGACGATGGCCGTGTAGAAAAAGCAGAAAAACATGACAAGACCGCCGAAAATCGCGATGTAGATCGGCTGGCCGGGGCTGAGCTGCTGAGAGATGCTCTGCAGCCATCCCGACTGGCCGGCCTGACCAAACCAGGTCGAGATCGTCGCCGGGAACAGCACCAGGCTGGAAGCGAAAATCGCCGGAATGACGCCGGCCATATTGACCTTCAGCGGCAAGTGCGTCGACTGGCTCCGATAGGCCTGGCGGCCCTGCCGCTGGGCATAGTTGATGGTGATCCGCCGCTGGCCCCGCTCGACGAAGACGACGAAGGCCGTAACCGCCAAGGCCAGAATCAGGAGGAACGTGGCCGCCAGAATGCCCAGCTGACCGGTACGGACCAATTCCAGCGTCGAGCCGATGGCTCGCGGCAACTCCGCCACGATGCCGGCAAAGATCAGTATGGAAATACCGTTGCCGATACCGCGTTCGGTGATCTGCTCACCCAGCCACATCAGGAAAACCGTGCCGGCAGTCAGCGTGATCACCGCGGCCAGGACGAATCCGGGACCGGGGGAAATCACGACCGGCAGATCTGCACCCGCGCTCTGGTTCTGCAGCGCGATGGCAACCCCGAAAGACTGAAACGCGGCCAGAACAACAGTGAAGTAGCGCGTGTACTGCGTGATCTTTCGACGACCCGACTCGCCTTCCTTTCGAAGCTGCTGCAGCTGCGGAATGGCGTGGCTCATCAGCTGAATGATGATCGCCGCGGAAATATACGGCATGACGCCAAGCGCGAAGATCGAGAAACGACCCAGCGCACCACCGGAGAACATGTTGAACACGTCGACGATGGTGCCGCTGGACATGTCCATCAGCTCCACGAGCGCGATCGGGTTGATGCCCGGCACCGGGATAAACGTCCCGAACCGGAAGATCAACAGTGCGACCAGCACCACGAACAGGCGCTGGCGCAACTCCTTGAGCCGACCGATTCCGCCGAGCATGCCGGCCATTTCCGAAGGATTGCTTGCCATTATTCGACCTTACCGCCCGCGGCCTCGATCGCCTTGGCCGCCCCGGCCGTCACGTGCACACCCCGGACGGTGACCGCACGCTCGATCGCGCCGGTGTTGACGACGCGAACCTTGCGCGTTGCCTTGCTGATCAGACCGGCTTGCCTGAGCGCGTCGAGGTCGACCACGTCGCCCTCCATCGCGTTGATCTGGTACAGGCGCAGCTCCGCCGTGTGCCGGTTGACCGCAGAGCGGAAACCGACCTTCGGAACCCGGCGCTGCAGCGGCATCTGGCCGCCCTCGAAACCGACCTTGTGATAGCCGCCCGACCGAGCCTTCTGGCCCTTGTGGCCGCGGCCGCCGGTCTTGCCCAGGCCGGAACCGATGCCGCGGCCGACGCGCTTGCGTTCGCTGCGGCTACCTTCTGCGGGCTGAATCGAATTGAGTTTCATGTCACCGTCCAAAAAGTTGAAATCAGGCTTCTTCCACCTGCACCAGGTAGTCGACCTTGCGAATCATGCCGCGCACGGCCGGCGTGTCTTCCAGCTCGACCGTATGGTGCATGCGGCGCAGACCCAGGCCACGCACGGTATCGCGATGCTTCCCGATCGTATTGTTGATCGAGCGAACCAGCGTTACACGGATCTTTCCTGCGTTCTTCTTAGCCATGGTATTCCAGAACCTCCTCGATCGGCTTGCCGCGCTTGATCGCGACCGTTTCCGGCGACGCCATGGCCTGCAGGCCCTTCAAGGTGGCGCGGACCAGGTTGATGGGGTTGTTCGAACCCAGACTCTTGGCCAGAACGTTGTGTACGCCGACCGCTTCGAATACGGCGCGCATCGGGCCGCCGGCAATCACGCCGGTACCTTCCGAGGCGGGCTGCATGTAGACACGCGATCCACTATGGCGAGACTTGACCGGGTGCCAGAGCGTGCCCTCGTTGAGGGAGATCCGCACCATGTCACGCCGGGCACGTTCCATCGCCTTCTGGATGGCCAACGGCACTTCACGCGCCTTGCCGTAACCAAAGCCGACCTTACCATCGCCGTCACCGACAACCGCGAGCGCAGTGAAACTGAACTGGCGGCCACCCTTGACGACCTTGACCACACGATTGACCGCGACCAGTTTCTCGATGAAATCGTCGGTGCTGTTTTCTCTAGCCATGATGAATTCCGTTAGCGTTAAAACTTCAGACCGGCTTCACGCGCGGCATCCGCCAGCGCCTTGACCCGTCCGTGATACCTGAAACCCGAGCGGTCGAAGGCCACGCCATCGACGCCGACCTCGAGCGCGCGCTCGGCAATCTTCTTGCCGACTGCCTCGGCAGCTTCCACGCTGCAGGTACTCTTGAGGCCCTCGGCAACGTCCTTCTGAACCGTCGATGCCGCGGCAACCGTATGCTGACCGCCAGCGGCGATCACCTGCGCATAAATATGCTTTCCGGAACGGTGCACGGACAACCGCGCCTGCCCCGAACGCGTGATGCGAGCGCGATTCTTGCGCGCACGCCGCAGTCTGGATTGATTCTTGTCCTTCATGATCGCTTCCTCAGGCCTTCTTGGCTTCCTTCATCACCACGCGCTCACCGGCGTAGCGCACACCCTTGCCCTTGTAGGGCTCCGGGGGTCGATGGGCACGGATCTCGGCGGCAACCTGGCCGACGAGCTGCTTGCTGCTGCCCTTGATCACGACCTCCGTCTGGCTCGGCGTTTCAATCGTCACACCGTCAGGGATCTCGAACTCGACCGGATGGCTGAAACCAAGCTGCAGGTTCACCTTCTGCCCCTGGACCTGGGCGCGGTACCCGACACCAACCAACTCGAGCTTCTTTTCGAAACCGTCAGTGACACCCTGAACCATGTTGGCGATCAGCGCCCGCATCGTTCCGGCCATGGCCATCGTGCCCGATTCATCCGGAGCCACAGTGACCACTCCGTCGTCGACACTCAGCGACACCGTCGGGTGCATCTGCATCTCCAGCTCACCCTTCGTGCCCTTGACCTTCACCACGCCGTCGGCATGGCTGAACTCGACGCCCTTGGGCAGTTCGATCGGGGCTTTTGCAATTCTCGACATTGTTAGTCTCTCCGAAACTCTATCAGGCGATCAGGCAGAGCACTTCACCGCCGTGACCTTCAGCTCGTGCCTGGCGATCCGACATGACGCCGTGAGACGTGCTCACGATGGCCACGCCGAGCCCGTTGAGCACGCGCGGCAGTTCGTCCTTACCGAAGTAGCGACGCAGGCTCGGGCGGCTGTAACGGTCAAGGCGATCAATGACGCCGCGGCCGTCTACGTACTTCAGCTCGATCGTCAGTTCGCGCTTGGCGCCTTCTTCCTCGACACGGAAGTCGCGGATATAGCCTTCGTCCTTGAGGACGCCGGAAATGGCGACTTTCACCTTGGACGCCGGCATACTCACAGTCCGCTTGTTGACAGCCTGCGCGTTCTTGATGCGTGCCAGCATATCGGCGATGGGATCACTCATGCTCATTGCGATATCTCCTTACCAGCTCGCTTTGCGCAGACCCGGGATATCGCCACGCATCGCCGCTTCACGCAGCTTGGTGCGGGCAAGTCCGAACTTGCGATAGAAACCACGCGGCCGACCCGATTGACGGCAGCGATTGCGACCACGCACCGGCGACGAGTCCCGCGGCAGCTTGTTCAGCTTGTGCATCGCGGACTGCTTCTCGTCGAAATCGGCCTCGGGATCGGCAATGATGCGCTTGAGCTCTGCGCGCTTCTCGGCGTACTTCTCCGCAAGCTTGGCCCGGCGCACGTCGCGTTCAACCATCGAAATCTTAGCCATACTCTAAATACTCCTCACTTGGCCCGGAAGGGGAAGCCGAACGCTTCCAGCAGGGCCAGACCTTCTTCATCAGTCGCTGCCGTCGTAGTGACGGCGATATCCATCCCGCGCAACGTATCGACCTGGTCGTAGTTGATCTCGGGAAAGATGATCTGTTCCTTGATGCCCAGGTTATAGTTGCCGCGTCCGTCGAAGGACTTGCGCGGAATGCCGCGAAAATCGCGCACACGCGGCAGGGCAACGTTCACCAGGCGATCCAGAAACTCGTACATGCGTTCACGCCGGAGCGTCACCATGCAGCCGATCGGGTAGTCGTCACGGATCTTGAAGCTGGCAACCGACTTGCGAGCCTTGGTGATCACCGGCTGCTGGCCCACGATCTTGGCCATGTCGGACACGGCATGTTCGATGACCTTCTTGTCACCAACCGCCTCGCCAACACCCATGTTCACCGTGATCTTGGTGATCCGCGGCACCTCCATCGGGTTGGAATAGCCGAACCTTTCGGTCAGCTTTCCGACGACTTCGTCCTTGTAGAATTCTCTTAGCCTTGCCATTGTCTTTTCCAGAAAATTTTCGGTTTCCAGCTCTCAGCTGACGGCCTGCGCCGACTCAGATATCGACCACTTCTCCGGTCGAACGGTAAAATCGAACCTTTCGGCCATCCTCGAGGTTCTTGAAGCCAACCCGATCACCCTTGCCGGTTCCCGGGTTGAACAGCATGACGTTTGAAGCGTCGATCGGCGCCTCGCGCTCAATGATGCCGCCGGGCTTCTGGTTCTGCGGGTCGGGCTTTTGATGGCGCTTGACCATGTTCACGTTCTCGACCAGAAATTTCTGGTTCTTGAGAACCTTGAGCACGTGACCACGCTGACCTTTGCTGCGGCCTGCGATCACGATGACTTCGTCGCCCTTGCGAATACGTTCCATCTTGAACTCCTTACAACACTTCCGGTGCGAGCGACACGATCTTCATGAACTGCCCCGTTCGCAGTTCGCGCGTGACCGGCCCGAAAATACGCGTGCCAATCGGCTCGAGCTTGTTGTTGAGCAGCACGGCGGCATTTCCGTCAAAACGGATCAGCGAACCGTCGCGGCGCCGAACGCCCTTGGCGGTGCGCACCACGACTGCATTGTAAACCTCGCCCTTCTTGACCTTGCCGCGCGGAATGGCGTCCTTGACGGTCACCTTGATGACGTCGCCAATATTGGCGTAGCGGCGCTTCGAGCCACCGAGCACCTTGATGCACATGAGCTCGCGCGCTCCGCTGTTATCGGCTGCAGACAGCCTTGACTGCATCTGAATCATGTCTCTAGCTCCGCTTACTGGGCCCGTTCGACCACTTCAATCACTTGCCAGGCCTTGGTCTTGGAGATTGGCCGGGTCTGCTCGATACGCACGGTATCGCCTTCGTTACAGCTGTTGTCGGCATCGTGAGCATGAACTTTGCTCGAACGGCGCACGTACTTGCCGTATAGCGGATGCTTGACCAGCCGCTCGAGGCGAACCGTCACGGTCTTGTCCATCCTGTTGCTCACGACGCGTCCGACGACGCTGCGCTGCTTGCGGTCTTCGCTACTCATGCCTTCTTCTCATCCTGCTTCTGGTTGAGCACAGTCTTGACCCGTGCAATATCCTTGCGGACCCGGCGCATATCGTGGGGCGTGCCCAACTGGCCGGTGCCGTGCTGCATGCGCAGGGAGAACTGTTCCTTGCGCAGGTCCAGGAGCATGTTGTTGAGCTCGCTGGAACTCTTGTCACGCAATTCATTCGCTTTCATCACAGCGTCCTCGCTACAAACGTGGTGCGAACGCTCAGCTTGGCAGACGCGCGACGGAACGCCTCACGTGCAATATCCTCGCTGACGCCCTGGATCTCGTAAATAACGCGACCGGGCTGGATCGGGGCAACCCAGTACTCGACGTTGCCCTTGCCCTTACCCATCCGGACTTCCACCGGCTTCTTGGTAATGGGCTTGTCCGGAAACACCCGGATCCAGAGCTTACCGCCGCGCTTGACGTGACGGGTAATGGCACGTCGGGCCGACTCGATCTGACGCGCAGTAATGAAGCCGCGCGTGGTCGCCTGCAACCCGTACTCGCCAAAGCTGACGCGGTTGCCCACGTGAGCCAGGCCGCGGTTGCGCCCCTTCTGCTGCTTTCTGAACTTGGTGCGTTTCGGCTGCAGCATCGTTTAACTCTCCTTGCGCGCACCGCCCTTGGCCGGTGCATTTTCCGAACTCTTCTCGGCGTAAAGGTCGAAAACTTCGCCCTTGTACACCCAGACCTTGATCCCGATAACCCCGTAAGTCGTGCGGGCTTCGGCCGTGCCGTAATCGATGTCGGCGCGCAGCGTGTGCAACGGCACACGGCCTTCGCGGTACCATTCGCTTCGCGCAATATCCGCGCCATTGAGGCGACCACCGACCTGAACCTTGATGCCCTGGGCGCCAAGGCGCATCGCGTTGCCGACCGAGCGCTTCATGGCGCGGCGAAACATCACGCGACGCTCGAGCTGCTGGGCGATGCTTTCAGCGACCAGCTTGGCATCGAGCTCGGGCTTGCGGATCTCGTTGACCCGAATATGCGTCGGCACACCCATGATCTTGCTGAGCTCGCGACGCAGCTTGTCGATGTCCTCGCCCTTCTTGCCGATCACGATACCGGGGCGCGCCGTATGCACGGTGATTTCGGCGGTCTTCGCAGGGCGCTCAATCTCGATGCGGCTGACGGCTGCATGAGCAAGCTTCTTCTGCAGGAACGCCCGAGCCTCGAGATCGGTGTTGAGCTGGTCGGCGAAGTCGCCCGATTCGGCGTACCACTTCGCGCCCCAGTCCTTGGCGATTCCAAGACGAATTCCGGTTGGATGTACCTTGTGACCCATGATTAGTCCTCTGCCACGACAATGGTGATGTGACTCGTGCGCTTGAGAATGCGCGTAAAACGACCCTTTGCGCGCGGCATACCCCGTTTGAAGGTCGGACCTTCATCGACGAAAATCGTCCGCACCTTCAGCTCGTCGATATCGGCGCCGCTGTTGTGTTCCGCATTCGCGATCGCGGACATCAGCACCTTGCGAACGATATGCGCCGCCTTCTTGTTGCTGAACGTCAGAACCTCGTCGGCCCGTTCGACGGGCAGTCCGCGAATCTGGTCCGCGACCAGGCGGGCTTTTTGCGGCGAAATTCGCGCGCTTTTGAGCTTTGCTGTAGCTTCCATCACCGTCTCGAACCCTTGTTACTTGGATCTACGGTCACCGCTGTGACCCTTGAAAGTTCTCGTCGGCGCGAATTCGCCGAGCTTGTGTCCGACCATGTTCTCGTTGATCAGGATCGGCATGTGCTGCCGGCCGTTGTGTACCGCGATGGTCAAACCAACCATCTCGGGCATGATCATCGAGCGACGCGACCAGGTCTTGATCGGACGCCGGTTGTTTGCTTCGACCGCCGCTTCGACCTTCGACTGAAGGTGATGGTCGATAAACGGGCCTTTCTTGATAGAACGTGGCATGACGAATTCCTGTTACTTGCGCTTGCGCGAGCGCGTGATGTACTTGTCGGTGCGCTTGTTCTTGCGGGTGCGCTTGCCCTTGGTCGATACACCCCAGGGCGTGACCGGGTGACGGCCGCCCGAGGTCCGGCCTTCACCGCCACCGTGGGGGTGATCGACCGGGTTCATCGCAACACCGCGCACGGTAGGCCGAACACCGCGCCACCGCTTTGCACCGGCCTTGCCCAGCTTCTCGAGGTTGCGCTCGACGTTGGACACCTGGCCGATCGTCGCGCGGCAGTTGACGTGCACCTTGCGCATCTCGCCGGAGCGCAGCAGCACGGTTGCATACTGCCCTTCACGCGCCACCAACTGCACGGTCGCGCCGGCACTGCGCGCCATCTGGGCGCCCTTGCCCGGCTTGAGCTCCAACGCGTGGATCTGCGTGCCCACGGGGATGGAGCGCAACTGCATGGCGTTGCCCGGCTTGATCGGCGCCTCTGATCCACTCAGGATCTCGTCGCCGTCGCGCACGTGGCGCGGGGCGAGAATGTAGCGGCGCTCGCCGTCGAGATACTTGATCAATGCGATGTGCGCACTGCGGTTCGGATCGTATTCGATCCGCTCGACCACGCCCCGAATGCCGTCCTTGTCCCGACGGAAATCGATACGGCGATAGTGGTGCTTGTGACCACCGCCGCGGTGACGCGTCGTGATGCGGCCGGCGTTATTTCGGCCACCGGTCTTGCCCTGGGCTTCCAGAAGCGGAGCATGCGGCTCGCCCTTCCAGAGGTGGGCGTGCCGGATCTGCACCTGGCCTCTACGGCCCGGAGATGTCGGTTTTGACTTTACGATTGCCATGATTCTATTCCCGGCTCGCTAATTTTCAGTCTGCCTGCACTTCTTCGATGGTCTGTCCGCTCTTGACGCGCACGTAGGCTTTCTTCCAGCCCTTCTGGCGCCCCGGAACAAGACGGAAGCTCTTCTGCTTGCCCTTCACGTTCAGGACCTGCACTTGCTCCACGTCGACCTCGAACAGGCCTTCAACCGCGCGCTTGATGTCGCCTTTGCTGGCGTCACCGCGCACCTCGAAAACGTACTGATTGCTGTCTGCCTGCAGGAGCGCCGTCTTTTCGGAGACGTGCGGCCTGCGGACGATCTGGTACATGCGTTCGGTCTTCATGCCAGCCACTCCTCGATCTTGTTGACGGCCGCCTTGGTCATGACGACCTTGTCGGCGCCGACGAGGCTGACCGGATCGAGCGTATCGACCGTCAGCGCCTGCACGCCCTTGACGTTACGGCTGCTCAGATAGACATTCGTATCGAGCTCTGCGTCGACCAGCAGGCCACGCTCCAGGCCGAGCTCGGAACACTTCGCCAGCAGCGACTTCGTCCTGGGCTCGCCGACGTCGAACTGTTCGACAACGACCAGGCGTTCCTGTCGCACCAATTCGGAAAGAATCGCCTTGATCGCTGCACGGTACTGCTTGCGATTGACCTTCTGGCTGAAGTCGCGCGGCTGCGCCGCGAAGGTCACTCCGCCCGAGCGCCAGAGCGGGCTACGGATCGTGCCGGCGCGCGCATTACCCGTTCCTTTCTGGCGCCACGGCTTGCGACCGCCGCCGGACACCGCCGATCGGTTCTTCTGCGCCTTGGTTCCGGCTCGTCCACCGGCCAGGTAAGCCGTGACCACCTGGTGCACAAGGCTTTCCGAAAAATCGCGGCCGAAGACCTCGTCGGAGACCTTGATCTTGTTGCCGCCGTTTACTGCGAGTTCCATCACTCTCTCCTTCAGGCCTTGATCGACGGACGAATCATGACGTGCCCACCGGTTGCGCCGGGGACAGCACCGCGTATCAGAAGCAGGTTTCGCTCGGCATCGACACGCACGACCTGGAGGTTGAGAGTCGTCTGACGCTCATCGCCCATGTGACCGGCCATTTTCTTGCCCTTGAACACCCGACCCGGGGTCTGGCACTGGCCGATCGAACCCGGCGCACGGTGCGCCAGCGAGTTGCCGTGGGTTGCGTCTTGCGTACGGAAGTTGTGCCGTTTGACCACGCCGGCAAATCCCTTGCCCTTGGTGATACCGGTCACATCAACTTTCTGGCCCGCTTCGAAACGCTCAACCGTCAGCTCGGTGCCGATTTCGAGACCGTCACCGTCGCTTCCTTCGAGTCGAAACTCCCACAGACCTTCGCCGGCTTCGACACCCGCTTTCGCGAAATGCCCGGCCAGCGGGCGGGAGACCAAAGACGTACGCTTGCTGCCGCAAGTAACCTGGATCGCGGCATAGCCGTCCGTATCCTGTCCGCGGATCTGCGTGATCCGGTTCGGGCTGACCTCGACCACCGTTACCGGGACGGAGTTACCTTCCTCGGTAAAGATGCGGGTCATGCCGCGTTTGCGTCCTACCAATCCGATAGCCATTGTTCTACTCGCCTCAATACAGCTTGATCTGCACATCAACGCCCGCAGCCAGATCCAGCTTCATCAGGGCATCGACCGTCTTGTCGTTGGGATCAACGATATCCAGCAACCGCTTGTGGGTGCGAATCTCGTACTGGTCTCGCGCGTCCTTGTTGACGTGCGGAGACGTCAGCACCGTGAAGCGCTCCTTGCGCGTGGGCAGTGGAATCGGACCACGAACCTGCGCACCCGTGCGCTTGGCGGTATCCACGATTTCCTGGGTCGACCGATCGATCAAACGATGATCGAAACCCTTCAAACGAATACGGATTTTCTGTTCGGCCATTGCCGTACGCCTTCAGTCTGTTAAAGATCAAAATCTATTCACCCGCCTT
Source organism: Wenzhouxiangella indolica (assembly GCF_042310355.1). Lineage (NCBI taxonomy): Bacteria > Pseudomonadati > Pseudomonadota > Gammaproteobacteria > Chromatiales > Wenzhouxiangellaceae > Wenzhouxiangella > Wenzhouxiangella indolica. Next base: position 124,103 of record NZ_JBHJMR010000001.1, on the reverse strand, counting down.
TCGGCGGACACGATTGCGACCCTTTCGAATCGCGCCCCTGCTCCAGGCAGGGGTCAGGGGTCAGAATTGAGGCTACAAGGTTCAGCGTACCCGCGGCTAAGCCGCGTCCTGAACCCTGAAACCTGAATCCTTAAACCTTTATTCAATAATCTTCGACACCACGCCGGCGCCCACGGTACGACCGCCTTCGCGAATCGCGAAGCGCAGGCCTTCTTCCATGGCGATCGGCGCAATCAGCTCGACCGTCATCTGGACGTTGTCGCCCGGCATGACCATCTCCGTGCCTTCCGGCAGCTGGCAGTCACCGGTGACGTCGGTCGTACGGAAGTAGAACTGCGGGCGATAGCCCTTGAAGAAAGGCGTGTGGCGGCCGCCTTCGTCCTTGCTCAGCACGTAGACCTCGGCCTCGAACTTGGTGTGCGGCGTGATCGACCCCGGCTTGGCCAGAACCTGGCCGCGCTCGACGTCGTCGCGCTTGGTACCGCGCAGAAGAACGCCCACGTTGTCGCCCGCCTGACCCTGATCGAGCAGCTTGCGGAACATCTCGACACCCGTGCACGTCGTCTTCGTCGTGTCCTTGATACCCACGATCTCGATCTCGTCGCCGACGTGAATCACGCCGCGCTCGACACGACCGGTCACAACCGTACCGCGGCCGGAAATCGAGAACACGTCCTCGATCGGCATCAGGAAATCCTTGTCCAGGTCGCGCTCGGGCTCGGGAACGTACTCGTCCAGGGCCTCGACCAGCTTCAGGATCGACGGCACACCAATCTCGGACTCGTCGCCTTCGAGCGCCTTGAGCGCCGAACCGGTGATCACCGGCGTGTCGTCACCCGGGAAATCGTAGTCGCTGAGCAGCTCGCGAACTTCCATCTCGACCAGTTCGAGCAGCTCGGCGTCGTCGACCATGTCAGCCTTGTTCAGATACACCAGAATGCACGGAACGCCAACCTGGCGGCCCAGCAGAATGTGCTCGCGCGTTTGCGGCATCGGGCCATCAGCGGCCGAAACCACCAGGATCGCGCCGTCCATCTGCGCCGCACCCGTGATCATGTTCTTGACGTAGTCGGCGTGACCCGGGCAGTCCACGTGAGCATAGTGGCGGTTGTCCGACTCGTACTCGACGTGCGCGGAGGCAATCGTGATACCGCGCTCGCGCTCTTCCGGCGCATTGTCAATCTGGTCGTACGCGCGGAACTCACCACCACGCGCTTCCGCGCACACCTTCGTCAGCGCCGCCGTCAGCGTCGTCTTGCCGTGGTCGACGTGACCGATGGTGCCCACGTTGACGTGCGGCTTATTACGTTCGAACTTTGCCTTGGACATAGCTGCTAATCCTCTTCTGATTCTCTGGAGCTCAGGCGCTCTTCTTCATGATGTTTTCAGCCACGCTATTGGGCGCCTCTTCGTAAGCGAGGAACTCCATGACGTAGTTGGCACGGCCCTGGCTCATCGAGCGCAGGTCGGTGGCGTAACCGAACATTTCCGACAGCGGAACGTTGGCGCGGATGACCTTTCCGGCCGGGGCATCTTCCATGCCCTGGACCAGGCCGCGACGACGATTCAAATCGCCCATCACGTCACCCATGTATTCTTCCGGCGTGACAACCTCGACCTTCATGACCGGCTCGAGAATGACAGGCTTGGCCTTCTGGGCACCGTCCTTGAACGCCATCGAGCCGGCGATCTTGAACGCCATTTCGCTCGAATCGACTTCGTGGTACGAGCCGTCGTACAACGTGGCCCGGATATCGACCATCGGGTAACCCGCGAGCACACCGTTCTGGAGCGCCTCCTCAATTCCCTTGCCGACCGAACCAATGTAATCCTTGGGTACGACGCCGCCGACGATCTTGTCGATGAACTCGAAACCACCGCCTTCGCCCATCGGCTCGAGCTTGATCTTGACGTGACCGTACTGGCCGCGACCGCCCGACTGGCGAACGAACTTGCCCTCGGCCTCGACCGACTGACGAATCGTTTCGCGATAAGCCACCTGCGGCTTGCCGACGTTGGCTTCGACCTTGAACTCGCGCTTCATGCGGTCGACGATGATGTCGAGGTGGAGCTCGCCCATACCGGAAATGATCGTCTGGCCCGACTCTTCGTCAGTCCGAACCCGGAACGACGGGTCTTCCTGCGCCAACTTGCCCAGCGCGAGGCCCATCTTCTCCTGGTCGGCCTTGGACTTCGGCTCAACCGCAACAGCAATGACCGGCTCCGGGAACTCCATGCGCTCGAGCGTGATCACGTCGGACGGGTCACACAGGGTGTCGCCCGTGGTCACATCCTTGAGGCCCACGGCTGCGGCGATATCGCCGGCGTAGACTTCCTTGATCTCTTCGCGCGAATTGGAATGCATCTGCAGCAGCCGCCCGATGCGCTCCTTCTTGCCCTTGATCGGATTCAGGACGGTGTCGCCGGCCTTGACCACGCCGGAATACACCCGGAAGAAGGTCAGGGAACCGACGTAGGGGTCAGTGGCGATCTTGAACGCCAGTGCGGCGAACGGAGCCTCGTCGGACGTCGGCCGCCGCTCTTCCTCGTCGTTCTCGTTCAGGCCGCGGATGTCCTTCACCTCGGTCGGCGCCGGCATGTACTCGACGATCGCATCCAGCAGCGCCTGCACGCCCTTGTTCTTGAAGGCAGTGCCGCACAGCACGGGCACGATTTCGTTGGACAGCGTCTGCTGACGCAGCCCAGCAATGATCTCTTCGGCGGTCAGCTCACCGTTCCCGAGGTACTTCTCCATCATTTCTTCGGAGGCCTCGGCGGCCGACTCGACCAGATGCTCGTGGGCGGCCTGCGCCTCTTCGGCGAGCTCGGCGGGGATGTCGCGAGCCTCATAGGTCGTACCCATGTTGTCCGCGTCCCAGTAGATGGCACGCATCCTGACCAGGTCCACGACACCTTCAAACTCTTCCTCGGCACCGATCGGAAGCTGGATCGGAACCGGGCGCGCGCCCAGGCGCTTCTGAATCTGTTCGACAACGCGGTGGAAGTTAGCGCCGGTTCGGTCCATCTTGTTGATGAACGCCATGCGCGGCACCGCATACTTGGTGGCCTGGCGCCAGACCGTTTCGGACTGGGGTTCCACACCGCCGACGGCACAGAACACCGCTACGGCACCATCGAGCACGCGCAAGCTACGCTCGACTTCAATCGTGAAGTCGACGTGACCCGGGGTATCGATGATGTTGATGCGGTATTCCGGCCATTCCTTGTCCATGCCCTGCCAGAAGCAGGTTGTGGCCGCGGAAGTGATCGTGATGCCACGCTCCTGTTCCTGCTCCATCCAGTCCATGACGGCATTGCCATCATGCACTTCGCCCAGCTTGTGCGAAATGCCGGTGTAGAACAGGATGCGCTCGGTCGTCGTCGTCTTGCCCGCATCAATGTGGGCCATGATCCCGATATTCCGATAGCGCTCGATGGAAGTTTTGCGTGACACTTTTAAAACCTCGGTTGCTTTACTGCTTACCAGCGGTAATGAGCGAAAGCCTTGTTGGCTTCGGCCATCCGGTGGGTATCTTCGCGCTTCTTCACGGCAGACCCGCGCTCTTCCATGGCGTCGAGAAGCTCGCCGGCCAGCCGGCGCGGCATCGTATTCTCACCGCGCTTGCGCGCCGCATCGATCATCCAGCGCATGGCGAGAGCCTGCTGACGCTTGGGGCGAACCTCGACCGGCACCTGGTAGGTCGCACCACCCACCCGGCGAGACTTGACCTCGACGGCGGGCGCGACGTTATCGAGGGCCTTTTCGACCGCTTCGAGCGGCTCGGCCTGGCCCTTGCGCTCGATCTCTTCGATCGCACCGTATACGATTCGCTCTGCGACGGACTTCTTGCCGTCCATCATCACCATGTTGATGAAGCGGGCGATCATCAGGCTGCCAAATCGGGGATCCGGCAGGATGTCGCGCTCAAAATTCGAATGCTTGCGGGACATTATCTAATTCCGTCAGTTCTTCGGACGCTTGGCGCCGTACTTGGAGCGACCCTGGCGGCGGTCCGAAACACCTGCGGTGTCCAGGCTGCCGCGAACGGTGTGGTAACGCACACCGGGAAGATCCTTGACACGGCCGCCGCGAATCAGCACCACCGAGTGTTCCTGGAGGTTATGCCCCTCCCCACCGATGTAGCTGGTCACTTCGTAACCATTGGTCAGGCGCACACGAGCCACCTTGCGAAGGGCCGAGTTCGGCTTCTTCGGCGTGGTGGTGTACACGCGGGTGCACACGCCGCGCTTCTGCGGAGAAGCCTCCAGCGCAGGCACGTTTGACTTTACTTCCTGGGGCCGCCTTGGTTTGCGGACCAACTGATTGATCGTCGCCATAATTTTTTGATATCACAAGAAAACAAACGACAGACCGAAAATCCGGCCTGCCGAAGAACGAGAATTTTAAGGGGTAGCTGACGGCGTGTCAATACCTGGTGCCGCCTAATTAGGCCGGGAGGGCGGTTTGGGGATCGGCGCCCGGGCCGGGGCCCGGAAATCTCAAATTCCAAGCACCAATTTCCAAAAAAGGACCAATGACCCAATTCCCAATGTCCCAAACGAAAAGCCCGGCTCCGACTCCCGAAATGGCAGCCGTTTGGGTCATTGGAGCTTGGAATTTAGAATTTGTTTGGTACTTGGTGCTTGGTCCTTGAAAATTGAGCCTTCTAGAAACCGCGGCGCCGGAGTCCGACGCCGCAGCAAACCGGAGAGACCTACTCCTCGGCATCCCCACCAGCCGGCTCTTCGACCTGCGGCGCCTCCTCGGCATCCGAGGCGCGCAGCAGCGCCGCCAGCTCGGCATCGGCCTCCTCGTGGCGGTGCTCCTTGCGGCGCTGAACCGCGATCCGCCCGGTGCCCGCGGGAATCAGGCGACCGACGATGACGTTCTCCTTGAGACCGCGCAGGCTGTCGACCGTGCCCCGAACGGCGGCGTCGGTCAACACGCGCGTGGTCTCCTGGAACGACGCGGCCGAGATGAAGGACTCGGTCGCCAGCGACGCCTTGGTGATGCCCAGCAGTACCGACTGGAAGCGCGGCGGAATCTGGCCGGCCTGCTCCAGGCGCTCGGCTTCTTCCAGGGCGCGCGTGCCTTCGACCTGCTCGCCCCTGAGGAAGCTGCTGTCGGCCGCATCCGTAATCTCGACCTTGCGCAGCATCTGGCGAATCACGACTTCGATGTGCTTGTCGTTGATTCCCACACCCTGCAGCCGGTAAACGTCCTGGATTTCCTGCACCAGGTAGTCGGCCAGTCGCTCGACGCCCAGCAGGCGCAGGATGTCATGCGGGTTGGGTTCACCATCGACCACGGTCTCGCCCTTGGCCACGTGCTCGCCCTCGAACACCATCACCTGGCGCCACTTCGGAATCAGTTCCTCGTGGGTATCACCATTTTCGTCGGTAATCACCAGGCGCTGCTTGCCCTTGGTCTCCTTGCCGTAACTGACGACACCGGAGGCTTCGGCCAGGATGGCGCCTTCCTTGGGCTTGCGCGCCTCGAACAGGTCGGCCACTCGCGGCAGACCACCGGTGATGTCGCGCGTCTTGGACGACTCCTGGGGAATGCGCGCAACCACGTCGCCGACCTTGATTTCCTGGCCGTCGGCACAGTTGATGACCGCGCCGGCCGGCAGGTAGTACTGCGCCGGCTGTTCGGTGCCCGGAATGTTGAGCACCTTGCCCTTCTTGTCGAGCAGGCGGACCATCGGCCGCAGGTCCTTGCCTTCGGAGCCGCGCTTCTTCGGATCGGTGACGACCATCGAGGTCAGCCCGGTCACCTCGTCGACTTCCTCGGTGACGGTCACGCCGCCGATAAAGTCGTGGAAGCTTGCAAAGCCGGCCAGCTCCGCAACCACCGGGTGGGTGTGCGGGTCCCAGTTGGCAACCTGCAGCCCGACATCGACCTTGTCGCCTTCCTTGACGTGGAGCAGCGCGCCGTAGGGAATCTTGTAACGCTCTCGCTCGCGCCCGTGCGTGTCGATAACGGACAATTCGCCCGAGCGCGACACGGCGACCAGCTTGCCGTCCACGTTCTCGACCGACTTGAGGTTGTAGAGTCGGACCGAACCGGCAGACTTGACCTCGATATGATCGACGGCCACGGAGCGGGAAGCGGCACCACCGATATGGAAGGTCCGCATCGTCAGCTGGGTGCCGGGTTCGCCAATGGACTGGGCAGCGATCACGCCAACCGCCTCGCCGTGGTTGACCATCGAGCCCCGCGCCAGGTCACGACCGTAGCAGGCCGCGCAGATGCCGTGGCGCGTCTCGCAGGTGATCGCCGAGCGCACGAGAACACGGTCGATGCCGTTCTCTTCCAGCGTATCGACCCACTCTTCGTCCAGCAATGTGCCGCGCTCGCACAGCACTTCGTCGCTGTCGGCCGGGTAGATGTCCTCGGCGACGACACGGCCGAGGATACGTTCGCCGAGGGGCTCGACGACATCGCCGCCCTCGACGATCGGCAGCATTTCCAGGCCGTTCTCGGTGCCGCAATCGTCTTCGATTACCACCAGGTCCTGGGCCACGTCGACCAGGCGACGCGTCAGGTAGCCGGAGTTGGCGGTCTTGAGCGCCGTATCCGCCAGGCCCTTTCGGGCACCGTGGGTGGAGATGAAGTACTGCAGGACGTTGAGGCCCTCGCGGAAGTTCGCGGTGATGGGCGTTTCGATGATCGAGCCGTCCGGCTTGGCCATCAGGCCGCGCATGCCGGCAAGCTGGCGGATCTGCGCCGCCGAGCCACGGGCGCCGGAGTCGGCCATGATGTAGATCGAGTTCATCGAATCTTCCTCGACCTCGTTACCGTCGATGTCGATACGCGTGCGCTTGCCGATGCGCTTCATCATGGCCCTGGCGACTTCTTCGTTGCAGCGCGACCAGATATCGACCACCTTGTTGTAACGCTCGCCGGCCGTGACGACACCAGAGGCGTACTGGTTCTGGATATCCAGCACTTCCTTCTCGGCACGCTCCAGAATCGCCTTCTTCTCCGGCGGCACCTGCATGTCGTCGAGACCGATCGATACACCGGCACGCGTCGAGTAGCCGAACCCGGTGTACATCAGCTGATCGGCGAAAACGACGGTCGTCTTCAGTCCGAGCTTTCGGTACGACTCGTCGATCAGGCGCGAGATCTGCTTCTTCTTGAGCACCTGGTTAACCAGCTCGAAGGGCAGGCCCATCGGCAGGATTTCACGCAGCAGGGCTCGACCGACCGTCGTTTCGTAACGATTGAAGACTTCCTTCTCGTTGCCGTCCTCGTCGATCTCCAGCTCCCGGATGCGAACGGTCACAGCGGCCTGCAGATCCACCTTCTGGTTGGAATAGGCGCGATTAACCTCTGCGACACTGGAGAAGAACATGCCTTCACCGCGGGCGCCGGCATTGTGACGAGTCATGTAGTACAGCCCCAGCACCACGTCCTGGGTCGGCACGATGATGGGCTCGCCGCTGGCAGGCGACAGGATGTTGTTCGACGACATCATCAACGCGCGCGCTTCGAGCTGAGCTTCCAGCGAAAGCGGTACGTGGACGGCCATCTGGTCACCGTCGAAGTCGGCGTTGAAAGCGGTACAGACCAGCGGATGGAGCTGGATGGCCTTGCCTTCGATCAGGACCGGTTCGAACGCCTGGATACCCAGGCGGTGCAGCGTCGGCGCGCGGTTGAGCAGAACCGGGTGCTCGCGGATGACTTCCTCGAGAATGTCCCAGACCTCGGGCTCTTCACGCTCGACCAGCTTCTTGGCCGCCTTGATCGTCATGGCGAGGCCGCGACGCTGCAGCTTGGAGAAGATGAACGGCTTGAACAGCTCCAGCGCCATCTTCTTGGGCAGGCCGCACTCGTGCAACTTGAGCGTCGGGCCGACCACGATGACCGAACGGCCGGAGTAGTCGACGCGCTTGCCCAGGAGGTTCTGGCGGAAGCGACCCTGCTTGCCCTTGATCATGTCGGCCAGAGACTTCAGCGGCCGCTTGTTCGTCCCGGTGATGGCGCGACCACGGCGGCCATTGTCGAGCAGTGCGTCGACCGATTCCTGCAGCATGCGCTTTTCGTTGCGCACGATGATGTCGGGCGCGTTGAGCTCGAGCAGTCGCTTCAGGCGGTTGTTACGGTTGATGACGCGGCGATAAAGATCGTTGAGATCCGAGGTCGCGAAACGCCCCCCGTCGAGCGGCACAAGCGGACGAAGATCCGGCGGCAGCACAGGCAGAACCGTCAGAATCATGTACTCCGGCCGGTTGCCCGACTCGAGGAAAGCCTCCATCAGCTTGATTCGCTTGGACAGGCGCTTGATCTTCGTTTCGGAGTTGGTCGCCGAGATATCCTCCCGCAACTGGTTCAGCTCCGAGTTGAGGTCGATATTCTTGAGCAGCTCGAACACCGCTTCGGCGCCCATGCGGGCGTCGAACTCGTCACCGTACTCCTGCATCGCGTCGAGGTACTCCTCGTCGGTCAGCAGCTGACCACGCTCGAGCATGGTCATGCCCGGGTCGAGCACCAGATAGGACTCGAAGTAGAGGATGCGCTCGATATCCCTGAGCGTCATGTCCAGCATCAGGCCAATACGGCTGGGCAGCGACTTGAGGAACCAGATGTGCGCCACGGGCGAGGCCAGGTCGATGTGACCCATGCGCTCGCGACGAACCTTGGTCAGCGTGACCTCGGTACCGCACTTCTCGCACTTCACACCGCGATGCTTCATGCGCTTGTACTTGCCGCAGAGGCATTCGTAGTCCTTGACCGGACCGAAAATGGCCGCGCAGAACAGGCCCTCACGCTCCGGCTTGAAGGTCCGGTAGTTGATGGTCTCCGGCTTCTTGACCTCGCCGAAGGACCAGGAACGGATCAGCTCCGGCGGAGCCAGCCCGATGCGGATCGCGTCAAATTCAGTAATCTGGTTCTGACGCTTGTACAGATTGAAAAGGTCGCGCACTTGCTGCCTCCTCCTGAGATCAGGATGATTCTTCGAGTTCGATATTGATGCCCAGCGAGCGGATTTCCTTCACCAACACGTTGAAGGATTCCGGCATGCCCGCGGTCATCTGATAATTGCCGTCGACGATGGACTTGTACATCTGGTTGCGGCCCTGCACATCGTCAGACTTGACGGTGAGCATTTCCTGCAGCGTGTACGCCGCGCCGTAGGCCTCCAGTGCCCAGACCTCCATCTCGCCGAAGCGCTGGCCGCCGAACTGGGCCTTGCCGCCCAGCGGCTGCTGGGTCACGAGCGAGTAAGGTCCGGTGGAGCGGGCGTGCATCTTGTCGTCGACCAGGTGGTTGAGCTTGAGCATGTACATGTAGCCAACCGTGATCGGCCGATCGAATGCATTTCCCGTACGACCGTCGTAGAGCATCATCTGGCCGCTCTCCGGCAGGTCGCCCATCTTGAGCAAGCGCTTGATCTCGTCTTCGTGGGCACCGTCGAAGACCGGGGTGGCCATCGGCACCCCGCCCTTGAGATTCCCGGCCATTTCCAGGACCTCGCCGTCGGTGAACTGCTTCATGTCCACGCGGCCTTCCTGGTCGGAGTTATAGACGTCACCAAGGAACTTGCGCACCTTTTCAGTCTTCTCGTTGGCCTCGAGCATGGCCTCGATCTTGTGACCGAGCCCGCGCGCTGCCAGGCCGAGGTGAACTTCGAGAACCTGTCCGATGTTCATTCGCGACGGCACACCCAGGGGACTGAGAACAACATCGATGGGGGTACCATCCTCCATGAACGGCATGTCCTCGGTCGGCACCACGGTTGAAATCACACCCTTGTTGCCGTGACGGCCGGCCATCTTGTCGCCCGGCTGCATGCGGCGCTTGACGGCCAGGTAGACCTTGACCATTTTGAGCACGGCCGGTGCCAGCTCGTCACCACGGGTGATCTTTTCCTTTTTCTCCTCGAAGCGCTTGTCGAAGGCCTTCCGCTGCGCCTCGATCTGGCGGGCCGCGCGCTCGAGCAGCTCCTGGGCTTCATCGTTGCGCATGCGCAGCTTGAACCAGTCGTCTCGCTTGAGCTCGCCCAGATAGGCCGGGGTCACCTTGGCGCCCTTCTTGAGGCCGCCGGGGCCCTTGTCGGCCACCTTGCCGGACAACACCGACTCCAGGCGCGAAAAGATGGCGTCTTCCATGATGCGGAGCTGATCGTCGAGGTCCTTGCGGACCTGGCGGATCTCGTCCTTCTCGATGGCGATGGCACGGGCGTCCTTGTCGACACCCTCGCGGGTGAAGACCTGGACATCGATGACGGTGCCATCCATGCCGGTCGGAACGCGCAGGCTGGTGTCCTTCACGTCGGACGCCTTCTCGCCGAAGATGGCACGCAGCAGTTTTTCTTCCGGCGTCAGCTGAGCCTCGCCCTTGGGCGTGACCTTGCCGACCAGAATATCGCCCGACTTGACTTCGGCACCGATGTAGACAATGCCCGACTCGTCGAGCTTGGCCAGGGTGGATTCACCGACGTTGGGGATGTCGGCCGAAATCTCTTCCGACCCCAACTTGGTGTCACGCGCCACGCAGGTCAGCTCCTCGATATGAATCGAGGTGAACCGGTCTTCCTTGACAACATTCTCCGAGATGAGAATGGAGTCCTCGAAGTTGTAGCCGTTCCACGGCATGAACGCGATCAGCATGTTCTGGCCCAGCGCCAGTTCACCGAGGTCGGTCGAAGGACCATCGGCAAGCACGTCCTTCTTCTCGATGACATCACCGACGCGCACCAGCGGACGCTGGTTCATGCAGGTGTTCTGGTTGGATCGCTCGTACTTGACCAGGTTGTAGATGTCCACGCCCGGATCATTCTCACCCACTTCGTCGTCGTTGGCGCGAACCACGATACGACCGGCGTCGACCTGGTCGACCACGCCACCGCGGTTGGCGACGGTCGTCACGCCGGAGTCGGTCGCCACGGCACGTTCCATGCCGGTTCCGACAAGCGGCTTGTCGACTCTCAGCGTCGGCACGGCCTGGCGCTGCATGTTCGAACCCATCAGCGCACGGTTGGCGTCATCGTGCTCCAGGAACGGCACCATCGATGCGGCCACCGACACGATCTGGCGCGGCGAGACGTCCATGTAGTCGATCTCGTCAGGACGCTTGAGGGTGAATTCACCCTGGTAACGACACGGGACCAGCTCGTCCTTGAACTTCTTGTTCTTGTCCAGGTCGGCGTTGGCCTGGGCAATCACGTACTCGCCCTCCTCGATCGCAGACAGGTACTCGACTTCATCCGTCACCTGGCCGCCGCCAACCTTTCGATAGGCGGTTTCGAGGAAACCGTACTGGTTGGTGCGCGCGTAGCAGGCAAGCGAATTGATCAGGCCGATGTTCGGCCCTTCCGGCGTCTCGATCGGGCAAAGACGACCGTAATGGGTCGGGTGCACGTCGCGCACCTCGAACCCGGCGCGCTCGCGCGTCAGACCGCCCGGGCCGAGTGCCGAAACACGGCGCTTGTGAGTCACTTCCGACAGCGGATTGTTCTGATCCATGAACTGCGAAAGCTGCGAGGAGCCGAAGAACTCCTTGATCGCCGCCGCCACGGGCTTGGCATTGATGAGATCCTGGGGCGACGAGCCTTCGCTCTCGACCGTGGTCAGGCGCTCGCGCACCACGCGCTCGACACGGACCAGGCCGATACGGAAAGCATTCTCGGCCATCTCGCCGACCGAACGCACTCGCCGGTTGCCGAGGTGGTCGATGTCGTCGACCGTTCCGTTGCCGTTGCGGATATCGATCAGCACGCGCAGGACCTCGAGGATGTCCTCGCGATCGAGAACGCCCGGCCCTTCGATCTCCTTGCGGCCGACCCGGCGATTGAATTTCATGCGGCCAACCGCCGACAAGTCGTAGCGGTCGGGCGTAAAGAACAGGTTGGCGAACAGGTTCTGGGCCGCTTCCTTGGTCGGCGGCTCACCTGGGCGCATCATTTTGTAGATTTCCCACAGCGCCTCGAGCTCACTGCTGGTGGGATCGATGCGCAGGGTGTTCGAGATGTACGGACCCTGGTCGAGATCGTTGACGTAGAGCACGTCGAACTTCTTGACCTTGGCCTCGCGCATACCCTCGAGGACTTCTTCGGTGATCTCGTCGTTGGCTTTCGCGACCAGCTCGCCGGACTCGGTATCAACGATGTCGTGCGCCAGGATCTTGCCGATCAGGTAGTCGTCCGGCACGTCGAGGGTCTTCACCCCCGCCTGCTCGATGAGCTTGACGTGGCGCGCGGTGATGCGCTTGTCCTTCTCGACGATGACCTTGCCGTCCTTGTCGACGATATCGAACAGCGCGTTCTCGCCGCGCAGACGCTGCGGCACGAGGTCGATCTTGCCGTCACCCTTGCGGAGCGTGACCCGGGTCTTCTCGAAGAAGTAGTCGAGCATTTCTTCTTCGTTCATGCCCAGCGCACGCAGCAGGATCGTCACCGGCAGCTTGCGGCGGCGATCGATGCGCGTGAAGATGCAGTCCTTGGGGTCGTACTCGAAGTCGAGCCACGAGCCGCGGTACGGAATCACCCGTGCCGAGTACAAAAGCTTGCCCGAGGAATGGGTCTTGCCCTTGTCGTGATCGTAGAAGACGCCCGGCGAACGGTGCATCTGGTTGACGATCACCCGCTCGGTACCATTGACGATGAACGTGCCGGTGTCGGTCATCAGCGGCAGATCGCCCATGTAGACGTCCTGCTCCTTGACTTCCTTTACCCGCTTGTTCTTGGCAGGACTTTCCTTGTCATAGATAATCAGTCGGACCTTGACGCGAAGGGGCGCGGTATAGCTCATGCCCCTGAGCTTGCACTCGGTCACATCGAACTCGGGCGAACCCAGTTCGTAATCGACGTATTCCAGCGCGGCATTGCCCGAATAACTGGTAATCGGGAACACCGAACTGAGGGCGCCGTGCAGACCCGTTTCCTGGCGATCGACCTCGCCGACGCCCAACTGCAGAAACTGCTTGTAAGAGTCGATCTGGGTAGCCAGCAGAAACGGCACTTCGAGCACCTGCGGGTGCTTGCCGAAGTTCTTGCGAATACGTTTCTTTTCCGTGAAGGAGTAGCTCATGAGCGTCTTTCCCACCTGGTGTTGCGTCGGCCGGGACTTGTCATACAATGCTGCCCTGGCACCCGGTGACATTCCCGGGCAGCGACCGCGTTCGCGGTACAAACGGGAACGGGCCGGGCACCTTTGCGGCACCCAGCCCTGCTTCCATCAAACAACTGAATATGCGGAATGGTTACTTGACCTCGACGGTCGCACCCGCTTCTTCCAGCTGCTTCTTGACGTCTTCGGCTTCCGCCTTTTCCACACCTTCCTTGACCGGCGTGGGCGCGCCTTCGACCAGTTCCTTGGCTTCCTTCAGACCCAGGCCCGTAATGCTGCGGACGGCCTTGATGACGCCAACCTTGTTGTCGCCAAAGCTGGCGAGAACCACGTCGAACTCGGTCTGCTCTTCGGCAGCGGCGGCTTCGCCACCACCGGCGGCGGCACCGGCTACGGCCACGGGGGCAGCAGCGGAAACACCGAACTTTTCTTCCATGGCTTCGATGAGGTCAACAACCTCCATCACGCTCATTTCGGAAATGGTTTCGAGAATATCGTCTTTTGAAACGGCCATTTTCTTTAGCTCCAGAATGTTTCGAGATTGATTAAATCAGGCAGCTTGCTTGCTGTCGCGAACTGCTGCGACCGTGCGAACCAGCTTGGTGTGCGGCTCGGCAAGGGTGCGGACAAACTTCTCGATCGGCGCCTTCATGACACCCATCAGCATGGCGATCGCCTGATCGCGCGTCGGCAACTTGGCCAGGCGCTCGAGTTCACTGGCATCGTGAAGCTCGGCACCGACCGCCACCAGGCGGGCAACCAGCTTGTCGTTCTCCTTGGAATAGTCCTTGATCAGGCGCGCTGCCGCACCCGGGTCTTCCATGGAAAACGCAAACAGCAGCGGGCCGACCAGGCCCTCGCTCATGCATTCAAAGTCCGTACCCTCAACGGCACGCTTGACCAGCGTGTTCTTGGCAACCTTCAGATATACGCCTTCGCTGCGCGCCTTGACGCGTAACGCGGTCATGTCACTGACGGTCAACCCACGGTACTCGGCAGCAACTGCAGAATGTGCAGACTTCGCCGCATCGGCGACTTCCGCCACCACTGCCTTTTTCTGCTCAAGTGTGAGCGCCATTGGCTACCTCCATTGAGTTTGGATCGACCGGCCGGAGCCAGCCTTTCCATACCATCCCGCATCTCGCGATACGGGTCCCTGGTGGCCGTTTCTCCCGTACCAACGGGATAATCGGGCGACACCATCTGCGCGGGCGGGCCTTTCGGACCATTACCGCCGCCGGCTCGTCACCGGCCGCGACCCGCGGTCTTGGACGGGCGCCTCCCCTTGAGGGGAAGGCGAACGCCCGGAAGAAGGAAAGGTTTCAGGTTTCAGGGTTCAGGTTTCAGGGGCGGGCTGCCGCTTCCCTCGCGGGAAACATCAACGCGCCTGCTGAGACCGGATCCTCGTCACCCAAATACCATTCCTTCTCCTGTTCTTTTCCTGAAACCTGAACCCTGAAACCTTCCTTTGGAATCAGACGCTCAGACTGCTCGTATCGACGACCAGGCCCGGACCCATCGTGGTCGAGACCGCGACCTTGCGCAGGTACTGACCCTTGGCCGAAGGCGGCTTTGCCTTGACCAGCTCGGCGACCAGCGCCTGCAGGTTCTCGCGCAGGGCATTGACGTCGAAGTCCGCCTTGCCGATCGTGCTGTGCACGATGCCGCCCTTGTCGTTGCGGAACTGCACCTGGCCCGCCTTGGCGTTCTTGACCGCCGTCTCGACATCTGTCGTGACCGTACCCACCTTGGGGTTGGGCATCAGGCCCCGCGGACCCAGCACCTGGCCGAGCTTGCCGACCACGCGCATGGCATCGGGTGTGGCGATGCAGACATCGAAATCGATGGTGCCGCCCTTGATCGTTTCGGCCAGATCGTCCATGCCGACGATATCGGCGCCGGCGGCCTCGGCTTTCTCGGCGTTCTCACCCTGGGCGAAAACAGCCACGCGAACGCTCTTGCCCGTCCCGTGCGGCAGCACCAGCGCGCCCCGGACCACCTGGTCGGACTTGCGCGGGTCCACACCCAGGCGGACGGCGACGTCCACGGACTCGGTGAACTTGACCTTGCTCAGGGACTTGAGCAGCTCCAGGGCTTCATCGATGCCATAGGACTTGCCCGCTTCAATCTGTTCGCGCATGGCGCGAATACGCTTGGACTTGGCCATCACTCGACTCCTTCCACATTCAGACCCATGCTGCGCGCGCTGCCGGCGATGGTGCGCACGGCGGCGTCCATGTCGGCTGCCGTCAGGTCGGGCTCTTTCATCTTGGCGATTTCTTCGAGCTGATCGCGGGTAACCGTGCCCACCTTGTTGGTGTTCGGCTCACCCGAACCCTTCGGGATCTTCGCCGCCTTGCGCAGCAACACCGCAGCCGGCGGAGTCTTGGTGACAAAGCTGAAGCTGCGATCATTGAAAACGGTGATCACGACCGGGATCGGCAGCCCCTGCTCGGTGTCCTGCGTCTGGGCATTGAACGCCTTGCAGAACTCCATGATATTGACGCCGTGCTGACCCAGCGCCGGACCCACGGGTGGGCTCGGGTTTGCCTGGCCGGCCGGCACCTGCAATTTGATGTAACCGGTGACTTTCTTAGCCATGTTTCACTATCTCCTCGGGTTCTGGCGCCGGGCCACTTAGGACACTCGGCTCCCCGTGTTGGTTCATTGAAGGGACTCGGGACTAGGGAACAGGGACCAGTTTGGCTTCGATATCGCCTTTTCTGGCCCCTGGCTTCTAGTGCCTGGTCCCTGCGCTCACAGTTTTTCCACCTGGGTGAAATCGAGCTCCACGGGCGTGGATCGACCGAAGATCGATACCGCCACGCGCAACCGGCTCTTTTCGTAGTTGATCTCTTCGACCACACCACTGAAATCATTGAACGGGCCTTCCGTGACCCGCACCATTTCGCCGGGCTCGAACAGAACCTTGGGACGCGGCTTGTCGACCCCTTCCTGCACGCGCTGCAAAATGGAATCGGCCTCGGCCTTACTGATCGGCGCCGGGCGATCCTGGCGCCCGCCGATAAAGCCCATCACCTTCGGCACGTCCTTGACCAGGTGCCAGGTGTCGTCGTTCATCTCCATCTCCACCAGCACGTAACCGGGGAAGAACTTGCGCTCGCTGCGTCGCTTCACACCCTTGCGCATCTCGACCACCTCTTCGGTGGGCACGAGGATTTCGCCGAACATCTCTTCCATTCCGGCGCGCTTGACGCGCTCTTCGAGTGAACGCTTGACCACCTTCTCGAAGCCCGAGTAGGCGTGAACGACATACCATTGCTTGGCCATCAGCTGCCCCCGGCGGAACCGATCAGCTGACGCACGATCCAGCCAAAGATGGTATCCATGATGAACAGCAGGATCGCTGCAATGATCGTGAGGACGATAACCACCAGCGTGGTCTGTACCGTTTCGTTGCGCGTTGGCCAGACAACCTTTCGACGCTCGACGTCCGCCTCGCGCATGAAAGAGAAAAACTGTCGTCCGCGCACGGTCTGGGCGACCACGAAGGCCGCGATCACGATCGAAACCAGCAGCCCGGCTGCCCGGACGGGGGTCATCACTTCATCGGCAAACTGGTAAAACCCGTACAGACCAGCGGCTATGATCAGCAGCCCGATGGTCCAGATCAGGTAGTCACGTGCAGACGTCTTTTCAGCAGCCATTGAGTTGCCTTGATTGTTCGGTGGCAGGCGAGGAGGGACTCGAACCCCCAACCTGCGGTTTTGGAGACCGCTGCTCTGCCAATTGAGCTACTCGCCTTCAAAAAGGTTTCAGGTTTCAGGTTGAAGGTTTCAGGGTTGAGGAATTTCGCGGCGAAGCCGCGCCCTGAACCCTGAAACCTGAACCCTTAAACCTTTATTCAATAATCTTCGACACCACGCCGGCGCCCACGGTACGACCGCCTTCGCGAATCGCGAAGCGCAGGCCTTCTTCCATGGCGATCGGCGCAATCAGTTCCACCGTCATCTGGACGTTGTCGCCCGGCATGACCATCTCCGTGCCTTCCGGCAGCTGGCAGTCACCGGTGACGTCGGTCGTGCGGAAGTAGAACTGCGGGCGATAGCCCTTGAAGAACGGCGTGTGGCGGCCGCCCTCGTCCTTGCTCAGCACGTAGACCTCGGCCTCGAACTTGGTGTGCGGCGTGATCGACCCCGGCTTGGCCAGAACCTGGCCGCGCTCGACATCGTCGCGCTTGGTGCCGCGCAGCAGAACGCCGACGTTGTCGCCCGCCTGACCCTGGTCAAGCAGCTTGCGGAACATCTCGACGCCCGTGCAGGTCGTCTTGGTCGTGTCCTTGATACCCACGATGGCGATCTCGTCGCCGACGTGAATCACGCCGCGCTCGATACGGCCGGTCACGACCGTGCCGCGGCCGGAGATCGAGAAGACGTCCTCGATCGGCATCAGGAATTCCTTATCCAGGTCGCGCTCGGGCTCGGGAACGTACTCGTCGAGCGCCTCGACCAGCTTCAGGATCGACGGCACACCAATCTCGGACTCGTCGCCTTCAAGCGCCTTGAGCGCCGAACCGGTGATCACCGGCGTGTCGTCGCCCGGGAAATCGTAGTCGCTGAGCAGCTCGCGAACTTCCATCTCGACCAGCTCGAGCAGCTCGGCGTCGTCGACCATGTCGGCCTTGTTCAGGTACACCAGAATGCACGGAACGCCAACCTGGCGGCCCAGCAGAATGTGCTCACGCGTTTGCGGCATCGGGCCATCGGCCGCCGAAACCACCAGGATCGCGCCGTCCATCTGCGCCGCACCCGTGATCATGTTCTTGACGTAGTCGGCGTGACCCGGGCAGTCCACGTGGGCATAGTGGCGGTTGTCCGACTCGTACTCGACGTGCGCGGAGGCAATCGTGATACCGCGCTCGCGCTCTTCCGGCGCATTGTCGATCTGGTCGTACGCGCGGAACTCACCGCCGCGCGCTTCCGCGCACACCTTCGTCAGCGCCGCCGTCAGCGTCGTCTTGCCGTGGTCGACGTGACCGATCGTGCCCACGTTGACGTGCGGCTTATTGCGTTCGAACTTTGCCTTGGACATGCCTCAAAACTCCGTTTTGCTTTGCTTTGCAGTTGTCGATGATCGTGGTGCCCACGACTGGACTCGAACCAGTGACCTCTCCCTTACCAAGGGAGTGCTCTACCGCCTGAGCTACGTGGGCGCTCAACTTAAACCCGGCAACGAAACACCCGCGGTATTCGTTGCTTGCCGCTTGCGGCACATGCCCGCAAACGACTTTATTTCATGACCCGGGACCCGCGGCCCGGGCACTGGCGCGACACCCCTGCCGGGATGCCGTGCCAAGCAATGCTGGAGCGGGTGATCGGAATCGAACCGACATCATCAGCTTGGAAGGCTGAGGTTCTACCGTTGAACTACACCCGCCCGAGTTAACCTTTCCAAACCTCGAAATCTGGTGGAGGGGGCAGGATTCGAACCTGCGAAGGCTAAGCCAGCAGATTTACAGTCTGCCCTCGTTGACCGCTTGAGTACCCCTCCGGAAATCCGTACATCACGTTCGATCGGACAATAGCGACTGATCGACTTTCCAGACGAAGCCCGCAATTTTGTCCGATTGCGCACGACAAGTCAACCGCTTTACGCGATTCAGGACGGTTGAATGCGCTTGAGGTGTCGACCCACTGCCAACCAGGAGCCGACGACGCCGAGGATACCACTGCCGAGCACCAGCGTCACGACCACCTCGAGTGGGGGCGAGGCCAGGGCGAAGCTGCTGTCATAGGTCCCGCTGAGGCGCCCGACCGGGCCGGACAGCACGAACAGACCGAGTTCCACGACCAGCCAGGCCGCCAGGCCGCCGACCAGGCCGTACCAGAACCCGGAATAGAGGAAAGGCCGGCGCACGAAGCCGTTGGTGGCGCCGACCAGGGCCAGAACGCGGATTTCTTCGCGCCGGTTATGAATATCCATGCGAATGGTGTTGCCGATGACGAAAGCGACGGCCACGGCGAACAGCACCCCCAGCAGGATCGCCAGGCGCTCGAGCAGGGCCAGGATGGCCTGCAGTCGCTCGAGCCACTGCAGGTCCACGACCACCTGGTCGACGCCGTCGGCCCCGCGAAGTCGTCCGGAAAGCAATTCGGGATCCTGCCCGCCCGCGGGCGTGACCTCGAGCACCCAGGGCAAGGGGTTGGACTCGATCTGGTCTGACAAATCGTCGAGCTGCAGGCGTCCGGTGAGCTCGGCCATGCCCGCTTGCGGGCTGATCGGGTCGACGGCGACGATGCCCGGCCAGGTGCTCAGCAGCGACGCCAGTTGCGCGGCCCCACGCTCGCCCGAATCGACCTCGAGAAAGACCGAGATCGTGTCCAGCCGTTCCCAGCCGTCGCTGATGCGTTCGGCGTTTGTAAGGGTCATGTAAAGCCCGGTCGGAAGGCTCAGGGTGATTGCCAGCACGACAATCGTCATCAGCGTTGCCAGGGGTTGGCGCACCATCGAGCCGAGCGAGGACAGCAGGCTGTAGGCGTGCCTGCGGCCCCAGGCCCGCATGCCGCCCGGCCAGGGTACCCCGCCGGCTTGCGAACCGCCCCGCCGGCTCACGAGGCCGCCACCTGGCGGGCGGGCACGTCATCGGCCAGGGCGCCGTCCTTGAGCACCAGCACCCGCCTCTGCAGGCGACGGATCAGGTCGAGATCGTGACTGGCGATCAGCACGGTGGTCCCCAGTTCGTTTAGCGACACGAAGAACTGCATCAGCTCGGCGGATAGCTCGGGATCGAGGTTGCCGGTCGGCTCGTCGGCCAGCAACAGGGGTGGCTTGGCCACGATGGCCCGTGCGATGCCCACGCGCTGCTGCTGACCGCCGGAAAGCATCGGCGGGTACATGCGCTCCTTGGCCAGCAGACCCACCTTGTCGAGCGCGGCGCGCACGCGCCGACGGATTTCCGGGTAGGCGACGCCGGCGATGACCAGGGGCAGGGCCACGTTGTCGAACACCCGCCGATCGCTGAGCAGGGAATGATCCTGGAACACGATACCGATCTGCCGCCGCAGCCACGGGATCTGTCGGCGCGAGACCCGGCCGACGTTGCGGCCGTCGAACAACACGCGCCCCCGGCTGGGTCGCTCGAGCAGCGCGATGAGCTTCAGCAGCGTCGACTTGCCGGCGCCCGAATGCCCGGTCAGAAAGACCATCTCGCCGCGGCCCAGCTCGAAACTGATATCCGCCAGGGCCTGGATCCCGCCCGGGTAGCGCTTGGCCACCTGCTCGAATCGGATCAATGCGTCGGAAGCTTGCGTATTCATGTGACGGGTCAGGACAACAACTGGCTCATGGACATAATGGGCAGCATGATAGCGAGCACGATATACAGCACCACCAGCCCCACGGCCAGGATCAGCATCGGCTGGAGAACGGCCAGCAGCAGTTGACTGGCAGCCTGCAGCTCGCGCTCCTGCAGCCTCGCGGCCTGCTCGAGCATCGGCGCGAGCTCGCCGCTGCGCTCGCCGCCGGCAAGCAGTCGGCGGGCCATGGGCGGCAGCCAGTCATACTGCCCGAGAGCCTGGGTCAGGGACACGCCTTCGCGCACCTGCGCGCCCGCGGCCGCGACGTCGGCGCGGATACGTCGATTGCCGACCACCTCGCCGGCCACGCGCAGGGCATCCACCAGCGGCACCGCGCTGGCGACCAGGATGGCCAGGGTGCGCGTGAGGGTTGCCGTCTCGCGCGAGCGCGCCAGGCGGCCCAGCACCGGCACACGCAGCAGCCAGGCATCGAAGCGAATCCGCAGGCGCGGCTGCCTCAAGGCGATGAAGGCCGCGGCGCCGGCCGCCAGCAGCGCCAGCAATACCAGCCAGCCCCAGCCGGCGATGAAATCGGACAGCCCCAGCAGGCTGCGGGTCAGCAGGGGCAGGTCGCGGGAAGCCTGTTCGAAAACCCCGACCACGCGCGGCACGACGAAACCGATCAACCCCCAGACCACCGCGATGGCGACCAAGGTCAGCACGACCGGATAGACCAGCGCCAGCGACAGACTCCGACGCATCTCTTCGCGCTGCTCGGCGAAAGTCGCCAGGCGGTCGAGTACGCCGTCGAGCGCGCCGGCACGCTCGCCGGCGGCGACCGAAGCGCTGTAGAGCGACGGAAAGAGCCGCGGCTGCTCGGCCATCCCCGCCGACAGGCTCTGCCCCTCCATCACGCGCGCCCGGATGGCGCCGAGCTGACGGCGAGAGCGCGACTGGTCGGCCTGCTCCACCAGCACCGAAAGCACTTCCTCGAGCGGCAGTCCGGCGGCCAGCAGCGTGCTCATCTGGCGCAGCAGCAGGGCGCGCTCCCGCCCCTGCCCGCCCAGGCCGGCGCCGGCCCGTCGCTGGCTCTCCTCGACCCCCTGCACCTCCAGCGGAATCAGGCCGCGCTCGCGCAGCTGCGAGCGCGCAGCGCGCGCGCTGTCGGCCTGCAAAACGCCGCGGGCGGTCGCGCCGGTGTCGGTCAGTGCCTGGTATTCGTATGCTTGCATGGAAAGAAGGTTTAAGGTTTCAGGTTTAAGGTTTCAGGGGCTGCGCGGGCTTTCGGGGGTGCCGTGCCAAGCCCCTGAAACCTGAAACCTGAACCCTTATCATCACGCCGTCCTCGTCACACGCAAAACCTCCTCCAGCGAGGTCGTGCCCGCCAGCGCCCTGCGCCACCCATCCTCGAAGATCGACGGCGCCAGTTCGCGCGCGAGCTTTTCCAGCGCCTGCTCGGAGGCGCCGTCGTGGATCAGGCTTCGCATCCGCTCGTTGACCGGTATCAGCTCGTAGATCCCCGTGCGGCCGCGGTAGCCGGACTGCTCGGCCGGCAGGTCGGCGCGCGGGCGATAGAGGGTTGCCGAGCCATCGACTGCCGCACCCAGGCGCTGCAGCTCGGCCGCGTCCAGCGTGTAAGGCTCGATCGCGTCCGGGTCGAGCACGCGCACCAGGCGCTGCGCGATCACGCCGATCAGGCTCGACGCCAGCAGGAAAGGCTCCACGCCCATGTCGACCAGGCGGGCAATCGCGCCCACGGCGGTATTCGTATGCAGGGTCGACAGCACCAGGTGGCCGGTCAGGCTGGCCTGCACCGCGATCCGCGCGGTCTCGAGATCGCGAATCTCGCCGACCATGACCACGTCCGGATCCTGGCGCAGGATGGCGCGCAGGCCGCGCGCAAAGGTCAGGTCGACCTTGGGGTTGACCTGCGTCTGGCCGATGCCGTCGAGATCATATTCGATCGGGTCCTCGACGGTCATGATGTTGCGGCTGCGGTCGTTGAGCCGCATCAGCGCCCCGTAGAGGGTTGTCGACTTGCCCGAACCGGTCGGGCCGGTGACCAGCAGAATCCCGTGGGGGCGCTGTATCAGGGACTCCATTCGCTCGCGCGTGGCCTCGTCCATGCCCAGCTCGGCCAGGTCGAGCCGGCCGGCCTGCTTGTCGAGCAGCCTCAGCACCACGCGCTCGCCGTGGCTCGACGGCAGGGTCGATACGCGAACGTCGACCGGACGCCCGGCGATGCGCAGGCCGATACGGCCGTCCTGCGGGACGCGTTTTTCGGCAATATCGAGACGCGCCATGACCTTGATGCGCGAAACGATCAGGCCGGCCAGGCCGCGGGCGGGACTCATCACCTCGCGCAATACGCCGTCGACGCGAAACCGGATCGACAAGCGCTCCTCGAAGGGCTCCAGGTGAATGTCGGACGCCCCCTCGCGGATGGCCTGGGTGAGCACGCCGTTGATCAGGCGGATGATCGGCGCGTCGTCCTCGCTCTCGAGCAGGTCGGCCGGCTCCGGCAGGTCCTCGGCCAGTCGCGCCAGGTCGAGATCGTCCCCGAGGTCCTCGGCGGCATGCCGCGCGGCGGCATCATCGGCCTCGTAGAGCTCGGTGATCAGGCGGTCGTAGGCTGCCGAATCGAGTCGCTCGATGCATACCGGGCCCGCGAGACGCCGACGCACTTCCTGGAGCGCGGCAACGTCCACCGGTTCGCGCACGACCAAGCGGGCCCGACCGTCGCCGTCGCGTCCGGCCACCCCGACGCCGCGCTTGCGCGCGAAGCCGTAGGAGGGCCGGAATTCACCGGTCATCGCCGCCCGCATCTCCCGCATCGCCGGAACCAGCCGATCCGGCCTGCATGAAGGCTTCCAGTTCCGGCAGCAGCGGCATTTGATCCTTGCGGCCCAGGCCCTTGACCGACTCGCGCTGCTCGAGCTGGGTATCGCGGATGCGCGTGTATTTCGATCGCGTCACGCTGTCCATCAGGGCCTCGTCGTGCAGAATCTTGGGCCGGATGAACACCATCAGGTTACGCTTGACCTTGTTGGACGTGCGGTAGCGGAACAACTCGCCGAGCAGCGGAATCCGACCCAGGCCGGGAACCTCTTCGCGGCCTTCCTGGAGGTCGTCGCTCATCAGGCCGCCAAGCACCAGGACCGAACCGTCGGGCACCATCACGCGCGTGGAGATGGTGCGCTTGTCGGTCACCAGGTCGACCGCCCCGGTCGAGGGCACCAGCTTCGAGATCTCCTGCGAGATGTCGAGCATGATGCTGTCACCCTCGTTGATGTGCGGGGTGACGTTGAGCTTGATACCGATCTCTTCGCGATTGATGGTCTGGAAGGGATTGACCTGCCCCTCCCCGGTGGACACACCCTGGGTGGAATAACTGCCCGACAGGAAGGGCACTTCCTGGCCAACATTGATGCTGGCTTCGTGGTTGTCGAGCGTCACGATCGAGGGTGTGGACAGGACGTTGGTGTTCGAATCGCTCGTCAGCGCACGCGCCAGACCGCCGATTTCAAGGAGCTCGACACCGAGCAGGCTGGTGGTCCCACCCACGTAGCCGAGGTTGAGGCCGCGACCCGGCAGCAACAGGTTGCCATCCTCGCCGCCGCCCAGGCCGCCGCTGAGATTGAGCACGTTGTTCCCGCCGCTGTCGAAATTGGTGCCCCCGAAAAAGCCCGAATCACCGGACTCGAAAGCCTGCCATTGAATGCCCAGCTCCCGGCTGGTATCGACGGTCACCTCGGCGATGATCGCCTCGACCAGCACCTGGGCCCGTCGGACGTCAAGCTGGTCGACGACCGACTCGATCGACCGGAACACCGACGGCGGTGCGGTCACGACCAGGGCGTTGGTCTCGCCGTGCGCCTGGATTCGGGCCCGGGTGCCGTCCTCGGTGTCGAGTTCGAGCATGCCCTCGAGCACCGGCACCAGGGTATCGGCCGTGGCGTAGCGCAGGTAGATGACCTGGGTGCTGCCTTCCGTCTCCAGGGGCGTATCGAGATGGCTGATCAGGGTGCGAAGGCGCAGGCGTCGGGCCGGGTCACCGGACAGCACCACGGTGTTGCTGCGCTCGTCGGCCACCGCCGACTGCGCCCCGCCGTTGGCCGGGTAAATCTGGTTGATCAGCTGCACGACCTCGGCGGCATCGGCATGCGAAAGCGCGATGACCTCGACCTCCTGATCGATGGCCTCGTCGAGGCGCTCGATGATCTTCTCGATGCGCTGGATGTTGCTGGCCCGATCACTGACGATCAGGCTGTTGGAGCTGTCGTGATGCACCATGTAAGCCGACTGCGGCAGCAGCTGGCGCAGCAACTGCGACACCTCTGCGGCGTCGACATGATCAAGCTGGATGATGCGCGTGACCGGATCGTCGCCGCCGCTGCGCATGTCGTCGACCGGCACGCGACCGTCCTGGCGGGCGTTGACATCGGGCACCACTCGCACGGTGTCGTCGTCGCCCACCGCAGCGTAGCCGTGCACCCGCAGGATGGACTGGAACACATCCCAGACCTCGTCATCGTCGAGAGACTGCGAAGAGATCACGGTCACCTGCCCGGACACTTGCGGGTCGATGATGATCGACCGCCCGGTCATGTCGGCCACGGCCGTGATCAACGCACGAATATCGGCATCCTTGAAATTGAGAACGTGACCGTTATCTTCCGCCGCCTCCTGGGCCGCGGCCGGCAACGACAAGACCAACAGGACGGCCATCAGTCGAATGGATTGCATCATCTTGATTGCAGACTCCCCATGATTTCCTCGATATCGGGCCGCAGCGTCCTTTCCTGGCCGTCGCGTCGCACCGTGATTGAAACTTCGCCGCTCGACATGACTTCGCTGAACAGTCCGCGGACGGCCTGCGTCGACTCTAGCGGCTGCCCGTTGACCGCCACCACGACGTCGTTGACCTGAAGACCGAGCGCCTCGAAAACGCGCGCATCGCGCCCCGGCCGCACCCGGAATCCGCCGTCGGCAACTGGCATCACCGAAACCGACTGGGCCAGCTCCCCGGCATTCAGGCCCAGGGAACGCGCGGCATCGGGCAGAGAGGATACGCTCGCCCCCGACGACGCATTGAAGCCCCGGATTCCGGGAAGCCGCTGCGTCGGCTCCGCGGCGTTGCCCTGGTTCCGGTCGACGCGCGCGGTGCGCGGCCCCGACGAACCCGCGTCGGGGTCAAGCGCCAGGGTTTCGCGGCGACCGTCCCGAAGAATGATGACCTGGCGGGACTCGATCGCCTCGACTTCGCCACCGCCGGGCATTTCGTCGCCGACACGGTAGACGTCCTCGCCCGAACCGCTGACTGAAATGATCGCATAACCCCGCTCGCCGGCCATGACCCCCCGGAGCCGGAGCCGGCTATCGGAGACGGGTACCGGCTGCAGCCTCACGGCGGGCGCGGAAGAACGACCGAAGAGGTTCCAGCGGAACTCGCCGCTCGTCCCGCCCGACTCCGACATCCGCGGCACCGGTAACGCCGGGGCCGAATCGACCGAAACGCCGCCGAGCACCAGCCAGAACGCCCGCACGCCGAGCCAGACCACCGCAAGCGCCAGAATCGCGCTGCTGATCAGGGCCAGTCGCGAGGACCAGGCGGGTGACAACATGACGGTCACGAAAAGACTACTCCGAGGCGATATCTGGCGGGAGATTAGCACAGACCGGCCGCGGTTCGGAGGGATCAGAGAGCCGGCGGGGCAGTGAATCGGTGCGTCTGATGAACTGGCATTCTGCCGTACCGACGCACTGACCTACCGACGCGGCCGACCGCCGCCTCGCCCTCGCCCGCTTCCGCGGCGGCCGCCCTTTCTATCGCCGCTTTTCTTCGGCGGCGGTGCCGGCCGCTCCAGCTCGGGAAGATCGTCGGGGTCGTGCTGCTCGACCGGCAGCGACATTTCGATGTACTCCTCGATCTCGGGGAGGTGAAAAGCGTAGTCCTCGCAGGCGAAGCTGATGGCGTCGCCGGTGGCGCCCAGACGGGCCGTGCGGCCGATGCGGTGGACGTAGTCGGCGGCATCCTGCGGCAGGTCGAAGTTGATAACGTGGCTGACATCGGGAATGTGCAAGCCGCGTGCGGCGACGTCGGTGGCCACGAGCACGTCAAGCTCCCCTTCGCGGAAGCGCTTGAGCAGGGTCTGGCGCTTCTTCTGGGGCACGCTGCCGGCGAGCATGGCGGCCTTGAATCCGTTAGCCTTGAGCGTCCTCGCCACCCGGTCGGTCACGTGGCGGGTGTTGACGAAAACCATCACGTGGCCGTCGGGCATGCCGCGCAGCAGCTGGACCAGCAGCGGCAGCTTTTCCCGGTTGGCCGGGTAGTAGACCACCTGGCGGACGCGGTCGCTGGTGACCTGCTCCTCCTCGAAGCGGATGGTCTCGGCCTCGTTCATGTGCTCGTAGGCCAACTCGGTGACCTTCAGGGGGAAGGTCGCCGAGAACATCAGGGTCTGGCGCTTGTCCACCGGCGGCATCTTGCGGAACAGGTAGCGGATATCGGTGATGAAGCCCAGGTCGAACATCCGGTCGGCCTCGTCGAGCACGGCCACCTCGGTCGCCTTGAGGCTGTATACGCCCTGCTTGAGGTAATCGATCAGGCGCCCGGGTGTGCCGATGAGGATGTCCACACCGGAGGCGATCTCCTCGCGCTGCTTGTGATAGTCGACCCCGCCGTAGGTCAGCACCGAACGCAGGCCGGTGTGCTTGCCCAGAAGCTCGGCGTCGCGGTGGATCTGGATCGCCAGCTCGCGGGTTGGCGCGACGATGATCGAGCGCGGATTGGCCCCCGGACCGATCGAATCGGGCGAGAGCAGTCGCTGAAAGACCGCCATCAGAAATGCCGCGGTCTTGCCGGTGCCTGTGCGCGCCTGCCCGGCAATGTCTCGGCCCGAGAGCACCAGCGGCAGGGTCTTCTCCTGAATCGGCGTGCAGTACTCGAAGCCGGCTTCGGCCAGGCCGCGCCGGATATCGGGGTGAAGGTCGAAAGAATCGAAGCGGGTTTCGGTCAGCACCTGCTGGGCGCCTGTGTCTTCTGTCACGGAGATGATGTCGTCCTTGAATTCCTGAGTGGTTGCCTTGAAATAGCGTGTCATTCCCGGCGGCCCGATGCCACCCGACCCGCTGGAAACGGGAGAAACGACACACGGGCGAGAATGGCATAGTATATTGTCAATCGTCCGCTCCTGCCGAGCGCGGACGCAATTCGCCGCCGCAACCCCACCGCCTAAGGAGCAAAACGAGCCGTGAGCGACAAGATCATTCATGTAACCGACAGTGATTTCGAGGACAACGTCCTCAAGGCCGACGGACCGGTTCTGGTCGACTACTGGGCCGAGTGGTGCGGCCCGTGCAAGATGATCGAGCCCATCCTCTATGAACTGGCCGACGAGTACGGCGACAAGCTCAAGATCGCCAAGCTCAATATCGACGAGAATCAGCAGGTCACCAGCCGCTACAAGATTCGCGGCATTCCCACCCTGATGATCTTCGAAAACGGCGAGCACCAGGGCACGAAGGTTGGCGCGCTGACCAAGTCCGCACTCAAGTCATTCGTCGACGAAACCATCTGACACCCGGTTCGCCGCGCCCGGCGGATTGCCCGGCCCGGCTGGACTCGGCCGCAGAATGGTGCTAACTTTACCGCATGGGCGGGTCACCGCCCGGCAGTTCCTTGAATTCCCGAACCCTTTCCCGGACCTCCGGGGCAATATGCGATAGAACCTGACCATGGTCCTTGTCCGGTCGCCGCGACCGGTGAACTTCCCTGTTTGCCCGCGGTGCGACCAAATATTCCCGTAAAGACACTCATAACGATGAATCTGACCGAACTCAAGAAGAAATCCGCCAAAGAACTGGTCGAGATGGCCGAAGAACTCGGCATCGACAACATGGGGCGCTCGCGCAAGCACGACGTCATCTTCGCCATCCTCAAGGCCAAGGCCCAGAAGAAGGACGCCATCTACGGCGACGGCGTACTCGAGATCCTGCAAGACGGCTTCGGCTTCCTCAGGTCGGCCGAGGCCTCCTACATGGCCGGGCCCGACGACATCTACGTCTCACCGTCCCAGATCCGGCGCTTCAACCTGCGCACCGGCGACTACATCTCCGGCAAGATTCGCCCGCCCAAGTCGTCTGAACGCTATTTCGCCCTGCTCAAGGTCGAGGAACTCAACTACGACCGGCCCGAGCAGTCGAAGAACAAGATCCTGTTCGAGAACCTGACCCCCGAATTCCCGCGCGAGCAGCTGCTGCTCGAGCGCGGCAACGGGTCGACCGAGGACATCACCGGACGCATCGTCGACCTGATCGCACCGATCGGCAAGGGTCAGCGCGGCCTGGTGGTCAGCCCGCCCAAGGCCGGCAAGACCATGATGCTGCAGAACATCGCCACGGCGATCCGGGCCAACAACCCGGAAACCCACATGATCATTCTGCTCATCGACGAACGGCCCGAGGAAGTCACCGAGATGGAGCGCGGCGTCGACGCCGAAGTCATCTCCTCGACCTTCGACGAGCCGGCCACGCGCCACGTGCAGGTCGCCGACATGGTGATCGAGCGCGCCAAGCGCCTGGTCGAGCACAAGCACGACGTGATCATCCTGCTCGACTCGATCACCCGCCTGGCGCGGGCCTACAACACCGTGGTGCCCTCTTCCGGCAAGGTGCTCACCGGCGGCGTGGACGCCAACGCCCTGCAGCGGCCCAAGCGCTTCTTCGGCGCGGCGCGAAACATCGAGGACGGCGCGAGCCTGACCATCATCGCCACCGCGCTGGTCGACACCGGCTCGAAGATGGACGAGGTGATCTACGAGGAGTTCAAGGGCACCGGCAACATGGAAATCCATCTGAGCCGTCGCATTGCCGAGAAGCGCGTCTACCCGGCCATCGACATCAACCGCTCGGGCACCCGCCGCGAGGAACTGATGATCGGCAACGACCAGCTCCAAAAGACCTGGATCCTGCGCCGCATCCTGCACCCCATGGACGAGTCCCAGGCGATCGAGTTCATGCTCGACAAGCTCAAGGTCACCAAGACGAACGAAGAATTCTTCAACTATATGAAGCGGTAGACCGCTCGACCACGTCGAGCGGAATGACCAAGTACCAAGCACCAATTTTCAAACCCGTGTTTGGTCATTGGTGCTTGGAATTTGGTCATTCGCCCCGGAACGGGGCGTTCATTCACCTGGCGTTGACATTCCCCGCCTAAACTGTCGTCTTTCACAAATGTGAAGGATTGACCCAATGTCCGAAGAAGCCCTGCCCCAGGCCACCATCCTGCTGGTCGAGGATCATGACGACCTGGCCGCCACCATCGGCGCCTGGCTGGAAGACGCCGGCTTCGCCGTCGATTTCGCTGCGGACGGCGCGATTGCGCTGAACCTGGTGTCCGACAATGAGTACGACGCGATCGTGCTCGATCTGATGCTGCCGCGCGTCAACGGCATTCGCGTTGCCGAGAAGCTGCGCGACGACGGCGTGGCCACCCCCATCCTGATGCTCACCGCCCGCGACCAGCTTGACGACAAGATCGAGGGTTTCAACGCCGGCGCCGACGACTACGTCGTCAAGCCGTTCGAAACCGAGGAACTGATCGCGCGCCTGCGTGCGCTGATCCGCCGCGCCCGCGGCGAGACCGGCGAAGGCCAGCTCAAGGTCGGTGACCTGATGTTCGATCCGCGCCTGATGCGCGTCGAGCGCGCCGGCCAGCGCATCACCCTGTCGCCCACGGCGATGCGGATCCTCAAGGTCCTGATGCGCGAGTCACCACGCGTGGTCAGCCGCGAGCAGATCGAAAACGAGCTCTGGGGCGACACCCTGCCCGACTCCGACACCCTCCGCAGCCACGTCTACAACCTGCGCAAGGGCATCGACCGCCCGTTCGAGCACAAGCTGCTGCACACGGTTCAGGGGATGGGGTTCAAGCTGGCGACGCCGGAAGAGGCCTGAACCAGGCAGAGCCTGGAATGACCAATATCCAAGCACCAATGATCAAACACTGACCGAAACGGCCATCGCCTACCTCTGACGATGGCCGTGGGTGGTTTCGGTCATTGATTATTCGGGATTTGTTTGAAAATTGGTGCTTGGTAATTGGTCATTACGAGATCATTCCAGCAGTCGCTCGACCCGCTCCCAATATTCTCGCCGCAGTTCGCGCCACTCCATCCGGAACCACGGGGTGACATCGGCTGACTCGTCGTCGACCAGTGCGTCCACCTCGGCGGGGGTGAGAAACCGCCAGCCGGCGATCTCGGAGGGATTGGGTCGCACATCGTCTTCGCGCGTGCGGCCGATATAGACCCAGCACAATTCGTGCTCGGCGCCCAGGTCGAGGTAGTTGGCCTGGTAGCGGAACTTGTAGACGAACTCGACTTCGGCGGTCACGCCCAGTTCTTCTCGGGTGCGCCGCACGGTCGCCTCGTCCATCTCTTCGCCGGCGCGCGGATGCGAACAGCAGCTGTTGGCCCAGTACAGCGGCCACAACCGCTTTTCGCCGGCGCGCTGTTGAATCAGGAGTCGACCCTGCGCGTCGAACAGGAACACCGAAAAGGCGCGGTGCAGAATACCGTCACCATCGTGGCACGCGCCCTTCGACAGCGTCCCGATCTCCCGATCATCCTCGTCGACCAGGATCAGCTTCTCGTTGTCGGACGAAACCACGCGGGCCGGTCCGGCCTGCTCAAGCGCCACCGATCCGTACCTCCAGCGCGTTGTAGCCGGCCGCGCGGATGGCGCGAGCGACCCGCGCGCTGTCGTCGGGACACAGCGCGATGATCGACCCGCCGCCGCCACCGCCGGTGAGCTTCGCGCCCACTGCACCATTGCTGCGCGCGACCTGCAGCAGTTCCTCGAGCTCCCAGCTGGAAACCTGCATGGCGTTGAGCAGGCCCTGGCAGACGTTCATCAACTCGCCGAGCGTGTCGTAGTCGCCGCTTTTGAGCGCATCGAGGCCGTTGCCCGCCAGTGTGTCGATCTCGTCGAAGATGCGCTCGTAGAGCCGTGGGTTCTTCTTCCAGGCCTCGCGCACGCGCGCGACGGTGCGCGCGGTCAGGCTCTCGACGCCGCTCATGCCGATGACGATGGGCAGCGGCTCGGTCACCTCGATGACTTCCCGCTGCGGCTGCTCGCCGTTGCGGAAGAGCATGAATTCACCCCAGGTCGCGAGCGTGTTGTCGATGCCCGAGGGCGTGCCGTGCGCGACTTTCTCGCATTCGAAGGCCAGTTCGTTGATGCGCTCGTCGCTCAGGCCCAGCAGGAAATGGGCGTCCATTGCCCGGATGACCGCGACGGCCAGCGCCGCCGAGCCGCCCAGCCCCATTGCCCTGGGCACGTTGGGAAAGACCTCGATGCGCATGCCGCGGCCCTGCAGCCCCAGCGCCTCGAGCACGCGCCCCATCGAGCGGGCGAAGGACTGCGGGTGCTTGGCATTGAAATCCAGGCGCTGCTCCACGCCCCAGCGCGGGATGATCAGCTCCACGCCCTCGCGCGCGTCTTCCACTCGCGCCTGGATGGCCAGGGGAATCGGCGCGGCGATGGCGCGGCGACCGTAGACCACGGCGTGCTCGCCGAGCAGGATGACCTTGCCGTGGCCGGCCCCGAGCTTTTCGCCCTCGAGCGTTTCCCCCGCCTTATCCGATTCGTTGCCCTCGATCGTCACGGTCGAAGGTTCGCTCTGCGCGCGAACCTCCGTGATGATCTCCTCGGCTTTCCATATCTTGATCTCACCCGAGGCGATCAGGCGCTCGACCACCGTGTCGAACAACTCCGGCGGCGTGCCGGCGGCCGTCGCCACCGAGCGCGCGTGCAGGGTCATATGGCCCTGCTGGATACCCTCGGTGACGAGCGCGCGAATGGCGGAAAAATTCTGGGCCAGACCCACGGCACCCATGACCTCGGCCAGTTCCCGGGCCGACTCGACGCCCAGCATGCGCATGTTCAGCGCAACGGTCGGATTGGTCTGCAGCGGGCCGCCGACGGTGCCGACCTTGATCGGAATCTCCAGCTCGCCGACCAGGGCGCCGTCGTCGTCCTTGTACCACTGCGTCAGCGAGGCATAGCGACCGCCGCGGGCGGCGTAGGCGTGCGCGCCCGACTCGATCGCGCGCCAGTCGTTGCCGGTGGCCAGGGCAACGGCGTCGATCCCGTTCATGATGCCTTTGTTGTGGGTCGCCGCCCGGTAGGGATCGATGCGGGCGAAATCGTTGGCCACGATGATGCCGTCGCGCACCTGCTCGCCGTCGAAGCCCTTGCCGGTCAGCCCCTCGACCGGGATGCGTACCCGCGCCTTGACCAGGGCACGGTCGGTCAAGTTGGAGAGAATGCGCAAAAAGACCCGGCCGTCGGCGATGTTCTCGACCAGCGAAGCGACGCCCTCGCACATCGTGTTGACCAGGTTGGCGCCCATCGCGTCGCGGGTATCGACCAGCAGGTGCACCACCACCATGTCGCCGCCGGGCCCCTGCGAGGGGTGAATGAACACCTCCAGGTCTCGGGCGCCGCCGCCGCGGGCGATCATCTTCGGATGCAGGCTATTGGCCAGGTTGAGGATCTCGTTCTTTCGCTGCAGCAGCGCGGCCTTGGCGCGCGCCGGGTTGGCCACGTCGACGATCTGGATCTGACCGATCAGCTGCGGCTCCATGCTCTCGACAGTAAAGCCGCCGGACTCGCGCGCCAGCTTGGCCGCCGAAGACAGGGCGGCCACGATCGAGGGCTCCTCGACCACCAGCGGCACGACGTATTCCTTGTCGTTGATGAGGAAGTTCAGACCCAGGCCCACCGGCAGGCCCATGACGCCGATGACGTTCTCGATCATCTTGTCGGCAAGTTGCACCGACAAGGTGTGTCGACCGGATTGCAGATCCTTGTAGTCGTCCGGGGTCAACAGACCGCGATCGCGCACCATCCGCACGCGCTCAGGCACGGACATCTTGTAGAAGCGGGGAATCCGGGATCGTTCCATCAACTCATCACTCTGTGGTTACCTGCACGCCCTGCGCGGCCGGACGAATCGGCAGCATGCTCAGCCCGGCCTGCCGGCAAAGATGCTGCATGCGCGGCCGGAAGGACGCCTCGCGCGAAGCGGCCAAACCCAGATCGCCACCGCCGGCGCCGCAGGGCTTGTAGACCCCACCCAGCAACTCGGCCAGTCCGGCGGCGATCCGGTGCTCGGTGGTGACCACCTCGCACCCGACCAAATCGTTCATTTTACCCATTATTTCGCCGTAATCGGACCAACGGGCGATAATTTCGCCCACGTCGCCGCGCTCGACCGCCGCCAAACCCGCGCCGGACACAGCCGTCATCTCTCCGAGCAGGCGCCCATGCTCGCGCGGTGCGGTCTCGCGCGAGCGGCGCCAGGCGGCCAGCAAGTCGGTGGTGGAAGCGGGCTCTCCGGCCCAGACGAAGCAGGTCTCAATCCCCTTCGGCAGAGCCAGGGGCCGAATCTCGACTCGCTCGCCGACGATACGGTAGCCGAGCAGGCCGCCGCAGACGCTGGCCGCCAGGTCGATACCACTGCCGGCATTGCCCTGGGCCGCGCGCCCCGGCACGAGCAGGCGCGCAACGGTATCGGCTGGCGTTTCTTCCCCGTTGCCCCCGGCAAAGGCCGCGTGCAGCACCGCATCGATGGCAACCGCGGTGGCCGCGCTTGAGCCCAGGCCGAGCTTCACCGGCCGCGACCGGTCCGAATCGAACAACTCGGCGGTATCGACACGCAGCCGGAATGGCGTCACCTTGCCCCCCAGTGCGCGAACATGATCCAGCACGCAATCGACCAGAGCGGCCGTTCTCGCGAACGGTTTCGGCAACTCGTCCCGCCACCGCGGCCGGCCGTCGTCACCGAGTTCGAAGCGCGCCGGCGCGGTATCGAGCTGAGGCGCTTCGAGGCGACAGTCCGCCGGACTGCAGAGCTTCAGATCGACGCGGCAACGCCGGTCGACCGCCAGAACGAGCGCGGGTGCGCCCTCGAGCACAGCGTATTCGCCCAGCAAGACGACCTTGCCCGGCGCCGTTGCGACCCAGGATGTCACGGCAGGGCCTCCGTCGACGCGCCGAGCCCGAGCGCGGTCGTGACAATCTCGGCCACCCCCGCCTGATCGCGCAGGACCGCCGCGACCTGCTCGCCCTGCCCGGGCAGGCAGACGGCCTTGACCTGCGGGCCGGCGTCGATCGTGAAGAACACGCCCGTGCCCTCGGCACGCAGGGCCCGCACGGCGTGAATACACGACAGCGTGGCGGCGTTCCAGTAGATCAATCCGGGCCGGGCAGCCAGCATCGAGGCGTGCATCTTCAGCGCACTATGTTCGCTCACTTCGGCCAGGGCCTCGAAATCACGCGCCGCGATCGCCGAACGCGCTTTATCCAGATCGTCGGACACCGTTTCCACCCAGGCCGGGTAGTAGGGCGAGGTCCGCATGGTGTGGTTCATGCCGTCTCTTGACCCCACGGCCTTGCCGCCCGAATCGGTGATCGCGACCACGACCTCGAGGGGCCAGTCGCCGGCCGACAGCAGGGGATGGGCTACAGCGTCGGCGCCGTCGTCGCGACGACCGGCGTCCATCTCGACGAAACCGCCGAAGATCGAGCGCGCCGCCGAACCCGAACCCCGCCGCGCCAGGCCGGACAATTCCCGCCCGGAAAGATCCAGGCCGAAGGCACGGGCGGCGGCCAGCACCAGCGCGGCGAACCCCGACGCCGACGAGGCCAGCCCGGCACCGGTCGGAAAATTGTTGCGGCTCTCGACTCGGCAGGCCGCCGTTTCGCCGGCGCGCTCGCGCAGAAGGTCGAGCACCGCGGATACGCGGCCCGGCGCCTGCTCGGCACCGTCGAGCGTGAAGCGGTCGCCTTCGAGCGAGGGATCGGGCACAACGGTGGTCCGGGTTTCGAGGCCGGCCAGGGTGATCGAGATCGACCCGGCCGCCGGCAGGTTCAACTGCTGGTCGCGCTTGCCCCAGTACTTGACCAGCGCGATATTGGCCCCGGCCCGCGCAGTGGCTTGATTCATCTAGCTTTGGTGTGTGCGTAGCGCCAAGGGGCATGATAAGCGCTTGTGCCACACTATGGCAGTGGGAGTGAAGGTTTCAGGTTTCAGGGTTCAGGTTTCAGGGGTGGCTTCGATCAGGTTTTCCTGAAACCTGAACCCTGAACCCTGAAACCTAGTTCTCACTGAACGGCTTGAAACTCGCCTGCGGGAATTCAACGCGGATCTCGGTGCCCGCACCCAGTTCGCTGTCGGCGTGCAGGTGCCAGCCGAAGCGGTCGCAGAGGCGACGGACGATCGAAAGCCCCAGGCCGTAGCCCTCGTTGGAGCGGTCGTGTCCGCGGTAGAACGGCTCGAACATGCGCTCGAGGTCCGTCTCTGCCATGCCGCATCCGGAGTCCTGCACCGTCACGCCGTTGCGGTCGATGAGCACCTGCACGTGACCCTTCTCGGTGTAGCACAGCGCGTTGCGCAGCAGGTTGGTGAACACGATGGCCAGCACCCGCTCCGGGGCACTGATCTCGAGCAGGCCATTGGCGCGCACGGCCGTGGACACCTCCGGACGATCGATCGCCGATGCCAGCTGATCGAGCAGGTCCGCCAGCATGTCGTTGAGCACCACCGACGACCAGTTCAGCCGCGACTCGCTCTCGCGCGCCAGGATCAGCAGGGTTTCAACCAGGGCCTCCATGTCGCGCACCGTGCGGTTCATGCGATCGACCGTCTTGGCGCGCGCCTCGGGGTCGGACTGTTTTGCCAGCAGGCCGATATTCGAGCGCAGCACGGCCAGCGGCGTGCGCAGCTCGTGGCTGGCGTTGCGGGTGAAGTTCCGTTCGCGCTGGATGAAGGATTCCAGCCGGTGAATGAACTGGTTGAAAGCGTTGATCAGGGCCAGCGTTTCGGTGTCGGTGGTCTCGCCAAAGCTTTCCTCGCTGAGTTCTTCGAGCTTGCCCGAGCGAAAGTCGTAGTTCCGCACCGCCTCGGCCAGCTGCACCACCGTCGAAACCGCGCGCCGCGACATGACGTAACCGATCCAGGTCAGCAGGTAGATCAGCAGCAGCACCCCGGTCAGCGGCGCGATGCCGAAGTACCACGCCAGAGAAGACACCTGCATCTCATCGAACACGAGGTAGAGACGATCGTCCCCGCGTTGGGACACGTGGATGACGGGCATCGAGTCGTCGTGGCGATGTCCCCGCCGGAATCCGGGCGCTTCATCGCGCAGCCATTCGGGCACGTTGGAAGGATCGCCGTCGACGGCGAGGTAAGCCGTCAGGTTATTGGTATCGGGGCGCGGAAACTCCGGGTTTTCAGTGTAGCGGTCCCAGAAGTACTCCGCCTCGCCGTTGAGCGCCTCCTGCACGAGGACCCGCTCGACCACCCAGGCGGCGGCATAGACGCCGAGCACCGTCGCCACACTGATCGCCAGGACCTGCAGCAGGAAAACCCGGACAAGGCGGGTGCGCAGACCACCGGTGAGCAGACGGTTAAGCGGTTTCATCGCGCCTTGCGAAAGAGAAAATGCCCCACCAGCCACTGGCGGCCGCGATCAAAGCCGAACAGTTCCTCGCAGGCCATGAAAAAGATGCGCCAGCGCTGCTGCCACAGCGCGGCATCGTCGCCGTAGGCTTCACGCATGACCGCCCGCACCTGGCGGCGGCCCTGATCGAGGTTGTCGAGCCAACCGCGGGCGGTTCTTGCATAGTGCTCGCCCGAGTACAGCCAGCGTCGCTCGATGACCACATCGTCGGCGAAGTGTAACAGCGTGTCGGCGGCGGGCATCAGGCCGCCGGTAAAGAAATACCGCCCCATCCAGTTGCCCTCGCCCTGCGTTTCGAAGGGGTAGGCCAGGAAACGATGGCAGAAGATATGGACGAACAATCGCGCGTCAGGCTTCATCCACCCCGAGATTCGCTCGAGCAGCTGGCGATAATTGCGCACGTGCTCGAACATCTCGACCGACACGACCCGGTCGAACTGCCGCTCGAGCGTCAGCTCGTTGACGTCGCAGGTGATGACCTCGACATTGTTCAGTGCCAGTTCCTTTGCACGCGCCTCGATGTGCCGACGCTGCGAGTTCGAGTTGGACACCGCCGTGATGCGGCTGGCCGGGAACTGCGCCGCCATCCACAGGGTCAGCGAGCCCCAGCCGCAGCCGAGTTCAAGGATGTCCTGGCCGTCGACCAGCCCGGCGTTGCGGCAGGTCTGGTCGAGCATGAGCGTCTCGGCATCGTCAAGGTTGTCGACCCCGGGCGGCCACAGCGCGCTCGAGTACTTGAGCCGGCGCCCGAGCACCTGCTGATAGAAGGCGGCGGGAACCTCGTAGTGCTGTTCGTTGGCCGCATCGGTCTGGATGGCAATTGCCGATTCCGACAGTTCCTCCATCAGGGCCTGGTAGCGCTCCGATTGCGCCTCCGGGTCGTCGATCCGTTCATCGCGCAGGCGTCGTTTCAGCAGCGCGCGAATGCCGCGCCGTATCAGGAAATCGGGAACAAGGCCTTTCTCGGCCAGTTCGATGGGCTTCATCAGGTCACGCTCCGGGAGATGGATTCGTTGGGCTTGCGTCGATCGTGCTTGCCGGGACTGCGCCGAGCCAGCCAGAACAGGGCGGGCAGAACCAGGCCCCAGCTCAGGCCCGTGGCGAGCACCACCTGCCAGGCCGGCGCCAGCCATTCGACCGCACCGAAGCGCGATCCGGCAAAGTAGGACATGGGTGAACCGACGGCGGCAAGCAGGCCGATGAGCAAAAGCCGTCCCTTGAACACGCTCATCGAGTGATTGAGGACCAGGGCCAGGGCCACCCACAGCAGCAGGATCCAGAACGGCGCGAACTGGTCCGAAGGCCACGGCATGGCGAAAGCGAGCAGCCCGACTTGCACCCACAGCGTATCGAGCGCGAAGCCAAGCCCCAGGCACAGCGCGATCATGCGCCAGTCGTTGGGGTGGCGGCGCCGCGGCTGCAGCTGCCAGAACACCAGGGCGAGAACGACCGCCGGCCCGGTCCAGCCGGCGATGCCCCAGGCCGCGCCGACGACGCAGGCCGGCCAGCTGAGCTGGAAAAGGCCCTGGTTGATCCAGAAATCGCGCTTCATGCAAGCAACTCGCCGCCGCTCAGCCCGGACTCGGATGCGGGCCGCCACCCGGGCCCGGCCAGCAGCAGGTGAACGTCGCTGATGGCGCGTTCCCGGAAGCCGCCCTCGCAGTAGGCCAGGTACCACAGCCAGCGGCGGCGGAAGGTCTCGTCAAAGCCCATCTCGCGGATGCGCTCCCAGTCGGCCTCGAAGCGCTCGCGCCAGGCTGCCAGGGTACGCGCATAGCTGGCACCGAAGTCGGCCAGCTCGACCAGGCCGAGGCGGCTGGCGCGCGCCATGGATTGGGTGATGGCACTGACCGAGGGGATGAAGGCACCGGGAAAGATGTAGCGCTTGATGAAGTCGACCGATTTCAGGGCGCCGGCGTAGCGGTAGTCCTCGATGGTGATCGCCTGGATCAGGGCCAGGCCGTCGGGGCTGAGCAGCTCGTCGATCTTGGCCAGGTAGGTATCGAGGTACTGGTGACCGACCGCCTCGATCATCTCCACGGAGACGACCTTGTCGTACCGGCCCTCGAGCGCGCGGTAGTCGCGCGTGAGCAGCGTGATGCGGTCTTCCAGGCCGGCACTTCGAACCCGCTCGCGGGCAAATTCGTACTGTTCCTGCGAGATGGTGGTGGTCGTGACGCGGCAGCCGTAATGCTCGGCGGCGTGAATCGCCAGGCCGCCCCAGCCGGTACCGATTTCGAGCAGGTGGTCTCCTGGGCCGAGTTCGAGCTTGCGGCAGATCCGGTCGAGCTTGTTGACCTGCGCGCGCTCGAGCGTGTCGTCGTCGGCCAGGTAGAGCGCGCTGGAATACATCATTCGCTCATCCAGCCAGGCGGCGAAGAAATCGTTGCCGAGATCGTAGTGGGCGGCGATGTTGCGCCGGCTGCCCTTGAGACTGTTGCGGTTGAAGGCGTGCCACAGTCCAAGGAGGCGATTGGCCAGGCGGGCCGCCACGGTCTCCATTTCGTCGAGCAGGTGGCGATTGCGCGTGAGCACCTGGACGACGGCCACCGGATCGGGGCTGTCGAAAAGCTGCGCCATCCAGGCCTCGGCCGCACCGACGCTGCCGCCGCCGGCAAGCAGGCGCCAGAAGCGCAAGTCCCGAATCAGCACGGTGGCTTGCAGGGCGTCGTCGGCATTGCCGAGAACGTACTCGCCGTCGGCGTCCTGGATCGTGAGCCGACCCTGCTCGATCGTGCCCAGGCGCGCCAGAACCCGCCCGCGCAGCCAGCGATCCAGCCCACCGCCGTCGCCGGCTTCGAGTTCGTCGATCATCCTGTCCGAATGCGTCATTGCGTCACCTTGTCGGGGTGGGAGTGGAACGGCACCCGCTTGAGCCAGAGGCGCAGGGCCTGCCAGTAGATTCCGACAACCACCCGGGCGGTCATCAGGGGAAACTTCAGCGGCATCCGGCGCATCGTCTTGGTCGTCATCGGCTCCAGCGCCAGCCGCATGCCGGCCGCGAAGCATTCTCGGCCCGAGTCGATCAGGCGCATGTGAACGCCCAGGCTCTGGCCCTCGATGCGAAAGCGCCAGTCATAGTGAATCGACATCGGCATGAAGGGCGAGACGTGAAAGGCCTTGTCGAAGTCGAAGCGATACTCCGGCCCCGGCTGCTCGCGGCAGTCGAGCACATAGGCATGGCGCTCGTTCCAGGGCGTGTTGTGCACCTCGGCGACAATGGCTTCCAGCGCGTCGTCGGCGCCGAGACAGAAGTAGAAGCTGACCGGGTTGAAGCAGAGCCCCCACTGGCGCAGGTGCGCGAGGACGAAGACGCGGCCCCGCGGTCGGTGACCGGTGACCTCGGCAACGCGCGCAATCACGACCTCGCGCAGCGGCTGATCGTGCGGGGGCAGGAAATCGCCGCGCCTGAAGCTCACCAGGTTGCCGCGCCCGACCGACCACAATCGACTGCGTCCGAACACGGCTTCGACGCGATCGATGTCGAGCAGGGTATAGCTGGTGCGATAGGCGAAGCGGTGTACCTTCGGCGAATGCCGCCGATGCCAGATCCGGCCGGTGGCGATGGCGTTATCCATGGCGCGCACCGATGTCGTCGATCACGCGCCGCGCGCTGCGCGCGCCGTCCTCGTGGAATCCCCAGCCCCACCAGGCGCCGCAGAACCAGGTCCGCCGCAGGCCGTTGATATCGCGCCAGCGCGACTGGGCGGCGACCGCCTCGGGCGTGAACACCGGGTGCGTGTAGTTGCGGCGCACGAGAATATGCTCGGGATCGATGCGCTCGGTCTGGTTGAGCGAGACGATGAAATGCTGCCGGCTGTCGATGCCCTGAAGCAGGTTCATGTAGTAGGACACGCGGCACTGGCTGCGTTCCCGGCCGTCGATGTGCACGTTCCAGGCCGCCCGGGCGGACGGCTGGGCCGGCAGCACGGACACATCGGTGTGCAGGACGACCTCGTTGGGCTGGAAGTCGAACGCCGAGAGCACGCAGCGCTCGACCGGGCTCGCATCCTCGATCAGGCGCAATGCCTGGTCGGCGTGGCAGGCGAATACGGCCGCATCGAAGCAGGCATCGTCGTGCGGCGTGCGAACCCGAACACCGCCGTCGTGGCGTTCGACAGAGCGCACCGGCGTGCCCGTGACGAACCGCGCGGGGCAGCTTCGCGCCGCCTCCACGTAACGCCGACTCCCGCCGCGCACCGTCTCCCAGGCCGGACGGGCACCCAGGGTCAGCATGGAATGATTGTCCATGAACGCCAGCAGGTGTTTCATCGGAAATTCGGTGACGTCGCCCATCGGCGCCGACCACAACGCCGAGGCCATCGGCAGCATGTGCCGGCTGGCGAACATCTCGCCATGATCACTCTGGCTGAGCCATTGACCCAGGGTCACGTGCTCGTCGAGCTCCTGCAGCAGCGCCGGAGCGCGCCGGTAGAAGCGGGCGATGTCGAGCACCATGCCGTGAAAGCGGGGATTGAACAGGTTGCGACGCTGGCAATAAAGCCGCCCCAGCGTGCTGGCGTTGTAGGCCAGCCCGGAGACCGCATCGCTGACGCCGAAGCTCATGTCGGAGGCGGCCGACTCGACGCCGAGCGTGTCGAACCAGTCGGTCAGGAGCGGATAATGCGCCCGGTTGAATACGATGAATCCGGTGTCGATCGACTGCGTCGCGCCCGCGTCATCGACGAGCTGGGTGTCGGCATGTCCGCCGAGCCGGTCTTCGGCTTCGAACACGGTCACCTCGTGCTGCCGGGAAAGGTGCCAGGCCGCGTAGAGTCCCGACACGCCGGCGCCCACGATCGCGATCTTCATGGTGCGACTCGACGCGCCGCGCGAATCCGCGCCGGCACCGGCTTGAGGCCGCGCACCAGGCCCACCCGGCTCATCGTCCAGAGCAGGTAGTAGCTGATGTCGATTTCCCACCAGTAGAAGCCCTGGCGGGCCGAGCCGGGGAAGTGGTGGTGATTGTTGTGCCAGCCCTCGCCGAGCGTGAGCAGGGCAAGGAAGAAGTTGTTGCGGCTGTCGTCACGGGTGGCATAGCGGCGGCTGCCCCAGACGTGGGCGAGGGAGTTGATGGTCAGGGTCACGTGGATCAGGACCACCGTCGAGACGAAATAACCCCAGACCAGCAATTGCCAACCGCTGGTCTCGAGTCCCGGCGCCCACCAGTTCAAGACGGTACCGAGTCCGAACATGAACGCCGCGTAGAACACCGGCACCAGCAGATCGTAGCGATCGAGCCAGCGCAGCTCGGGGTAGACGACGAGGTCGGGGATTTGCTCGGCGCGCGTCTCGAAGTTCTCCCGGCACAGGAACCAGCCCATGTGGCTCCACCAGAAACCGTGTCGCGGCGCGTGCACGTCGTCGTCGGTGTCGGCATGCTTGTGGTGATGCCGGTGGTGAGCCGCCCACCACAGCGGCCCGCGCTGGGTGGCCGATGCGCCGATCAGCGCGAACAGGAACTGCACCGGCCGGCTGGTGCGAAAGGTTCGATGCGCGAAGTAGCGGTGGTAAAAGGCGGTGATGGCGAACATGCGCAGAAAATAGCTGAGCACGAAGACCACGACGGCGGTTGTCGAGACACCCACGAACAAAACGCCCAGGCAGGCCAGGTGCAGGCCGATAAAGGGGACGATACGAAACCAGTCGACGCGACGAGGATCGTCGGCGCCGTCGCGCAGGCGCTGTCGGGAGTCGAACCAGGCAAGAAACTGCTGCATTACTTAAAGGGACTCGGATTCCAGTTGCCGCCGATTAGACGCCCGGGGCCATCAAGTCGACGTGAAACTCGCCCTTCACTCGCGCTCAACGCGCCGGGGCGCATCATC
Organism: Wenzhouxiangella indolica; assembly: GCF_042310355.1. NCBI lineage: Bacteria > Pseudomonadati > Pseudomonadota > Gammaproteobacteria > Chromatiales > Wenzhouxiangellaceae > Wenzhouxiangella > Wenzhouxiangella indolica. Next base: position 81,410 of record NZ_JBHJMR010000001.1, on the reverse strand, counting down.
GCGACCATGAATTCTCCAACTATTTTCAAACGCTGCACGGCCGCCTTCCTCCTCCTCGGGGCGACGGCTGCCTGCGCGGGGAGCGGATCGATGACCGATAGCCGAACGGTCGAGGCCTATCACGAGGCGCTCGAGCAGATCCCGGGGCACAGCGCGGGTATCGACAGCGGTGTCGCCTCGTTCCGGCAGACATTTTCCGACCTGACGCGAGACGATCTTGCGCGGCGAATCGGCGAGCTCTACGCCGAGGATTTCTACTTCAACGACACCGTCCACATCGCCCGCGAACGCTCGGAGCTGGTCGACTACATGGCCCGAACGGGCCAGACGCTGGAGCAGAACCGGGTAGAGGTGCACAAGGTCATCCGTGACGGTGCCGACGTCTACGTGCGCTGGGAAATGACTTTCCGGACCCGCGCCCTGGGCAAGCGCGTGGAATCGCACTCGATCGGAATGACCCATTTGCGCTTTGACGAAGACGGACGGATCGTGCTGCACCAGGACTTCTGGGACAGCGGCAGCGCGCTCTACGCCCACCTGCCGGTGGTCGGTTTCTTCGTGCGCCGCGCCCAAGGTGCAATGGAATGATGCGCTCGGGCCTGGCCGTCCTCCTGCTCGCCGCCGCATCGGGCGCGGGCGCCGCGGCCGACGCGGGCGATCTGACGCGCTGCTCCGAGGTCGAGCTGAAGGTCATCGGCCTGTTCAGCGTGGGCACCGCCAGCCTGCACCTGGCCGATTGCGACGAAGCCGATCGCGTCCTCGAGCGGGTTCCGAAGATGTTCTCGCTCGAACTCGACCGCGATATCGCCGGCGAGGACCTGATCGAAAGCGCCAACGAACTGCTGGTCGAAAACCTCGACGTCGACACGCCCGACGCCCTGCCCGGGGAACTGAGCTGCCTGGCCAATGCCTACGTCGACGCCAGCGAGGGCGAACGCTTCGACGTCGTGTACCAACCCGACGAGCGACTGGCCCTGTACCGCGACGACAAACTGCTGCGCGAATGCCCCGACGACGGGCACGGCCACGAATACTTCCAGATCTGGTTCGGCGAAGAACCCTTCAACGACAAGATGAAGCGGCGCTTGCTAGAGCGAGCTGGCCGATGAAGCCTACAAAAATACAAAATTTATCCACAGATGAACACAGATAAACACAGATGAAAAACTCCGCTGTTTGATCGATTGAATGGCACCGACCGCCGGGCTTCACGAATCCCAAGGCGCTAGTGGGCCATGCGGCACTCAGAGATGAAACGCGTAGCCGGTTGACCGTTTAGGTCATTCGAATTTCAGTCATCGAGATTTGTTTGGTACTTGGTGCTTGGAATTTGAGATTTTCAAAGCTTTTCCCTCGCATTGAAGTGAACTCTGCAAAGAGCCACTTACCAGCACGCCCATTCGCATTCTCGGCATTTATCTGTGTTCATCTGTGTTTATCTGTGGACAAATTTGATTTTCTAAGCCTTGGACGGCCCAACCCAGACCTGCTGCGCGTTGACGAATTCGCGGATGCCGTGCGGTCCGAGTTCGCGGCCGATGCCGGAGCGCTTGACGCCGCCCGAGGGTAGTCGGGGGTCGGTCTTGACGATACCGTTTACCGCGACCTGGCCGGTCTCGAGCCGGCTCGCCATCGCCACGCCGCGCTCGGCGCGGGTCCAGACCGCTGCGGCCAGGCCATAGTCGCTGTCGTTGGCCAGCGCCACGGCCTCGTCCTCGCCGGCGACCTTCATCACCACCGCCACCGGTCCGAAGGTTTCCTCCTTCGCCGCGGTCATCTCGCGCTTAACGTGGGTCAGCAGGGTCACCGGGTAGAAAAAGCCCTCGCCCTTGGGCAGCTCGCCGCCGAGCGGACACTGGGCGCCGGCCTCGACCGTCTCGCGCACCTGCCGGTGCAGGTTCCCGCGCAGGTCCGCGCGGGCGATCGGCCCGATATCGGTTTCTTCTGCGGCCGGGTCGCCCAGCTTCAGGCGCGCCAGGCGCTCATGCAGCATCCCGACGAAGCGCTCGTGCACCGCCTCTTCCACGATGATGCGTTTGGCGGCGATACAGCTCTGCCCGGCATTGATGATGCGCGAAAGGCAGATGGTGTCGGCCGCCTTTTCCAGGTCGGCATCGGCCAGCACGATGGCAGGATCCGAGCCGCCCAGTTCCAGCACCGAGTGCTTGATCTCGGCCGCCGCGGTCGAGGCGACGATACCGCCAGCCTTTTCCGAGCCGGTGAACGACACCGCCTGCACCCGACTGTCGCGGATCACGCCGGCCGCTCGCTCGGTCTCCAGCGGCAGGTTGGCGAACACGCCGGCCGGCGCACCGACGCGCTCGAAAAGCTTGCCGATGGCCTCGGCGCAGGCGGGCACATTGGGGTCGTGTTTCATGACGCAGGTATTGCCGGCCATCAGGGTGGGGGCCGCGAACCGGAACGCCAGCCAGAACGGCGCGTTCCAGGGCAGGATGCCCAGGATGACGCCCAGTGGCAGGTACTGAACGTAGCTCTGGCTCGCGTCCGAGTCGAGGTGTTCGGCGGCGAGATAGCGCTCGGCATGCTCGGCATAGTGCTCGGCGCACCAGGCCGACTTCTCGACCTCACCACGCGCCTCGCGGACGGGCTTGCCCATCTCTTCGGTCATCAGCCGCGCCAGGTTGTCGACATCCTCGCGCATCAGCGCCGCCACGTCGCGCAGCACCCTGGCCCGCTCGTCGAAACCGGTCGCCTTCCAGCCGGCGAAAGCCGACTGCGCGGCCGCCAGGCGTTGTTCCAGTGCGCTGTCTGACAGGGTCTCGACCTCATGCCGGGGCTTGCCGGTGGCCGGGTTGATTGAACGCAGTATCGTCATTGCCTACGGGCCTCCTCGATATTCATGACCGGTTCCCTGCCCGGGGTGCCGTCGCGCTTTTCCTTCGGCGGCACGCCGGCCTTCGGACGCGGCAGTTCCCGCGGTGCCTGGTCGGACTTGACCAGGAAGTTCTCTTCGAGATCGAAGAAGGACTCGCAACCATCGGAAGTGATATGGATGGTGTCGGAAATGCCGACCGTCTTGTCGCCGTCCACACCCCACATCCAGGGAATGATGTGGAAGGTCATGCCTTCCTTGAGCACGCGCGAATCGCCCTGCTTGAGACTGATGATGTAGCCCTCGTCCCAGCTCGGCGGAAACGCGATGCCAATCGAATACCCGGAACGCGTGATCAGGCGCGCGCCGACTTCGTTGGCGGTAATGATGTTGCGCACCAGGTTGTCGGCATCGGAGACCGTCATGCCGGGGCGGATGGCCTGCTTGATCTCGAACAGGGCCTGCTTCATGCGGTCCTGGGCGTGTTCCATCGACGGCGAGAGTTCGCCCAGCACGACCGTGCGCATCATTGCCGTGTGGTAACGGCGGTAGCAACCGCCCACTTCGAGGAACACGTGCTCACCCGGTTGCACGGTGCGCCCTTCCCAGGTGGCATGGCCGATCATGCTGCGCGGCCCCGAGGTGACGTAGGGCATTACCGCCGGCGGTTCGCCGCCGGCCCGGAACATGCCCGACGAAATGGCCGCCCCGATCTCGTTCTCGGTCACGCCGGCCGCCGCCGCCTCGAAACCGGCGCGCATGCCGGCCTCGGTGGCGGCCGCTGCCTTGCGCATGATCTCGATCTCGTGCCGGGACTTGCACACGCGCCCTTCCTCGACGATGCCGAAGCAGTCGAGCAACCTGCCGTCGAGAAAGGTCGTGAAAATGCTGTCCTGGTGATAGGCGGGGAGGAAATAGCTGTTGCGCTCGTAACCGATGCACTTGCCCGTCAGGCCGAACTCGCGCAGCGACTCGACCAGCATCTGGATGGCATCACCCGTGTCCGGGTAGGGACGCGTCTTCTCGATCCAGGTGCGGGCGTGGACGTTGGACTCCTCGAGCATGCGCGTGATCATGAACGGCTCGTCTTCGAGCGGCACCACCAGGGCTTGGAAGAAGCTGTACCCGGTGGTCTGATAATCGGTGAGATACATCAGGTTTTCCGGGTCGGTGATCACCACCGCGTCGAGCAGGCGTTCGGCCATGCGTTCGCGCAGCGCCTCGAGCCGACGCTGGTACTCCTCGAACGGAAAGGTCATGTCGTCGCGCTGTCTCATGCCGCCGCCCTCCGTGCGGTGGCGATGGACTGCTCGAGAATATCCAGGCCCTCGGCCAGGTCCGCTTCGGGAATGGTCAGCGGCGGAATCAGCTTGAGCGTTCGACCGCCGGTGCCGCAGGCGCCGATCAGCAGGCCATTGTCGAAGGCCGTCGAGGCGATGTGCTTGGCCAGGTCGCCGTCGCCGACATCCAGGGCCTGCATCATGCCGCGCCCGCGCACCGAGAACCCGTCCTGCCCGCGGGCAATGGCGTCCAGGCGCCGACGCATGGTCTCGCCGTTGGCCCGGACCGCGTTCGTCAGTTCATCGTAGTCGAAGTACTCGAGCGCCACGGTGCCCGCGACAAAACTCAGGCCCTGGCCGCGGAAGGTGCCGGTGTGCTCGCCCGGCGACCAGTGCTTGTCGTATTCGGGCTTGACCAGGTTCATCGCCATGGGCGTGCCGAATCCGCCGATCCCCTTGGCCAGGGTGATGATGTCGGGGTCAAGCCCCATGCCGTCGAAACTGAAGTAGTTGCCCGTGCGGCCACAACCGGCCTGGATGTCGTCATAGATCACCAGGGCGCCGAGATCCCGGGCGAGGTCCTGGACGGCTGTCAACCATTCGGATCGCGCAACGTGCACGCCGCCCTCGGCCTGGATGGGCTCGATCACGAAAGCCGCCGGCGGCTCGAGGCCGCTGGAAGAGTCCTCGTACATGGCGCGCAGCTGGTCGACCCAGGCCAGGGCCTGCTCGAGCGGCACTTCCTCGCTGCCAAAAGGCTGGCGAAGCACGTGGTCCAGCGGCACCCCGGCGGCATTGCGGAAGTAGGCGTTGGCGGTGCAGGCCAGCGCGCCGAGGGTCATGCCGTGGAAGCCGTGCTCGTAGGCCACGACCGAGCGCCGGCCGGTGACCTTGCGCGCGAGCTTGAGCGCCGTCTCGACCGCGTTGGTGCCGGTCGGGCCCATGAACTGCAGCTTGTGGTTCCAGCCCCTGGGCTTGACGATGGTCTCGACGAACTTCGCGATGAAATCGCGCTTGACGTCGGTGTACATGTCGAGGCTGTGGGCCACGCCGTCGCGCTCCAGGAACTCGATCATGGCGCGCTTCATGCGGGCATTGTTATGGCCGAAATTCAGCACGCCGGCGCCGGCGAAGAAGTCGATGTAAGACTTGTCGTTCTCGTCGACCTGGCGCGCGTTGGACGCCGATTTGAACACGGTCGGATAAAGCCGGCAGTAGCCGCGAATGTCCGATTCCCACTGTTCGAATACCTGCATGGTGTACCTCCTTGGGCTCTGTCCCGACACGATTCCGGCCGGGCGCTCGTGCTAGTGCTCCTTCACCGGACAACCAGCGATTCGGGCATAGATTCGGCCGACCACGTCGATCAACCGGTCGTTGAAGTCGTATTTCGGGCTGTGGCAGGCATGGTGGTGGCCCTGCCCGTCGTCGGCGCCGATCAGCGCGAAGGCGCCGGGAATTTCCTTCAGGTAGTAGCTGAAGTCCTCCGAAGCCATGATCGGCGTCTTCAAGTCAGCGTCGAGCCCGTCGCCGCCCAGTTCGGCAAGCAGGGCCTCGCGGTAGCGCGCCGCCTCGCCGGGGTGATTGACCGTCGCGTCGTAGCGCGGATGAATGCGCACATCGGCTTCGACGCCGCAAGCCGCTGCGGTGTTCCGTGCAACGGTCTCGATCAGCTCTCCCATGGCCGTGCGGGTATCGGGATCGCCCAGGCGGAAACTGCCGCCGAGCGTGGCGGTGTCCGGAATGACGGTCGGCGCGCCCTCGGCGCGGATGTTGGTCACGCTGAGCACCGTCGGCGCCTGCGGCGATATCCGCCGGGCCACCACCTGCTGCAGCGCCGTGACGATGCTCGATGCCGCCAGCACCGGATCGCGGCACAGCTCGGGCTGGCTGGCGTGCCCGCCCTGCCCCTGGACCGTGATCTCGAAAGTGCCGTTGCCGGCCATCACCGCGCCGTCCGGGCAGACCGCCTTGCCGAATGGAATCGCCGGCCAGTTGTGCCAGCCGAAGATCGACTCGACGCCTTCGAGCGCGCCGTCGTCGATCATCGCCTTCGCGCCGTGACCGCCCTCCTCGGCCGGCTGGAACAGCAGGGTCACCGGCCCCGGCAGCTCGGCTTCGTGCGCCTTGAGCCAGCCCGCGGCCGCCAGCAGCGTAGCGGCGTGCCCGTCGTGCCCGCAGGCATGCATGCAGCCATCACGCGTCGAAGCCCAGTCCACGCCGCTTGCCTCGATAATGGGCAGGGCGTCGATATCAGCGCGCAGGGCCATCGAGCGCCCGGGCGCGGCCTCGGCCAGCGTCGCCACCGTTCCGGTGCCGGCGCAGGCACGCCAGGCAATGCCGAAGGCATCCAGGCAACGGCGAATGGCCGCCGCCGTCTCGTGCTCCTCCCAGGTCAACTCCGGGGCGCGATGCAGGTCACGACGAATCGTCACCGCCTCGTCGACCATCGTGCGCCAGTTGTCAGCCAGGTGGTTCGCCACGGACGGGACTCCCGAAAGAATCAACCCGGCAGGCACCGGGTCGAGGGAAAAAGCAAAAGGCTCCAGCAGCCGCCGAGCCCGCCATCTACGCCTAGGCTAGACCCGCGATCAGCCCCCGTGCAAGCACTTTCGTTTAGGCCCAAAACAGTTGCGCGGCAAGTATTTGGCGGGGGCGCATCGGGGACTCGCTACGGCTCCAGATAGACCATCATCAGATTCGTCCCTCGCGATACCACCACCTTGATGCGCACCATTCATGCGCATACTATATGAGATGTTTACACGCATTGGACGAGACCATGCCAACCACTCGAACAACCGGCCCGGCCCGAAAAGCCTGCAACCTGTCGCTGGACCGCACGCTGCTTGATGAAGCGAGAGCGCTGGGGCTGTCGATCTCTCGGGCCGCCGAAGCCGGCCTTAGCGAGGCGGTCCGCCAGCGCAAGAGCGAAATCTGGCGCGAAGAAAATGCCGATGCCCTGAAAAGCTCGAACGCCTGGGTCGAGGCCAACGGCCTGCCGCTGGCGAAACACCGCCGGTTCTGATGGCACGATTCGACGTCTACCGCAATGCCGGTGGCGCCGGCTATCTGCTGGACGTGCAGTCCGATTTGCTGCAGGGCCTGAACACCCGGGTCGTCGTCCCACTGTTGCCGCCGGAGGAAGCACCCCAACCCGCCCGGCGCCTGAATCCTGTGTTGAAAGTAGAGCGAACGCAGGTCGTGATGACCACCCAGTTCCTCGCCGCCGTCGCCGATTCCGAACTCGGCCAGGCCATCACGCGCCTCGAGCAGGACCGGGACGAGATCACCGCAGCGCTCGACATGCTGTTCATCGGCTTTTGAGCCCGCCACGAAATCGGGGCGCGCCTCGCGGCACGGGCTTGAGGTTCAGCTTCCGGCGCACCGCCTTCGGAATCTCCACCTGATATTTCGAAGAAACCCTGACCGTTTCCATAGATTTGCCATCGATAGAAAAACGTTGAACAACACTTCAGGCGATTGCCCTTTCTACTGCAATGGCCACAGCCCAGATGCGCCAACGCGGCTCCATACGCCGCCAGGCGCTGCTTCGTGTCCGATCCGGCAGGCAAGGTCTCGAGTCAGGCCGCGTCGTCAACGCTCAGACTGATGCGCAGTCCGGCGGCTGCCGCCAGGCCCACCAGGCCGTCCAGGGAAAACCGGCTGATCTTGCCGCGAATCAGGTCGGAAATACGCGGCTGACTCACACCGAGATGCCCGGCGGCCTCGCTCTGCGTCCAGCCCTGTTCCTGAATCCGGTCGCGCAGCGCGCGCATCAGGGCAGCACGCATGCGCATGTTCTCTGCCTTCTCCGGCTCGTCGGAAATGGCATCCCAGACGTTGTCAAACACTTCAGCGTTCATTGATCCTGCTCCTGCATCAAGTGCCGGTAGCGCTTCTGCGCCAGTTCGATATCTTCTTTCGCCGTTTGCTGCGACTTCTTCTGAAAGCAGTGCAGCACGTGAATCGCATCGGCAAGCCGAGCAAGGTAGATCACCCGGTAGGCGCCATCGGAATCCCGAATCCTGATCTCACGAACGCCCTTTCCCACAGTCTTTATCGGCCGCCAGTCATCGGGATCGAGACCCAGTTGAACCTGATCAAGCTGGAAACCCACATCCTGCCGGGCCGAGTCGGGAAAAGATCTCAAGTCCGCCAGCGCACCACGATGAAACCGAATCGGCTTCCTGCGATCTGTCATGAGTGGATTATATTAGTTTTTATATAACCGGGCAACGGGTGGCCCCGCCAGGTCTAGATGTCAACAGAGGGCGCGGCCCCGGCTTTGCTGCAGGCCGCCTCAACGCGCTTCTCCAGCACGAACAGCAGGCCATCCTCGATGCGGCTGCCCAGCGTGAAACGACGGGCCCTGGGGAACCTGTCCAGATGCGGCAGCATCCAGGCCAGCAGGCCGTGGCAGTCCTCGATGGCCTTGGGCGTGGCGTCTCGGGCTCGGGATTCGGTCTGGGTCATCGATTCAGCCCGCTACAAAGAAACTTCGATGGGGGCTCCGCCCCAATACCCCCGGTTCGGCTCACGCCGGACGCAAAGGGTAAAAGCACAAAGCTCATAGATTGACGGACCTGGCCACACGAAAGCCCGCGTGGAAGGCGCGGTAGAAGGGGTTGCCCAGACTGCGGTTGGCCGAACGCAGGAACAGACCGTAGCCGAACCAGGCGCCGCCGCGCGAAACCCCGCTGCCGCAATCGCCGCTCATCCAGGCGCTGCCGTCGGTAGGGGCACCCTCGTAGCTGCCATTCCAACAGTCCTGCACCTGTTCCCAGACATTGCCATGAGTGTCGTACAGGCCAAAGGCGTTGGGGGCGAAGCCGCCCACCGGCAGGGTCTGGTCTCTATCTATGCCGATGGGGCAACCCTGGGCCGGGTAGTTGCCATTGAAATTAGCCTGGTCGGTGGTGATGCAGTCACCGGTATTGAAACGCCCGGTGGTGCCGGCGCGGGTGGCGTATTCCCACTCCGACTCGCTGGGCAGACGATAATCGTGGCCGGTCTGGTTGCTCAACCAGGTGACGTATTCCTGGGCGTCGTGCCAGTTGACGTTGACTACCGGCCGGTCCCCACGGCCCCAGCCTTCGTCGTCCGGATTGTGACTGCAGCCACTGTCGGCCACGCAGGCGTCCCACTCTTCGAAGGTCACCTCATATTGACCCATTGCAAAGGCCGGAACGTTGACCGTGCGCTGCGGGCGCTCGTCGCTGTGGCTTTCCGGTTCGTCGGGCGGGCTACCCTGGACGAAGCTGCCGGCCGGGATCATGACCATGGTCGGGCAGTCGGGGCAGTCCTTGAACCCGGGCTCGAAACGGTCCTGGAAAATAACCTGGCCCAATGCAACCGGAGCGAGCAGGCCCAGGCAGAGAAGCAGGACAACGAACAGCAACCCGAATCCAGACAAACGCGATTTATTCTTCATCATTCCCTGATTCCCTTGATTTCCCCGTTTTGATGCGACCTGCGCAGGTACGAATGGCGGGCATGAAGGAGACTAGCTGCTTGGTGTGCGGAGCTCAAGCCGGAATTGGGGATCCCGCACCCCGGAGCCAGCGCTGCGTCAATGGATCGAAAAATTGTCCAGAAGCCCCTCGTAGTTCCAACCATTGCCGTAATGCATGATTTCAGTGATCCATGTCACCTGCGGCCAGTGCTCAGCCACAACTACCTGCAATGTCACGCAGCCAAGTGTCTTGCGGTACAGAATAGGCGACTTGTTTGTAATTACCGTCGGTTTGATCATCAATTGCCGTGCCATAGTTAGTGCCGATTCGCAGGCGAAACTCGTTTCAGCTGTTGTCTTCCAGGCGCAGATGGACCCCGACGGGATATTCGCGACAGGTCCATCCACAGCCACCACCGACTGAGCGATGGATCGGCCTGGCATCAAAATCGATCACCGTTGTTGGCGTAACAGGAATGTCCTCAGCTCGGCGAATCCCAACAGTCATTGCCCGGAGCATTGTCCCGAAAAATGTGCAGCTCACCGTCTTCTATCTGCACCAACCCAGGCTTGTCGTCGCCATTAACCTCTTCCCATACTGGATTTGCGGTGAAATCACCATCATCAGCGCCTGCCAGTCGCCCCGCCAAAACCCCTGCCCGAAGGTTTCGAGATAGCGCCCGTCGCGCCAGCGCCCAGATCTCGGGCTGACTATCATCCAGGCCGCTGAACCGGAACGGGGCATCGTGAATCAGGCGGCGACAGTCCCTGCCGCCGTGCGGGCAGTGCACCACCCCGGACTCCAGGCTGGAGAACCACCATCCGTCACTTCCCGCGTCGAGCACGTGCGTTTGCGAACCGCCCAGCGCTTCGGACCAGCCCGCCAGGGACTCGAAGCGGCCGGACTCCGAATCGAGCTCGAGATCCCAGACATCGGGAGTGGACAGAATGCCCCTGTCAGAGACGGCGCCGTAGCGAGCGAGCGTTTCGCCTTCGGGCGTCAGCCGATACAAATCGGCGTCCGCTGTCCCTGCCCAGATCCCGCCATCCTCGGCCTCCAGCAGGGACGGCACGGCCACACCACTCGGGCCGTCGAACTGGAACAGTCCATCCTGGGTACCGATCCAGATCGTGCCATCCTCGTCGTCGACGACAGTGTTGACGCGCGCGCTGGCCAGCTCCGAAAAAGCAGCGAAACGATCGAACGCGTACTGCAGCTCGAGCCGGACCTCCGCCCGAAGTCCGACCGGCACCAACCAGATCACCAGAACGAACAACAGAAGGCAGAGCGCACTCCCCCTCGACCGCCGCTTTGCGATCCGCTCGTCCCCGCCGCGGGCCGGTCGCCGCTTGTTCGCTCCCTGCAAGAATCCTCCCTGATGCATTCCTCCAGCGGCATCGCCGAGTCGGATTTCCCGATCCGACACATGCACTTTTCGGACAAGCCTGTTCACGCAAACGACTCCAGCCGGGTGCGGCATGGCGGAACCAAGCGCTCGAGTCGAAGGACTGCCCGCCGCCGACCCCGCTCCGATATCATGCCAGCATCCAAACTGCCCGCCTTACGCCACGCACTCATGAAGGCTTCGACCCTCCGCCTGCTGTTCAACCTGTATCCGCCCTACCTGGGCACCGGTATTCGTATTCGGCGCATTTCGCCGGATTATCGGCATGTGGTGGTCGAGATGGCGCTGCGCTTCTACAACCGCAACTACGTTGGGACGCATTTCGGCGGCAGCCTTTCGGCGATGACCGATCCGTTCTACATGCTGATGGTGATGAACAACCTCGGGCGCGAGTACATCGTGTGGGACAAGGCGGGCACAATCGATTACCGCAAGCCCGGGCGCGGGCGCGTGCGGGCGGAGTTCCGGATCGGGCAGGCGCTGATCGACGAGATTCGCCGGGCGACCGAAGGCGGGCGCAAGTACGAGCCGACGCTAGCGGTCGACATCGTCGACGAGGCCGGCGAGGTGGTTTCGCACGTCACCCGGACGCTCTACATTCGCCGCAAGCGCAGGTCCGGCACCGGAACGAGGTAGGATTCTGGAAAAAGCAGGATTCTGAAAAAAGAAACGCCGGCGCTCCCTCGAGCGACCGGCATTTCTCCCCCGTCCCGTATCGTCCCCCACCTGCCAGTGGGTCGGTCGTTCCCGACCTGTGTTGGGCGTGTCGGCCAGCCCGCTGTCGGGCTCGCCTGAACATCGAGTGTAGAAGCATCGTAACCGCCTGATCCAGAAAGGGCCTTGCACAAAAACGACCATCAGGTGCACTTATACGACAATCAGGGAAACCACCAGGCTCAGCCCTGCTGTCGGCGCCAGTTCGAGGGGGAAGTGCCCGCCTGCTGGGTAAACACGCGCGAGAAATATTGCGGACTGGAAAAGCCGCAGCTGTAGGCGATATCCTGGATCGATCGGCTCGTCTCGACCAGCAGGCGCCGCGCGCATTCGAGGCGATAGCTCTGCAGATGCGCCGCCGGCGTGCGGCCGGTCAGCGCCTTGAGCTTGCGCTGCAGGGTGCGCTGCTCCACAGCCACGAATTCGGCCAGTTCGGCCACGCCGGCCTCGGGGTCGTCGAAGTTGGCCTCGAGCCAGCCGCGCACGCGCTCGAGTAGCTGTTCGTCCCGCTCGGACAGGTCGGGAAGGCCAGAGTCTGCCTGCGGGCGCGGCGCCTCGGGGCGCTGACCTGACGTCTCCAACTGTCGCCACAGGCGCGTCTGGACGCGGGTCCGGATATCGATCATGCGGCGCAGGCGCAGCCTGAGTTCGGCGGGGTTGAAGGGCTTGGCGAGGAAGTCATCCGCGCTAAGGGTATAACCCTGAAGGCGCGTCGCATCATCCTGCCGGGCCGTCAGAAGCAGCACCGGCAAGTGGCTGGTACGCACATCCTGCCGCAGGCGCCTGAGTAGCTCCAGGCCGTCGAGGCGCGGCATCATGATGTCGCTGACGACCACGTCGGGCAGGCGCTCGCGGGCGATCTGCAGCGCCTCGGCGCCATCCCCGGCTTCCAGAACCTGCCAGTCGCCGGACAGCGCTTCGGCCAGATGCTTGCGAAGGTCCTGGTTGTCTTCGGCCACCAGCGCCGTTCCGAAGCGGCCGCCGCCCGCCGGTTCGCCACGCCCCTGTTCGATATCGAAGTCGCTATCGGGCGCCAGGGTTTCCAGCTCCAGTTCGAGGCGCTGACCGGCCAGCTGGTCGACCGGCGCGCCCTCCATGTGCCCGCGCCAGGCCGGCAGCCAGACCCGGAACTCCGCACCCTCGCCGGGCTCGCTGACGACTTCGGCATGACCGCCGTTGGAGCGGGCGGCCTCGCGCACCAGGGTCAACCCGATGCCGGCGCCCTCGATACGGCCGTGCTCATGGGCCGGCATACGATTGAAACGCTCGAAAATGAAATCCTTCTGTCCCGCCTCGATGCCCGGACCGTTGTCGCTGACGGAAATGAGGACACCGCCGTCGCCGTCGCCGACGCGTACTTCCACGCGCGAGCCCGACGGGCAGTACTTGAGCGCATTGCCGATGAGATTAAGCAGGATCCGCTCGACGTCGGCCTGCTGGCACTGGGTCGACCAGCGGCCGTCCACCGACAGTTCGAGCTCGATGCCCTTCTGCTCGGCCAGTGGCCGAAATGCCTCGACGGTCATCGCAACCACCTGGTCGATGGACCAGGGATCGGGTCGCGGCAAGTCGCGGGAAGACTGCAGGCGCGATAGATTGAGCAGCTGATCGACCAGGCGCAGCAGCCGCCTGAGATAGCGCCGCGCCGACATCACGGCGCCGGTGTCGTCGGGGTTGCGCGCCAGCCGATCGATACCGGCTTCGACCAGGGTCAGCGGCGTTCGAAACTCGTGCGAAATATTGGCAAACAAGGTGGTTCGCGTGTCGAGCACCTCGGCCAGCTCGGCGGCCTGGCGGTCGACCAGGTCCTTTTGCTCTCGCAGTTCGTGCGTGCGCGTGGCCACGACCTGCTCCAGCCGGCGCCGGCGCCGCCGCTCGACCAGCAGGACGCCGATGATCAACAGGGCCGCCGCGGCGGCGTACAGCGAGTAAGCCCAAAGGGTCAACCAGGGCGGCGAGGCCACCGAAGCCCGCAGCAGCTCCCTGGGCTCGGACCAGACGCCGTCGCTGTTGGCGGCCCGGACCAGGAACCGGTATTCTCCCGGAGGCAGGTCCGGGTAGCGGATCCTCCTGACCGAATCACTCTCCACCCAATCCTCGTCGACGCCGGCCAGTCGATAGGCATAGCGATTGCGATCGGGCTCGACGAAGTGCAGGCCGACGAACTCCAGTACCAGCGAGTTGCGGTCGTGCGAGGTGTTGAGGGTGGTCACCTCGCCGGCACGGATGGGCAGATTGTCGCCACCGACCTCGGCCCGCTGCAGGTAGACACGCGGCGGCTCGGGGTGCAGCTCGATCTCGTCGGGGCGAAACACGTTGACCCCGTTGATGCCGCCGAAATAGAACAGGCCGCTTTGCCCGATCGAGGCAACGGTATTGTTGAACTCCAGGCCCTGGAGACCGTCGCCCAGCGTGAAGTGGCGCGATACGCCCGTGCGGGGATTGAAGCGGATCAGACCCCGGTTGCTGCTCAGCCACAGCCGGCCGCGTTCGGACGGGAGGATGGCGTAGACGGTGTTATCCGGCAAGCCGTTGTTGCGGTCGTGCCAGTGCCAGTCCGTGAACCGGCCTTCGTCGAGCGCGCCATGGGCCAGGCCGCCCTGCTCGCTGCCGAGCCAGATCCGCTCGTCGGCGGTCTGGGCCAATCCGAAAATAAAATTGCGCGGATGCTCACCCGGCTGACCGGCCGGGTAATTGCGCGTCAACTCGCCGCTGACCGGATCCCACAGAATGACGCCCCGACGCATTCCGACCAGGAGCTCGCCCGAGCGCAGCCGAATCATGTCGAAAGTGCCATGCTCCTGTTCATCTGCACCGGGCGGCGTAATGGACTCGAAATGCTCCAATCGAAGCTCACGCCCCTCGGGACCGATCTCGAAGGTCAGCAAGCGCCGTCCCCCGGCCGCCCAGAGCATTCGCCCGTCGTCCGAGAAAACCATGGCCTTGATCCGGGTCGAACGTCCGTCGAGCTCGACGGGGTGGCGAGCCTGAACTTCGAAGTCATCGGCCGATAGCACCGCCATCCCCTCGCTGGTGCCGACCCAGACCTCACCGGTGACCGGATGCTCGGCCAGTTCCCAGACCGAGTTGTCCGGAAGGCGTTGCCGCGGCGCGGACAGCGCGTGCAACTCGGCAACCGATCGATCATAGGCCCCGGCCTCCCGCTCCCACACGCGAATGCCGCTGAAAGTCAGGCCCGTCCATAGAAGTTGCCGGTCGTCACGGCTGGTCTCGAGAACCGAGCGCACCACGTTGTCCACGCCGAAGTACTCGCTACTCGAGGGCTCCATGACGTGCTCGAATCGCGCGCTCTGGGGAGAAAAGCGCGAAAGGCCGCCCAGTCCCCCACCCACCCAGACGGTCCCGAAGTCGTCGACGTAGACGTCGTACAGGGCCGACCAGGGCGAGGCCGTCAGGGAGGACGGCCGCGTCGGGTCGTGGCGCATGAGACGAATGCTCTCGCTGTCCGGGGAATAGAGGCCGACGCCTTCCGGCAGCCCGATCCAGACGAAACCCCGCGGATCTGCCGCCAGCTCGATCTCGTGGTCGAGGTGGTCATCCGTCGCTTCGGGGTACCAGCGCCTCAAGCGCCGGTGCCACTCTCCCGACTCGACCTTGTACTGAACCAGCGATCTCCGGGTCAGCAACCAAAGGTGACCGGCAGGATCGGTAACAAGCGCCGGCACCCAGTCGTCGGCATGCCCGAAATCCGTCGGCCGGATCCGATCCACGACGGTCTCTTCATCCGGGTCGAACAACAGAACACCGTCACGCCCGCCCAGCGCCAGCAATCCGGAGGGCAGGCTGGCGATGGAATGTTGTCGGACTTGACGCTCTTCGAGCGGATGCCTCAACACATGCCGCAGCAACGGACCCTCCGGATCGAAGCGCCAGAGCCCGTCCGAATTGAATAGCCAGACGCGACCGCTCTGGTCGGTGATCGGTACGCCGGAAGCCTCGCTCGATACGGGATGTTCGAATGGAAGGGGCTGGAAGACCCCACTGGTTCGTTCGATGTAGGCGACGCCCTGCAATGTCTGCACGACGAGGTTGCCCTCGCCGTCCTCTGCCAGCTTCCGAATCTCGGGCTGATCGTTCGCCGGACGGATTCCATCGGCGTCCGAGAAAGCGATTCGCCGGATCTCCAGGGTCTCGGGATCGAGCCGATTCAGGCCATTGCGGGTGCCGATCCAGATGGCACCGTCGCGCCCGCGGAGCAGCACCTTGATGCGGCTGTTGCTCAGGGAATTGGGATCTTCCGGGTCGTGCCGGAAGTTGCGGAACACGTACCCGTCGTAACGGCTCAGGCCGTACTGCGTGCCGAACCACATGTATCCGAGCTCGTCGCTGACCATGTCCTGCACGGCCGATTGCGCCAGGCCGTGCTCCAGCGACAGGTGCTCGAAGCGCACCTCCGAGTAGGCCCGCAGTTCGGGACTGAACAACAGCAACAGCAGGAATGCCGCCTGAGGAATGACGCTTCGTCGCAACCCGGCCAGCCCCCCGCAACCGATTTCCATTTTCATCATTCAGACACCGCCCGGGAGAGCGTGACAACACCATCCCGCCGGATCCACAACCAGGAAACAGTCTACATGACCGTGCGCGGGCTAGTGGGCCATGCAGCTGACTAGTGGGCCACCGGCCGGAGTTCAGCTAGAATGTCGCGCTGGATCCAGCCAAACCAACTCCGGATACAGCATGCGCATCGGCACCACCCTGACCCATTACATCATCCGCAATCAGCGCGAAATCGAAGGCGCCAGCGGTACCTTCACCGGGCTGCTCAACGACATCTGCGTGGCCTGCAAGAAGATCGCCGCGCTCGTCGACAAGGGCGCGCTGGTCAACGTGCTCGGCAGCGCCGAAAGCGAAAACGTCCAGGGCGAACAGCAGAAGAAGCTCGACGTGATCTCCAACGAAATCATGATCGAGGCGCTGGAGCACAACGGGCATATCGCCGCGCTGGCCTCGGAGGAAATGGAGGGCATTCACCCGATGACGGCCGAACGCCGCGGCCGCTACCTGCTGCTCTGCGACCCGCTCGACGGTTCCTCGAACATCGACGTCAACGTCTCGGTCGGCACGATCTTTTCCATTTTGCGCGCGCCCGAAGATGCCGCAGAACCCACCGAAGCCGACTTTCTCCGCCCCGGCACCGAGCAGGTCGCCGCCGGCTACTGCCTCTACGGCCCCTCGGCCATGATGGTCCTGACCACCGGCGAAGGCGTGAGCATGTTCACCCTCGACCGCGACATCGGCGAGTTCCTGCTCACGCGCGAGAACGTCACCATCGACGCCGACACGAAGGAGTTCGCCATCAACGCCTCGTACCAGCGTCACTGGGACGAACCGATCAAACGCTACATCGACGAGTGCCTGGCCGGCGAGGAGGGCCCCCGGGGCAAGAACTTCAACATGCGCTGGGTCGCCTCCATGGTCGCCGAGGTGCATCGCATCCTGACCCGCGGCGGGATCTTCATGTACCCCTGCGACAAGCGCATCCGCGCCGAGGGCAAGGCCGGCAAGCTACGCCTGATGTACGAGGCCAACCCCATGGCCATGATCGTCGAGCAGGCCGGCGGCGCAGCCACCGACGGCACGCAGCGCATCCTCGAGATCGCTCCGGACGAGCTGCACCAGCGCGTACCGGTGATCCTCGGCTCGCGCAACGAGGTCGAGCGCGTGAGTGGCTATCACGCCTGAAGACGCACCGTTCCCGGCGCGCCGGACAACGAAAAAGGCCGCCCGGGGGCGGCCTTTCTCGCTCAGAGAGACGACGCGAAGATCACTCCAGCGACCACAGCGCCGTGAACTTCGGCACCGGCATGGCCTTGAGTGAATCGAACTGCCCGGTCGCCTGCATGATGGCGCCGGCCTGGCGGGCCGACAGCTGACCGGCGACGGCGCGCTCGAACTTGTCTTCCAGCAGCGGGATGCCTTCTTCGCGGCGGCGGCGGTGGCCGACGGGATAGTCGATCGAGACCTTCTCGGTGCTCGAGCCATCCTTGAAGAACACCTGCACCGAGTTGCCGATGGCGCGCTTGTCGGCGTCGAAGTACTCCTCGGTAAACCGCGGGTTTTCCTTCACGGTCATCTTCTCGCGCAGCTCGTCGATGCGCGCATCGGCGGCCACCTCGTCGCGGTAGGAATCGGCCGTCAGCTCACCGAAGATCAGCGGCACGGCAACCATGTACTGCAGGCAGTGATCACGGTCGGCGTAGTTGTTCAAGGGGCCGGTCTTGTCGATGATGCGGCAGCCCGCCTCCTGGGTCTCGAGCTCGATGCGTTCGATCTCGTCAATGCGACCGGCGACTTCTTCGTGCAGCTTGTAGGCGCACTCCACGGCGGTCTGGGCGTGGAACTCGGCCGGGAAGGAGATCTTGAACAGCACCTGCTCCATCACGTAGCTACCCAGTTCGCGCTCGAGCACCAGCTCGTTGCCCTTGAACAGCACGTCCTGGAAGCCCCAGCCCTTGGCGGTAAGCGCCGAGGGATAACCGATTTCGCCCTTGAGCGTGATCAGCGCCAGCTGCACCGCGCGGCGGCAGGCGTCACCCGCGGCCCAGCTCTTGCGCGGGCCCGTGTTGGGCGCGTGGCGGTAGGTTCTCAGCGCACCGCCGTCGATCCAGGCCTGGCTGACGGCGTTGACGACATCGTCGCGGTCGCCGCCGAGCATCTTCGTGACCACGGCGGTGGAGGCCACGCGCACCAGCAGTACGTGATCGAGGCCAACCCGGTTGAAGCTGTTCTTCAGCGCCAGGATGCCCTGGATCTCGTGAGCCTTGATCATGGCCTCGAGCACGGCCTCGATCTTGAGCGGCTCGCCGCCTTCGGCAATATTGCGACGCGAGACGTAGTCGGCCACGGCCAGGATGGCGCCCAGGTTGTCGGAGGGATGCCCCCACTCGGCCGCCAGCCAGGTGTCGTTGAAATCCAGATAGCGCACCAGCACACCGATATTGAAGGCGGCCTGGACGGGATCGAGCTTGTAGGGCGTGCCCGGCACGCGCGCGCCGGATTCGAGCTCCATGCCCGGAACGACGGGACCGAGCAGCTTGACGCACTCGGGAAACTTCAGCGCCAGCATCGAGCAGGCCAGGGAATCCTTGAGGCAATAGTGCGCCGTTTCCCAGGCTTCTTTTGAAGTGATTTCATAATCGACGACGTAGTCGGCGATGTCCTGGATCAGCTGGTCGGGGTCCGGGCGCGTCGCCGAACGAATATCGATCTCGCCACTCATGGGTGGGGCTCCTGATGGGTGTGGGTCAAACGGGCTATTTTAAGGCACTGAACCCAGGCAGGCGGCGGTTTGACCCACAAATTCGAAATTCGAAACGGTCACTGGTGCGGGAGGAGCCTGTTTCGGATTCGGTGCTTCGAATTTCGAATTTGCTTTTCACCCGGCTGCCCACTCGGCCAGTTCCCTCCGGCGGATCTTGGCATTGTGGCGGATGTCGACGGGGAAGGACTCCTTGAACAGCACGCGCCGGATTTCGCGGGTGAGCCAGTGGCGCGAGAGGACCTCGCGCACGGCGGCCTCGACGACGGCCTGGTCAGCGTCTACCTCGGGCTCGATGACGATCACCGGTTCCTGCCGGCCTTTTTCGCCGACGCCGACCAGCGCCGAGCGGAACACGCCCTCGACGGCGTTGACCGGGCCCTCGACGCATTCGGTGAACAGCGTGCCCTCGGGTGTGACCACGCGCTCGGACTTGCGGCCACAGAACCACAGCCGCCCCGCGTCGTCCATCCAGCCCAGGTCGCCCATGCGGTGCCAGACGCGACCCTGGCTGTCGGTCATCTTGGCCTCGCGGGTCTGGCGCTCGCGCTTGAAATAGGTATCGGTGACCGTGGGACCGGCCACGCAGATCTCGCCAATATCACCGTCGGCGACTTCTCCCGCGTACTCGGTCAGGTCGATCGGCTGGTCGGAAACCGGAATGATGCGCACCTCGTTGGCGGCCAGCGGCCGACCGATGCAGATGCCCTTGCCGGATCGATTGCCGTCGGAGAGTTCGCCGACCAGCTCGCGCCCGGCCATGGTGGCCACCGGCAGGGCCTCGGTCGCGCCGTAGGGGGTGTGGATATCCGACCAGGGGTCGAGGGCTGAGTGCATGCGCTCGATCACCGCCGGCGGCACCGGCGCGCCGGCCGACAGCGCGCGCTTGACGCCCGGAATGCGGATAGCGTGCTTCTCCATGTGGCGGCTGAGCGTATTCATCAGCGCCGGTGAGCCGAACAGGTGGGTCACGCCATAGGTTTCGATCAGGCTGACCAGCATGTCCGGGTCGGCCTTGGCCGGTCGCGTGAAGTCCATGATCGGGATGACCGAGGTCATGCCCAGCGCCGGATCGAACAGGGCGAACGGCGGAAAGGTCGGCAGATCGACCTCGCCGGGCTCGACCCCGAAGGTCTCGCGCAGCAACTCGACCTGGGCGGCGAACATGCGGTGGCGGTAGACCACGCCCTTTGGAATACCGGTCGAGCCGGAGGTGAACAGGATGGCCGCCTCGTCTTCGGCGCCGACCTCGGGAGCCGCGAAATCCTCGATGCGCGCCGACAGCAAATCGGAATATTTCAGGCCCCGCCAGAACGGCCGCGGACCGACGGTGATCGTCTGCCGGATGCTGCCGCGCGCCCAGCCGAAGACCATGCGTGCGATCTGCGCTCGAGTGACCCCGATGAACACCTCGGGCTCGGCCTCGGCCAGACAGGTCTTGAGGGGTTTGAGCCCGATGCCCGGATCGATCAGCACCGGCACGGCGCCGGCCTTGAACAGGGCAAAGAACAGGGCGAAGAATTCCAGCGAGGGCGGCACCATGAAAGCCGCGCGGGTGCCTTTGCCGATACCCTTCGCCTGCAGCCCGGCGGCCAGCCGGTCGGTCAGTTCGTTGAGCTGGCGATAGGTCCAGCGCCGGTCGACCCAGCCGTCGGCCGATCGTTTCGTCGGCAGGATCAGCGCAATCGCCTCCGGCTGAGCCTCGGCCTGCCGGGTCAGGGCGTGGGCGATGTTGATTTGCTGTTCAGGGGCCATGATTCCACAAAAAATCAAAATCTAATTGTCCACAGATGAACACAGATAAACACAGATAGAACAAGAAAACTCGAACCAGAACACCCTGAAAGAAACCCTTTATCTCAGAAGATCCGGCTATTCCGTCAGGTTCCTTCTTTTAGATCTATATCTGTGTTCATCTGTGTTCATCTGTGGACAAAGCTTTTTACTGACCGAGAAACTGCCGAATACCAGCTACGACCCGCTCCGGCGCGTCTTCGAGGACGTAGTGACCGGCGTTTTCGAGGTACTCGATCTCGGCCTGCGGCCAGGTCTTGCGCCAGATATCGAGCACGCGGTCGTCGAAGACGAAGTCCTTGCCGCCCCAGATGAACTTGATCGGCTTGTCGGCCAGGCGGTCGAGATGCTTCTCGGTTTCGGCCAGTACCGGCCAGGCCTTGTCGGATGCCTTGAGGGGAATGTCCTGCACGAAGCGCAGCGTGGCCAGGCGACTCTTCGGGCCATCGCGGTACGGCGCGGTCAGGCCCTGCGCGACCTGGCGTTCCAGCTTGCCGGTGGTCGCCATCTTCACGGCCAGGCCGGAAAAGGCGTTGAAGCGGTTGACCAGGAAACCACCCAGGCCGGTTCGGGCGAACTTCAGCGCCATCGGCAGGCTTTCGTCCTCGGGGATGGTAAAGGCCCAGGTATTGAGCAGCACGATGCGCCGAACGCGCTCAGGGTTCTGCACCGCCCAGGCCATCGCGATCGCCCCGCCCCAGTCGTGCACCACCAGATCGATCTCGCGCTCGGGCTCGACCTCGTCGAGCCAGTGGCCCAGGTCGGCCACGCGGCTGGCCATTGTATAGTCGTAGACCGACTCGTCGGGCCGGTCGGAAAGTCCCATACCGACGTGATCGAGCGCCAGGCAGCGGCAGTCTCCCTTCAAGGCGGTGATGACATTGCGGTAGTAGAACGACCAGGTCGGATTACCGTGCACCATCACTACCGGCTGACCTTCCAGCGGCCCCTCGTCCACGTAGTGCATGCGGTGGCCGGCGGACTGGAGATGGTAGTGGCTTTCGAAGGGAAAGAGTTTTTCGGATCCCACGGGCATTCGCTTGCCTTTGTTGGCTAGTTTGCTGGTTGGCTAGTTGGCTGGTTCCGGCAACAACAAGCTAACCAGCCAACCAGATAACAAGCCAACGCGTTTACCAGACCACCTCGGCCATGCAGCAGTTCAGTCCGGAACCAATCCCCATAAGGGCAATCTTGTCGCCACGCTGAACGCGGTTTTCGTCGACGATCTTGCTCAGCACCGTCGGGATGGAAGCGGGGCCGATATTGCCGAATTTCGGGAAGATGCGGTAGACGCGTTCGGGTTCGACGCCGAAGGCGCGGATGAAGGCTTCGGTGTGGACGCGTGAGACCTGGTGAATGACCACGTGATCGAGCTCGTTGGCGACCCAGCCGAGCACCTGGCGGGCGGTGGAATAAGTCACGCCGGCGAGCTTCATGCCCTCGCGCAGTAGGCTTTTCGTGTCGGTCCACATCTGGTGATTGTAGCCGCGGCAGAGGTTGTTGAACTCGGTCGCCGCGCGCGAGACCCCGCCCTTGTACTGGTGACCGTCGGGTTCGAGATCGCCGCGCGACATGATCATGGCCGCGGCGCCGGAGCCCAGGGTCAGGCTGGCGAACTCGCTCTTGAACTGCTTGCGCGTGACCTTGGGCTGGAGCAGGCGCTCGATCGTGGTGTCGTTGATCTCGCGGCTGTTCTCGGCATTGACGATCAGGGCGTAGTCGATCTCGCCGCGGTCGAGCATGTGCGCGGCGATGTTCATGCCGTTGATGAAGGCCAGGCAGGCATTACCCACGTCGAAGCTTTCACAGGTATTGGCCAGCTTGAGATTGCCGTGCACCATGCAGGCCGTCGACGGCTCGAGAAAATCGCGCGACACCGATGTATTGATCAGGATGCCGACCCGGTCGGGATCGATGTCGGCCCGCGCCAGCGCCTTTTCGGCGGCCATGGTCGCCGCCTGGGAAGGCATGACGCCCTCGTCCCAGAAGCGACGCTCCTCGATACCGGCCAGGTCGATCAACGGGTTGCCCCGCACGTGCAGCTTCTTGAGGGTGGGTTCGAGGCGGTCGCGAGTTTCGGCACTCGTGATCGTGTGCGGGGCATCCACCGAGGCCACCGACTTGATGACGACATTGTCAAACAGCATTGATTTCTATCCTGGCCGCGTTGTAGGGCAGTTCGTGAAGTTAACAGGTTATTATAGCCTGAAAATGCGGTCGAAACCCTTCACCAGACTGTGACTCCCCTGTCCCCCGTCGCTGACCGGATCACGCGCGCGGCCGCGGCCCTGCGCGAAGCCGAACAACCACTGCGCATTCTCGGGCTGCTGGCCTGGCCGCTCGAGGTGCGCGAACGCTTCCTCGCGCGCGGCGGCCGCGAGCTGCCGCAGGTGGACTACCCGGCCGTCGAAACCGCCGCCGTGCACAACGCCCTTCAGCGCGCCCGCCCCCTGATCGCCGAGAGCGGACCGGCGCGCGAATGGCTCGAGCGCATCGCGCAACGCCTGGGCCTGGCCGCCCGCATGCTCGAACACATCGGCACCCCGGACTTCTTCGCCGCCTCGCGAGAGCTCTACGGAAGCCCCGGGGAGGCGCTTCCTGACTCCAACGACAGCCCCCTGCAGCTGGCGCGCCGACTGCACGAGGTGATCGACCGACTCGACCACCTCGACCTGGGCGCGCCCGACGACGCCAGCGCCACCGACGAAGACGTCGCCCGCCGAATGCGCGCGGCCGCGACGCGATTTTTCGGAGACGACGCACCCGAGGTGGAAATCGTCGATCAGCTCTCGGCCAACGCAACCGCCGGGGCCGACCGCATCCGCATCCGCGCCGGCGCCCGTTTCACCGACCGCGACGTCGAGCAGCTCATTCACCACGAAGCCGGCATCCACGTCGCGACCGCGCTCAACGGGCGCGCCCAGACGGCGCTTCCCATCCTCGCCGCCAGCCATCCGGGCACCACGCGCACCCAGGAAGGCCTGGCCGTGTTCGCCGAGTTCATCACCGGCGGCATGGACGTCGATCGGCTCAAGCGCCTGGCCGACCGCGTCCTGGCCATCCAGATGGCCGTCGACGGCGCGGATTTCGTCGAGGTCTACCGGCACTTCCTCGAGCAGGGCCGCATCGCCGCGGCACGGCAGGCCGTTGCACCGACCGACGGGGAACTGCAGCGCACCGCCTTCGAGCAGGCCCGCCGGGTCTTCCGCGGCGGCGTGCTCGGCGGCGGCGCGCCGTTCACCAAGGACGTGGTCTACCTCGACGGCCTGTTGCGGGTGCACGACTTCCTGCGCTCGGTGGTCGCCGCCGGCCGGGCCGACGTGCTGCAGCTGCTGTTCTGCGGCAAGCTGGCGCTGGCCGACATGCCGGTGCTGTGCGAGCTCGCCGAGATGGGGCTGCTCAAGGCACCGAAGTTCCTGCCCCGCTGGGCCGCCGACCGCCGCTTCCTGGTCGCCTACCTGGCCTACTCCGGCTTTCTCGGGCGCGTTCGGATGGGACGCGTGCACGAGCGATACGCTGAAGTACTGGCGACCGCGCCAGTGGCGAGGTTTTCTTGAGCTTGGCAAAGCCGGTTGGTATAAGCACCAATTACCAATTACCAATTACCAATTTTCAAACAATTTTCGAAGGACCGAATTTTCAATGACCGAAACGGTCATGGAGCCAAAGTGGTCCGTCTGTGGACATGGTCAGGTACAGGCATCGTGTTGCAAGGTCCGTTCGGGTCGATCCGGTCGGGGACAGCGGCAAATCCCGTGACCTGGCCAGGGTTCCGTTTGGGCTCATTGGAATTTTGGTCATTGGAATTTGTTTGAAAATTGGTGCTTGAAATTTGGAATTTTCAAGCTCGAACCATGACCTGAAGACCGGGGATTTACGGACCCCAATCGAGGACTCCACCCCCGACTCCGGTCACCCTCCTCGTCGCCGGCGCGGCATCATTCGCGTCATCAGCGAACGCAGCGCCAGGGGACGGATCGGCTTGTGCAGGAACTCGCAGCCGGCCCGCCGGGCCGCCTGCCGTACTTCGGCGGCGTGATCGGCGCTGATCAGGATCGCCGGGCGCCGGCAGCCGGCCTCGCGCAGGGCATCGAGCAACTCCAGGCCGGTGTGCCCCTCGTCGAGATGAAAATCGACCACCAGCAGCTCCGGCTCGAAACGCTCGGCCGCCGCCAGGGCCTGCTCGGTATTGCTGGCCACGCGGACTTCGAAGCCCCAGCCCGACACCAGCGTATCCAGGGAGCCGAGCATGGCCGCCTCGTTGTCGACGATGAGCACGCGCCCCGAACCCGGCTCGGAACGGTCCTGCTGACGGCCGGGCGCCGCCCGCTCGGCTTGCGCGCGCGGCACGTAGACCCCGAACATGGTGCCCCGGCCAGGCTGGCTGGCCAGTTCGATCTCGTGGTCGAGCAGCCGCGCCATGCGCTCGGCGATGGCCAGGCCCAGCCCCAGGCCCGGCGCGTGCTGGCGATCGTCCAGGCGGCGGAACTCCTCGAAGATGACCGCCTGGTCCTCGGCGCCAATGCCCGGCCCGGTATCCCAGACCCCGATGAGCACGCGATCACCGCGCCGTCGGCAGCCGATGAGCACCCGCCCCTTGCGGGTATAGCGCACGGCGTTGGAAAGGAAGTTCTGCAGGATTCGCCGCAGCAACTGCGGGTCGGTCTCCACCCACAGCCCGGTCTCCACACAGGCGAGTTTCAGGCCGCGTTCGCTCGCCAGCACCGAGAACTCGCCCTGCAGCTGCGAGAACAGCTCGCCCAGCGGGAAACGGCTGAGCCGGGGCTCCATACCGCCCGCGTCCAGGCGTGAGATATCGAGCAGCCCCTCGATCAGGTCTTCGGTCGCGCCCAGCGCACCCGAGATCTGGGCCAGCGACTGGCGCGATCGCGCGTCTGAGACGCGCCCCGCGAGGGCGTGGGTGAGTAGCTGGGCGGCATTGAGCGGCTGGACCAGGTCGTGGCTGACCGCCGCCAGGAAACGCGTCTTTGCCTCGCTGGCGCGCTCGGCTTCCACCTTGGCCTGCTCGAGTTCACCGGTGCGCGCGACGACGCGCTGCTCCAGAGTTTCGTTGATGCGCCGAAGTTCTTCCTCGGCGTTGCGGAAAGCGGTCACGTCGGTGAAGGTCGCCACGAAGCCGCCGCCGGGCATCGGGTTGCCCCGGATCTCGATGATGCGCCCGTCGGGCCAGGGACGCTCGATGCGGTGACGCGTCCCGGCGCGCTTGTGGGCCAGACGGCGCTGGATCTTGCGTTCGATGTCGCCGCCGCCCATCAGGCCGGACTCGGCGTTGTGGCGCAACAGGTCGGCGACCGGACGGCCGACCCGGATCAACTCCTCCGGATAATCGAACAGCGCCAGGTAAGCGCTGTTCCAGGCCACCAGGCGCATGTCGCGATCGACCACGCACACCCCCTGGCTCATGTTTTCCAGCGCACCGGACAGGACCTCTCGGCTGAAGCGCGCCTGCTCGGCGGCCTGCCCGACCAGGTCGGCGACGGTGTCCAGCGGCGCCGGGGTGCGCCGACGCGCGGCATCCAGCAGCAGCCGCGCCGAGGCCGAACCGACCACAGCGGCCAGTTCGTGTTCGAGGCGGGCGGCCATCGCGCGGGCATCGCGGCGTTCGGCGAAAAGCGACTCCAGGCGCGCTTCGGGCAGAAATCGCTCGGCCAGGCGATAGAGAATATCCGGGCGCATCGGGTCTTCTTCGTCGGCGTCCTGCCCCGGCGCGGGACCGAGCCGAACCCCGAGCAGCGTCACGATCAGGTTGACCGCCAGGCTGGCCACCACCGCCCGGGTCAGGGGCGCGAACGCCTCCATGCCGAACAGGTTCTCCGGCGCCAGCCAGGTCAGGCCGAGCGGCCCGGTGCTCATCCAGTCGGCCTGGGCGCCGAAACCGGTCAGCAACAGCGGCAGGAACAGCACATAGGCCCAGACGCCCACGCCGGCAACGATGCCGGCCAGGATCGCGCGCGCCGACAGGCCCGGCCGGTAGACGGCCAGGATCACCGCCGGGCCGAGCTGCGCCAGCCCCGAGAAGGACAGCGCCCCGATATCGGCCAGGGCGTCAGCGACCCCGATCGAGCGACTGTAGACGTAGGCCAGCAACAGCACGACGACGATGCCCAGCCGGCGTTGCTGGCGCACGGGGATACCCAGCTCGCTGACCCGGCCCCAGTGCCGATTGAGCAGTGCCGGCGTCAGCCAGTGATTGCCGATCATGATCGACAGGGTCAGGCTGGCGAGGATGACCATCGAGGTCGCGGCACTGAGCCCGCCCAGGAAGGCCAGCAGCGCCAGGCCCTGCTGCCCCTCGCTCAGCGGCAGCATCAGCACGTACAGGTCGGGCGCGACCACGCCTTCGAGCAGCGCATTGCCGGCGCGCGCCAACGGCAGGATCGGCAGGCTGATCAGCACCAGGAACAGCGGAAACAACCAGCGCGCCGTGCGCAGGTGGCGCTCCTGGCGGCACTCGACCACGCCGATATGGAACTGGTGCGGCAGCGTGAACATGGCCAGCGCTCCGAGCAGCATGAGCGTCAGGAAGGAGTCGAGCCCGGAAAACTCCGGCGAGGGCGCGCGCTCGGCAAAATCGCCCGGCCCGGAGAACAGGCCGAAGATCACGAAGCCGCCCAAGGCCAGCATGGCGGCCAGCTTGAGCAGGGATTCGAATCCCATGGCCAGCACCAGGCCGCGGTTGTGCTCGGTCGCCGCCGCCCGGCGCGTGCCGAAGAGCATGGCGAACACGGCCATGATGATCGCCGCGTACAGGGCGAGATCCTGCCAGGCAGCCGACTCGCCGGCGGCAACCCGGCCGTGCACGGCCTCAAAGCTCATGGCCACCGCTTGCAGCTGAAGCGAAATGTAGGGAACGATGCCGATGACCGCGACCCCGGTCACCGCGGCGGCCAGCATCGACGATTTACCGAAGCGCGTGGCGATGAAGTCGGCGATGCTCGTGGCATTGGTGGCCTTGCTCAGCGCCACCAGGCGACGCAGGAAGGGAAAGAAGACCACGAACAGGACAATGGTGCCGATAAAGGTCGGCGGTATGGGCCAGCCCGAGCGGGCCGCCTGCGTGGTGGTGCCGTAGAACGTCCAGGCCGTGCAGTAGACCGCCAGGGACAGGGAATAGACAACCGGCCAGAGCTTTTGCCAGCGCGTTTGCGAGCGCTCGCCGAATAGCGCGACGGCAAACAGCAGGCCCAGCCAGGCCAGCCCGGCGGCAACGAGCGTCAGCGTCGACACGGCTCGTTATGGAAAGAAAAGGGAGCGTTCATGGGCAACAGTTTAAAGACTCTGGCAATCAACGGGCTTCCAGCAACTCAACGGTTTCGGTGATTCAGATAAAAGAAGGGCCGGCAACCGCAGGACGGTTCCGGCCCAAAGAGGAGAGTCAAGCAATGATCAGAAGTTGATGGTGCCGGTCAGCGTGACTGTGCGCGGCGGCCCGTAGAAGGCATTCATCACGCCTTCCAGGCCCAGCGTCGAGGCGCTGCCGTCGGGCGTGGCGAACACGTAGCCGGACGTCTTGTACTGCTCGTCGCTGAGGTTACGCCCGTGCAATCCGATCTCGTAGCGACCGTCGCTGCGCTTCCAGACCAGGTGCAGGTCGTAGAGCGAGTAGGCCTCCTGGTCGAGGAACTGCGAGGGCACTTCGAACTGGTTGGTCTCGCCGCGGTAGGACCAGGCGCCGATGACCGAGAACAGGCCGTCATTGCCGAACAGGTCCATGGGCACGTCGTAGCGCAGGTTCCAGTGGCCGGTCCAGTCCGGCGTGTTCTGGAACACGCGCTCGTCGGATACGTCCTCCAGCGCGGTCTCGCCGGTCGCCGGGTTGGTCACCGAAGTGACGAACTCGTCGTAGTCGGCATCGATGTAGCCCAGGGTCAGCATGCTGGTCAGCGCATCACCCGAGGTCGCCATGTTGCGCCCCAGCAGCGCGTTCGCTTCCAGCTCCACGCCCTGGACGGTGGCGGCGCCGGCGTTGGTCGTCACACCGGCAAAGGTATCGGAGACGCCGTCGCCGGTCGTGTCGACCCCGATCGAACCCGGCACCTGGATATCGGTGTAGTCGCTGTAGAAGAACGCCAGGCTGGTATTGACGCGGCCGTCGGCGAAGGAGGACTTGGCGCCGATCTCCCAGGTGTCGACCGTCTCGGGTTCGAAGCGCATGAATTCGAACACTTCGTCTTCACTGACGGTGCCGTCGCCGTTGAAGTCCGGCGCCGCGGTGGTCAGTCCGCGCGGGTCGAAACTGCCGCCCTTGAAGCCCTGGCTCCAGGACAGGTACAGGTTGTGCTGGGCGTTGGGCTGCCAGGCAATGCTGGCGCGCGGCGTGAACTCGGAGAAGGTGTCCGAGCCTTCGAAATCGGAGGTGGTCGCGATCACGACCGGATCCCCGCCGAAGTAGGAGGAGGCACCGAGCATGTTCTGGCGCAGCACGCGCGAGGAGCGCTTGTCGCTGGTATAGCGGCCGCCCAGGGAAAGCTCCAGGCCGGTGTCGAGATCGAACATGCCGGCCAGGTCGAAACTGGCATCGGCAAACGCCGACCAGGTCTCGGTATCGACATCACCCAGGGTAAAGGCGTTGAGCTGGGGTGCGCCGATCACCTCGCCGGTCTGGTACAGGCGGACGTCGAACGGGCCGAAGGCATTGGCGTCCAGGTAGTACAAGCCGGCCACGCCGGTGATGTTCTCGCCGCTGTAGTTGAGCTGGAATTCCTGGCTGAACTGCTCGTTCTCGTAGATCGTGGCCACGTCCAGGTCAACCGGCGGCAGCGCCTCGAAGTCGATCTGGTTGATGGTGTCGTCGGCGCGCCAGGCCGTGATGCTCTTGAACAGCCAGGAGGGATTGATGTCGTACTCGACCAGCAGGCTCAAGCCCTGCTGCTCGGTCTCGTTCTCGCCGGTGATGCCGCCGCGCGTGTCGTAGACATCGTCGAGCACGGGTGCGCCGGAGAACAGACCGGGGATCAGGCGATGCCCGCCGACGGGGTTGGAATCGTCCTTGTAGTAGTCACCGGCGAGGCGCACGAACAGGTTGTAGTTCGGCGTCCACTCCATGCTGGCGCGGGCGGCCATCACTTCCTTGTTGTAGTTCTCCGTGCCCAGCGTCAGGTTGTCGCCGAAACCGTCGCGATTGAACGTGGCCACGGCGCCGCCGATGGCCAGGCTGTCGCCGATCGGCGTCTCGCCCTTGACCACCAGGTCGGCCTGGGAATAGCTGCCCACGCTGGCGCGGACGCTGGCCGATGGCTGGCGACCGAGGCGTCGGGTTACGTACTTGACCGCGCCACCGATGGTGTTGCGACCGTAGAGCGTGCCCTGCGGACCGCGCAGCACCTCCACGCGCTCGACGTCGTAGATGTCGAGCACCGCCGCCTGGGGGCGATTGAGATAGACATCGTCGATATAGATGCCGACACCCGCCTCGAAGCCGGCGACCGGATCCTGCTGGCCGACGCCGCGAATGAAAGCGGTCAGCGTGTTGCTCGTGCCGCGCGAGACTTCCAGGGTGGTATTGGGCACGACCTGGTTGAGGTAGGTGATGTCCTGTGCGCCCGAGTCCTGCAGGCCTTCGCCGGTAATCGCGGTGACCGAGATCGGCACATCGCGCAGGTTCTCCGAACGGCGTCTCGCGGTGACTTCCAGGTTGCCCAGGTCGGTGGCCTCCTCGGCGGTTTCGTTTTCATTGTTGTCTTCGGATTGTTCGTCCTGGGCCGACACCCCGGCCGTCATGGCCAGTCCCAGCACGATCGCCAGGCTGAGCCTGGACAGCTTCAGCGATTTGTTGGACAGCTTCAGCGATTTCATTTGAACTCCCTTGTTACGAAGGCTTGCTCGCGGTTTCATGGCACTCCGGCTACTGGAGTGACCGACACGCCTTGCAGCCTAGACAAGCCGCCGATGACTGTAACTTGTACCTTGGTACAGTTACGCGCGGCACGGCGCCTTGCCAACATGGCCGCGAATTCAAGCGGAAGCACCCAACATGCTCAGCCTGATCGGCCTGCTCGGGGGACTGGCCCTGTTGATCGTACTCGTCATGCGCGGCATGAGCCTGTTCGTGGCCACGCCGCTGTGCGCTTTGCTGGTCGCGCTGACCAGCAACATCGCCCTGCTGCCGCCCCTGTCCGCCGAAGGCCAGGCCGACCTGATCACCCAGTACATGGACGGGTTCACGGGCTTCATCGCCTCGTGGTTCTTCGTTTTTCTGCTCGGCTCGCTGTTCGGCAAGCTGATGGAATCCTCCGGCGGCGCCGAGTCGGTCGCCCACTGGATCGTGCGCCGGCTGGGCACCAGGCAGGCCGCGCTGGCGGTGGTACTCGCCTGCGCGGTGCTGACCTACGGCGGGGTGAGCCTGTTCGTGGTCGCCTTCTCGGTCTACCCGATGGCGCTGGCCCTGTTCCGCGACGCCGACCTGCCGCGTCGCTTCATTCCCGCCACCCTGGCCTTCGGCTCGGTGACCTTCACCATGACCTC
The DNA here is from genome assembly GCF_042310355.1 of Wenzhouxiangella indolica. Lineage (NCBI taxonomy): Bacteria > Pseudomonadati > Pseudomonadota > Gammaproteobacteria > Chromatiales > Wenzhouxiangellaceae > Wenzhouxiangella > Wenzhouxiangella indolica. Next base: position 50,161 of record NZ_JBHJMR010000001.1, on the reverse strand, counting down.
GGCCGGCTCGCCGGAAATCCAGAACTGGATTCCCATCGAGCACCTCGGCACCGGCCCGCTGGCGGCCTGGCAGGCCAGCCTGGTGGTCGCGATCTTCATGGCCACCACCGGCTACGTCTGGCTGCAGTGGATGCTCAAGCGCGCCGTCGAGCGCGGCGAGGTCTTCGAGGAGCGTGACGCCGACCCGGAAAGCGGACGCGACGACCTGCCGAACCCCGCCCTGTCGCTGATTCCGCTGATGCTCGTGCTGGGTTTTTCCTTCACCCTGCACGACCACCTGGGCATCTCGGCCTTGATCGTCGCCCTGCTGGCCGGCTGCATCGGTGCGGCCGCGATCAACCTGCGCAATCTTCATCAGCCGGGCGCGGCCCTGACCGAGGGCGGCGTCGGCGCGCTGATCGCCATCGGCAATACCGCGGCCGTAGTCGGCTTCGGTACGGTCGCCAAGGTCTCGCCGGCCTTCGACGCCGCCGTCGTCTGGGTCACCGGCCTGCCCGGCAACGGCCTGGTCAGCGCCGCCATCGCCGTGTCCGCCATCGCCGCCATGACCGGCTCGGCCTCCGGCGGCCAGGCGATCGCCCTCCCCATCCTGGGCCCGCACTACGTCGATGCCGGCGTCGATCCGGACCAGCTCCACCGCGTGGTCTCGATATCCTCGGGTGCGCTCGACTCCCTGCCGCACAACGGCTACGTGGTCACCACCATCCGCGCCATCTGCAACGAAACCCACTCGGCCGCCTACCCGGCCATGGGCGCGCTGACCGTCCTGATCCCGGTCGCCGGACTGATCCTGTGCCTGGGGCTGTTCGCGCTGGGGCTTTGAGGGGGACTAGGGACTAGGGACTAGGGACTAGGGACTAGGGACTAGGGACTAGCGAGAGTCTAGCTACAAATCCCTGGTTCCTAGTCCCTGGTCCCTAATCCCTGGTCCCTAGCCCCTCTCGACACCTTGCGCTATCATGCCGGGTCGCTGCCGCGGCGGCATTCCGGATCACACGCAGGGACTGACATCGTGAGCGATTACGACAATTCGGCGGCCGCGACCGCCCAGCGCAACTGGTTCACCCGCTTCCTGGACGTTGTCGAGTGGCTCGGCAACCTCCTGCCGCACCCGGTCACCCTGTTCGCCATCCTGGCCACCGCCATGGTGTTCCTGTCGGGTTTCTTCGGCTGGCTGGGCGTGAGCGTGGAAGACCCGCGGCCGAGTGCCGGCGTCGGCGCCACGATCGAGGCGGTCAGCCTGCTCAATGCCGAAGGCCTGCGACGGATCCTGGGCGGTCTGGTCGACAATTTCGTCAACTTCGCCCCGCTGGGCGTGGTGCTGGTGGCCATGCTCGGGGTCGGCGTGGCCGAGAAGTCGGGTCTGCTCTCCGCCCTGGTGCGCGGCATCGTGCTGTCGGCGCCGAAGCACGTGGTCACCGTCGCCGTCGTGTTCGCCGGCGTGCTCTCGAACACCGCCTCGGAGATGGGCTATGTCGTGCTGGTTCCGCTCGGCGGCGCCATTTTCCTGGCCCTGGGCCGTCATCCGCTCGCCGGCATGGCCGCCGCCTTCGCCGGCGTGTCGGGCGGCTACAGCGCCAACCTGCTGCTGGGCACCATCGATCCCCTGCTGGCCGGCATCACCGAGGAAGCCGCCCAGCTGATCGACCCCGGCTACACCGTCTACGCCACGGCGAGCTGGTATTTCATGATCGTGTCGACCTTCATGATCACCCTCATCGGCTCGCTGGTGACCATCTTCATCGTCGAGCCCAAGCTGGGTGAATACGACGATTCCAACGCTGACCCGTCTGTACTCGACAACAGCCAGATGCAGCCGCTGACCGGCTCGGAGAAAAAGGGCCTGGGCACCGCCTTGTTCGCGACCCTTGCCGTGCTGGCGCTGATCGCGCTGCTGGTCGTGCCCGAGAACGGCGTACTGCGTGACCCCGAGGCCGGCGGCGGCTTCCTCGAATCCTCCGGGCCCTTCTTCGACTCCATCGTGGCCTGGATCTTCGTGTTTTTCCTGGTCGTGGGCTTCGCCTACGGCAAGGTCGTGGGCACGATGAAGAACGACCGCGACGTCATCGACGGCATGGCGTCGGCCATCTCCACACTGGGGCTGTACGTGGTCCTGGTGTTCTTCGCCGCGCAGTTCGTGGCCTTTTTCGGATGGTCCAACCTCGGCCTGATCACGGCTGTGACCGGGGCCGACTTTCTCCAGAGTATCGGCCTGACCGGGCCGCTGGTGTTCGTGCTGTTCATCATCATGTGCGGAATCGTCAACCTGTCGCTGGGCTCGGCCTCGGCGCAGTGGGCGGTGACCGCACCGATCTTCGTGCCCATGCTGATGTTCATCGGCTATTCCCCCGAGGTCATCCAGACGGCCTACCGGATCGGTGACTCGACCACCAACATCATCACGCCGATGATGAGTTACTTCGGCCTGATCCTGGCCTGGGCGACGCGCTACGACAAGAAATTCGGCATCGGCACCCTGATCGCGACCATGCTGCCGTATTCGATCTTCTACTTCATCGGCTGGAGCCTGCTATTCCTGCTGTGGGTATTCGGCCTCGACCTGCCGGTCGGCCCGGGTTCACCCACCTATTACGAAGCGCCATGAGCGAGCGGCAGGCGGTCGACCTCAACTACGAGCGCGGCCGGCGCATACTGACCGTGACCTTCGACGACGGCGAGCAGTTCGAACTGCCGGCCGAGTACCTGCGCACCCACTCGCCCTCGGCCGAGGTGCGCGGCCACGGTTACTCGGAACCGAAGCTGATGACCGGCAAGGAAAACGTCGACATCAGCGCGATCGAGCCGATCGGCAGCTACGCGGTCCAGATCCGCTTCGACGACGGCCACGATTCTGGAATCTATTCATGGTCTTTCCTTTATGATCTGGGCAGTCGGATGGAAAGCAATCTGGCGCGTTACCGACAACGGCTCAAGGAAGCGGGAGTGGAATGAGGTTTCAGGTTTCAGGGTTCAGGGTTCAGGAAAACCAAGGCAGGCAGGTAGTCGGGTGCCACTCGGGCGTGCGCCGTTTTTGCCAGGCGCTGGCAGGCGCGCCTTGCTGTCAATCTGGCCCATGAGCCCGAATCCCGAGCCGCGAGTCCCGAGTCCCGAGTCCCGAGTCCCGAGTCCCGACCCCTGAAACCTGAAACCTGAAACCTGAAACCTTAATTTGATGACCGATTTCGGCTACCGCGAAGTATCCCCCGAAGAGAAGACGCAGCTCGTCGACCGCGTTTTCTCGTCGGTGGCGAAGCGCTACGACCTGATGAACGACTTGATGAGCCTGGGCATCCACCGGCTCTGGAAGCGGCATTTCGTGGCTTCCTGCGGCATCCGCCGGGGCCAGAGGTTGCTCGACCTGGCCGGCGGAACCGGCGACATTGCCAGGCTCGCGCACGAACGCGGCGCCGACGTGGTGGTCGCCGACATCAATCGCGAGATGCTGACGACCGGCCGCTCGCGCATGGACGACATCGGACTGGTACAGGGCCTGGAATGGCTGCAGGTCAATGCCGAGGCCCTGCCGTTTGCCTCCAATCACTTCGACCACCTGACCATCGCCTTCGGCCTGCGCAACGTCACCTGGCGCGACAAGGCCCTGGCCGAAATGCACCGGGTGCTGCGACCGGGCGGACGGGTGCACATCCTGGAATTCTCGAAGGTAGGCCTGCCGGCGCTGGCGATGGTCTACGACACCTGGTCATTCGAGGTACTGCCGCGACTGGGCGAGCGGATCGCCGGCGACGGCGAGAGTTACCAGTACCTGGCCGAGTCGATCCGGCGCTTCCCCGACCAGCCGGCCCTGGCCGAGCAGCTGCGCGATGCGGGTTTCGAGCGGGTGCGCTGGTCCAACCTTTCCGGCGGCATCTGCGCCATCCACCGGGGCGCAAAGGTCTGAGCCGATGACGCGCTACATGACCCCGTTGCCGGGCCTGTTGGCCGCCGGCGTCGAGCAGGCCATCGCGCGCGCGATCGCGCTGGACCCGGAAGCCTCGAGCCGGCTGCGACCGCTTCGCGACAAGCGGGTGAAGCTGGAACTGAAAGGCCTGGGCATCGACCTGTTCTTCCACGGCCGCGATGACGGCCTGGGCGTCAGCGCCGAGGACGAGGCCCGCCCGGACACCACCATCAGCGGCACACCCGTGGCCCTGCTGGCCATGACCGTGCCCGACTGGCGCGCGTCCGGCAGCGGCGTGCGCATCGAGGGCGAGGCCGGCACCGGCCAGGCCTTCGAGAAACTGCTCAAACAGCTCGACCCGGACTGGGAAGCGGTCTTCGTCGAGCGCTTCGGCCCGGTTGTCGGCCACCAGCTGTGGCGAATGCTGGGCGAGGCGCGCGCCGGCGCGCGCCACGTCTCGACCACAGCCGCCGAGCAGGCGGCGCGCTTCCTGCGCGAGGAATCCGGCCTGCTGGTCACGCGCGAGGAGGTCGACGAGTTCGTGAGCGAGGTCGACGAGCTGCGCGAAGCCACCGACCGGCTCGAAGCACGGCTGCGACGCCGGGGCCGGGCATGATTGCCCGCGGCATCCGGCTGACCAGCATCGCGCTGACCCTGGCGCGCTACCGGCTCGACGAGTTGCTGGTAGCCCTGCCGCCGCTGAAGTTCGCCCGGGCGATCCGTCTGCTGCCCTGGGGCCGGCGGCACGTGCGGCATCTCTCGCGCGGCGCGCGCCTGCGCCTTGCGCTGCAGGAGTTGGGGCCGATCTACGTCAAGTTCGGGCAGATTCTCTCGACCCGCCGCGACCTGCTGCCCGAGGACATCGCCGAGGACCTGGCCGGCCTGCAGGACGATGTTCCGCCCTTCCCGTCGGAACAGGCACGAGCGATCATCGAGCAGCAGCTCGGCGCGAGCATCGCCGAACTCTTCGACGCATTCGAGGATCGCCCCCTGGCCTCGGCCTCCATCGCCCAGGTCCACGCCGCACGGCTCGAAACCGGCGAGGAAGTCGTGGTCAAGGTGGTGCGCCCCGGCATCGAACGCCGCATTCGCCGCGACCTGGAGCTGTTGCGCGCGCTCGCCGGGCTGGTGCGCCGCTACCATCCCGAGGGCGAGCGCATTCGCCCCGACGACATCGTCTCGGAGTTCCAGCGCGTCATTTTCCGGGAGCTGGACATGAAGGCCGAGGCCGCCAGTGCCTCGCTGCTCAAGCGCAACTTCGAGGGCTCGCGCGATCTCTACATCCCGGCCATCCACTGGCGACTGACCGCCGCGCGCGTGCTCGTCATGGAACGCGTCGAGGGCGTTCCCGTCAAGGACATCGCCGAACTCAGACGGCGCGGCGTGAATCTCGAGCGCCTGGCCCGCCGCGGCATCCGGGTCTTCTACGGCCAGGTCTTTCGCGACAACCTGTTCCACGCCGACATGCATCCGGGCAACCTGCTCGTCGACACCACCCACCCGGAAGACCCGACCTGGATCGCGCTGGACTTCGGCATCGTCGAGAGCCTCACGCCGGAGGATCTCTACTACATCGGCGAAAACTTTCTCGCCATCTTCAATCGCGACTACCGGCGCGTGGCTGAACTGCATATCGAGGCCGGCTGGGTCCCGGCCGACACGCGTATCGACGAGCTCGCCGCGGCGGCCCGCACCGTCGGCGAGCCCAACTTCACGCGGCCGCTGGAAGAGGTCTCCTTCGCCGAAATGGTGATCGAGTTGTTCTCGGTCGCGCGCGCGTTCAAGCTGACCCTGCAACCGCAGCTGATCATGCTTCAGAAAACCCTGCTCAACATCGAGGGCATGGGGCGGGAACTCGACCCGCGCCTGAACATCTGGGACGTGGCCAAGCCGGAACTCGAAGCGATCTTCGCCGAGCGCTACGGCCTGCCGCGCACGGTCCGGCGCATGGCCAGGGAACTGCCGCGCTGGCTGTCGCGCTCACCGGAACTGCCGGGGCTGCTGCACGACTTTCTCGAGACCACCGGCAAGGGCCGGCTGCGCACCCGAATCGACTCCGAAGACCTGGAAAAACTGGCAGGCGAGCTCGGCCGCCACAACCGCCGCCTGCCCGGCGCCATCCTTGCCGCCGGCCTGCTGGTCGCCGGCGCGGTACTGGCGGGCTACCAGGTCGCGCCCTTGTGGGGCGGGCACTCGATTCCAGCCGCCGTGGCCGCGCTCGGCGGCCTGGTACTGGGCTGGCGCGCCTGGCGCTCGGCCTGAGTCAGCGCAGCGGCGCCTGGTATTCCGATGTCCTGGTTTCGCCGTCGACCTCGTGGCGGAAACTGGCATGTTCCAGCGCGCCGCCCTCCCCGAAGGTCAGCTTGATGGTCTTGGCCCGCTGAACCTGCTCGAGCATGTCAGCGTCGAGCTGGAATTTTTCCTGCATCATCTCGTTGCTGACCGGCGGCAGCGGGCGACGGCGATCCGGACCGCCGAAGCGAATCTGGTTGTAGCGCGACCAGCCGACGATCGTCAGGGCGGTCACGGCGACGACGATGGCGTAGCCGGTCAGCGTCAGCAGGTAGCCGCTTCGAACCGGGTCGAACATGTACTGGCGAAAGGACTCGATGCCGAACCACCACGCAGCGACGCTCAAAAGCGGCAGGAACAGGTAGAACCACATCAGCCAGGCCACGAAGGTGATGCCGGAGAACAGGGCACGGCGGGCCGGCGGCTGCAGGTCAGGCCGATAGATGATGTCTGGATGCTCGGGGACGTGCCGCGTCATGGCCGCACCCCCCGGTCGGGGCTGGTCCAGATGGCGCGCTCTCCGTGGCCCTTGACCAGGGCCTTGGGCACGGCCACCACGGTGGTCAACATGCTGATCACCCAGAACGCCAGCGGATACCAGATGACCCAGAAATAGACCCGCCACAGTCCTTTCTCGTAGCGGCTGTCGATGATCAGGCTAACGGCGAACTGCAGCAGGCAGGTCACGCCGAGCACGACCCCGTTCCACTGCGGCATGATCGTATCCACCCTCAGGGTCTCGGGCAGCGGCAGGAGGAGGCCCAGGAAGTAGAGCGCGAAGATGCTCGCCATCACGTAGGCCCAGATCACGCTGAGCGTGTACTCCATGACCACGCCCCACATGCGTCGCTGGCGCCATCGCAGGGCCTTGAGGCCATAGCGCAACAGCACTTCCACGCCGCCCTGCGCCCAGCGCAAGCGCTGTTTCCACAAGCCCCGCAGGGTCTCGGGCATCAGGATCCAGCACAGCGCATTGGGCTCGTAGCGCACGTCCCAGTGATCGGACTGCAGCAGCCAGGTCACGTCGATGTCCTCGGTGACCATGTCGGTGTTCCAGTAGCGGTTGCGATGCAGGGCGGCCTTGCGGAAGCCCGAGACCACGCCGGAGACGGTGAAGATGCGTCCGTAAATGCGCTGGGCGCGCTTGATCAGGCCGATGATCGACGAGAACTCGCCGACCTGCAGCCGACCGAGCATGGTCGATCGGTTGCGGATGCGGGGATTGCCCGTCACCGCGCCCACGCGCGGGCCGGTGATGAAGTGCCACATCATCCACTGCAGCGCCGTCTTGTTGAGCACCGCATCGCCGTCGACGCAGAACAGGAACTCGTGCCTGGAAGCCACGGCCGCGACGCGAAGCCCCATGGCCTTGCCCTGGTTGCTTTCGAAATGAATGACGCGAACATTGTCGTGGCGGGCGGCCAGCTCCTCGAGAATCTCGCCGGTGTCGTCCGTGCTGGCATCGTTGACGGCGATGATCTCGAAGTTGGGATAGGTCTGCTTGAGCAGCCATTCCATGGTCTCGCGCACCTGCGCGCCCTCGTTGTGGCACGGTAGCAGGATGGAACAGCCCGGATACTCGTCGAGCTCGGGCGGCTCTTCCGGGGTGCGCGAAATACGCCGCTCCCAGTGAAAGAAGTACCACAGCCCGCCGACCATCCACAGCCAGGCCATGAACAGCGGGTAGAAGAACGCGAAATTGAACAGCGCGGCCAGCAGGCCGGTGCTATCACCCCAGGACAACATCGATCTCTCCCCTTTTCATTTCATTCCTCGGCAGGCGCATCAGAACACCCCCCGCAGCCAGACCTGGCCGTCGATCCTCGATTCGCGATCACCGTCATAGACCCGGCTGGCCACGCCCAGGCCATAGTGGAAGAACCAGTGCTGGCTCAGCTGCCACAGGTGCTCGTAGCGGGCCAGGCCGATGGCATGCGTGCCGTGGTGCTTCTGCCAGTAGGCGCCGCCGCCGACGACAAAACGCTGCGTGAACGAATGCTCATAGCGGCGCCAGGTGAGCCAGTCGTGCTGGACCACGTAGGCCAGCGAGGCGTCCTCTTCGGGATTGAAGTAGGGGCCGCCGGTCCGGCTGGCGCGGGCGGCGTAGAGATCGAGCGTGCCGTCGGTTGTGTGGTAGGCGGACACGCGCAACCGGTGGTTCAACGAGGCCAGCACCGAGTCGCGCTCGTTGCCGTCGGAGATCGCCAGGCGCGATACGCCCAGCCTCAGGCCCAGCGACTCGTGCGCCTGCCAGCGCAGCGCCGCCTCGGCCTTCCAGCCGTCCAGGCCCTGCCCGCGCGCGCGCAGCGGCACGTCGGTCGAGAAGCTTTCGTAGCGGGTCGCCAGGCTCCAGTGGTCGTCGATCTGTAGATCCCAGCCGGCGGTGAAGCCGTCCTCGTCCGCGCCGTGGCGATTGCGGTGGAACTCGAGGTTGACTCGATGATCGCCCCGGCGGTAGTCGACGCCGACTCCCAGCCTGTCGTAATCAGCCTCGCCCTCGGGAAAGGTCGCATGGCTGTACTCGCTGCGCAGGTAGGGCTGCAGGTAAGGGCCGATCCAGGGCGCCGAAAGGCGCGTACGCAGGGCCCGATCGCGGCTGCCGAACTCACTCACCCCGTCGCTCTCGCCGTACTCCGCGTGGGCCGAGATCGCCCAGCGGTCGCGTGTTTGCCAGTCGGCGTAATCGCGCTGAACGTGTCGATCTTCGGGATGCTCGCGGTGGAGCGCCTCCAGGATCGCCCCGGCGGCCCGGTAGCGTCCGACATCGCGCAGAAGGGCGGCGTGCAGCAGGCGATTGTCCGTGCTGTCGGGATCCGAGGCGAGCAGGGGTTCGGTCAAATCGAGCGCTCGCCGACTCCAGCCGCGCCAGCGATAGATGGTGGCGAGGGACCGCGTGGCGGCCTGGCTTTCCGGGTGCTCGGCAACGACAGCCTCCAGCGCTTCCATGGCCTCGCTGAGGCGATTGGCGTAGCCGCGGCCCATGGCCGCGGTAATGCGCGCATCGCGCCGCAGGCGCGCATTATCGGCGAGGTCGGGGTGCCCGGCCAGACCGTCGATTGTCGCCAGCGCCGCGTCGAAGTCCTCTTGTTCGAGCTGCGCCCAGAACAGGGACTGGCGGGTTTCAATGCGCTCGGGCTGCTCGTCTAGCACCGCCAGGTAGAGTTCCGCGGCGCGTTCGGGTTCGCGCAGGTACAGCAAGGCATCGGCGGCGGCGACAGTGACATAGCTCGGCGGATCAAGTTCGTCTTCGAGTAGTGCTTCCCAGGCCGCGACGGCCTCGGCCATCGATTCGCGGGTGCGCAGGGCCACGACGCGATCGAACTGGCTGCGTCGGAACACTTCGCGGTCGGCACGCGGATGCTCGACGGCCGCATCGAGCAGCTCGAGCGCTTCGTCGATCAGCGCATTGCGTTCGGTGATTCGATCAGCGGCCGCGGCGGCGCGGATCTTCCCGGCCGCACGGTCGCCGAGCGCCGCCGGCGACGAGGGCCCGTCCCCTGCCGCGACCGCGGAAGTCAACGCGAGCATGGCCGCGCAGGCACATGAAAACGAAACCCGGCGCCAGAAGGCGCCGCGAGATTGCTCGGTAGGCAACGGTATTCCCCTTTTTGTTCGGTCTTGTTCCGTCGGCTTTTGGCCCCGAGCTGGAAATCGGGGGGGGGGGCGTCAGAAAACGTGATTTATATCACATTTTGCCGGATTCGCAAGTCCTTTTCATTCCCCGGCTCAGTGCTGGGCCAGGAACGCGCGGTAGTCCTCCAGGGCGTCGGCCAGCCCGGCCTCGTAGAAGCGCCTGCCGTGCTCGCGGGTGGCCCGGTGGGGCTCCGAGCCCATGCGGCCGTCGGCAAATCGCGACCGGAAATCGACGGCATCCCGGATCGGTCCATCGGGCGCGCGCAGCGGATCGAGCTTGTCGCGCCGCTCCGCCTCGGGGTAGGCGTACCAGGTCAGCGCGATTTCCGAGGCCGTGGCGTGGCTGCCCTCGGCATCGCCGTACAGTTCCCGCGCCAGGGCCTGCACGCGCCTTCCGGCGAACCAGTTGCCCATCTTCATGCGCTGGCCCGAGGCGCGACCGGCCAGGCTGGCATCGGCCCAGACCTCCGCAAAGCCGGCGTTGACCGTTGCGATATTGCCGCCATGGCCGTTGAGGAAATAGAAATGCGTGAAGCCGTGCCGGGTCAGCGAACCGACGACGTCGCGCACCACCGCCATCAGGGTCGACGGCCGCAGACTGATCGAACCCGGAAAACCCAGGTGGTGCTGGGCCATGCCGATGCTCAGGGTCGGTCCGATCAGGATGCCCTCCTCGGCCAGGCCGCCGGCAATCGTCTCCGGGCAGATCGCGTCCGTGCCGATCAGACCGGTGGGTCCGTGTTGCTCGGTCGATCCGATCGGGATCACGATGCCGGTGGAGCCTTCCAGGTAGGTCTCGACTTCGGGCCAGGTCGCGCGTTGTAGATACATACCGGGTTTCCTTGGGTGAGCGCCGTGCGGCGCGTTGAGCTTGGGCGAGGTCAGGCGCCGATACGCCTGAGCACGGGCGTGACCGGGCCCTGCGTAACCGCGAGATGCCCGACCAGGCCGCTCGGCATCGACAGGCCGGCCAGCGCCATCGACCGCGGGCCGGACCAGTCGCCGGGCAGGCGCCGAATCGTGGGCGGCTGCCAGTCGAGCTCGATCTCCCCGAGACAACCGGCCAGGCCGCAACCGCGGGCCTTGACCAGGGATTCGCGCGCCGTCCACTGTTGCAGAAACTGGCGGGAGCGGAACGGTTCATCGAGCTCGACCAGCCATTCGGCTTCCGCTGGCGAGAGAAACCGGCGCGCAAGCAGCTGCGCGCGCGGGAGGCGACGCTCGACTTCGATATCGATTCCCACGCCGACCCCCTCGGCAACCGCGATCGCCAGCCAGTCGCCCGAGTGCGAAACGTTGAACCGAAGCGGGCTGTCGGCATGCTCACCGGCGAGCATCGGCTTGCCGCGATCGCTGCGAACCAGTTGGACGGATTTGCCCGGGCAACCCAGGTAGGCGGCCAGCAGCAGGCGAAGGAAGAACTGCTGCTGCACGCGTTGCCGCATGATACGTTCGCGGCGCTCGGATCCGGCTGGGCCGGCATCGAGGGGCAGCTCGCTCAGGCGCGTGAACCACACATCCACCGATCCGGCCTCGGGCATCGGGCGCGGACGTATGGGCAGCCGTACCGTTTCGATCACGACCAGGTCTCTCCCGCAGCGTACGTGCCGGCCACGCCGAAACCGCCGCGCTCGCGCGCGCCGGAAAGGTCGCCCGGCCCGACGCCACCGCGCGCATAGACTGGCAGCGGCGAACGACGGCTCAGTCGCTCGAAGCCCGCCCAGCCCAACGGCTCCGCATGTTCGACGCCCTCGGTGCCGAGAACGGGAGAAAGCGTGACGAAATCGAGACCCAGGGCGCCCGCCCGCGCCAGATCGGATTCGTTCCTGCAGCAGGCCATGACCAGTTTCTCGTCGCCCAGTGGTCGGGCATCGAGAGAACGCAGACCGGGGGCATCGAGGTGCACGCCGTCGGCGGCCGCTTCGATGGCCAGCGCCGGCGGACCGTTGAGCAGCCATCGCCCGCCCGCCGCGGCCACGGCCTCCCCGAAGGCCCGCGCCATCGAAGCGAGGCTTGCGGCGTCGACCGACCCGGCGCGCAGCTGAAACAGGCGCAGACCCCGATCCAGTCCCTCGCGGGCCCAGGCCAGGATGCCTTCGATATCGCCGGAATCCCGCGGCTCGGGACTGATGGCATAACGGTCGTCGATGCCGAACGCGCGCACGATCGGGCGGTCGGCCGCCGGCATCGGCATCGCGTTCATCTGGGCAACGCTGACCCAGTCCAGGGACTGACCTTCCAGCCCACTTGGCTGCCCGCGCCACTCGTCGACCTCGTACAGCTTGAGACGCACGGCCAGCTCGGGATAGTGGTGGGTCAGCGACAGCCAGGGCCGCGACGAGACAACCTCGATATCCAGTTCCTCGGCCAGCTCGCGGGCCAGCGTGCGGGCATCCGATTCATCGCCTTCGCGCTTGCCGCCGGGAAACTCCCAGGTGCCGGCAAGATGCTTTCCCGCCGGGCGCTGCGCCAGCAGGATGCGGCCACGGTCGTCGCGGATGACACCGGCGACGACCTCGATCAGCCGAACGGACTGCGCCGGCCGGCCGCTCACGACCGCTGCCCTATCCCAGCCTGCCGTGGCACTGCTTGTACTTCTTGCCCGATCCGCAGGGACAGGGTTCGTTGCGACCGACCTTGCGGCCTTCGCGCACGAACGTGTCGGGCTTTTCGTCCGCACCGGCCTGCTGCTGCCCCCCGGCGGGCGCGTTGCCGGCGGTCGCAGACTGCGCCTCGGCGTGCTGGAACTGCATCGGCGCCTCGCGCTTGCGCTGCTGATCGACGGCCTCGACGTCATCCTCGCTCCGCACGCGCACGCGTGCCAGGCCCTTCATCACCTCGTGCTTCATGTTGTCGAGCATCTCGGTGAACATCTCGAAGCCTTCGCGCTTGTACTCCTGCTGCGGCTTCTTCTGGGCAAAACTGCGCAGACTGACGCTGCGGCGCAGGTAGTCCATGCTGGCGAGGTGCTCCTTCCACTGCTGGTCGAGAATCGACAGCATCAGGGCCTTCTCGAACTGGCGCATGACCGAGGAGCCGACCATGTCTTCCTTGGCCTGGTAGTGCGCTTCAACAGTTTCCAAGACCCGCTTGCGCAGGCCTTCCTCGGCCAGGTCCTCGTCCTCCTCGAGCCAGCGCTGGATCGGCACCTCGATGCCGAACTCGCCCGCGAGGGCGCGTTCGAGTCCCTCGGTGTCCCACATCTCGTCGATGGAACCCGGCGGCACGAACTGGCTGATGAGCCGATCGAACACCTCCTCGCGGATGGCTTCGATGGTCTCGCCGATATCGTCGGCTTCCATCAGCTCGTTGCGCTGCGAGTAGATGACGCGGCGCTGGTCGTTGGCCACGTCGTCGTACTCGAGCAGGTGCTTTCGCATGTCGAAGTTGTGCGCCTCGACCTTGCGCTGGGCATTCTCGATGGCGCGGTTGACCCAGGGATGCTCGATCGACTCGCCGTCGCGCATACCCAGCTTCTGCATCATGTTGCCCATGCGCTCGGAAGCGAAAATGCGCATGAGATTGTCGTCCAGCGAGAGGTAGAAACGGGTCGACCCCGGATCACCCTGGCGGCCTGAGCGCCCGCGGAGCTGATTGTCGATACGCCGCGACTCGTGCCGCTCGGTACCGATGATGTGCAGGCCGCCGGCTTCGATCACCCGATCGTGACGGGCCTGCCAGTCTTCCCTGACTTTGCGACGCTGATCCTCGCTGGCGTCCTCACCCAGGTCGCGCAGCTCGGCCTCGAGGTTGCCGCCCAGAACAATATCGGTGCCGCGGCCGGCCATGTTGGTGGCGATGGTGACCGCGCCGGGCTGACCGGCCTGCTCGATGATGTGCGCCTCGCGCTCGTGCTGCTTGGCGTTGAGCACCTCGTGGTCGATGCCGGATTTCTTGAGCTCCCTGGAGATCAGCTCGGAGTTCTCGATCGACGTCGTGCCCACCAGCACGGGCTGGCCGTTGGCCACGCGCTCCTTGATATCCGCCACGATGGCGTCGAACTTTTCCTGCTTGGTCAGGAAAACCAGGTCGGCGTGGTCGATGCGGACCATCGGCTTGTGGGTGGGAATGACCACCACCTCCAGGCCGTAGATCGACTGAAGCTCGTAGGCCTCGGTGTCGGCCGTGCCGGTCATGCCCGAAAGCTTGTCGTAGAGCCGGAAGAAGTTCTGGAAGGTGATCGAGGCCAGGGTCTGGTTCTCGCGCTGGATCGGCACGCCTTCCTTGGCTTCGACGGCCTGGTGCAGTCCCTCGGACCAACGCCGTCCCTGGAGCGTGCGGCCGGTGAACTCGTCGACGATGATCACTTCACCGTCGCGCACGATGTAGTCGGTGTCCTTGTGGAACAGGTGGTGGGCGCGCAGCGAGGCATTGAGCGTGTGCATCAGTCCAAGGTTGACCGAGTCGTAAAGGCTCGCGCCCGACTCGATCATGCCGGCATCCGCCAGCAGGCCCTCGACCTTGGCCATGCCGTCTTCGGTCAGGTAGACCTGCTTGGTCTTCTCGTCGATGGAAAAATCGCCCGGCCCGTCTTCTTCCTGCTGCGGTTCGAGCGCCGGCACGATCCGGTTCATCTTCACGTAGATGTCCGGCCCCTCGTCGGTGGGCCCGGAGATGATCAGCGGCGTACGCGCCTCGTCGATCAGAATGGAGTCGACCTCGTCAACGATGGCGAAGTGCCGGCCGCGCTGGACGCGCTGCTCGAGCGAGAAGGCCATGTTGTCGCGCAGGTAGTCGAAACCGAACTCGTTGTTGGTGCCGTAGGTGACATCGGCGTTATAGGCTTCGCGCTTGGCATCCGGGCTCATGCCGGGCACCGAAACGCCAACGGTCAGGTCCAGGGCCGAGTAGATCGGCCGCATCCAGTCGGCATCGCGAGCGGCCAGGTAGTCGTTGACGGTCACCACGTGCACGCCCCGGTCGGGGATGGCATTGAGATAGACCGCCAGGGTGGCCACCAGGGTCTTGCCCTCGCCCGTCTTCATCTCGGCGATCTTGCCCTGATGGAGCACCATGCCGCCGATCAGCTGCACATCGAAGTGCCGCATGCCGAGCGTGCGCACGGAGGCCTCGCGAACCGCGGCAAAGGCCTCCGGCAGCAACTGCTTCAGGCTTTCGCCCTGCTCGTGGCGCTGGCGAAACTCGGCGGTTTTGGCCTTGAGCTCGGCGTCGCTGAGCTTCTGGAATTCCGGCTCGAGGGCATTGATCGCCTCGACATCCTTGTAGAGGGCCTTGACCAGCCGCTCGTTGCGGCTGCCCACCACCTTGGTGATCAGGGATTTGAGCATGAATTGTCCGTCGTCTTGAAGAAGTGGTTCTTCCCGAAGTGAATTTACTTGGGGTCGGCACCGCATGGGTGCAAGCACAGCCTGCCATTGTAGCCGCCCGGGGGGTTAAACTGCAGGCTTTCGGCTCGAGGGCATCCGATGGCAGCAAGCAGGCACCGATCCGAGCGCCCGATCACGGAGATCTCGTCGAAACACGACGGGCTGGGGCGCCTGCTGGCCACCGCCCGCGCGCTCGACCAGCTCGACGCCAGCCTGCGCCAGGTCCTGCCCGGGAGCATGCGCGAGCACATCGGGCTGGCCTGCATCGAGGGCAAGACCCTGGTGCTGGCCGCCACCAGCCCCGCCTGGGCCAGCCGCGCCCGCCTGATGGCCGATGATCTGCTGCGGGAAGCCAATCGCCAGCTCGACGAGAGGCTGGAGGGGACGCGGGTGATTGTAGTTCCCGGGATCCGCTAAATGACCAATGACCAAATTCCAATTTTCAAACAAGGACCAATTCTCAATGATCAAATGACCGAAGCACGAGCCGCCGGGGCGGCGCCTCCTGTTTGTAGCATTGGTCATCGAACATTCGGAGTTTGTTTGGTCCTTGGTGCTTGAAAATTGGTCATTCCGGCGCCCCAAACAAAAACGGGCGCCGCAGCGCCCGCTTCACGATCTAGCTTACAGCCGAAACCCCTCAGACCGCTTGCGCCGGCTGAACATAGGAAATCGGCGCCGTTTCGTCGTCTTCGAAGGTCACCTCTTCCCAGGCTTCCTGGTCGGCGAGCACCTGGCGCACGAGCTGGTTGTTGAGCTCGTGGCCCGACTTGTGGCCGAAGAAGGCGCCGATGGGGTTGCGGTTGAGCAGGTACAGGTCACCGATGGCGTCGAGTACCTTGTGCTTGACGAACTCGTCCTCGTAGCGCAGGCCGTTCTCGTTGAGCACCCGGTAGTCGTCGAGCACCACGGCGTTGTCGAGGCTGCCGCCGAGCACCAGGTTGCGCTGGCGCAGATACTCGATATCGCGCATGAACCCGAAGGTGCGCGCCCGCGCCACTTCCTTGAGGTAGGAGGTGGTGGAAAACTCGACGTCGGCCTTGCAGGAATGCGAGCGGATCACCGGATGGTCGAACTCGATGGTGAAGTTGACGCGGAATCCCTCGTGCGGCTCGAAGCGCGCCCAGCGATCCTCGTCGCGCACCTCGACGGTCTTCTTCAGGCGAATGAAGCGCTTGGCCGCGTTCTGCTCGGCGATGCCGGCCGACTGGATCAGGAAGGCAAAGGGGCCGGCGCTGCCGTCCATGATCGGCACTTCGGCGGCGCTGAGATCGATATAGAGATTGTCGATGCCCAGGCCGGCCAGGGCCGACATCAGGTGTTCGATCGTGGCCACGCGCACGCCGTTGTCGTTGACCAGGGTGGTCGACAGGGCGGTGTCGCGAACCAGGTGCGGGTCAGCCTTGATTTCGGCGACCGGATCGAGGTCGACGCGGCGGAAAACGATCCCGCTGTTGGCCGGCGCAGGGCGCAGCGTCATCAGGACTTTTTCCCCGGTGTGCAGGCCTACGCCCGTGGCGCGGATAACATTCTTGAGTGTTCTTTGGCGGATCACTACGTTGACCGATTGCTGGTAGACGCCGCGGAGCATAGCACAGGCAACTGTAGCAAAAAAGCAATTTTTCGTGAAATCCGCCACAGATGTTGCCGAAAAACCACAGCGGCAGTCATGCGGCGGTCAAAAACCGGTCGGCACGGGCGTTCGTGGCGAGTCGAACGCCCGTGCCGACGGTTGCATTTCCGACCGGCACAGTCGGCTGAAGCTCCCTTCCGCCTCTTCAGTCCGCCTGGTTGCGCAGGAAAGCCGGGATGTCCAGGTAGTCCATCTCCTTCTGCTCTCCGAACAGCTTGCGGCTTTCACCCGGCCGGCCGTCCTCTGCCCGGCCTTCGGCGGCACCGCCCGGCTCGTCGTCCTCGTTGGCGCGGAAGGCGGGTCGGTTATCGGTTCCGGTGCGGACGACTTGCATCGGCCGCTCCTGGCGCTTTGGGCGCTGCGATCCCAGGCCCGTGGCCACAACAGTCACGCGCAGTTCGTCGTTCATGTCCGGGTCGATAACCGTGCCGATGACCACGGTGGCATCCTCGCTGGCGAGGTCGGCAACGGTGGTGCCCACCTCCTCGAACTCCTTCATGCTCAGGTTCATGCCGGCGGTGACGTTGACCAGGATGCCGCAGGCTCCGTTGAGGTCGACGTCTTCGAGCAACGGCGATCCGATGGCTGACTGAGCCGCCATCAGGGCACGATCCTCGCCCTTGGCCGTACCGGCACCCATCATCGCCATGCCCATTTCGCTCATCACCGTGCGCACGTCGGCGAAGTCGACGTTGATCAGCCCCGGCCGGGTGATCAGTTCGGCGATGCCCTGAACGGCACCGGAAAGCACCTGGTTGGCCGACTTGAACGCGTCGAGCAGGGTGATTTCCGCGCCCAGCACGCTCAGCAGCTTGCCGTTGGGAATGGTGATCAGGGAGTCGACGTGGTGCGACAGCTCGTCGATACCCTGCTGGGCCACGGCGCCACGACGCTGGCCCTCGAAGGGGAAGGGCTTGGTGACCACGGCCACCGTGAGAATGCCCATCTCCTTGGCGGTCTGCGCGACCACGGGTGCGGCACCCGTCCCGGTCCCGCCGCCCATGCCGGCGGTGATGAAGACCATATCGCAGCCTTCGAGCATCTCGCTGATGCGGTCGCGGTCCTCCAGCGCCGACTGGCGCCCCACTTCGGGGTTGGCACCGGCGCCCAGGCCCTTGGTCACGCCAGAGCCGATCTGCAGGGTGGTCTTGCCCGCAAAATTGCGCAAGGCCTGCGAGTCGGTGTTGACGCAGATGAATTCGACGCCCTCGATGGCCTGCTCGACCATCTGGTTGACAGCGTTGCCGCCGCCTCCGCCGATCCCGACGACCTTGATGGTCGCTCCGGGTGTGTAGTTTTCGATCAGTTCAAAAGGCATGTCGGTTTCTCCTTTCGCTCGCCATGTCGATCAACAAAATCCGGTCATTCCGGAATACTTCTTCAAAGGGATGACGGCACGCGTCTTCTTGCTGGACGCTTTGTGCCGCTCCCATGCCTTGCCCGAGGTACATCGAGTTCGGGCATACACTCGTTGGAACCGCTGGTTCCATCTCAAAACTCTCCCTGGAACCAGTTCTTGATCCGGTTCCAGAGGCTCTCGCCGCCACGCGCCAGTCCGGTGCGTCGGGGTGTGTCCATACGGCTGCCGTAGATCAGCAAGCCCACTCCGGTGGAGTGGATCTGGTTGTTGACCACTTCCGACAAGCCCGTGACGTGCTGGGGTGCGCCCAGGCGCACCGGCATGTGCAGGATCTCCTCGGCCAGTTCGACCACGCCCTCCATCTTCGAGCCGCCGCCGGTCAGCACCAGGCCGGCCGGAATCCTCGATTCGAAACCGGACTGCCGCAGCTGCTTGTGGACGTGATGAAACAGCTCGCGATAGCGCGCCTCGACTACCTGCGCCAGGGTCTGGCGCTCGAGCCGCCGTGGCGGCCGGTCGCCGACGCTCGGCACCTGGATGGTCTCGTCGGAACTGGCCATCTGCTCGAGCGCGCAGGCGTACTTGATCTTGATTTCCTCGGCGTGCACCGTCGGCGTGCGCAGGGCCACGGCGATGTCGTTGGTCACCAGGTCGCCGGCAATCGGGATGCAGGCGGTATAGCGGATCGCGCCCTCGGTGAACACGGCGATGTCGGTGGTGCCCGCGCCGATGTCGACCAGGCCGATCCCGAGGTCCTTTTCGTCTTCGCTGAGCACGGCGTAGCTCGAAGCCAGTTGCTGCAGGATCAGGTCGTCGACCTGCAGCCCGCAGCGCGCCACGCACTTGGTGACGTTCTGCACGGCACTCACCGCGGCGGTCACCAGGTGCACGCGGGCCTCGAGGCGCACGCCCGACATGCCCACCGGCTGGCGGATGCCGTCGGTCGAGTCGATGACGTACTCCTGCGGCAGCACGTGCAGGATGCGCTGATCGGCCGGAATGGCCACCGCCCGGGCCGACTCGAGCACGCGCTCGACGTCGCCGTCGGTGACTTCCTTGTCGCGGATGGCCACGGCGCCGTGCGAATTCAGCGAGCTGATGTGGCTGCCGGCGATGCCGGCGAAAACCGAGTGGATCTGGCAATCGGCCATCAGCTCGGCCTCCTCGATGGCACGCTGGATCGACTGTTCGGTCGACTCGATGTCGACCACCACGCCGCGCTTGAGGCCGCGCGACGGATGCGAGCCGAGGCTGACCACCTCGACCTGCCCGTCCGACTGCACTTCGCCGACGATGGCGACGATCTTGCTGGTGCCGATATCGAGTCCGACGACCAACGATTTTTCCGGTCGTTTAGCCATGGCTCGCCTGTTCTCCCTTGTCCGTTTCGTTGTCGTTCGGCGTCTCGGCCCAGCGCACCGCCAGGCCGTTGGTGTAGCGCATGTCGATGCGCCGGACCGGCCGTTCCAGCTCGGCCAGGGCCGCCTGTGCGCTGATGTAGCGATCCAGGCGCTGATCGACCTGCTCGCGTCCGAGCACCAGCGTGACGTCGTTGTCGAGAACGACGACCCAGGCCCCGCGTTCGTCGACGCTCAACTCAGCCACGTCACGCCCGACACTACCCAGCCGGCGGCGCATCGCCTGCCAGCGCTCGAGCACGTCGTCGTCGCGCGACTCCGGCCCGCGAAGCTTCGCCAGGCCCTGCATGCCCTCGCTACCGCTGACGCTGAAGACCTCGCCGCGATCGCTGAACAAGCGATCCTCGTTCCAGCGCGCCACCGGACGGTGCTCGGCGATCTCGATCAGCAGGGCATCCGGCCATTCCCGGCTGACCTCGGCGCGCGCGACCCAGGGCAAGGCCTCGACCCGGGCGCGCAAGTCCTCGAGATCGGCGGCGAAGAAGCCCTGTGAAGCCTCGTCGGCGACCGCGCCCCTGACCTGGCTGGCGCTGGTGCGCTCGAGCTCACCGGCCACATCCAGCCAGCGAATCGGCCACTGTTCGCTGCCGATCAGCCCGGAACGCAGCCACAGCGCGAGCAGCAACGCCAGGCCGGCGAGGACCGCGCTGGCCAGCCAGGCCGGCCTCACTGCGCGTTCAGGCTGGTTTCCAGAATCCGCCATACCAGTTCCTCGAATTCGATTCCCGCCGCTTTCGCGGCCATCGGCATGAGCGAGTGATCGGTCATGCCCGGTGTCGTGTTCACCTCCAGCAGCCAGGGCTGCCCGTCGTTATCCATCATCAAATCCACCCGGCCCCAGCCCGAGGTGCCGAGCACCCGGAAGGCGTCCAGGCACAGGTCGGCCAGGCGCGACTCGCCGGCCGCGTCCAGACCGCAGGGGCAGCGATACAGCGTGTCGCCGGATTCGTATTTCGCTTCGTAGTCGTAGAACTCGCGCGGGGTCTCGAGCCGGATCAGCGGCAACACCCGCTCGCCGAGGATGGCCGCGGTGTACTCGCGCCCCTCGATCATGCGCTCGACCAGCACCGTCGAATCGTGCGACAGGGCCTTTTCGAGAGCGGGTGCCAGCTGCACCGCTTCGCTCACCCGGCTCATGCCCAGGCTCGAGCCCTCGCGCGCCGGCTTGACGAACAGCGGCGGCGCCAGGGCCTGGAGAATGCGCTCCGCGTCTTCGGCCTTGCGGGCCACCGCCCACTCCGGGGTCGGCAGGCCGCAGGCGGTCAGGATCCGCTTGCTCTGCAACTTGTCCATGGTCAGGGCCGAGGCGAGCACGCCCGAGCCGGTGACCGGCACGCCGTAGATGCTCAGCGCACCCTGCAGGGTGCCGTCCTCGCCGCCGCGCCCATGCAGGAGGTTGAACACGCGGTCGTAGTGGCCGGCGGCGACGTGCTCGAGCAGGCGGCGCGCGCCATCGACCACGCTGAACTGGATGCCGAGCGTTTCCATCGCCGCCGCGACGGCACGCCCGCCCCGGAGCGAGACTTCGCGCTCGCCGCTTTCGCCGCCGACGACCAGGGCCACCTGGCCGAATTGGCGTGGGTCGCCGAGGTTCATGCCGCCTCCTCCGCGTAGCGTGCTTTCAACAATGCACCCAGCCGGCCGACATCGCCGGCGCCCATGACCAGCAGCAGATCGCCGTCGGCGACCAGATCGGGCAGGACGTCAACCGCCTCGTCCACCGCGCCGACGCGCGTGACGGGCAGCTCCCGCCGGCGACCGACGGCCCGCGCCAGCGCGTCCGAATCGATTCCCGCCAGCGCGGCTTCCCCGGCCGGGTAGAGATCGGCCAGCACCAGGGAATCGGCGCTGGAAAGCACGCGCGCGAAGTCATCGAACTGGTCGCGGGTGCGGGTGTAGCGGTGCGGCTGGAAGAACAGCAGCAGGCGCCGGTCCGGCCAACCGTCCCGGGCCGCCTGGATGACCGCCTCGAGTTCGGTCGGGTGGTGACCGTAGTCCTCGAAAGCCAGGACCTGGCGCCCAGCCACGTCGAGCGGGCCGATCTCGGCGAATCGCCGGCCGATGCCGCCGAAGCCCTCGAGACCGCGCACGATCGCCTCGGGCGAGATACCGATTTCGCAAGCCACCGCCGCGGCCCCGAGCGCGTTGAGCACGTTGTGCCGCCCGGGCTGGGCCAGGCTGACCGCACGGGCGGCCTCTTCACCCGGCAGCCACAGGTCGAAATGCATGTGCCGGCCCTGTTGGCGAACGTTCGTGGCGCGCACGTCGGCGTGCTCGTCGAGGCCGTAGGTGACGACCGCCCGGCCGACCTCCGGCACCAGCTCGGCGACGTGCGCATCGTCGATGCACAGCACCGCGACACCGAAGAACGGCAGGTGGTGGAGAAACTCCAGGAACGCACCCTGCAGCTGGTCGAAGCTGCCCTGGTAGGCGTCGAGGTGATCGCGGTCGATATTGGTCACCAGCGAGATCACCGGCTGCAGCTTGAGAAAGGAGCCGTCCGATTCGTCGGCCTCGGCAACCAGATACTGCCCGCCGCCCAGGCGCGCCCCGGTTCCGAAGGCGTTGACCAGCCCGCCGACGATGAAGGTCGGATCCAGCCCGCCCTCGGCCAGCAGGGTCGCGATGAGCGAGGTGGTTGTGGTCTTGCCGTGCGTTCCGGCCACGGCAATGCCCTGGCGAAAGCGCATCAACTCGCCCAGCATCTCGGCCCGGGCAATGACGGGGATGCGCCGCCTGCGAGCGGCAATCACTTCGGGGTTGTCTTCCGGCACGGCGCCCGAGACGACGACCACGTCGGCTTGACCGAGATGCGCTTCGGCATGCCCGATGCGAATGTCGGCGCCCAGCTGTTCCAGGCGCGCCACGGTCGTGGAACGCTGAAGGTCGGAACCGCTGACCTCGAATCCCAGGTTGATCAGGACCTCGGCGATGCCGCACATGCCCGCGCCGCCAATGCCGACCAGGTGGATGCGGCGCGTGCGGTGCATCAGGTTCGGTGCCTGCGCGCGAGTATTCATGCCGCCACCTCCAGGCAGGCATCCGCGACCGCTTCGGCGGCGGCATCGCGAGCCATTCCGCGTGCATTGCGGGCCATGGCGAGCAACTGCCCGCGCGTCATCGCGGCAAGGTGCTCGGCCAGCCAGCGCGCGTCGAACTCGCTCTCGCGCACCAGCCATGCGGCCTTGCCGTCGGCCAGGTAGCGACCGTTGTCGAACTGGTGATCGTCGACCGCGTACGGAAAGGGCACCAGCACGGCAGCCAGGCCCGCTGCAGCGAGCTCGGCGACGGTCAGCGCGCCGGCTCGGCATACCGCCACGTCGGCTTCGGCCCAGGCTGAAGCCATATCGTCGATGAACTCGACCACCTCGCCTTCGACCCCGGCTTCCTCGTAGGCCTTCCGGGTTGCCTCGAGCTGACGACCGGCCTGGTGGACGACGCGCGGACGGCGCGAATCGGGCAGGCGCGAGATCGCGTCGGGAATCACCCGGGAGAAGGCGCGAGCGCCCAGGCTGCCGCCGACGACCAGCAGGCACAGCGGTCCGTCGCGGTGTTCGAAGCGCCGATCCGGCTCCGCCAGCGCCGCGATATGCTGCCGCACCGGGTTGCCGACGTGCTCACCGCGCGGCAAGGTTTCGGGGAAGCCCGTCATGACGCGCCGGGCCAGCGGTCGCAACCAGCGGTTGGTCAAGCCGGCGACGGCATTCTGTTCATGGATGACCAGCGGAACGCCCTGGAGCCGGGCGGCGACCCCGCCGGGACCGGCTACGTATCCACCCATGCTCAGCACGCAGTGCGGACGATGTTTGCGAATCAGGGCCCTGGCCTGGAGAACGGCCTTGAACACGCGCCAGGGCGCGGCCAGCCAGCCCACCAGGCCCCGGCCGCGCAGGCCGGAGATGGCAATGCGTTCGAGCTCGAAGCCGGCAGCCGGCACCAGGCGATTCTCCAGCCCCGCGGGCGTGCCCAGCCAGCTGACCTCGACACCGCGGTCACGCAGCACTTCGGCCACCGCCAGGCCCGGGAAGATATGCCCACCGGTGCCGGCGGCCATGATCATGACGCGGGTGGTGCTCATACCTGCCACCCCCGGCGTCGGCGCGGCTGCTGGCGCGCCTCCATGTTGAGCTCCCACTGCACGCGCAGGACCACGCCGATGGCGGCCAGGGTCATGATGAGGCTGCTGCCGCCGGAGGAGATCAGCGGCAAGGTCAGGCCCTTGGTCGGCAGCATGCCGAGATTGACCGCCATGCTGACCAGCGCCTGCATACCGATCCACAGCCCGATCCCCCAGACCAGGAAGGCCGAAAACGGTCTGTCCTGTCGCTGTGCCTGCAGGCCGATCAGGAACATCCGACCGACCAGGAGGGAGAACAGGGCCAGAACGAACAGGATGCCGATCAGCCCGATCTCCTCGGCCAGCACGGCAAAGATGAAATCGGTGTGGGCCTCGGGCAGGTAGTAGAGCTTCTGCACGCTCGCGCCCAATCCGACGCCGTCGATCTGACCGCGACCGACGGCGATCAGCGCCTGGGTGAGCTGAAAGCCGCTGTTGAACGGATCGGCCCAGGGGTCGACGAATGTCATCACGCGCTGCAGGCGGTAGGGCTCCAGCGCGGCGAAGGTAATCAGCGGCACGCTGCTGAGGCCGAGCACGAACAAATGCTTCCAGGCCGCGCCGGCGAGCCAGATCATGCCGCCGACGATCGCACCCAGAACCACCGCCGAGCCCATATCGGGCTGCTTGAGCAGGATCGCGGCCAGGAGGCCGACGAGCAGCAGGGGCTTGAGCGTCTCCAGAAAGCGCGCCTGGCCCAGCTGCGGCCGCTTGGCCAGGTAGCCGGCCACGAACACGATCATCATCAGCTTGACCGCCTCGACCACCTGGAACCGCGCGATGCCGAAGTCGATCCAGCGCGTCGAGCCGTTGACCTCGTGCCCGATTCCCGGAACGAACGGCAGGAGCAGTATCAGAACCGCCAGCGGAAACGCCATGGGTGCCACACCCTGCAGCAGGCGCGTGCCGACCAGGTGCAGTACGGCGGCGGCGGCCAGGCCGATGCCGACGTAGATGATGTGTCGGACCAGGAAATGCCAGATCGAAACGGCGTAGCCCTCGGCCACGGCGATCGAGGTCGAGGCGACCATGATCACACCGACGACCAGCAGCCCCAGGGTGGCCAGAACGATGATCTGGTCCGGCCCCGCCGAGGGCGCGGCATCTCTGGAGCGGTATGCCTGTCTGACCTGTGCCATGGCGATCACCGGATCTTCATCGTGGCGAGGCCGGCGAGCACGAGCATGACGGCGATGATCCAGAAACGAACGATGACCTTCGGCTCGGGCCAGCCCTTGAGCTCGAAGTGGTGGTGAATCGGCGCCATGCGGAAGATGCGCTTTCCGGTCAACTTGAACGAAGCCACCTGCAGGATGACCGACAGGGTCTCGATGACGAAGATGCCGGCCATGACCGCGAACACGACTTCCTGGCGCACCGCCACGGCGACCAGGCCCAGGGCGGCCCCCACGGCCAGGGCGCCGACATCGCCCATGAACACCTGCGCCGGGTAGGTGTTGAACCACAGGAACCCGAGGCCGCCGCCGGCCAGCGCGGCACAGAAGATGGCCAGTTCACCAACACCGGGTATATAAGGCATGGCCAGGTAGTCGGCGAAGACCGTATGCCCGGTGGCGTAGGCGAAGATGCCCAGCCCGGCGGCCACGAACACCGCCGGCATGATGGCCAGTCCGTCGAGCCCGTCGGTAAGGTTGACGGCATTGGACGAGCCGACGATGACGAAATAGGCCAGCACCACGAAGCCCCAGCCCAGCGGCAGGGCAAAGTCCTTCAGGAAGGGCAGGAACAGCTGCGTGTTGGCCGGCACGTCCGCCGTCTGATAGAGAAAGACGGCGACCACGACCGCCGCCAGCGACTGCAGTCCGTACTTCCAGCGCGCCGACAGGCCTTCGCTGTTCTTGTACTTGAGCTTGCGCCAGTCGTCGACGAACCCGATCGCACCGAAGGCCGTGGTCACGAACAGTACCGTCCAGATGTAGCGATTGGCCAGGTCGGCCCACAACAGGGTCGAGATGATCAACGCGATCAGGATCAGCGTGCCGCCCATGGTCGGCGTGCCCGCCTTGGTCAGGTGCGACTCCGGGCCGAGCTCGCGAATCGGCTGGCCGATCTGGCGCTCGGTCATGTGGCGAATGAACAGCGGTCCGACGATCAGCGAGACGATCATGGCCGTCAGCGCCGCCATGACGGTGCGGAAGGTGATGTAGCCGAACAGCGCGACGTCGGCCATGAGCACGTGATCGAGCAGCCAGGTCAGCATGGATTCACCTCCCCGAGCAGGCCCTCGACGACGCGCTCCATGCCCATCGAGCGCGAGCCCTTGACCAGGCAGATCACGCCCGGACGGAGGGCTTCGGCAAGCGCCGCCATGAGCGCATCCCGGGATTCGAAATGGCGGGCCGGGCCATCGAAGGCGTCCGCGCTCGAGCGCGCCAGCTCACCCAGGGCGTACAGCCGGTCGACGCCGGCGTCGCGCGCCGACCGCCCCATTTCGGCATGCAGCCGCGGGCCGTCCGGCCCGAGTTCGGCCATGTCGCCGAGCACCAGCCAGCGCTCGCTGCCTTGCTGCCCGGAAAGCACATCGAGCGCGGCGGCAAGCGAGGCGGGGTTGGCGTTGTAGCTGTCGTCGATCAGCTGCCAGCCGTCGGCGTGGCGATGGGACTGCAACCGCCCGGGCAGGCTCCGCATGCCCGACAAGCCCTGCGCGACCGCCGCAAGCGGTACCGCCAGCGCCACCGCAACCGCGGTCGCCGCCAGCGCGTTGAGGAAATTGTGGCGTCCCGGGAGCGCGGGCTCGAAGCAGAAATCGCCGCTCGGGGTATTGATTAGTGCCGTCCCGCGCGAGAGCACGCCCGAGACGTTGGCCGCGCCGTCGCTGCCGAAGCTGATGATGCGCCGCTCGCCGGCCAGCTCGCGCCACAGCGGCGCGAATTCGTCGTCGGCGTTGATCACCGCCGTGCCGTCGGCCGGCAGGGCCGAGAACATCTCGCCCTTGGTGCGCGCCACGCCGGCAACGCTGCCGAGCCGCTCAAGGTGCGCCGGGCCGGCATTGGTGACCACGCCCACGTCGGGGCGGGCGATCGAGGCCAGGTAGTCGATGTCGCCGGGGCGGTTGCAGCCCATTTCGACGACGGCGTAACGGTGCGAGGCATCCAGGCGCGCCAGGGTCAAGGGCACGCCCAGCTCGTTGTTGTAGTTACCCTGGGTGGCGAGCGTCGGCCCCTGCGTGGACAGGATCGCGGCGACCATTTCCTTGACCGTGGTCTTGCCGTTGCTGCCGGTGATGCCGACGACCTCGACGTCCAGTTGTTCCCGCCAGGCGCGCGCGATGCGCCCCATGGCGTCGCGGACGTCGTCGACCACGACGCGGGGCAGCGCGTGATCGGCGGCGCGGCTGACCAGCGCGGCGGCAGCGCCGTTGTCCCGTGCCTGGTCGAGAAACGCGTGGCCGTCGTGATGTTCGCCGGGCAGTGCGCAGAACAGGTTGCCCGTTTCGATGCGCCGGGCATCGTGCAGCATGCCGTGGACCTCGACATCGTCTCCGATCACGCGGCCGCCGGCGATCTCGGCCAGCTTCGAGAGCTTGAAGCGCATCATGCCGCCGCCTCCAGCGCTTCGCGCACGCTGACATGATCGTCGCAAGGCAGGCGCCGGTCGCCGACGACCTGGTCGACCTCGTGCCCCTTGCCGGCCACCAGTACGATGTCGCCGGCTTCCCCGCTCCTGAGCGCGTGCGAGATCGCCCTGGCGCGGTCGCGAATCACGACCGTGCGCTGCGGTTTCTGCATGCCGGCCTGGATGGCGCGGATGATCGCAAGACCGTCTTCGCGACGGGGATTGTCGTCGGTGAGCACGATCCGATCGGCCAGGCGTTCGGCGACGCGGCCCATGCGCGGGCGCTTGTCGCGGTCGCGGTCACCGCCGCATCCGAACACGCACCACAGGTTGCCCCCGGTCAGTTCCCGGGCACTCATCAAGGCGTTCTCGAGGGCGTCAGGCGTGTGAGCGTAGTCGATGATGGCAAGCGGGAAACCGGCGCGACCGATCGGCTCCATGCGCCCGGGCACCGGCTCCAGCGCGGCCAGGCATTGCGCGATGGCCGACGTTTCTCGGCCGCGCTCGGCGAGCTCGGCCGCCACGATCAGCAGGTTCCAGAGATTGATTCGGCCGACCAGACGCGAACGCGCCTCGAAACGGCCGCCGGCCAGATCGAACTCGGCGTGGAGTCCGTCCATGTCGGCCGACAGCAACCGGGCCCTGGCCCGGGCATCGGGATGCGCATCGAGGGAGTAGCCGACCACCCGATTCGCCGCACCCAGGCGAGCGGCGAGCGACTGGCCGAACTCGTCGTCGAGATTGATCAAGCGGCGATCGCTCGAAAAGTCGGTGAACAGGCGGGCCTTGGCCGCGCCGTAGGCCGCGCGGTCACCGTGGTAGTCGAGGTGATCGTGGCCCAGGGAGGTGAATATCGTGCTGGAGAACGACAGACCGTCGAGTCGCCCCTGATCGAGGGCGTGTGACGAGGCCTCGAGCACGACGTGTTCAACACCCTGCCCGGCGAGTTCGGCGAGCTGGCGGTAGACGCTGAAAATATCCGGCGTCGTCAGGTTGCCCGGTCGGTGCTGCCCGGGACGGCCGCATCCGAGCGTACCGAGCATCGCGCCGTCGAGCGCCTGGGCCAGCAGCCAGGCGACCGAGCTCTTGCCGTTGGTGCCGGTCACCGCCACCAGGTCGAGCCCGTCGATCGCCTCGCCCCAGAAGCGTGTGGCCAATTCAGGCAGGTGACCGCGAAGCCCGGGAACGGCCAGTTCGGGCAGGCCCAGATCCTCGGGAGCGGCCGCCCGGCCGTCGTGCACGACCGCGGCGGCACCGCGCTCGCGCGCCTCGTAGACGAAGCGCATGCCGTGGCCCGTGCCGCCGGCCAGGGCCACGAAGGCCTCGCCCGGACGGACCCGGCGCGAATCCAGGCACAGCCCGGTCAGCCTCGGCCAGTCAGCGGCCGGAGGATCGACCAGTCCGCCGAGCAGTTCGCGCAAGCTCATCGAACGCTCACTCATGCGGAGCCTCCCCCCGGGCCATCAACAGGCCCGGGTCGTCCGGCGGGACGTTGAACAGGCGCAGGCCGGCGGCCATCACGTCGGAGAAAAGCGGTGCGGCGATCTGGCCGCCGTAATATTGCTCTCCCGAAGGATCGTTGACCACGACCACGGCCACCAGCCTGGGGTCGGAAACCGGCGCGAAGCCGGCGAAGCTGGCCACATAGCGGTCGCCGTAGCCGCCGGCTGCGGCCTTGCGGGAAGTACCGGTCTTGCCGGCCACGCGATAACCCTCCACGCGCGCCTCCTGGCCGGTGCCCTCCGGTCCGGTGACCGTCTCCAGCATGCCGGCCAGTTCGCGGGCCAGGTTGGGATCGAGCACCGAATGGGTCGAGCTGTCGGTGTCGGCGATGAAGGTCGGTTGACGCAGGCGCCCCTCGTCGGCGATGGCGCCCATTGCGCGGGCGAGCTGCAGCGGCGTCACCGACAGGCCGTAACCGTAAGCCAGGGTCGCCTGCTCGAGCTTGCGCCAGCGCTCGTAGTCACGCAGCACGCCGGCGGACTCTCCCGGAAAGCCCGTACCCGCAACCGAACCGAAGCCGAAACGCGAGTACATGCTCCAGAGATGGCGGGCGTCCATCGACAGCACCAGCTCGACGACGCCGACGTTGGAAGACTTGGTCAGCAGCTGCTCGACGGTCAGCTCGCCGTAGTCGCGCACATCGCGGATATCGTGACCGGAGACGTTGATCACGCCCGGCGAGGTATCGACCACCATGTCGCGCTGGGCCAGCCCCGCTTCCATGGTCGCGGCGACGGCAAAGGGCTTCATCACCGAGCCGGGCTCGAGCACATCGGTCAGCGCCCGGTTCCTCAGCCCCTCCGAGGGAATGCGCGTGGCGGCGTTGGGATTGTAGGACGGGTAACTGACCATGGTGAGAATCTCGCCCGAGTCGACGTCGAGCACGACCACCGAGCCGGATCGCGCGCCGAACTCCATCACGGTGGTCTTGAGGTCGCGAAAGGCCAGGTACTGCAGTCGGCGATCGATGGTCAGCTGCAGGTCGCGACCGGGGCTGGCCTCGCGGATCAGTTCGACGTTCTGCACCACCCGGCCGAAGCGGTCCTTGATCACCCGCTTTTCACCGGGCCGGCCCTGCAGCCAGTCGTTGTAGGCCAGCTCGAGCCCTTCCTGGCCGATGTCGTCGATATTGGTGAAGCCCAGCACCTGGGCGCTGACCTCGCCGGTGGGGTAGAAACGGCGATACTCGCGCTGCAGAAACACGCCGGGAATCTCGAGTTCGCGGATCTTGTCGGCGAGATCGGGATTGATCTGGCGACGCAGCCACACGAACTCGCGATTGGCGCGCTGCGTCAGTCGTCTTTCCATGTCGTCAGCATCGGCGTCGAGCAGGCCGGCCAGCAGGGAAATGTGATCGGCCGCCTGCAGCAGTTCGCCGGGATGTGCCCACACCGACTCGACCGGCGTGGACACGGCCAGGGGTTCACCGTTGCGGTCGAGAATGCTGCCGCGAACGGTCGGGATCGATACATCGCGCAGGTAGCGCGCCTCGCCCTGGCTCTGCAGGAACTCGGTTTCCATGACCTGCAGGTTGACCGCCCGCGCGACCACGGTCACGGCCGCCAGCAGCATGACGCCGGCGGTGATCCATACGCGCAGGTTGCTGCGATTGTTCGGCGCGTCGGTCATGGCGAAGTCACCAGGATTCGAACGTCTTCGGGCGATTCCATCTGCAGCTGCTCGCGCGCCTGGCTCTCGACCCGGCCGGCATCGCCCAGCCAGGCCTGCTCGAGCTGGAGGCGGCTCCACTCGACCCGTGCCTCGTCACGCTCGGACTCGGCCTCCTGCAGGCTCACGAACAGCTGTCGCGACTCGTGGCGCAGCACCACCACGCCGATGGCGCTGGCCAGTACGGCCGCGGTCAGGAAAAGCAGAAGCAGCCAGCGAATCATGCGCCCTCCCCGGTCGGCTTCTCGGCCACGCGCATACGCGCACTGCGGGAACGCGCATTGCGCTGAATCTCCGCCTCGTCGGCCTGGACCAGGCCACCGACGAGCTTCAAGCGCGGCACGAAGGGCTCGAGCGTGGGCAGCCGACGGTTCGCGGGCGGCGGCTTGGCGGCCTTCTGGAAGGCGCGCTTGACCCGCCGGTCCTCGAGCGAATGAAAGCTGATGACGACAAAGCGCCCGCCCGGCGCGAGCAGTTCGATGCCGGCCTCGAGCACCTGGTCGAGCGCACCGAGCTCATCGTTGATGAAGATGCGAAGCGCCTGGAAAGTGCGCGTGGCCGGGTGCCGCGGGGACGGCGAGCCCGGCACGGCCGCGCTGACGATCGCGGCCAGCTGCGCGGTGCGCCGGATGGGCGTGGCGTCGCGTTCACGCACGATGGCGCGGGCGATTCGGCGCGCGAAGCGCTCTTCACCGTAATCCTTGATGATGCGGGCGATCTCGGCTTCGTCGGCGCGGGTGAGCCATTCGGCGGCAGATTCCCCGGTATCGGGATCCATGCGCATGTCCAGCGGACCGTCGTGCTGGAAGCTGAAGCCGCGTTCGGGGTCGTCGAGCTGGGGAGAGGAAACGCCGATATCCAGCAGCAGGCCGTCGACCCGGCCGGTCAGGCCGAGTTCATCGATGATCGATCCGATCTGTGCGAAATTTCCCCGGCGAATCGTCACGCGGCCGTCGTCGGCGTATTTCGCGCGCGCATCGGCAATGGCCTGCGGATCTCGATCTGTTACCACCAGTCGCCCTTCCTCGCCGAGACGGGCCAGCATGGCCGCGCTGTGCCCACCCCGACCGTATGTGCCATCGACGTACACGCCATCGGCACGAATTCTCAACGCATCCAGTGCCGGCCCCTGCAGCACCGGTACATGTTCGTGGTCCGTCGCCATGGGGCTAAAGGACCAGTTGCGCCATTTCTGGCGAGGCCTGCTCCTGGATCTCGCGC
Organism: Wenzhouxiangella indolica; assembly: GCF_042310355.1. NCBI lineage: Bacteria > Pseudomonadati > Pseudomonadota > Gammaproteobacteria > Chromatiales > Wenzhouxiangellaceae > Wenzhouxiangella > Wenzhouxiangella indolica. The sequence continues at coordinate 18,515 of NZ_JBHJMR010000001.1, read as the reverse complement.
TCCTCGGCAGCACGGCGCTGATTGAGGATGTCTTCGTTCCAGATTTCAAAGCGCTGGCCCATGCCCATGAAGACCGCGCGCTTGTCCAGCCCGGCCACTTGTCTGAGGGTGACCGGCAGAAGAATTCGGGAGTTGGAGTCGAGCTCGAGCTGGGTGGCCGAGCCCACCAGCCGCCGCTGCAGGCTGCGGTGGCTGGCGTTGAAGGTGGAAAGACCCATCACTTCGTCGCGGATGCGCTCCCACTCCGGGTGCGGGTAGAGCCACAGGCAACCGGCGTCGAAAGCCGAGTAGGTGAGCACCAACCGATTGGCGCATTCCGCCTCGAGATCCTCTCGATAGCGCGTCGGCACCGCGAGGCGGCCCTTGGCGTCAAGATTGATGGCGGTTTCACCAAAAAACACGGTTCGACACTCGTTTGCACTCGGTTACCACTAAATCCCACAATTTCCCACTTGGCGCCACCTTAGCCCTCGGGCCGCGGAGTGTCAAGCAGTTTCAGGGGGTTGGGGGCGGCCGGCAGGGGCGGCGGGATCGAGAGTTGGGTGGTCGGTTGCTGGCGAAGTGAAGTAGAGAACAGGTTTCAGGTTTAAGGTTTCAGGTTTCAGGCGGCGCGGGACGGTTTTGGGGGCCGGCTTCGCCGGGGTGGGCGCGGAGCAGGCTGAGATGCGGGGCGTGTTCGGTGTTCGGTGTTCGGTGTTCGGTGTTCGGGGTTCGGGGTTCGGGGTTCGGGGTTCGGGGGTGTGGCTACTGGGCGGCAATGCGAGCTGCGGGCTTCTTGAACACCCGAACCCTCCGAGGCCGCCTGTTTTCCTGAAACCTGAAACCTGAAACCTGAACCCTTGCTTTTAGACCCTGAACCCTGAAACCTGTGTTTATCCCACGATGCGATAGCAGGGCTCGTACGGCTTGTCGCCCGGGAGCTTCATGCGGTGCTGGTCGACGAAGCGTCTGAGCAGGTCATCGAGGGCGCGGAGGATGGCCGGTTCGCCCTTGATCTCGAACGGGCCGTGTTCCCGGATGGCACGCAGGCCCTGGGGCTTGACGTTACCGGTAACGATGCCGGAGAACAATCTACGCAGGTTGGCCGCCATCTCGTGAACCGGCAGGTCGCGGGAGATGTCGAGCCCGGCCATGTTTTCATGGGTGGCCTCGAAGGGCTCCTGGAATGCAAGATCGATCTTGAGCATCCAGTTGAAGTAGAACGCGTCGTTGGTATCCACGCGCCACTGCCGCACGCGCTGCATGCCTTCGGCCATGTGGCGCGCCACGGCAACGGGGTTGTCGATGATGATGCGGTAGCGCTCGCGCGCGGCCTCGCCCAGGGTCAGGCCGACGAAGCGATCGATCTCCTCGAAATAGTCGCGCGCCGACTCCGGGCCGGTAAAGACCAGCGGGAACGGCATGTCCTCGTTGTCGGGATTGAGGAGCACACCCAGCAGGTAGAGGATCTCCTCGGCCGTGCCCACGCCGCCCGGGAAAACGATGAATCCATGACCCAGGCGCACAAAGGCTTCGAGGCGCTTCTCGATATCGGGCATGATCACCAGGTCGTTGACGATGGGGTTGGGCGACTCGGCGGCGATGATACCGGGCTCCGAGATGCCCACGTAGCGGCCGGGCAGCGTGCGCTGCTTGGCGTGCGCGATGGTCGCGCCCTTCATCGGTCCCTTCATGGCGCCGGGCCCGCAACCGGTGCAGATGTCCATGCCGCGCAAGCCCAGCTGGTAGCCGGTTTCCTTCGTGTAGTCGTATTCCTCGCTGCTGATCGAGTGCCCGCCCCAGCACACCACCATCCGGGGATCGATGTCGGTATCGAGCAGCTTGGCGTTACGCAGGATCTCGAAGACGGTGTTGCTGATGCCGTCGGAGCTGTCGAGATCGAAGTAGGGGCTGGGGTGAATCTCGGTGTGGAAATAGACGATGTCGCGCACCACCGACGAGAGCAGCTCGCGGATACCGCGAATCATCTCGCCGTCGACGAAGGCGCAGCCCGGGGCGTTCTCCAGGTCGATGCGCATGCCGCGATTGACCTGGTGAACCTCGATGTGGAAGTCCTTGTAGGTCTCGAGCATGCGCTCGGCATCGTCGCCCTGCTCGCCGGAGGTCAGCACGGCCAGCGCCACCTGCCGCAGCAGTTCGCCGACTTCCTCGGTGGCGTCCGAAAGGCGTGCGACCTCGGCGCGTGAGAGCACCTTGAGGCTGCGCGCCGGGTAGACGCTGGTCGAAATCGTTTCGCTGAGGCACTCGCCCCGCCGTTGTTCACTATGACTCATGGCTTCTCTTTATCTTGTCTTCAACCGGACATTATCACCCGCACAAAAAGGAACGGCCAGCACGATGGCTGGCCGTTCCGGTCTGGAGAACCCGGCCGGGGCCGGGAACTCGTCCTGCTTACGCCGATTGATCAGAAATCGTAGCGCAGGGTCAGGCGGATTTCGTAGACCGAACGCTGGCGATCGGTAAAGGCGGTCGGGTCGTTGTCGAAATCGTTGTAGCGGTACAGGCAGTCGCTGGCGGCCTGGCAGGTCTGACGCGGCTGGTCGCCGGTCAGCGCCTCGGCGCCGTCGATGCCGTTGGCGGCCACATCGGCGGCCGACACCAGGTCGGCTTGCACGATACCAGCCTGCCCGAAGAAGGGACCATTCGTGTAGCGGCCCCAGTCGTCGTTGATCAGGTTCAGGAAGTTCTCGATATCGAGAATCAGCTTGAACCGGTTGTCGCCGACGAGGTTACCCAGGCCCGGAATACCCGGCAGCTCCTGCTGGAAGCGCAGGTCCCAGATGTTGTTCCAGTCGTTGGACGTCGACGAGTACGGGTCGTGGATCTCGCCGGTCGGGATGCCGTTGTCGCGCACGTAGTCGGCAAACCCGTCCACGTCGAAGCCCGAGCCGTAGACGACGCGCGGGTCGCCGTTGAGGTCCGGAATGTAGAGCGGGCTGTTGTCGTAGGGAGATTCACCCAGACCCGCACGGCCGAACAGGGAGTTGTCCGGATTGACGTCGTAGGAGGTGCTGAAGACATCGCCCTTGAAGACGCGACCGAACAGGTCGACGCGGGTGGCGTAGTCACCGACGAAGGCACGCTCATAGCCCAGGCCCAGCTTGAAGGAATGCTCGATGTCCCAGGGCGAGCGACGCGGATCCGGGTTGTTCTTGTCAGCGGCAAAGATCGAGCGCCAGTTGGAAATGCCGCGCGAGGACGTACCCTCGGAGACGATCTCGGTGTCCTGGTAGGCGTAGCTGAAGTTAAAGTTGATGCCGCTGTCGTAGTACTTGGACAGGCCGACCGAGAGCACGCTGCTCTTCGAGCCGCTGCTGTTGGTCAGCTGCGTCAGGTTCGGAATGCCCAGGTCTTCCAGGTCAGCGTAGATCGGACGGCCGTCCGGCGCAGTACCCAGGGGCAGCGCGTCTTCGTTCTGGTGAGCCAGGTTGTCCCAGATGAAGCCGTCACGCGCCTCGGTGTAGAGCCACTGGGCCGTGAAACGATAGTCGTCGCCGAAGTCCAGACCACCGATCTCGAAGTCGAAGCCCTGCTCGAAACGCAGCGAGGCCTTCCAGTCCGACGGGGTGTCGAAGTCTTCGTCGATATAGTCGATCGGCGTGGCCGTGCCCTGCGAAACCTGATCGATGAGCTCCTGCGGAACCTGGGTGAAGTCGACGTTCTGGACATCGCCGGCAAAGGCGCCGAAGGTGGCCTTCTGGAAAGCATTGGAGGTCCAGACCTTGGGATCGCCGCCGGCGAACAGGCCGAAGCCGCCGCTGATGCTGGCGCGGTCCCAGGGCCGCCAGAAGAAGCCGATGCGCGGCATGATCAGGTCGTTGCCGTCGATGTTGTTGCTGGTGTCCACACCGTACTCGTCGAACACGGCCTGGCTGAATTCGGGCGCATCACTCTGGTCGAAGCGCTCGTAGCGCAGACCAAAGCTCAGCTCGAAGTCCGGTGTGACCGACCAGGTGTCCTGCACGAAGAAGGCCCAGTGGTCATAGCCCCACTGAGCGGCACCCTGCTGGGCATTATTCGACGAAACGTTGCTGTAGAACACGTCGGCCGTGCCGTTGACCAGGTTGTCGTAGCTGCTGAACTGAAAGTCGCCGTTCGAGAACGGGATGAAGGCGTTGAACAGATCGTACTGCTGGTACTCGGTACCAAAGGTGATCAGGTGATCGCCCATGAAGTACTCGCCCGAAGCGAAGACCTGCAGGCGCTCATCGTCGAAGGCATTGGCGTGACGGAAATTATCGCAGCCGGCGGTGAAGTCCCCGGTTTCGGTAACCAGGCCCTCGAACGGGCTGCCGGCGATATCGTCGAGATCGAAGAAGTCGAGCGAGATCTGGCCGTACTGCGTGCCGGCACGGCAATCCTGACCGCGCACCTTTTCAGTGTGGTTGATGCGCAGGTTGGTGGAGAAGTTGTAGGTCCAGTCGGAGAAGACCTCCGCCGTGTAGGCCTCGATCGACAGGGGAATGTCGTACCAGGCCGACTCCAGCGCGGTCGAGCTGACGCTGACATCGTTCTCCTCGGACTTCTGGTAGGTCAGCGAGAGGCGGTGGTTGGCATTGATGTTCCAATCGACCTTGGCCAGCGTCCGTTCCGAAGTCTGCGGCACGTTTACGACCTGCGGACGACCGCCGGGATCGAAGCCGTAATTGTCGCGGATGACCTGGCGCGCCGTCTCGAAGAAGGCCGGGTCCACGCCGTTCTGATTGTCGGCGTTGGAAAAATCAACCGGCGAGGCGTTTTCATACTCGTCATAGGAGACGAAGAAGAACAGCTTGTCCTTGACGATCGGGCCACCGATGGTGAAGCCGTATTCCTTCTCCTCGAAGTTGCCGGGATCGAACGTGCCGCCGTCATAATCGTTGCCGATCATGCCGTCGTCCTGGTAGGCGTAGTAGAGCGAACCGTCGAATTCATTCGTGCCGGACTTGGTCACCACATTGACCAGGCCGCCGGTGAAGCCGCTGGAAGCCACGGAGTAATCGGAGGCGACCAGGGTGGCAGACTCGATGGCGTCGAGATTGATCGGAGAACGGGTCGTGGCATAGGTGCCGTCGGACAGGCCGAAATCGTCCTGCTGCAGCGAGCCGTCGATGGCGAAGGCATTGAAGCGCGGATTGACGCCGGCAACCGACATGATACCGGTCTCTTCGGTCTGAACCAGCGGATCGCGCGCCAGCGTCGAGATCACGTCACGATCGGCCGACGGCTGATTCTGGATATCCCGAGCGCTGAAGGTCGAGCCGACGCCGTTGTTCAGCTCAACGGCCGAGGAAATGGCGGAACCCACCACCTGGATGGAGCCGAGATCGCGGTCGGCTTCACCCAGAGTGAAGCTCAGCGGATCCTGAGAACCGGGTTCGAGGAAGATATCCTCTTCCTGATCACCCTCGTAGCCTTCCGCCTGAACGGTAATCTGGTACGGACCGCCCACGCGCAGGCCGGCGCGGAAGAAGCCACCGGACTCGCCGGTAACGGCTTCGGATACCGTGCCGGAAGGCAGGTGAAGAATCTGGACCGTCGCGCCGGAAACGGCGCTGCCGTCCTCGGCGGTGACGCGACCGCGGACGTCGGCGGAAGTGCTCTGGGCGTAGACGTCGGTGACCGGCAGACTGACCAGCGTCAGAATGCCAAGCACCATGAACGCCGACCAGACGCGTGAAATCCGCGAAAAGTCTACAAATTTCATGAAATTACTCCATTGGGTGACATATTTTAAGGATCCGAATTACTTCAAGACACGACGCGCAGCTCGCGCCTTGACGAGTGCGATGCATTCTAGAAACCCTCGGTGACAGCGGGATTACAACATTTTAACTTTCCCGCGACCGCGGGACAACTCCGGATTGAGGGTCTAGCACACACCGAGCCTTACCTGAACCCCGCAACTCCCTGCTCCGGCCGCAAACGCGGAATCCGGCGCACTCGACTCGGGCCCGACCCCTGCCCGAAATCCGTCCGGCAACTATACGCCGATTCACGCACCGATTCGAACCGCGCACAGCCCCTCCGCCCCGCACAGCAATGCCTTGTCGCGCCGACACCTGAGCAACAAGGGCTTGCCACCTTCCCGGAGTTTGCATAGAATGGCGGGCTTCGTCGGGGTGTAGCTCAGCTTGGTAGAGCACTGTCTTCGGGAGGCAGGAGTCGCTGGTTCGAATCCAGTCACCCCGACCAGTTGAATCCCGAACAAACGCCGGCCCTCGCGCCGGCGTTTTTTCGTTTCAGATCAGCCAGATACAACCCAAGACGCCAAACTCCTGACGCCCTCCCCGGCCGGCTGGGAACTCTCTCCCTGGCGCGTCAGATCGATCCTGTGCCCATTCTGTGCCCAAATCGTGCCCAGTTCGTTACAGTAATGGGCGGGATTCGACTCCTGCCCAACTGTGCCCGACTCCCTCCGCTCCTCAGTCCCCTATTTCCTGTCAGGGCATAGCCGCTAGAATCATGGCCCAACCTCGGGGGAACAAGGCCAGGAGCAGAAATGATTACCGGCGAGATCAAATCGAAGGTCGACAAGATCTGGGACACGATGTGGGCCGGGGGGATTTCCAACCCCCTGTCGGTGGTCGAGCAGCTCACCTACCTGCTGTTCATCAAGCGCCTGGACGAAATCGAGAAGCGCGAGGAAAACAAGGCCCGCCGCACCGGAAAATACTCCCGGGAGCGCCTTTTCGGGGAGGACCAGCAGCATCTGCGCTGGTCGCATTTCCGGGAAACGGCGCCGGAGCGGCTGTTCGAGGTCGTGCGCGACGAGGTCTTTCCGTTCATGAAGTCGCTCGGCGAGCGGGTCGGCGAGGCTGGCGAGGGCGGCAGCACCTACAGTCACCACATGAAGGACGCCCTGTTCATGATGCCCACGCCGCGGGTGCTGGCCAATGTGGTCGACCAGCTCGACGACATCGACATGGCCGACCGCGACACCAAGGGCGACCTGTACGAATACATGCTGGGCAAGATCGCCAGCGCCGGCCAGAACGGCCAGTTCCGCACCCCGCGCCATATTATCAGGCTGATGGTGGAGATGACCGCGCCGACGCCAGCCGACATCATCTGTGACCCGGCCTGCGGCAGCGCCGGTTACCTCGTCGCCGCCGCAGAATACCTGCACGACCACCACGGCGACGAAATCTACCGCTCCGAAGCCAGCCGCCGGCGCTACAACGAGGGCACCTTCCACGGCTACGACTTCGACACGACGATGCTGCGGATCGGCTCGATGAACATGCTGCTGCACGGCGTCGAGAACCCCGATATTCGCTACAAGGACTCCCTGGCTGAATCGACCGAGGACGACGCCGGGCGCTACACGCTGATTCTGGCCAATCCGCCCTTCGCCGGCAGCCTCGATTACGAATCCACCGCGCGCGACCTGCAGCAGATCGTCAAGACCAAGAAGACCGAACTGCTATTTCTTGCCCTGTTCCTGCGCCTACTCAAAACCGGCGGGCGCGCGGCGGTCATCGTGCCCGACGGCGTGCTGTTCGGCTCCAGCAAGGCCCACAAAACCATTCGCAAGCTGCTCGTTGAAGACCAAAAGCTCGATGCGGTCATCTCCATGCCCTCGGGTGTGTTCAAGCCCTACGCTGGCGTCAGCACCGCCATTCTGCTGTTCACCAAGACCAACTCCGGCGGTACGGATAATGTCTGGTTCTACGATATGCGCGCCGATGGCTTCTCTCTGGACGACAAGCGCACGCCGCAGCCAGAGAAGACCGACCTGCCCGACATCCTTAAACGCTGGCAGAACCTGGAAGTCGAGGCCAAGCGCCAGCGCACGGACCAGAGTTTTCTCGTCCCCAAGGAAGAGATCGCTGGCAACGACTTCGACCTGTCCATCAATCGCTACAAGGAAGTCGAATACGAAGCCGTCGAATACGACCCACCGAAGGTGATTCTGGAGCGGCTGGCTGCCTTGGAGGATGAGATTGCAGAAGGCAAGCGGGAGATTGAGGATCTACTCGAATGAGGCGTGTAGCGCTGGGGGAGCTTGCCGAGATCAATCCACGCCTTTCCAAAGGTGCGATTGATGCAGGTCACCTTGTTTCGTTCGTGCCGATGGCCGCGGTTTCGGAGCTATCGAAAAGCATTGTTGAGACGAAGGCTAAGCCCTATGTCGAAGTGTCAAAGGGCTACACCTACTTCGACAATGGCGACCTGATCGTAGCTAAAATCACTCCTTGTTACGAGAACGGCAAGATGGCGTTGGCGGAAGGTCTGGCGCATTCTCCGGCCTTCGGTTCGACTGAATTCCATGTCATTCGGCCGGGAGAAAAGCTGCTGGGGAGATTCCTTTTCCACCTCTTGCAGTCTCCCGCCGTCAGAGTATCTGGCAAGTCGCGCATGAAGGGTGCTGCTGGACAAAAACGAGTACCACCTGACTTCTTCAAGGAACTGAAGGTTCCATGCCCCTCACTGCCCGAACAAAAACGTATCGCCGCCATCCTGGATGCGGCCGATGCCTTGCGGGCCAAACGACGCGAAACTCTCGCCCAGCTCGACACCCTGCTGCAATCCACCTTTCTGGAGATGTTCGGGGATCCAGATACGCCAGGATGGCCTGTCGAGACAGTCGAGGATCTGACGCTGAAACAGAAGGGCTCTATCCGGACAGGTCCGTTTGGTAGCCAGTTACTACATAGCGAGTTTGTTGACAACGGCATTCCTGTCCTCGGCATTGACAATGCCGTGGAAAATGAATTTCGCCCTGGCAAGCCAAGATTTATCACGCCAGCCAAATATGAAAAACTAAAGCGCTATACCGTCAGACCAAAAGATTTACTCATAACAATCATGGGCACGTGCGGAAGATGCGCCATCGTTCCAGAGGATATTGGGGTGGCCATCAACACAAAACATCTTTGCTGCATTTCACTCGACCAGGAGCGCTGCTTGCCAGAATACTTGCATGCCTTTTTCTTACGTCACCCAATGGCGCGCCGCTATCTTCAGGACAACGCCAAAGGAGCGATCATGTCAGGCCTTAACATGGGAATCATCAAGCGCCTTCCAGTCCCCGCCCCTCCTTTGGCGATGCAACGCCGATTCGCGACAATCACCCAAGCAATAAAGCAGCAAAAATCCCGCCTGCGCACCCATCTGGCCGAACTCGACACCCTGTTCGCCGCCCTGCAGGCGCGTGCATTTGCCGGGGAGCTCTGACACGCCGAAGTGTCAGGCCACTTGACAGTCAACGCCTGTTCCCCCAATATTCAAAGCTACAGCCCCGGACTGCTTCGGTAGCCGGGCCGCACGGCTCCTTCGGGGGCCGTTGCCTTTTCTGGGTTCGGGAAATTGGCGTGGCAAATCATGCGCGGACGGCTGTCTACGTAGACGGATTCAATCTCTACTACGCGGCCCTGAAGGGAAACGACGAATTCAAGTGGTTGGATCTGGACCGACTGGCCAGCGCCCTCCTGCAAAGCCACAACACGGTGGTGTCCCTCCGTTACTACACCGCTCGAGTTTCCGCCACGCCAGCCGACCCCGACCTGCCAACCAGACAGGACATCTACATCCGGGCCCTTCAGGCTCACATCCCGCACATCACCTGCCAGTTCGGCCAATTCAAGGTGGAAACAAAGACTTGCAAGCTGGTTCAACCGCTCGGCGGGCAGCAGTTTGCCGAGGTCTGGGTCAGGGAGGAAAAGGGGTCGGACGTGAATCTAGCGGTCAACCTGGTGAACGACGCCTGGGCCGACCGTTTCGATGTGGCCCTGGTGATTTCCAACGACTCCGACCTGGCCGAAGCTCTGCATCTAGCGCGAGCGCAAGGCAAGACGGTTGGGGTGGCCTCCGTGGCCAATCGGCCGACCCGGGAACTCAACCTGAACTGCGACTTTTTCAAGCACATTCGCCCCCATCACCTCAGAAACAGCCAGCTACCCGATCCAGTCATTGCCGGGCACGGACGCCAGATTCGCAAGCCAGACGCTTGGAGACAGCCGTAGTACCCGCCTGGTGAGGCTTCCAGCTCTGCTGATCAGCTAGTGACTCAAGTGCAACTTAAATGTTAAAGTGCATGTTTAATATCAAAGTGCAAGTTTGAGTTATACTGAATCGGCGCCATCCAACGCGGGAGGAGATAGCCATTCGCAGCAGCCACTCCAATCTGATCACCTCGCACGATGTTGCCGTGCTGCCCGTCCTCAGGCCCCACGCCGTGCGGGATTTGCGTGCGGCGCTGATGGAACTGGCCGGGTGGCTGGCCGACCATCCAGAGCACCGCGGCCTGCTACTGCTGTTGGGCAATCGGCTCAGCGCCCAGCGCCTGGAGGACGAGGTGAACAGTGCCGGAAAGATACTTCAGCCGGCAGTGTACGAACGCCTGCGGATTCTCGAGCTTCCAGAACACGATTTACTGCCCGCCGCCCTGCGAGAAGCGGGGCTTACTGCGGAAGAAGCGGACAGCGTGGACCATGCGCTGCTGGGGCACTTCACAAAGAAATCCACCGCTCGGCCGCCCCGCCCCGCTGCCCAAGACCTGGTCTTCGAGCATCTAGTAAATGCCTACTTGCTCGGTACGGGCCCGATGACCACCGAATCGATCACTGCGGCAACCGACTTCAGCTACCCCACAGTGGCCAATGGGCTCAGCAAGCTGGGCCCGAGCATCCGGCGCCATTCGGATCGCCGGGTCGAGCTGAAGCATTTCCCGCGCCAGGAATGGAGCCGCTTCGTCAGCGCCTATGAGCGCGGCCAGTTCTGCCGAAAGTTCACCGTGGCGACGGAACTGGCTCGGACGCCGGAAAGCCTGCTGAAGCGCTTTCTCAAGCTCGCTCTGCCCGAGACCGCGATCGGCGGTATTCATGCCGCACATCACTATGATCCCGAATTCGACCTCGTAGGGTATTCGCGCCTGGATATCTGCGTGAGCGGCAAACTGCTGGATCGGTCAAAGGAACTGGCCCGGCAGATCGATCCGGCGCTGGAACCCGCACCGTTCAGCACTGCCAACCCGGCTCTGGTGATCTGGCCGGTCCACCGCGCCGAACCCCTTTTCCAGCACGACCCGCAATCCGACACGCGCTGGGCCGATCCGGTCACTTGCCTGCTGGCCCTGCACGATGCCCGACTGGAAGCCCAAACCGAAGAGCTGATCAAGGCCTTCGAGCAGGGCAGAACCCGCCACACGGCGAGAGCGTGAATCCATGCTGACCTCACCCCACGGGACGCTCCGACAACTGGCCGCCGCTCTGCCAGAAGACATCCGCGACGATGCCATCATCATCGGCAGCCTCGCGGCCGCAGCTCGCTTCGTGTCTCCGGATGACGAGGAACCGGTCAGAACCAAGGACATCGATTGCCTGCTTTCGCCCCATTTGCGCGCGCAGGCCTCGGGACGGAAGACTGCCGAAGCGCTGCTGAAGAATGGCTGGCGAATGAGGGAAGGCACAGAGTGGTCGCAACCGGGAGACGCCAGCGACCCAACCGAGCAATTGCCGGTCGTTCGCCTTGTGCCGCCCGAGGAGGATCAGTGGTTTCTGGAACTACTTTCATCCCCTGAAGAAGGCCAGCAAGCTGGGCGGCGATTTCAGCGGCTGGAGACTGACTTCGGGCACTTCGCCTTGTGCAGCTTCCGCTTTCTGGCATTGGCAGAACTCGATCCGCTTCCGACTGATTCGGGCCTGAAGATCGCCAGGCCGGAAATGATGGCCCTGGCCAACCTGCTCCACCACCCGCATCTCGGCACCGAAACCATGTCCGGCCTGATTGCCGGGCGGCGCATTCGGCGATCGAGCAAGGATCTGGGCAGGGTGCTCGCGCTGGCATTTCTGGCAGAAAGAGAGGATGAAGACGCGATTGGGTCATGGCCAGAAGCCTGGGCCACTGCGCTGAGTACCACATTCCCCGATGACTGCGGTCCCTGGCTTGCAACCATAGGAAGCGGCCTGGAACAATTGCTCCAGCCCGAGCATTCGGAGGATCTCGAAGAGGCCCACCATACCTGCATCACCGGGTTGCTGGCCCGCCATCGGCCTAGCCTCAAGACCTTTGAGTCACTGGGACGACGCGTGATGGGCGAGCTAATCGAACCGGCCCGACGTCTGGCCGAATGAGGCTGCTCGATGCCAAAAGTCCAAGTTTCGGCGGGCTCGATGTGTCGATAGAATCGGCTTATTTCGACAGGTTCGGGGGAAATGTCGATGACATCTACCTATTTCGTAGAGCCCGAGCTTGTTGCTCACTCTTGCGCAACAAGATCCGTTGTTGATCAAATCCGACCAAATTTGATCAACAAACCGGTTCCTCCATGGCTCCGGACGAGCCTTTATTTCGCGGCACACGCCCGGTAAGCTGCCGAAGCTATGAGTAATTTCGCCTTCCTCCCCGACCGCTTCAGCGCCATTGGCGAGGCGGCCCGGCGGGCGGAAGGTCATGTGTTCGGCGACCCACGCGCGGCTTGCTTCCACGCCCGCTTCGGCCTGGAGGCATTGGTCCACTGGCTGTATCGCCACGATCCGGCGCTGCGCATGCCCTACGATCAGAAGCTCGGCGCACTGATTCACGAGCCCAGCTTCCAGAATTTACTGCCGCCGCCGCTGTTTCAGAAGGCGCGGCTGGTGCTAAAGGTCGGCAATTTGGCCGTGCACCAGCAGCGCAAGATCCATCAATCCGAGGCGCTGCAGGTAGTCAAGGAACTGCACAACCTGTGCTACTGGTTGGTGCGCACCTACACGCCGGACGTCTCGCGCGCCGGGGCGGCCTTCAGCGACGAGCGCGTGCCCCGCCCGATCAAGCCCGAGGAAGCGGTGCCGCGCGCCGAGTTGGAAGCCCTGGAACAGCAACTCGCCGAACAGAACGAGACCGCATTGCGCCGCCAACGCGAGCGCGACGCGCTCGATGCGGAGCTGCAGGAGCTGCGCGCGCAGATCGCCGAGATCCGTGCCGAGAGCGAATCCCGGCCGCTGGACATCGACCTGTCGGAAGCCGACACCCGGCGGCTGCACATCGACACCAGCCTGCGTCTGGCCGGCTGGACGCTGGACGGCCCGCACGATCGGGAGTACAAAGTCACCGGCATGCCCAACGAAAAGGGCACGGGCTACGTCGACTACGTACTGTGGGGCGACGACGGCAAGCCGCTGGCCGTGGTCGAGGCCAAGCGTTCCACCGTCGACCCGACCACCGGCCGCCAGCAGGCCAAGCTCTATGCCGACTGTCTGGAGGCCATGCACGGGCAACGCCCGATCATCTTTTACACCAACGGCTACCAGACCTGGCTGTGGGACGATCAGGCCTACCCGCAGCGCGAGATTGCCGGCTTCTACAAGAAAGCCGAGCTCGAACGCTTGATCCTGCGCCGACAGCAGCGTCAGAGCCTGGCCGTGGCCGAAGTCAACGACGAAATTGCCGGGCGCTACTACCAGAAACGCGCCATCGCCCAGATTTTCGAGCAGTTCGCCAGCGCGCGCCGCAAGGCCCTGCTGGTCATGGCCACCGGAACCGGCAAGACGCGCACCGCCATCGCCCTGGTCGATGCCCTGCAGCGCGCCGGCTGGGTCAAGCGCGCACTGTTTCTGGCCGACCGCGTCTCGCTGGTCAACCAGGCCGTCGGCGCGTTCAAGGCCCACCTGCCCGAGTCCAGCCCGGTCAACCTGGTCACCGAGAAAGACCAACAGGGCCGGGTGTACGCATGTACCTACCCGACCATGATGAACCTGATCGACGCGAGCGACGGCGGCGAGGCCCACTTCGGCGTCGGCCATTTCGATCTGGTCATCATCGACGAGGCCCACCGCTCGGTCTACCAGAAGTTCGGCGCCATTTTCCGCTACTTTGACTCCCTGCTGGTTGGCCTGACCGCCACTCCGCGTGAGGAAGTGGATCGAAACACCTACGAGCTGTTCGACCTCGAGCCCGGCGTGCCCACCGACGCCTACGAGCTCGACCAGGCCGTGCGCGACGGCTTTCTGGTACCGCCCAGGGTGCAGCAGGTTGATCTCAAGTTTCCGCGCGAGGGCATTCACTACGACGAGCTCAGCGAGGAGGAAAAGGCCGAATGGGAAAGCCTGGATTGGGGTGACGATGTCGACGAGGCCGGCCTGCCCCGCCAGATCAACGCCGGCGCCGTCAATCAGTGGCTGTTCAACCAGGACACCGTCGACAAGGTGCTCCAGCACCTGATGGAACACGGCCACCACGTCGAGGGCGGCGACCGCCTGGCCAAGACCATCATCTTCGCGCGCAATCACGACCATGCCGCGTTCATCGAGAAGCGCTTCGACCACCACTACCCGCATCTCCAGGGCTCGTTCGCACGCGTGATCGACAACCGCGTCAAATACGCCCAGACCCTGATCGACGACTTCTCCGACCCGGACAAGCCGCCGCACATTGCCATTTCGGTCGACATGCTCGACACCGGCATCGATGTGCCCGAGGTCGCCAACCTAGTGTTCTTCAAGCCGGTGTATTCCAAGATCAAGTTCTGGCAGATGATCGGCCGGGGCACCCGTCTGCGACCGGACCTGTTCGGCCCCGGCGAGAATAAACAAGACTTCCGCGTCTTCGATTTCTGCTTCAACTTCGATTTCTTCCGCGAGAACCCGAAAGGCATCGAGGCCCACCCCAGCGCGCCCTTGGGCGAGCGCCTGTTCCGTGCCCGAGTCGACCTCCTCACCCACCTGCAGACCTCACCTGATCTTGATCCCGACCAGCACCTACACAATCGCCTGGTCGACACCCTGCACGGCCAGGTACAGGCCATGAATCACGACAATTTCATCGTGCGGATGCACCTGGAGGCGGTCGAGCGATTCAACGACCTGGGCGCCTGGCAGCGGATCAGCGACACCGCCCGGCAAGTACTGCACGACGAGGTGGCCGGACTGCCCAGCGAGCAACCTAACGACGATATCGAATCGCGCCTGTTCGATCTGACTGCCCTGCGCCTGCAACTGGCGCTGGTCGAGGCAGACACCGGCACATTCGAGCGCCACAGAAAGCGCGTCGTCGAGCTGGCCGGCCTGCTGGAAGAGAAGACCAACGTGCCTGCCGTCAAGGAGCAGCTCGGGCTGCTCGCGGCCGTGCAGGAAGCCCAGTGGTGGGAAGGCACGAACCTGGAGCTGCTCGAAGATCTCCGCTTACGTCTGCGCGGCCTGGTGCCGCTACTCGAGCGCAAGGAACGCACGGTGATCTACACTAACTTCCAGGACGAGGTCCGCGACATCCGGGACGAGGATGTTGTCCCCATGCCCAAGATGACCGGAGCGCAGTACGAGAAGAAGGTCCGCGAATACCTGAAGAACCACCAGGACCACTTGGTCATCCACCGGCTACGGACCAACCAACCGCTGACCGAAACCGACCTCGAGGGCCTGGAACGCACGCTCACTGAGATCGGCGACGAAGACGGACCCCGCTTGCTCAATAATCTGCTAGAACGAAACGGCGCCCCTTCACTGGCCTGGTTTGTCAGAAGCCTGGTCGGCATGGACCGAACAGCAGCCCAGGAAGCATTCGCCGAGTTCCTGAATGACCGCAGCCTCAGCCCAGACCAGATCCGCTTCGTTGAGATGATCATCGAACAACTCACCGCCCGCGGTGTCATGCCGCCGGAGGCGCTCTACGAGCCGCCCTTCACGCGAATCCACGACGGCGGCCCTGACGAGCTTTTTGCTAGCGAGGAAGACATCATTGACGCGTTGTTCAGTCAGCTCAACGTCGTCCACGAAAACATTCGTGCCGAGATGGGCTGAGCCGCAGTAGAAGTGCAGGATCATCCGCGAGACAAGCCCGATCCCATTGACCTTGCAATGGCGCTTGCGTTTTGAAAGAATTCAGGCAGTGAGGGGACCGGATTCCGCCACCGAACTTCAAGACGCAGCACAACCAGCCTGACCGCTCCGCTCCGTTGTGCCTGCGACCATTGGGGACAAAACGCTACAGAATCGCTTGATGAGAGTTAGCCGACCGAGCACGGACCATCATTGGCTCGCCATGCCGCGCCAATTCAGGCGGCTAGACAGACTTCATTCGAGCATTGGGGTTGATTACAGGATGTTTCAAAAACCGCTCCAAATAGGTCTATTGACCGCCTTGTTCGGCCTAGCACCTCTTCTCGCGCAGGACCGAATCTTCACCGATGGCTTCCAGGCTGAAACCATCGCCAATATTCGGGGGTTGGAAGAAGGCTTCGAGGGTATGCGCCTGGTACAGGCCCGAGTCTGCGATTACGAAAGCACCGGAATCGACGAAGTTCGCCTCCGCTATCGCGCCGTAGGTGGTGATCCAAATTGGAGTGAGGTTCTTCTCATGCCCTCAAGCGGCTCGACCTCCACCGGCGCTGTCTGTCAGGAGCACGAAGCAGCTTCAGAGATCTCCTTCGAATACGCGACTATCCTTGAAGACAACGGTCAACTTGAGTGGCAGTTTGACGTCTATCGTTCAAACAGCACAATCGAAACTTACCCTGACGGTCTTACAGGAACAACGAAATACTGGGCCAATGAAGAGACTGCACAGCAGGCAATTGAAGGCAATCTCAATTCAAACCCTAGCGTTTATGTTTTCTGCTACGACTGTAATATAAACCTTAACTCTGATACCGAAGGACCTTACGATTCGAATTTTGCGATCACGAACGAAACTAACCATCTTGTTGCCGTAGAGTATAATGGAGAACGGCGAGTGAAAGAAAGAATGGTTGAATTAAAAACGTTTTATCACTCCCCTGACAATGATAGATACTTCTTTGAGGTAAACATAGGGTCAGTTAAGAGCATCCATAGTTCGTTGGATAGCTTCATAATCAGTTTCTTGTAGCCCGCAAAGAGGCTTCACTTTCTACCCCGCTGCGTCGCCGTCTAGCCGGTGGTTGTCAAGATAGATGTCGCCTTATCCATGCTTAGGCAGCTCGACGTTTCGGCTGCTCTTCCTTCGCCGGGTTCAGCCACACGGTTCCGACCGGTGACCAGTCCCGGGTATCTCTGCTCCAGCGCTGTGGGTTCCGGTCTCGTGCCTCCTGGTAGACGGCGTGCCTCTTGGCCAGGATCTCGATGTCCTGCCCGGTGTGGCGCTGGTGCGGCGTGACGTAGTTGATACCGCGATGCTTGTGCTGATGGTTGTACCAGTCGACGAAGTCACGGACCCACTCGCGCGCGGCCTCGAGCGAGGCGAAGCCGGTCTTCGGGAAGTGCGGCACGTATTTACAGGTTCTAAACAGCGATTCGACGAAGGCGTTGTCGTCGCTGACCCTCGGACGGCTGAACGAGGCGGTGATCCCGAGCTTGCCGAGCATGACCTGCACCGTCTGACCCTTGATCGGGCTGCCGTTGTCACCGTGAAGCACCAGCGTCTTTCCGGTACAGCCCTCCTTCCAGACGGTCCGCTGGACCAGGTCGCTGGAGTGCACGGCGCTCTCGTTCTCGTGCACTTCCCAGCCCACGATCTTGCGGCTGAACAGGTCCATGATCAGGTACAGGAAGAAGAAGCGGCCCCGGATATCGGCAGGCAACCAGGTGATGTCCCAGCACCACACGGCGTTCGGCATATCGGCACCGTGTGTCGCCGGTGGCCGGGACGAGCGCGGCTGCTTGGCGCGTCCGCGATGATGTTGCTGATCTTCAGCCGAAAGGACGCGGTAGAACGTCGATTCCGAGCCCAGGTAGCGGCCTTCGTCGGCCAGCTTCGGCACGATCTGGCCCGGCGGCATCGAGGCGTGCTCGGGCTCGTTGCAAGCGGCCACGATGGCCTGTCGCTCCATATTACTCAGAGCATGAGACGGCAGCGGACGAACCGCTTCCGGCCGCCGGTCGGCGTGGACGCTGCCATCTGTCGTCCAGCGCTGATAGGTGCGCGCCGTGATGCCCATTGCCCGGCATGCGGGCCTGAGACGGGCGCCAGAGTCTCGGGCCTCGTTGATCAGCTCAACAGCTTTGTGGCGATCCGGGGTGCTGATCATTCGTCCTCTCCGTCCCCCCAGATCGCCCGGGCTTTTTTTGACAAGGTGAGCAAGGCAGCCGTCTCGGCCAGGGCCTTGTCCTTGCGCGCCAGCTCGCGCTCGAGTTCGCGCGTGCGGCGCCGTTGCTCGCGGTCGGCCTTGATCTGCTGGGCACCGCGCTCCTCGGCCCAGTCGTTGGCCTGTTCGCAGGCCCGGCGCCAGGCGGCCAGCTGCTCCGGATACAGCCCGCGCTTGCGGCAGTACTCCGAGCGCTCGGACTCGTTCATCGGTGCGGTTTCTATCACGGCAGCGAACTTGTCCCGGGCGCTCCAGCCCTGGGCGTCAGAGCCGGCGTCGGGGTACAGCTCACCACGGTCGCGAGCCTGCTTGCGCCAGTTGTACAGGGTGGCTTCCGAAACACCTTCCTCGGCGGCAACCTCTCGCACGGATCGGTTGTGCGGTGGGCAAAGCTTGGCCAGCACGGCCCGTCTGCGTTCTTCTGAATACTTCACTGTCAGCTCCTGTCCGCCCCCTCTTAGAGACCATTTTAGAGGAGGCGGTCGAGTCGGCCGAGGGAACTGCCCCCTCGGCCGCTCACAGAACCCGGCGTGAGCCTCTCGACTCACCGGGCTCT